>JAHDWK010000002.1 GCA_023382655.1 Anaerolineae bacterium | reverse complement strand
CTATTGTATGGTGAATCTGAGTTATTCTCATGTCCACTTTTTCGGTGTCACGTCAAGCGCGGGCGCAACCTGTATTACGACGGCGAATTAGACAAAGAGTTTGACGTGCGGGCATTGCTAGATGGCATTGAATCACCGGAGATGCGCTTAGAACGGCAGCTACAAGAAACGCTGCTGCATCGTTTTAGCCATGATGAATTAGAGCAGTTTTGTTTTAAGCTAGATTTACCTTCTGGCGTAATTCCCGAAGGCACAATGGCAAAAATGACGCGAGAATTAGTGGAGTACATGCGGCGGCACGGCCGTCTCACTCAATTGCAGCGTGTGTTGGGTGAGGAACGGCCGTACCTTTCATAATCATCATCAGGGTGCGGAAGCAGGTACAACAGGTACAAAACTCAACGTCTGCACAAAACCGGGCATGTGCGCCGGGTCGGCTTGTAACACCAGGAAGGCATACGCTACCCCCGGCACGATGTTCTCGCGCAGTTCTGGAAACTGCACAATCAGTGTGGCGATGCTGCCATCATCGGCCGTAACCAGACACGCTTCTTGCCCGGCAACAGTGAACCATTCAATGGACACGGCCGTGCCCATGGCCATATCCTGGCAGGCATTCAGCAGCAAATTATCCTGCGAATTGGTGGCGTACAGCCGCATAAACCCGTCGTCTCCATCTAGCCCATACGGATGATCCAGGGCGGGCTGCCAATGGGCGGGAATCTGCATCATCAAACCGTGTGGATCGCTGACGTAATAATGCCAGCCAGGGGTGGGCGTCTGTGCATTGGGCAGCGTATTGGTCGGCGGTGCGGTGGCAGTGATGGTTATGGTCTGGGGCGGTTCGATGATTGGGGAAATGGTCGCCGCTACGTTCGTTGGCGTTTCTCTGGCGGGGGCGGTGGGGGACTCGGCCGTGGCGGTATGGATCACCCGTGTCGGTTGCGTTGTCACGTGGACGAGGGCCGGTGGGGATACTGCCGTTTCGGTTATGCGCAGTGCAAGTGTGTCCTGCACTGGTATGGTCACAACGGGTTCATATGATGGTTCAAGCGGCGCGGTACAACCGGCCAACCCCATCACCAACCAGAGAGAAATCAGGCAAATCAGGGAATGTTTCATCATCATGCTCCTTTGGCCTGACGGCCGTTACGCCATATATACCACACCCGCTCCCAACCAACTCGACGAGCAGCAAACGAAAGTGTGACTATTGGTAAGTGGCACGGCCGTGTTACTCATTCAAATTGGCCTTGCCACCATCTCGCCCAAAGCGGCCTGTGCAGAGCCAATTTCCTTGTTTTCCCCCCACCCCAAGTCTAAAATCAAAGTAATACTTTTACAGGACATTTATCTTGTGAGTCCACGAATAACCCAACCAAAAATTCGGGCAATTCGTGTCATTCGTGGCCTCTCACCATTTGGAGGTAAACAGATGAGCGAAAATGGAAAATCCCCCAACGGGCAGGCCGAAGTTGCCAGCTTCA
Source organism: Anaerolineae bacterium (assembly GCA_023382655.1). Lineage (GTDB taxonomy): Bacteria > Chloroflexota > Anaerolineae > Promineifilales > Promineifilaceae > CAADGU01. Next base: position 541,272 of record JAHDWK010000002.1, on the reverse strand, counting down.
AAGTGAAAGTAGGCTTGGCGCAAATGCTGAAAGGCGGCGTCATCATGGATGTGGTCACGCCGGAACAGGCAGTCATCGCCGAAGAAGCGGGCGCGTGTGCGGTGATGGCGTTGGAGCGCGTCCCGGCCGACATCCGCGTCTTTGGCGGCGTGGCCCGCATGTCTGACCCCGGCCTGATCAAAGAGATCATGGCCGCCGTCACCATCCCCGTCATGGCGAAAGCACGTATCGGCCACTTTGTGGAAGCGCAAATTTTGGAAGCCATCGGCGTGGATTACGTGGATGAAAGCGAAGTCCTCACCCCGGCCGATGAAGAACACCACATCAACAAACACAACTTCAAAATCCCGTTTGTGTGCGGCTGCCGTAACCTGGGCGAAGCGCTGCGGCGCATTGGCGAAGGCGCGGCCATGATCCGCACCAAAGGAGAAGCAGGCACGGGCGACGTGGTGGAAGCGGTGCGCCACGCCCGCGCGGTGCTGGGCGAAATCCGCCGCCTGCAACTGATGCCGGATGAGGAGTTGATGACCTATGCCAAAAACATCGGCGCGCCGTACCATCTGGTGAAAGAGACCAAAGAGTTGGGCCGCCTGCCGGTGGTCAATTTTGCCGCCGGGGGCCTGGCTACCCCGGCCGATGCGGCGTTGATGATGCAAATTGGCGTGGATGGCGTTTTTGTGGGATCTGGCATTTTCAAGAGCGGCAACCCGGCGCACCGCGCCAAAGCCATTGTGGAAGCGACTACCCATTACAACAACCCGGACATCCTGGCCCGCGTCAGCGAAAATCTGGGCGAACCGATGGTTGGCCGTACCGTCAGCAGCCTGGCGGAAGGTGAGCAGTTGGCGGGGCGTGGATGGTGAAGCTAACAAGGTAACAAGGTGAAGGGGTGACAAGGTGACAGTTTGCCATTCACCGTGTCACCTTGTCATTTACAGAACGGTGTATATGAAAATCGGGGTACTGGCGCTGCAAGGCGCGTTTAGTGAGCATATGAAGATGCTGCAACGGTTGGGGGTCACGGCCGTTGACGTGCGTTTACCGGAGCAACTAGAAGGGCTGGACGGGCTGATTATTCCCGGCGGTGAAAGCACGACGATTGGCAAACTGGCGCGGACGTATGGGCTGATGGAACCGCTGCGGCTCTTTGCCCAGGAGAAGGCGCTGTGGGGCACGTGCGCCGGCATGATTTTTATGGCGAAAGGGATTAGCAGCAGTAGTGCAGGCAAAGACCAACCGTTGTTGGGCATTATGGATATTGAGGTGGAGCGTAATGCGTTTGGCCGCCAGGTGGATAGTTTTGAGGTTGATCTGGACGTACCGGCGCTCAATAATGGTTATGTCAAGCCATTCCCGGCCGTATTCATCCGCGCCCCGCGTCTGCTAGGGGTAAAAGGCACAGCCAGCGTGCTGGCGACATTACCGGACGGCACGGCCGTTGCCGCCCAACAAGGCAAATGGCTGGTCACCTCTTTTCACCCAGAGTTGACGGGGGACGGCCGTTTTCATGCCTACTTTTTGAAACTGGCAGAGGGGAGTTCGTAAACCGTAAATCGTAACCCGTAATCCGACTTCGGCTTACGGATTACGGTTCACGGATTACGGCTCACGGATTACGAGTTATTGTCGGGGGAGCACCACCGTAAACGTCGCCCCACCGGTGCGGTTATTTTCGGCGGTGATACGGCCGTGATGCTGTTCCACAATATGTTTGGCGACATATAAGCCCAACCCGGCGCCTTTGCCATTGGGCCAGGTGGAGAAAAACGGCTCAAATATCTGTTCGCTGATCACCGGGTCAATGCCGGGGCCGCTGTCACTGACGGAAAAGGCATATTCTTCACGGGCGGGTGCGGTTGCTACCAGCCCATTGACCCGTGATAGCGACACAGTAGGCGGGGGCACGGGCCAGGATTTAATGGTGATTTTGCCGCCGCCGCGCCCAATGGCGTCACGGGCGTTGAGCAGCAAATTGACCAACACCTGGGTCAGGCGGCTGTGGTCACAAACGATGGTACCCAGATTTTGCGCCAGTTGCGTTTCTACCTGAATGTTGTATTCGCCGTGTAGCTGGTGCTGCACCAGCGTCAGCGCATCCTCAATGATCATGTTCAGGTCGGTCACGGCCGTTTGTGTTTCTTCATCGTAGGAATAATTGCGCAGCACCTCCACAATGCGCGCCGCCCGCCAGGCATTTTGCTCAATCATGGCCACATATTTTTGCAACTGCTCCATGCTCAGGTTGTTTTCTTCGATCTCGTGCTGCAAATTGCTACATGTGGCAGCAATAATGCTCAGCGGCGTATTCATCTCATGCCCGATCCCGGCTGTGAGCATCCCAATACCGGCCAATCGCTGCGTATAAGTGAGGGCTTCGCTCATCTCTTCCCGTTCCCCGGCATTAGCGGCATTGGTGAAAGCCATCATCTCCGGCACATCTAACACCAAAATCCCTTCGGCCATATTTTGCTTGAGGTGGTTCATAAACTGCACGGATGATTGTGTTTCTGCTTCCACCATAGTCGGTTATTCCTTATTTCTATCAGGGTGTGGAGAAAACAACGCTTCCCGAAGACAGCTAAACGGGGGAATCAAACAGATTGTTGGCGCGGCGTTGTTTCGCTGCATAGCATACGCCACCCCCCCACTAGCGTCCGTATGTGCCCCGTAAATTCAACGTGAAGGCGGCGTAAACGGCCGTAGGCGACGTTAACGGAGATCTGACAAGGTGACAGGGTGACAGGGTGACCGGGTGACCGGATCGTATGGTAAACGTTATGGGGCCGCGCGGGTTGTTAGCTGAAAAAGGGGTATAGTACACTCTGTACTCGTAGTTGCCGGAGGAATTATGGAACGCTGGTGGAAAATCGCCATTATTGTGAGCATCATTTGTTGGCTGGCGGCCTGTAAACCGCCGGAGGCGGAGGTCACGGCCGTCCCTCCCACCCGCACCTTGGCCCCTACACAAACGATGACAGCTACGGCCGTGCCGCCATCACCCACCCCTACCGCCCTGCCCACACTTGTACCGACGGAAACGGGTACGGCCGTGCCTTTACCAACGGCTTTGACCTGGGTAACTCAAGGAACGGCCTTTCTTCAACCTACAGTTCCTATCAGCATAAGTAATGCAACCCAACTTGTTGAGCTAGCGCGTTGGGGACGCGGGGAAATTAATGATCTGGCACTTTCTGATGACGGCCGTTGGTTGGCAGTGGGCACAGAAACTGGCGTCTATATTCACGATACCGAGGATTTGAGCAAACTCCCCATTCATTTGGAGACACCAGTGAGTGTCGAGACGGTCGCTATTTCATCTGATGGGACAATTCTGGTTATAGAGTTATTGGGCAAACATATTCAGGTATGGGCCGTGGACAAAAGACAGTTTTGGTATGACAAGGTAGCATATACCGAAGCTTTGAAGTTTTCTCCCAACAGCGAACAGATCATCCTGAACAACAGCGATGGCGTCCATATTCTGCAAACCGTTGATGGTGAAATCATGCAGACCTATCCTGATGCTGTGGGAGCAGAGTTTTCGCTAGACAATACGAAACTATCAGTTTGGGAAAAAGGCGTACTTTTTCTTTACAGTTGGCCTGCTGGTGTGTTACTCAATCAAACCGAATCATCCCTTTTTCAAACAGTAGAAGATGGTGAATATGACAGTAGAATTGCTGATGTCCATTTTTTGCCAGAAAACGAGTTACTGATGTCAGCATTGCCCATCAATCCGGCATACGGGGAAACAGGAGATGTTCTGATTCAGAAGGCAAGCGACGGGAGTGTGATCTTCACCGCATATGCTATTTCCCCGCTCACTGAACCAACGAAGTACGTTTGTAATGACCCAATATATTATTGGAACCGGCCTCCCAGTCCTCAACCCTGGCAAATGGAACTATCTCCAGACGGTCAGGTTGTGGCATTCATATTTCGTGATGTTGGGTATGATGGTGATGTTGGCACATACACAAGCGTTCGTTTTTACCAGCGAGAGACAGGCCAGTTATTATATAGCGTTGAAGATGGCATTGTTGATATGACAATTTCACCTGATGGGAAGACCTGGATAGCAGGTTTGCAGGATGGTCGTTTACAAATGCGACTTCTCAGTGATGGTGCTGTCTTGGAAACTGTTGACGATTATGATGCTCCAGCGTTAAAAACAATCGTTTCGCCAGACAATGAACTGGTTGCAGTTGAATACTTGAACGGGATTAAAATTTTTCAGGCAGCAAATGGTATGGTAACTCATAAGTTTTCAGCGAACCGGATTGCCTTTGCCCCAGATGGGGAAACCGTTGCTCTAGGATATGATGACGGCCGTATTGAAATCCATAGTTTGCGTGATGGCACTTTACTCAAAACAATTTTTGGGCACAGCCAAGGTGTAACAGCTCTGGTCTTTCTTTCATCAGGTGAATTGATTTCGGCTGGATTAGATTGTGGGTTGAATATCTGGCAACCGAAAGACGGCACACTTGTTAAAACATTGGAAAACTATATTGTTGAAGGAGAGGTAACAGGAGATCCTGTCCCTGTTCGTGTTTGGGATTTATCCTATTCCCAAGGGAATGAATTCATAGTGGGTGATTTCGCTTGGTCAATTGGGATTTGGAATATCCAGGATGGAAGCTTACTCGGTGTCCCTGAACTTGAAAATCATCTTAAAAGTAGTGCCACATCTTCTCAACTACTGGCAATTGCGGGCAATCCGCCTATGGTTGGTCAACTTGATATGGAACACAAATTTACGGAATTATGGCGAGGCGATGATGTTGCAGCGGCCGTGGCATTTTCGCCTGATGGGAAATTGCTTGCTTCAGGAGCAATAAGTTGGACTATTAATGGGCAAGGTGACGCTCTGCAATTGTTACTGGCTGATAGCGGCGAATTGGTACATGAGATAACGAGCGGGACAACAAACATTACCGGACTAGCATTTGCGCCAGATGGCCGTTACTTTGTAAGTGTTACTCAAGATGGGGTAGTGCGGCTTTGGGGCATACCTTGAAGAAACTCTACTGTAATGATTTGATTTACGTGGCGGATGGGGCGGGTGGGCTGCTGGTGTTACGGCCGTTACAGTGATGCGGGTGTTTCTTTATAACAAGTTGTGTTCAATCAGCAGCTTTTCTACTTCGCTCAAAAATTGGTTGATCGGTTGGGTTGACATTCCTTCCGGTGTGTCTATGTGTTCGTGAGATTTACCAAAGGGATGGAGATGCCAACGGCCGTACTCCCGATCTCGCCCATAAATCCTGCCTGTACTGCCGACCAGTGCCAGACTTATGCGACCACTGCGCTGGCTGAAAAAGAGTTGCACAAAAAGTTCGTTCTCGATATCAAGATGGAGCGTGACGGTAGCATCAGTACGCTCCACCTGCTTAAAATCCCGAATAAACCAGAAGCGTTCTCCGGCTAGAATCGCCTCATTAACAAAGGCGTCAACGTTCATCTGGTCAATCCTTGCCTGTTAACTCTTTTAGCTGTCGCTGCACGGTCGTCATACCGTCAACGGCCGTTTCCCAAGAAATCGCATCCGACTCCACTTCCCAACTGTAGCCTTGCTGTCGCGTCATCTGTTGTTGCTCAAACGCCTCAAAGCCCATATTGTATTTTTGGGATAATTGTTCGTTTGCCAGGTGATAACGGGCCAACCGACGCCGATACTCAGCGATCAACAACAGCCGCACTTTTTCACTCAAATCTTGTTTCGGCCCCAGTTCCAAATTTTGCAGATGTTCAACCACATCAGGAGAGAGCATTACATTCATGTCCATTAGCTACTCCTTTCTACCATATCCTTTGTTGCTGCCATTTTAACTGAGGAGAACGGGATAAGTAAACAAGACGGCCATCCCCCTAAAACGCCAGCAACTTCTCCATCGCCTGCCGAATCGCCGCCACCGTCGGCACCACCCCCTCCATCAACGCGGTACTAAAGGGCACGGGCACGGAGGGGGCCGCCACCCGTTCGATGGGCGCGTCCAGGTCGAGGAAACAGTGAGAGGCCACGGCCGCGACAATTTCCGCGCCAAAACCGCCAAAGCTGATGTCCTCATGCACAATCAGGCATTTGCTCGTTTTGCGCACACTGGCAAACACGGCCGTACTATCCCACGGCGACAACGTGCGTAAATCAATAATTTCTATGCCCGCCGCCAACTCCTGCGCCGCCAGTTCACACCGCTCCACCATCGCCCCCCAGGTGACAACGGTCAAATCATCGCCCGCCCGCACCGCTTTCGCTTTGCCAAAGGGCAGCATATAGTCATCGCCAGGGTACGGCCGTCGCGCCCAGGCTGCATCCAACATCGCCCGATGCTCAAAAAAGATGACCGGGTCATGGCCGCGCAGCGCCGTGCGCAGCAGTCCCACCGCATCCTCCGCGTTCGATGGGCAGGCAAAAAGCAGGCCGGGCTGGTGGGCAAACGTCACCTCGCTGGTGACGCTGTGCCAGGGATCGCCAATTTTGCGGTAACCGCCGGGAATGCGGATGATCACCGGGGCGGCAAAACGGCCGTTCGTCCGCCAGCGCACCGTGCCCAAATTGTTGATCTGCTCCGTGGCCGGGTCGGCATATTTGCGGAACTGGATTTCCGGCACAGGCGTCAGACCGGCATACGCCAGCCCTACCGACCGACCGATGATACCCTCTTCGTTCAGGCTGGTATCAAAGACACGGCCGTCGCCAAACCTTGTCTGCAACCCCAATGTGGCCGCATGGACGCCCCCCTTTAACCCTACATCCTCGCCAAAGACCAGCAGCCGGTTATTCAGCGCCAGTTCCACTTCCAACGTGCGCCGGATCGCTTCAATCATGTTGATGCGGCGGGGATCGGGTGGTTGCGGTGTATCGCTGCCGCCGGGCAGTTCAATGCCCGCTGCCAGCAGCCCACCCACCTGCGGCGGCGCATCCGGGCTGGAAAACAAGAAGCGCGTCACCGATGCCGGGTCGCCCTGTGGCTGTGCCAGCGCCTCATCCCGCGCCTGGGTCACCGCTTCGGCCGCTTCCTGGCGCAGTTCTTCCCACTGCGCCTGGGTCAGCAACGCCGGTACCAGGTATTGGTGCAGCCCCGCCAGCGGGTCACGCTCCCATTCGGCGGCGCGCTCGGCTTCGCTTTTGTAGGCCTGATTGTCTACGCTGGAATGGCCGGACAGACGCGGCACCGTCAGGCGCAGCAGCCCTGTCCCGTTCCATTCGCGCATGTGGCGCACGGCCGTATGCACCAGTTCGGCCGTCTCCCCCGGATTGGTGCCGCTGCCATCCCAGATGGTCAAATTTTTGAAACAAGCCAGATTGGCGGCGATATTGCTGCCCGGCGTTTGTAATGGACTGCGCACAGAAATGGCGTATTCGTTATCCTCCACCACAAATAACAGCGGCAGTTCCAGGGTAGTGGCAATGGTCAACGCCGACCAGAAACCGTTGGTGGCTACCGCGCCATCGCCGCCAAAAACGACGGCAATGTTGTTGCCCGCCTCTGGATTCTTAAGCACGGTTTTGTGGTACACAATGGCCTGCGCCCACCCCACGGCTGGCGTGAACTGCGACCCTACATCGCCGGACATGGGCAGTACCAGCGCCCGTTTACGCCGGGGCATGTTGAACACCACGCCCACGTCCCGACCGCCGCTCAGACCGCCCACCCGCGCCATGTCGGAAGCAAACGCTTCGGTGAGGGTCAGACCACTGCCCAGCAGAAACGGCCGTGACCGGTAATACGCACTGGCCGCATCATACGGCCGGTCGAGCAACTGGCTGATGAGCAACTGCCCCAACTCATGCCCCCGCGCCGAAAACTGGTACGTCACCAACCCCTGCGGCGTCAATTCCTCCTCTTCCATCTCATCCATCAAACGCGAACACAGGGCCAACCGCGCCACTTCGTGCCAATCAAATGCCGGGTGCAATGTTTTCAAAATCATAATTTAGTAGACCTTTTCTCCGCTACGGCCGTCTGGTGGTGATCACGGCCGTACCTCTGCTCAATTGTTCGTTATCCAACGTCACCAACTCCTCCGCCAACTGCTCGGCCAACGCCACATATACTGCGTCACATCCCCGAATTTTGTAATCGGCGGCAATCTCCGCCGCCCGTTCCGCAAGACCAAATGTCACAGGGTATAAAGTAATGAGGTCGCCGCCAGCCAGCAACTGCACAAATTGGCTTGCTCTGGCAGAATCATTCTTGCTCCGGCTGATAGCAGCCGCAACCTCAGCCACCATAATGACAGGAGAGGATAATACCACGCCAGACATGAGCACTGCCCCAAACCAGGAACGACTGGCAATATGGCCTGGTTCATCTTGATATAACAAAGCCATAAAGACACTGGCGTCAATGATTGCCATTACCCCCTCCTTTGTTCATTCACCAATTCAACGGCCGTTTTCTCCGACTGCCATTCTGCCGTAATTTCACGCGCCAGGGCATCTAACTCCGCCAGAAAAGCCGCCACTTTTTCGGATCGTTGCTGTGAGGATTCTATCTCGCTCAACGGCCGTAACACCGCCACCGGCTCCCCATTCACCGTAATAATGTACTCAGCCGCCTCTTCCCGCACCGCCCGCACAATTTTGGACGCATTATTTTTCAGTTCTCGAATCCCAATTTCCGTAGCCATCATTTCACCTGCTCACTGCTCACTGCTCACTGCTCACTGCTCACTGCTCACTGCTCACTGCTCACTCACTTAGTGTAGCCACACGTAGCCACACCGTCAATTCACCGCCAGCCAACGCCGTACCAGTTCAATTTGGAAACGGTAACGGCCGTCTACCAACTCCACAATCTCCCGATGACAAAGGCCGCGCAGCGTGTCCGCTAATCCTACCTCACCACCCAATTCCGCCAGCGTCAGGTGCGCCCCTTCGCCCGCCGCCGCCAACGTCTGCAATGCCCCCAACCCAACCGCATCCACCTGATTCTGTTTGATGTCGGCAAAGAAAAAGCTGCCATGTTGTAAGGCATCGGGCACGGCCGTTTCCACATCTGCCACCGTCGCCAACCGCCGCTGCAACGGGGGCTGCTCATTCTTCAGGGCCACAATCTCCGCGCACAACAACTGCACCAGAAACGGATGCCCCCGTGTCAAATCCAGCACCCGCTGGCTGGCTGCCGGTTCATAATGCAGGGCAAACCCCTGCACCGGCGTTTCAATCAACTGCCGCGCCTCCGCCTCATTCAAATAGCCAATATGAATCACCTGCACATTGATCAAATAACTCGACCAGCGTTGAAACTCGTCCAACGTATGCGAACCGGAAAGTAGCACCTTAAACTTTGGCCGGTGCTGGATGAGGTGGCGCAGCATCCCCAATACAATCTCCGGGTCAAACCGTTCCCGTTCCAACACCCGCTCCAACACCTCAAACTCATCCAGCATCAACAGCGCCAACTGATCGCCCAATGCCCCTTCCACCGCATCCAGCCACTCGTCAAACTGCGTAAACGGGTCATCGGCCAACATCTCTCGCGTCAGCGGCGGCAGTTCCACGCCTCGCTGCCGCTGCGCCGACTGCGCCATGCCCCGCCCCACGTTATACAAAAAGCCCGCCTCATCCTGCGCCCGCGACGCCGGCCCTTGCAAATCCACAAACATGGGCACAATGCTGCCCGGCAACAGCCGCCCCAAATTGTTCAGCAGCGACGTTTTGCCCACCCGCCGCTGCCCATAAAGCAGCAGCGGTGGTTGGCGGCGGTCGCGCAGTAGCTGTTCAATACGGCCGCTCACATCCGTCCGCCCAATAAAAATTTCCTGCTTCTCCGTCAACGGCACGCCAATGATGTAGGGGCTGTCAATCTCCTGACGCAGTTCCGCTTCGGCCGCCAATAGCTGCTCTTCCTGGCCGATGATGCGCCGCCACGCGGCGACAATGGGGCGAAAGCGGGCGGCATATGGTTCGTTGCTGCGCGTCAATTCGCGCAGCAGCCCATCCAGCCGGTCTTCCACGGCGTGCAGCGCCAGCCGCTTGTTATAAGCACTTTCCTGCTGCAAGGCGGCGGCCACATCGCTGCTGACCCGGCTGAAACTGCGCAGCAGGGCGCTGGCCGGGCCGGTCAGGTCGCTGGTGGCCAACCCTGGATGCACGGCCGCAATAACCGCGGCGCTGTTGCATTGTTCCAACTGGCGCGCATCCAGTTCAATTTGGGCTGACTGCGCCGCCCACCGCTGTCGGGTGCTGCTCAGATACGCCATGGCCGTGCGGGCTTCGGCCGTATCTTTTTGCAGCACAAACAGCAGATACTCGTCCAGATTCAGCAGTGGCAGGCGTTGAAATTCATCCCAAAAGGCGGAATGCAGCCGGAAGGCCGGTGTAACTTCTGGTAGATTTGGGGGTGTTATGCCACCTGCCAGACGACGCTCATCCAGCCGGTAAAGCAATCCATTCCACCCCAGCAAAAATGGGTACATGAGCACCGGTCGCCACCAGGCCAGCGTCAAGCCCAATAAAATACCGGCCAGGCTGAACCATAAAAAGGGCCAGAAGGGGGCGCTGCCGGTAGCAAAGAGAAACAGCCCGGCGCCGCCGCCTAAAGCGCCGGCCAATCCGGCCGCCCAGGCGCCGGCCACTTTTTCCGCCAGCACATAGGGCAAGGCAAAAGCAGCGGCTACAAAAGCCACCAGGGTGATGGCCTGTCCACCATTGGCCCCACCAAGCCAACCGGCGCCGACAACGATTGCGCCTAAGAGGACGCCCGCGAATACACCGCGCCGGCTGTTGTTAGTGCGCCAGCCAACGGCCGTGCCAAACAACACCGCCGATGCCGCCCCCGCCAACACCGTATTCTGCGCCAGCGCCGCCAGTTGCCCGGCCCCCACGCCAATCAACACGCCGAGGATGACGCCGCTGACCTGCCGCACCAGAGATAGCGAGAGTTCCTCTCGTTTTTCACGAGTGATGCCCATGCCCACACCGTAGGCTAACCCACCGGCCAACCCACTCATCAAGCCGATCAAGACACTCACCACCGCATCCAGGGAATAAGCCACACCGTTCACCTGGACACTGCCGGCGTCAAAAAGCAGACTGCCACCAATGCCGGTAGCCAGGCCGGTGGCAATGCCAATGGTGACGCCCACAGCCACACTACCAACCAGGCTGGCGGCCAGACCGGTCATCACACCAAAGGTCACGCCGAGCATGACGCCCAGAAAGATCACAGTCAGGGGCAGTCCCGCTAATGTCAAAAGCAAAATGAGAATAACGGCGACTAACAGGGGCCAGATGAGGAAAGTTTGAATGAGAAAGTACCACACGGCCGTGCTGCGCCAATGGTGGTAGCTCAATTCGGCCAGACAAAAGTCGGCGGGCAGGTGCACATCCAGCCGCGCCAGATGGTTGCGCCAGGCAGCGGGGTGAAAAAATAGCCAGAAGAGCAAACGCGCACTACCCAAAAAGAAACTTTTGGGCAAAGGGGGGGCATCGGTGTACCGGCGGTGCAGGTCGCCTCGCATCTACATACCTTTGTGGGGCGAACTGGCAGTTTGCCCCACAAAGGGAGCTACTTGCCGCAGTGCATCTTCCCGCCATTCATCCCCCGTTTCACCCTCTTCCAGCGCCAACAGCCGTTCACGGCAGAGGATTTGCAGGGGCATGGGCCACCGACCACTTATTTCCAACATCCAATCAGCGTCAGCCTCAGGAATAGGCAGAGGGGAAGCCGCCATGAGTTCACGCGCTGCCGATTCTGAGAGAGGGCCAAGCACGGCCGTATAGCCAAAAATATTAAAAAATGGCGACCCCAAACCGCGATGGCGCGCCAGTGCATCGGGCGGTTCGTGGCTGGACAAAACAAAAGCCAGATTACCGTCCACCTGGTTCGTAGCCAGGGAGCGCAGACTTTCCCAAAAGGCGTCGTCCAGTTCCGGGTAACGCTCCATGGCCACGCCAATTTCGTCAAAGAGGATGACGGTAGGATTCTGCAATTGTCCACTCACCCTATCCAAAAAATACTCTAGCCGGCAGTCTTCGGGCACAGGCAGGGACATTTCTGCCAGTAAGTGGCGCAGCAGGGTAGCCACCCGGCCCAGGCGGGCATCCTGAAAATCCACAAACACCCAGCGAAAGGCAGCCGGGTGGGGCAGCCAGGTATGTTCTTGCGACGGCCGTAACAATTCCGGCGGCGTGCCTGTGATCATGCGCAAATAATGCAGCAGCGAGGTCTTCCCGCTGCGCCGGGGACCAATGATGGCCGCGTTTTGCAACGGCCGTTGCCGCCACAAATTAAACAACCGCTTCACCTCCCGTTCCCGACCAAAAAAACGCGCCGGCTGCGTGATGGGCGGGCCGGCAATAAACGGTGACCGGGTGACTGGGTGACTGGGTGACGGGGTGACGGGGCGCGAAGATGTCACTTTGTCACCGTGCCACCCCGTCATCTTGTCAAGTTGCCCATGGCGAATCTGTTCGGCGAGTACGGCCGTTTCCGCCGACACCTCCACCCCCAATTCCGCCCGCAACTGCGCCCGGTACTGCTCAAACTGGGTTAGCGCCGCCGCCCGCTGCCCACTCTGCACCAGCAATTGCATCAGCAATTGCTGGCTAAATTCTCGCGTGCTGTCCAGCGCCACCAGGCGGCGCGCCACTGCCAACCCTTCTTCCCATTCCCCCTGTTCACGGAGCACATTCGCCAATAACGTGTGCACGGCTATCGCCTGCTGATGCAGTTGCGCGCGTTGTTGCTGTAACCATGTTTCAAATTCCGGCGCCTGGCGTACAAACAAATCTTCCAAAAATTCACCCCGGTAAAGGGCCACGCAGTGGCGTAGCTGCTCCAGTTCGTGCGCCCGCGTCCCGGCGCGGAATTGGGCCACATCCAGCCAGTAAGTTGACTCCCCGTTAAAAGCGACGGTTTGAAAATTGACCAACAAATACGGGTCAAACCGTTCGCGCAGTTTCATAACCACCCCGCGCAAATTGCGCCGGGCGTCTGCTTCGGGCGAGTCCCCCCACAGCAGCCCGGCTAACGTCTGGCGGGAGTGGGCACGGCCGTTCATCGCCAGATAACACAACAATGCCTGCGCCTTGGCCGACGCCAGGTCCGTTATGGGAATATCATCAAATGCCAGTTCCAGGGGGCCTAATAACGAGAGCTTTAGTACCTTTGTCATGTGCCACTATTGCCAAAATAGCTCAGAATAACCACCGATCAACGCTTGATCAACGCTTAATTGGCATCTCTTCACTATGATTCAGAGGTGAAGTATTGGTTGAACCTAAAAAGAGTATACATTATCGTCACGTTCCCGGAAACTTACTTTTTCACCATTTCCTGGAGCAGAGTTAAATGAATATGAATCATTTCAAACATAAACTCCATCATTCACGCGGCCAGGCGCTCGTCGAATTTGCCCTGGTCATTGGCGCTGTCCTCATGATGATTTTCCTGATCATCGAAAGCGCCCGCATTTTATGGGCCTGGAACACGGTGCAGAATGCCGCCCGCATCGGCGCGCGCTACGCCGTCACCGGTAGTTGGGAAGGGCCAGACTGCGCCGTGGACTTTGGCGCTGATAAATTCCTTCAACCAGGGCCTGACGGCCGTAATGTGTGCGACGATTTACGCCTGGCTTCCGTGATTGCTGAGGCCCACCAGGCGTTAAGCGGTTTGCCACTGGATGAAAGCACCACCGCGTACGAGGATGACAATTACTACAACATTGAAGTATGGGGCGTGGATGAATATGGTGTATTGCAATATGACTTCGCCGGTGTACCTAAAAACCATGTCATCGTGCGTGCCACCTACCGCGTGCCCATCATCACCCCCTTCTTCAGCCCCATCCTGCCTTCCCTGCCCGTCTTCGGCCAGGAAACGCTGCTCAATGAATCGTTTGGGCAGCTCAGCAGCACCACCGGTTCGGCCCTGCCACCTGACCAGCCGCCGATCCCCACCCCCGGTCCCACGCCTACGCCGGCCCCACCCACTGATACACCGACGCCAGCGCCACCCACCGACACCCCCACTCCCCTACCTTGCAATGTCAGGTTTGAGAGTCCTGTTTTGGACACCCACACTGCGGTGTTGATCACCGGCGCGGTGGATAGCACCGTGGAGATTCGCGACCAGACAGAAGGCGGCCAACTCATTGGTTCCGGCCTTCTGCAAGCCTTTGACGGGCACCTGTGCCCCGGTTTTGCCGTCATTTCCGTGCCCACGGTGGAGCTGATTCTTGGGCATGTGTTGTTGGCCCAAAACATCACCGATGGTACGGTGGACGCCACTATCGTCCTGGGCACACCGCCCACGCTCACCCCATCACCTACCCTGACCCTGATACCATCCCCCACGCCATCACCGACGCTGACGCCGCTGCCATCGGCCACGCCGTTGGGTCGTTATATCTATTTGCTGCCCACCTGTGGTTGGCCAGCCTCTAACCCTGGTGATGTCACCTTTACCGTCTTCTTCGTCAACTGGCTGCCGAACCGCTCGTTGACGCTGAATTGGAATGGTGTACAGATAGCGTTCTGGGGGGCAAATCAACACGCCGGCACTTTCTCTCACCAGGTCACGCGCAGTTTGCCCCAGACGCCGGCCACGTATGAGGTCACGGCCGTAGGTGGCGCCAACTCTGGCACCTATACCACCCAATTTATCCTGCCCTGTGGCAACCAGACGCCGGTACCGACGGCTACCCCCACCAATACGCCTAGTCCGCCAGACCTGCTGGTCTATGGCCCGCCGGAAATGATCAGCACGCCCCCCATCGTTGCTTACCAACCGGTACAGTTCCGTGTGCCGATCACCAATGCTGGTGGTGTAAACATCAATTCTCAGTTCTTTGTGGATATTTACCTGGATCCTGATCCCGCGTCGGTCTTGAGTACGACCATTCCCATTGAGGAAAGTGATGGTTACTCATCTATTAGCTTCCTGGGTGCTGGTGAGAGTCGGATGGTGACAATTACGGCCTACCTGGGTTTTCCTAATCCCCTGATAACCCCCACACCGCAAGCGGTCTATGGTTTTGCCGATTCACTGGAACAAATTAACGAAACAGATGAGACCAACAACATTACCGACGCCAGGTGGGTCATGGTGACACCCGCTGCTACGCCGACCCCGTCACCCACACCGGGCGGCGACAACACCATCGCTGGCGCGGCTTACACCTTTGAAGATGATTTGATTCCCCGATTCCGTACCTTTATGCAGCTCATTGACGAAGCAAATGGGCAAACAATTTCTACGCAGATCACCGACGAATTTGGCTACTTCGCCTTTAATGGGGTGCCCACTGGCACCACGTACACCGTCACCGGCTGTATTACCATTGATGGCGAAACCTGGTTTGGTTTCCGCAATGGCATTACGCCACCCAGCCTGATGGTCATTCTGGTCATGTTCAAAGGGCCTTGCACATGATAAACAAACGTCCACTTGTTTTTTTATTCGTCATTGCCGTTCTGGTGGGACTGGTGATAGCCGCGCCGGCGCTGGCAACACCGGAAGCGCCGGCGGAAGTGCTGGCAGGCACGCCAAAGTGGCGCACGCCGGTACAACTGACCTCAGGCTTCGGCGGCAAGTTGCCGGTAATTGAAGTGGGGTCGGACGGCCGTACCGTCCTGGTGGCTTATCTTCGCCAGATGACCGCCAGTGCTGAAGATACGGCCCCCTACTTTCGTAAGTCCACCAACAACGGCAGTACCTGGGCCAACGCCGCCGCCATTTCCCCAGATGGATCGGCTGAAATCACGTTTCTGGACGTGACTTTGGATGATAATAACGTAGGCCATGCGATCTGGACCGATCTGTCGGCCGGGGACCCTAATATCCTAAACATTTACTATGCCCGCGAAACTAGCTGGCCGGCTTCGCCACCGCCATTCTCTACGGTTCAAGACCCGCAGCTCATTACGACGCCAGCCATTGCTGCCCGCGGCGGCCGCGTTTTTGTGGTCTGGGCAGAAGATAATGTAGGCGCTGGATTGCTGGAGATCTATTATAATTTTTCCACCAATGGCGGCGTATCCTGGTCAGCGAACAATCTTGTATCTGAACAATTCAATGTATCATTGAAACCGGATATAGTCATCGACGCCAACGGCCGTGTTCACCTGGTGTGGCAACGAGGCATTCCCCCTTTCCCGCAGCATATCATGTACACACAAGGAACTGTGTCGGGCAATACCGTCAACTGGACTACCCCCATCCCCATCTCCGATGTCAGCAGCGCCCAACAGGCGTGGACACCGCAGATCGTTCTGGATGGCACGGCCGTTCATGTTTCCTTTACCAATTGGATTGACAATGACCCCGACCAGCAATATGTGCATCATCTACGCTGTGTCTCTGGCTGCACCGATATCGCCAACTGGCAATCCACATCCAACCCGATATCTGGCGCGGCCCTGAAAGAAAGAAGTATCAATCCCTATAGTGTTAAATCTACGCTGACGCGCCTGGGCGGCTGTACCTTCATCTACTTTCACGGCGTCCCGCCCAATTTAACAAACGAGCAAATTTTTGGCGTCAACAGTTGCAGTAATTGGGGCGCCGGCCCACGTGATGTGGTTACACCCGCCAACGAAGCGGCTATCAACCCCCAGATGGTGGTACAAAATAACTGGTTCCTTCATATGGTGTATGAAAAAGTGACGGGCACGGGCGGGCGCACCGTCTGGTTTGTGCGTAATGACCCGGCCCTTTACTTGCCTATTATTCGTAAATCGTAATTGCGTAATGGAGTCATTACCCAATTACTTCCTATCTATATGAATCGTCTGGAATGGATTTTAGGAATTGTTTTGGTACTGCTGCTGGTAGTAGTGGCGGCCCTATCACTGATCTTTTGGCTCCGGCCAGAGACCACTGTTAACCTGGCCGGGCCGGCCGCCAACACCGGTACCGTCATTGCCCGGCAGGCGGCTGTGGTGGCCCCCACTTCCGTCTATACCGGGGAGACGGCGCTCATCGCTTACGCCCGCGCCCAGGGCGCCGCCGCCGCCTGGCAGTCAGATGCCCGCTTGCTGAATGTGCAGGCCACCTGGCCGCAACTGGCTAACGCGCAAGAACTCCGCGATGGCAAAACCACCTGGGGATTTACTTTCTACTCGCCAACTGCCCAGGAAATCGCCGTCATTTCGGTGGTGGAAGAGGCGGCCCGCATTGTGTCCCAGGGACCGCACCAACAGACCGCGGCCTTGTTGAACGCCACCGGTTGGAATCTGGACAGTGACCAGGCTATCACCAGGCTGCTGGAAGCAGGCGGCAGCCAGTTTGTGGCCGAGACGGGTGTATCGTCGTTAACGATGATGTTGACGATGGATGATAGTGAGGCAAACGGCCGTATGGAATGGCAACTCAACCTGATCGCGCCTCAACACGGCCGTGGCCTGAAAATGCGAATTGACGCCACCAATGGCGAAATTTTAGAAAATATCACCGTACCGTAAGTTTGTAACCACAAGTGAGGTAATCAATCATGAAACGTTTACGCATCTTTCCCTCTAAAACAGGCCAACGCGGCCAGAGTCTGGTTGAAGTAGCCCTGTTCTTCCCCATTTTCATCATTATGTTGGCCGGGGTGGTGGAGATATCCAACATCATCATTACCCAAAACCGTGTCACCAGCGCCACCCGGGCCAGCGCCCGTTTTGGCGCTGACGGCGGCCAGGACGAAGGCATGACCAACGTCTTGCTCAACACCGTCACCCAAACCCTGGAACTCGACCAGGAAGTATGGGATGTCTGGGTGGTACGCGGCACCGTGAACGAAGACGGCAACGCCATTGAGAGTTGGCAATTCAACCATGTGTATGGCATTTCCAACACGCAGCAATATAGCACGGTCAACGAACTGGAGATCCAGGAAATGGTGCTGGAGGAGCTGCAACGAGACGAAAATGGCAACCAGCAGGCCGGCATCGCCGCGGACATCGAGTTTGTGGGTACCTATGCCCTGCATGACATAGATTCCATCCTGGGACTAAACGCCCTGCCCCAATTTGCCACCATCACCTCCGTGCGCGACCTTTCCGTCATGCGCGTGCTGGGTTTTGGCCTCAACGCCACCGACGGCTGCTCTGGTTTCCCCATCGTCGTGTATGAAGGTGAGCGTTCCGTCACGCCGGGGCTGTATGAAGCTGTTGTAACCAACTCACCCAACTTCTGGCCCCAACCGGCCCCGGCCTATGTCACCTTTTATAATCACCGGCCCAATGTGCCTTTGCGCGGCTTCGGCCAGAACGGTGAGGTGGTGAGCGAAGGGGACATCTTCCTGGTGCAAAATGGCGGCGGCCAGGGAGGTTTTGGCTGGCTGGTCTGGAACCAATACATTAGCGCCGACGCCAACACCCTGGAGGGTAGTTTAACATGGCCAGGTAATAGCACGGACTATACCACGGTGGCCACAGGTGGGCAGCAGCCACCTAATCCTCCTTTCCCGCACCGGGTTTATGGGTATATAGATTACAACGATCCCACGGATACATCCATGAACATAGGCGACTGGGTGATGAGCAACACAGGCGCCGTAGTCTCCAATGATGTACGAGAGGTATTGGAGGGACACATTACCGCTGGACGGCAGTTACGTTTGATCGTATACGAACCATATGCAGGCACAGGCAGCAATGCACGTTACCAGATTACCGGTTTTGCCGTCTTCCGGCTGCTGGGCTACCAACTCAGCAATAATGGCGGGCAAGGTTCTTACATTCTGGCCGAATTCATTCGTTGGGATGACTCCTGCGGCCAGGTACCCACCGGCCCCTAGGATCGAACCTCTGTAGGGGCGGGACAGGCGGGTTATAATCGGGCACATTCCCCAGAACCTTTCCCCGCCTGTCTCACCCCACCCGGCATAGAGGGCGAGACGGCGCGGCAACCAGACCTCAGCTTCCTACTCACATCTGGCTGCGCCGTCCCGCCCCTGCCAGAACATGAACCACATCAGATGAAAACGTAGACCAGACCCGTAAGCCGGTCTACATTTTCAAGATAGGAAAATGTTATGAACAGTAAACGTTATTTGAGATTCACACACTTGCAGACGCCTGGCAATGACCGCCTGGCAGCCGCCAAAAGCGGCTCGCCAGGCCGGGCCACCCACCGGGAGGCCGGCCAAAGCATCGTCCTCATCGCCCTGGCGCTGGTGGGCATCATCGGCTTTATGGGCATTGCCCTGGACGTGGGTTTTGTCTTCGCCCGGGGGTCGCAGTTGCAGGCGGCCATTGACTCGGCGGCTCTGGCCGGCATCAACGAGCTGAGCGGCTGGTCGCCCGGTGGTGGTACCGGCAACCAGATCCTGGAAGGCAACGCCCGCACCAAGTCGGCCCAGTTCCTCAACGCCAACGGCATGCCCCTCTCCGTCACCCTCTCCCTGAACGAAACGCAAAACCTGCGTGTGGAGCAAAGTGGCCTGGGTGTTACCTCCTACGCCATCACCGGAACCTGGCCGGTGGAGACCTTCTTCTTGAAGGTGATTGGTTTTAACGAACCGATCAACCTCTCCCGGTCGGCCACGGCTGCCGTCTTTGCCCTGGCGAACGTGTATACCAGCCGCCACATTGAAAACGGCATCGTCAACACCTCCAGCCAGGGTATTTTTGGCCCGGACATTTGCACCAGCTACGGCGATGCCTATTCTCCGCTTAACAGCCCCTGGGCGCCTGGTTTTTACAGCTACAAATACCGCATTATGGTGCCGCCAGATTATGAACAGCGCGCCGGTACTTCCATCCTGCGCGTGGAAATACTTGACCCCGATTCGATCAACGTCAACGCCAGTGGGCCATTTAGTTTTACCCGGACTCAAGCCGCCCAAAATAGTGGCCTGCCCGCAACCGGCAGCGGCACCTGTCAAAATACGAACAACCGTAAAAACCCCTGTCTGGTCGGCACCGGCGAACTGGCCTTGTATCAGAATGGCACACTGCCCCTGGCGTCAATCAATCCTTACTGGTTCATCCGCATGGATGAAAACCGGGGCACCGGCACGAGTGGTCAGTGTGGTGAACCCGGCAGTTATACGGCCAGCCGCAACACCCAGACCTTATACGAGCTCTACTACTGGCAGCAGCAGCCCGGCGGCGCGGTCACCAAAACCAACCTGGCCAGTTACACCGGACAGGTTGGCGACGGGTCACGTGATAATGGTAATCACATGACCGATATGCAGTGGGTTACTCCCGGCGCGGAACAAAGCTCCGATTATCCTGGGCCTGGTGTACCGGCCAACGCTGGCGGTACGGTAGGTAGTTTTGAAATTGACTTGAGCGGCCATGTGCCCGGCATCGTGGTGGAAGCGGGCAGCGGCATCCGCTACCTGAACCTGGACGTGACCACCATCAGCGGCGCTTCCGAAAATGGGTTTGAATTGTGGGCCGGGCCGCCATCTTATATCGGCAGCGTGCCGGGGCAAGTGAATGAACGCAATCGCTATGTCTTAAACAACCCCGCTTCCCACAGTTCCCGAGGCGTGGCCATCTTTGCCTCGGGCATCTTGCCCCTCAACTCCAATTTCCCCTTCGCCATTGATATTCCGCTGGTTTATGTAGGGCCGGAAATGGCGGGCCAGGACATTAATGTCTCTCTCTTCGACTCTGATCAGGGTGACACGCAGCCGCCCATTTATTTTTTCTTTGATTCCATTGCCCGCGAGGATTGGGAGTTGCGCTTTGGGCAGCCAGGCCAGCCCGACCCAGATGGGCAAACACGCAATTGTATTCCCGGTAATTGCAACAATCTGTGGGTAACTCCCTCTTACAAAATTACGATTCCCGGTGGGTCTCCGGAAAATTGTAATCCCGGCGACCCCAATGACCCCGATTGTGTGCCCTTTTATGGCGGGCGGCTGACGGCGCGGGTGACAGCCGGTTATCAAGACACTTACGTCTGGCGTATTACCGTCAACGGTTTGCCCTATTTAGAACGGTAGCGCTATCCCCTTTGGGCAAGCCTCTGAAAAATCCCCCCGGTTTTCACAACCGGGGGGATTTTTTGTTTCCCGCCAACCCTTCACATGAGGGGGGCTTTGGTGTATACTGTGGCCTATTGTGGTAAAAAGTGGGGCATTGTGGGACAAACATGCGCAAAATCCCACCAAAGTGTATGGTAAAATGGCGCAATTGAAACATATGTTCTAATAACAAGACCTGACAGGTTTTTAGAAACCTGTCAGGTCTCACAACTACCAATGTTCCTGGGCGAATACACTCACACGATTGATGAGAAAGGGCGGCTAACCATTCCGGCCAAGTTTCGCGGGCTGCTGGCTTCTGGGCTGGTGGTGACACGCGGTTTTGACCAGAACTTGATGCTGTTTCCGCTGGATGGCTGGCAAGAGCTGGCGCAGCGCATTGCCGAACGGCCGTTAGCCGATGAGGATATGCGCATGTTCCGCCGCCGTGTCTTTTCCGGCGCTACCGATTTGCTGCCCGACCGCCAGGGGCGCGTCTTGCTGCCCCCCTACTTGCGCGAATTTGCCGGGATCAATGGGGATGTGGTCATCGCCGGTATGTTTCATTACCTGGAGTTGTGGAGCAGCGAGGCCTGGACGGCCGTACGCCAATCCATTGAGCGGCAGGACGACGCCAGCCGCTGGCAGGATTTAGGAATTTAAGCCATGATGACCGCCATCGAACACCAACCCGTTTTGTTGCACGAAGTGTTGGCGCTGCTCATGCCGGTGCGGAACGGCCGTTACATAGACGGCACAGTGGGCGCGGGTGGGCATACGGCCGGTATTCTGGAACAGTCGTCTCCCTCCGGACGGGTATTGGCGTTTGATAAAGACCCCCACGCCCTCACTTTTGCCCAGGAGCGACTGACCGTTTTTGGCGACCGGGTCACCTTTGTCCACGCCAGCTACACCAAAATGGGCCAGTTTGCCCCCCTGATGGGTTTTGCCCAACCGGACGGCATTGTGCTGGACCTGGGCCTCTCTTCGCGGCAGTTGAACGACGCCGAACGCGGCTTTTCGTTTATGAAGGAAGGACCGCTGGACATGCGTTTTGACCCCACCAAAGGGGAAACGGCCGCTGACCTGATCAACAACCTGCCGGAAACGGAACTGGCTGACCTGTTCTGGCAATATGGCGAAGAACAGCAGAGCCGTAAAATTGCCCGGTTGGTGGTGGGGGCACGGCCGTTTACCACCACCACCCAACTGGCCAACTGTATCGCCGAACACATCCACACCCCCAAACACATACACCCGGCCACCCAGGTTTTTCAAGCCCTGCGCATTGCCGTCAATCATGAACTGGAAGAAGTAGAAAAAGGGCTGGCTGCCGCCATTGAACTGCTGGCGCCGGGCGGCATTCTGGCGGTCATTAGCTTTCATTCTTTGGAAGACCGCATCGTCAAACAAACCTTTCGTCATCTGAGCCAGGACCGCACACCACCACCCGGTTACCCGACCACCGCGGATAGCGGCCCGGCCGTTTTACACCTGCTCACCAAAAAAGCGATCCAGGCATCACCGGTGGAAATCGCCCAAAATCCCCGCAGCCGCAGTGCGCGATTGCGGGTGGTGGAGAAAATCAGCCCCTAAGAGTTTTTGAAACCCTGAGGGGCTTGCTGCAACTATGATGGCTCGACACTCCCGCGACCAGTTACGCCGTTTTCGCACCCTGACAGAAGCCCAGGCCGTGTTGGGTTGGGCCGTGATATTGGTGTTGGCGGCGCTGGTAGGCGCCATCTACGTCAGCCAGGCCAGCCGCACGGCCAGCGTCGGGCGGCGTATCCAGATCATGCAGGCGGAAATGGAAACCCTCAAACGGGAAAATGCAGCATTGGAGCGGCAGATTGCGGAAGCGCAGCAGTTGCAACGCCTGCAAGCAGAAGCCGCGCGCTTAGGTTTTGTACCCGCCGACCCCGATGATATTGAATATATCATTGTGCCCAACTATCCGGCGGTGAGTGGCAATGACACCAGTATGCCCGTGGCTACGGCCGTCGCTCTCCCGCCACCACCCGCGACAATAAATACTGCTCTCTGGTTGGCGCTACAGGGCCGCATTGACGGTTTCGTTCAGGGAGAAGCCAATGAATAAAAGTCAACAGCGCCGGTTAACACTGATTACCGTAGGCTTAGTCATCGCCACCATCATCATTGCCGGACGCTTGATCTTGTTTCAGGTGATTCAGGCCGGCGCCTGGGCTGAAAAAGCGACCACTGACGTGCGCGTGATCGCCCGGCCAGACCGGGGCATCATTTATGATCGTAATGGCGCTGTGCTGGTCGCCAATTCAGCCGACTACCAGGTGGGCGTCTCGCCCCGCCTCATCTCTGACCCCGAAAAAATGGCGACCGATCTGGCAACCATTTTGCAGAGGCCACGCTACGAAATTTTGGGCGCACTGGAAAGCGGCAACCCTTATGTACTGCTGGCCGGACGAGTCTCCGAAGAGATTGCCGCCACCATTCGCACTCTGGAATATGCCGATGAAATCCAGCTAGACCCCCTGCCCCGTCGTTTTTATCCGCAGGGGGAATTGCTGTGCCATGTGCTGGGTTATGTGGATTTTGAAGGCAACGGTGGCTCAGGGGTGGAAGGGTATTATCAGCGTGACCTGGCCGGGGAAGCGGCTACGGCCGTTGTCAATATCTCCCCCCTTACCGAGCAGCGCAATGTCATCGCCCGTGAAGGCGCTGACCTGGTGTTGACCATTGACCGTTCCATGCAATATCTGGTGGAACAACATCTGGCAAACGCCTTGCAAACCTACCGCGCCCAGAGCGGTTCCATTATTGTGATGGATCCCCGTACCGGCGCTATCCTGGCTATGGCCAGTTGGCCTTGTTATGACCCGTATACATTTTATGAACAAGAGCGAGAAGCCTTGCAAAACCCGGCGGTACAGCAGCAGCACGAGCCGGGTTCCGTGATGAAACTGATCACGATGGCGGCAGCCCTCGACTCTGGCCTGTTTACCCCACAGTCCACCTATTATGACGCCGGCGTGCTGGAAGTGGGCGGCCACCGTACTTACAACTGGGATCGCAGCGGGCCGGGTATTACGGATATGACCACCCTGTTATCCCGGTCCCTCAATGTGGGCGCAGCCACACTGGCCACTACTTTGGGGCCAGACCTTTATTACAGCTATATGCAGAAATTTGGTTTTGGCCGGCCGACGGGCATAGACTTGATGGCGGAAGCGGGCGGCACCATGTGGCTGCCCGGTTCTGAGTTCTGGACGGAGTCATTCCTGGCAACCAATTCCTACGGGCAGGGTATTGCCGTCACGCCGTTGCAGATGGTCGCCGCTATTTCCGCCATTCCCAACAATGGGGTGATTATGCAGCCTTACATTGTGCAGGAAATTCGGGGGGAAAACGGCACGTTTGTCCACGAACCAAGAGAGTTAAGCCGCCCCATCAGCCCAGACGTGGCGCAGCAAGTGAATGCCATGGCGATTACGGCCGTGGCCCGCGAAGTCACCGAAGCCAGTATTGATGGCTACACCATCGCCGGGAAAACGGGCACCGCCCAGATTGCCGAAAACGGCATCTATTTGCCCGACGATACCATTGGCTCCTTCGTCGGCTGGCTACCTGCCGACAACCCGGAAATCATTGTTTTTGTGAAGCTAGATCGGCCCAAGACGCAGCCGTGGGGTTCGCTCACCGCCGCTCCCGCCTTTGCCCGTCTGGCTGATGAGTTAGTGGTGCTGTTAGACATCCCGCCCGACACCGTCCGTTTGCAGGCGGACGTGATGGAGGCGAGAGGGAATTAGGAAGGATGAATTATGAATTATGAAGTGGTTTCATAATTCATAATTCCTAATTCATAATTTTTTATGTTGACACTGGCCCATTTTTTCAACGTCCTGATACCAGAGTACACAGCCACCGGCGCAGAACCGGTGGTTTCGGCTGTGGTGATGGACAGCCGTGAAGTTGTCCCCGGCAGCCTGTTTGTGGCCTACAAGGGCGAACAGGTGGACGGGCACGACTTTGTGGCCGAGTCCTTTGCCCGCGGAGCGATTGCGGCATTGGTGGCACGGCCCATACCTGGCGACCATGCAACGATAGATTTTCGCACTGGTCAGCCTCTGCCGTTCCCCCTGCCCTTCAGCGTCGTCACGCCCGTCTGTCTGGTGGTGAGCGATCCCATCGCCATCTTACAGGCATCCGCCAGAGCGTGGCGCGCTCGCTTCGCGGTGCAGGTCATCGGCATTACCGGCAGCGTGGGCAAAACCAGCACCAAAGAGCTAACTCACGCCGTTTTAGCCCAGCAGTTTGATACCTTTAAGTCGCCCGGCAATCGCAATAGCATTTTGGGACTGCCTATGGCCTTGTTTGGCCTGGAACCCCATCACCAGAAGGCAGTGTTGGAAATGGCAATGTATGTGCCTGGCGAGATCGCTACCCTGTGCGAGATGACACAGCCGGAGATCGGCGTGGTTACGCTGGTGGGGGCAGTGCATTTGGAACGGGCCGGCAGCCTGGAAGCGATAGTGGCCGCCAAGCGGGAACTGGTAGAGGCGTTGCCGGCGCATGGTGTGGCTATTTTGAACCGGGACGATGACCGGGTGATGAGTATGGCCGATTTCAGCCGGGCGCGCGTTTTTACCTACGGTTTGGACCAGCGCGCCGATTTGTGGGCCGACCGGATCGAATCCAGAGGATTAGATGGCATCCGTTTTGTGCTGCATTACGGCCGTGACCATTTGCACATTCAAGCCCCCCTCATTGGCCGCCACAGTGTGCATACGGCGCTGCGGGCCACGGCCGTAGGGCTGGCACTAGACATGAGTTGGGACAGTATTGTACGTGGGTTGCAGCAAACGGCCGTGGAGTTACGTGTGGTTTCTGCACCTGGCCCCAAACAATCGCTCATTATTGATGACAGCTACAATGCCAACCCGGAGTCCACTCTGGCAGCGCTCAATTTGCTGGAAGACTTCCCCGGGCGCAAGGTAGCGGTGTTGGGTGATATGTTGGAACTCGGTTATCTGGAAGAGGCGTCTCACCGGCTGGTGGGGCGCCGGGTGGCCGATGTTTGCCAGGAGTTGGTGGCCGTCGGTCAGCGGGCACGCTGGATTGCGGAAGAGGCCGTCAAAGCCGGTTTGCCGCCGCACCATGTGGCGCTGGCCACGGATGCAGACACGGCCGTGCCCGTCATCGAGGCGCGCATCCAACCGCAAGATATCATCCTGGTCAAAGGCTCTTATGGAATGCGTATGGACCGGATCGTCACGATGTTGGAGCATAAAACGTAAAACGTAATACATTACGTTTGCATTTTACGAACGCTTATGCCTTTTGCACTAACCGCCGGTGGATTTACCTTTTTATTAGCCGTCATCTGGGGACGGCCGTTCATCGAAATGATGCGCCGTTTACGCCTGGGCAAACAAATCCGCATTGAAGGGCCACAATCCCACATGACCAAAATGGGCACACCGGCCATGGGTGGCATCCTCATTGTCGGTTGGGTGGTAGTGATCACCGTCATCGTCAACATCGTCGCCCTGGTGCAAACGATTGAGATCGCCCGCAGCATCATCATTCCCCTGGGCGTCATGATTGCCTATGCCATCTTGGGCGGCATTGATGATTATCAGGGCATTCGCCAGAAACCGGGCGTGGGCATGTTGGCCCGCACCAAAATCTGGTTCCAACTGGGCATCGCTCTGGCCGCTGCCCTCACCATCTACTTTGTGGTCAATGATGGGCATGGCTATATGGCCCTGCCCACCGTCCCTTACCTGATTGACATTGGCCCCATTTACATCCCCATTGCCGTCATCGTCATTGCCGGGTCGGCCAATGCCATGAACTTTACCGATGGGCTGGATGGGTTGGCCGGGCTAATTGCCGCCACCTGTTTTGTGGCCTATGGCATTGTGGCCGCCATGCAAGACCAGCAATTTTTGATCACTTTTTCCTTTGTCACGGTGGGTGCTTGTTTTGCCTTTCTCTGGTACAACGCGCACCCGGCGCAAATGTTTATGGGTGATGTGGCCTCGCAGCCCTTAGGCGGCGCGTTGGGCGTGGTGGCGCTGCTGACCAACCAGTGGTTCATTTTGCCTATCATCGCCATCATCCCCGTGGCCACACTCATTTCGGTGGTACTGCAAGTGACTTCGGCCGTATTATCGCGGCGCTTTTTGGGAAGGGACATACGGCCGTTCAAAATGTCCCCCCTGCACAACCACTTCGTCCTGCTCGGCTGGAGCGAAACCCAGATTGTGCAACGCTGGTGGCTCATTGGCCTCACCGGGGCGATGATCGGCATGGCGCTGGCCTTAATTTAGTGAGCAGTAAGCAGTGAACGGTAAGCAGTGAAAAGAGACTGCTCACGGCTTACTGCTCACCGCTCATTGAAAAAATGGATGCTTTAACAGGCAAACGCCTCCTCATTCTGGGTCTGGCGCGGCAAGGCAAAGCACTGGCCCGTTTTGCCGTCGGCGTAGGCGCGACGGTAACAATTTCAGACTTGCGCCCGGCCGAAAAGTTGCCGACTGACCTGGTTGAATTGAGTGATTTGCCGATTGAACTGGTCTTAGGAGAACATCCGATGACTTTACTAGAAAGAACCGACATTTTAGCCATCAGCGGCGGTGTGCCCGCCGATGCGCCGTTTGTGCAGGCAGCACGGGCGCGGGGCATCACCATCACCAATGATGAACAAGAGTTTATCCGGCGCACGCCCACGGATGTGATCGGGATTACTGGCTCGGCAGGCAAGACAACGACGACGGCGCTGACGGGCGTGATGGCGCAGATAGCCGGGCGGCGTACCTGGGTGGGTGGTAACATTGGCCGTCCACTGATTGCCGACTTGCACAAAATGGCAGCAGATGATGTGGTGGTGCAGGAACTTTCCAGCTTCCAGCTAGAAATTTGGGAGCAAAGCCCGCCCATTGCCGCTGTGCTAAACATCACGCCGAACCATTTGGACCGGCACAAGACGATGACAGCCTATACCCAGGCGAAGGCGAACATTTTGCGTTTTCAAGATGAGAACGGTACGGCAGTCCTCTGCCTGGATGATCCTGGTTCGCTGGCGTTACGGCCGTTGGTACACGGCCGTTTGCGCCTCTTTAGCCTGGAAAAGCCGGTGACCGACGGCGCGTTTTTGCACAATGACAAAATCTGGCTGCGCAACGGACACGAAACGGCCGTGTGCCGGGTAGAAGATGTGCAGCTACGTGGCCGCCATAATCTGCTGAATGTGTGTGCGGCCGTGACCCTGGCCGACGCCGCCGGTATTCCGGCGGAAGCCATGTATGAAGCCATCCGCACCTTTACCGGGGTAGAACACCGGCTGGAACTGGTACGGGAAATCAATGGCGTGCGTTACATCAATGACAGCATCGCCACCGCGCCAGAGCGGGCGCTGGCGGCGCTGGCGGCCTTTGACGAACCGCTCATTTTGCTGGCCGGTGGTCGGGACAAAGATATGCAGTGGGATGAATGGGCGCGGGTGGTGGCCCGGCGCGCCAAACACGTCATCCTCTTTGGTGAACTGGCCGATTTGTTGGAAAAGAAGCTAGACCTGACAGGTTTTGAAAACCTGTCAGGTCTCGTCACGCGGGTAGAGACGATGGCGGAGGCGGTGGCCGTGGCAGGGGAGACGGCCGTGTCCGGCGACATCGTCCTCCTGTCCCCTGGCGGCACCAGCTATGACGCCTTCAAAGATTTCGCCGAAAGAGGGGAGAAGTTTAGAGAGTTGGTGAATGAGTTGTAATTGAGACATCCGATTTCTTGAGCAACCTTTGGTTGCCGAAATCGGATGTCTGGCACAAAGCTATGGCAAACGTAACCGTGATTCGCAAAAAAAGCAGCCGTGTAAACCCCACGCTGCGTTTCCAGTTTGATTACTGGCTGCTGCTGGCTGCGGCCGGGCTGCTGGTTATTGGTTTGCTGATGGTGTACAGCACCACCTTTGACTATGGCCTGCGCTTCAAAGACGACGCCACCTATTATTTCCGGCGACAAATGTTGGCGCTGGTCATTGGCCTGGCTTGCCTGTTTATCATCATGCAGTTTGACTACCACATCTTACGCCGCTTTTCCATTCCTTTGATGGCGGCCACATTGGTTGGTTTGCTTTTTGTCCTCTTTTTTGGCGAGAGCTTCCTGGGAGCGCAGCGCGGTTTTTACGAAGGCTCTTACCAACCCTCAGAAGTAGCCAAGTTAGCCACCATCCTCTACATTACCCATTGGCTATCCACCAAGGGTGACCGCATCAAGCTGGTGACATATGGCCTCATACCCTTCTCCATTATCACCGGCGTCATCTGTGCGCTGATTGTGCAGCAGCCAGACCTGGGTACGGCGGCGCTCATTGCATTGGTCAGTTTCACCATCTTTTTTGTAGCCGGAGCCGATTGGCGGCAGTTTGCCATTGCCGGGCTGGTGGGCGGATTCGTCTTTGTGTTTCTGGCTTATGCGCTACCCCATGCGGCGGCGCGCATGGATGCTTATACCACCGCCCTGCGTGACCCGGAGCAGGCAAGCTGGCATGTGCAACAAACACTCATTGCCTTAGGACGGGGCGGTGTTTTTGGCGTCGGCTTGGGTGAAAGCGCCCAGAAATTTGGGCCGCTACCATTGGCGCATACGGATGGCGTTTTTGCAGTGTTGGGTGAAGAGTTAGGCTTGTTAGGCAGCCTGACGGTGTTGGGATTGTTGATCATGTTGATATGGCGCGGCCTGCGGGCGGCGCGGCACGCGCGGGACAGCTTCGGCTTTTTGCTGGCGTTGGGCATTACATTTTGGCTGGGGTATCAGGCGTTGATGAATGTGGCGGTGATCACGGCCGTTATCCCCTTCACCGGCATCCCCCTACCCTTTCTCAGCTATGGTGGTTCGTCTTTGGTCATCTCGTTAATCGCCGTTGGTATTTTGCTCAGCATCTCCCGCGACCAGGCGATTCAGAAACGGCCGCAGCCGATTAGTAAACAGTAAGCAGTAGGTAGTGAGCAGTAAACACACTGCTCACTGTTTACTGCTCACCGCTCACTTCTTAAAAATGCGTGTACTCATTTGCGCGGGCGGCACAGGTGGTGGCATTTATCCGGCTTTAGCCGCTGCCACTGAATTACAAAAAGCGGGTATTTCTCAGGAGGACATCCTGTGGATCGGCACAAAAGGTGAAATGGAAGAGACGTTAGTACCACGAGCCGGCTTGCGGCTGGAAACGATTAGCGGCGGCGCGATTGCCGGGGTTTCACTGCCCCTGAAGATAAAAAACGGGGCGCGGCTGGTCGCCAGCCTACCCCAATCGCTGCGCATCGTTCGCCGCTTCCGCCCGGACGTGATGTTTATGACCGGCGGGTATATGGCCGCGCCGGTGACGGTGGCCTGCCGTGCTCTGGGTGTACCCATCGTCATTTACCTGCCGGATGTGGAAC
The DNA here is from genome assembly GCA_023382655.1 of Anaerolineae bacterium. Lineage (GTDB taxonomy): Bacteria > Chloroflexota > Anaerolineae > Promineifilales > Promineifilaceae > CAADGU01. The sequence goes on along the minus strand of JAHDWK010000002.1, from coordinate 510,934 downwards.
CGGGCGCGTCGGTGCGTTTTTCGCTGCGTTTTGCCCGCAAAATTGGGGCTACCACCGCTGGCACGGCGCAGTTTGTGCCACCGCAAAAGTTGGTAGTGACCGGTTATCCGGTACGTCCCGAACTACGCGCCGCCACCCAACTCAGTAAAGAGGCCGCTTTGGCCCAGTTTGATTTGACGCCGGAACGGCCGACGCTGTTTGTCTTTGGCGGCAGCCGGGGCGCGCAGAAGATCAACCAGGCGCTGATGGGCTGCCTGCCAGACCTGCTGGCGCGAGCGCAAATCATTCACGTGAGCGGCACGCTGACGTGGCCGGAAGTGGCGGCCAACTGGCAGGGTCTCAGCGACGAGCAAAAACAGTGGTATCGGCCGTACCCTTATTTACATGACGAAATGGGCGCGGCGTATCGGGCGGCCGACCTGGTGGTGGCCCGTGCCGGAGCCAGTATGTTGGGGGAATGCCCGGCGTTTGGCCTGCCCGCCATTTTGATTCCGCTGGCCTGGGCCTGGCGCTACCAGAAAGTGAATGCGGATTATCTGACGGAACGGGGCACGGCCGTGCAGCTTACCGATGATACCCTCGCCTCCCAATTGTTGCCCACCATCCAGCGTTTGCTGGACGACCCTGACGCCCTGGCCCGTATGAGCGCCGCCGCCCGCGCTCTGGATAAACCAGACGGGGCAGAAAATTTGGCGCGGCTGATTATGGAAATGTGAAAAAGATCGTAGGGCGATTTTGAAAATCGCCCTACAGACAGGCATGAAGGACATCATAGATGCTAAGTTTGTCGGCTTTATTCTGGATCGCCGTAGGGGCCTTTGCCCTGGTGGGCGCGCTGCGCGGTTGGGCCAGAGAGATTGTGGCCACGTCGGGGCTGGTGTTGGCGCTGTTTATCATCAACCAGTTTGGCTTTACCATTTTGAGCCTGTTGGGCCAGACACCAGCCGGTTTGAACGACCCGACCCTGGCACAGCGACGGCAGTTCTATATTTATTCGCTTATTCTGATGTTTCTGGCTTTTTTCAGTTACCAGAGTCCGCGGCTGTCCGGCACACTAGGCGCCCGGCTACGGCCGCGCGATACCGTCCAGGACAAATTACTAGGGGCAATTGTCGGCGGCATGAACGGCTATCTCATCGCCGGGGCCATCTGGGCCTTTTTGGAGTTTACCAATATCGGCGGCACCCAGTGGGTGCAATTAGCGCCGGGTGTGCCCTACCCATTTGACCCGATGGTGATCGTGCGGCCGGCAGTAGGGTCTACGGCGGCAAATATGGTGATGCGCATGCCTATCCCGCTGCTGTCGCCCTATTTACCGTATTTAATGGTTTTGATGTTTTTGTTTGTGATTATTGTGATGATCTGATGACCAACACAACATTCACCCTACAACCCGGTATGCACCTCCACCTGCTCGGCATTGGCGGGACAGGCATGAGCGCGATTGCGCAGGTGTTGTTGGGGCGTGGCTATGTGGTTTCGGGATCAGATATGAAACTGAGTGAGGTCACGGCCGTGTTGCAAACCGAAGGCGCCACAGTGTACGAAGGACACAAAGCCGAACATATTACCGGGGCTGACGCGCTGGTAATCACCTCAGCGGCGGCCCCGGATAACCCAGAAATTGTGGCCGCGGAAATTGCCGGGCTGCCCATTTTGAAGCGCGCCAGTTTTCTGGGGCATCTCATGGCCGGGCATATCGGCATTGCCATCGCCGGGACGCACGGCAAAACGACAACCACGGGCATGATCGCCCAGATTTTGCTGGCCGCCGACCTGGACCCGACGGTGATTGTGGGTGGCGTGTTACCGGCAGTGGGCAGCAACGGCCGTGCCGGGCAAGGCGACTACTTTGTCGTTGAAGCGGACGAATATGACCATATGTTTTTGGGGCTGCGCCCGGAGTTGATTGTGATCACCAACATTGAACACGACCACCCGGACATCTTCCCCACCGCCCGCGCCTACGAAGACGCCTATCACCAGTTTGCTAAACTGCTACCAGATGGCGGGCGGTTAGTGGTCTGCGCTGATGATCCAGGCGTGGGCCGATTGCTGAAAAAACTAAAACTGCCCGGTGTGGAAGTGACGACCTATGGCCTGGGGCGCGAAAATAGCGTTCAGTTGGATTATCAGGCGACTGATTTACGCAGCAATCCGTTGGGCGGCATGGATTTTCTGGTGGAAACAGAGGGGCAGACCGTGGGGCTGGCACGGTTGCGAGCGCCGGGCACACACAACGTGCTAAACGCGCTGGCGGCCATTATTGTCGGCTTAGACCTGGGCCTGGATTTTAACATCATCCGCACGGCGTTGGCGGCATTCAGCGGTATAAACCGGCGTTTTGAAGTAATAGGGGAAGCCGGTGATGTGGTAGTAATTGATGATTATGCGCATCATCCAACCGAGATTGAGGTGACGCTGCAAGCAGCGCGGCAGCGCTATCCGGGCCGGCGGTTGTGGGCGGTGTGGCAGCCGCATACTTTCAGCCGCACTAAATTGCTGCAAAATCGTTTTGCTGCCTGTTTTGCCGCCGCCGACCGGGTAGTGGCGCTGGATATTTATCACAGCCGGGAAAGTGAGACATTGGGGATGGACACGGCCGTGATCGTGCAGGCTATGAACCACCCCCAGGCTGTTCACATCCCCAACCGCCGCGACGCCGCCGACTACATCCTGGAGCGCGTTCGCCCCGGCGATGTCATCCTCACCCTGGGCGCAGGGGATGGCAATGAAGTAGGGAAATGGGTTTTAGAAGGATTAGAAGTTCAACTTCTTCGGAGAAGTTGAACTTCTCATGGGACTATGAAAATTACATCAACCATTCGTCTGGCTACCTATAAGCTGTTTTATGAAACATTTGGTGATGAGTTGCAATTGGATGTACCGCTCAGCCGATACAGCTCGGCGCGGGTGGGCGGCCCGGCGGAAATGTTTCTGACTGTGACGGGCGCTGACGCGCTGCAAAAAGCAGTGGAACTGGCTTACGCTGAGCAAATCCCCTACTTCATTTTGGGCGGCGGCTCTAACATTTTGATATCCGATGAAGGTGTATCTGGTCTGGTGATTATGAACCGGGCCAAAAATATCAGCTATCGCCACATTGGGGCGCACGTGGTCTGCACGGTGGAGTCAGGCGCAAACCTTTCCTCGCTGGCGCGGCAGTGTATTGGCAAGGGGCTGGGCGGCCTGGAATGGGCCATTGGCGTGCCGGGCACAGTGGGCGGCGCGGTAGTGGGTAATGCCGGGGCGCACGGCAGCGATATGGCCGCCACGCTGCGGGCAACCACCGTGTGGGAACCAGGACGTGGCGTGCGCATCTATAACAACCATGAAATGGAGTATGGTTATCGCACCAGTATTTTGAAGAAGGAACACGGCCGTGAACTTTTCCGCCGCGTCATCTTAACCGCCGAACTGGTGCTGACCCCGGAAAGTGTAGATGTGCTGACGGCCCGCGCCGAAGGATTTACCGCCCATCGCAAACAGACACAGCCAGGCGGCGCCACCGTCGGCTCCATGTTCAAAAACCCGGAAAATTATTATGCCGGGTATCTAATTGAAGCCGCCGGATTAAAAGGGTTCCGCGTGGGCGGCGCGCATATTTCCGAAAAACACGCCAACTTTTTTGTGAATGACGAGGAGGCTACCGCCGAAAACGTGCGCGCCCTCATCGCCGAAGCCTGGAATACCGTGCGCGAGCAGTTTGACGTGGAAATGGAATTGGAAGTGGAGTTGGTGGGTAAGTGGGATTTTGAAAGTGAGTAGTTAGCGGCAAGCAGTGAGCAGTTGTCTTTACTGCTCACTGCTAACTGTTGACTGTTGACTAATAAAGAAATGGTTAATCAAGAAAAGGGTCCACATAAAATACGGGTCGGCGTCATCTTCGGCGGGCGGTCGGGCGAACATGAAGTGTCGCTGCAATCGGCGCAGTCGGTGATGCAGGCGTTGGACCCGGCGAAGTATGCAGTGGCGCCCATTGGCATTGACAAGGACGGCCGTTGGCTGACCGGCGATCCCCTGGCAACCTTAACGGCTGGGGGCGCATCCCACCACGCCACCCTGCTGCCTGATCCCCAATCAGCGGCATTGATGCAGGTAGAGGAAAGTGAGCAGCAGGTGACAGGATTGACGGCGAACCCGAAGCTGCTTCGGGCCGTGACCGAACTGGATGTTATCTTCCCCGTGCTGCACGGCCCGTATGGCGAAGATGGTACGGTACAGGGCTTGCTGGAACTGGCGAATTTGCCTTATGTGGGCGCCGGTGTGGTTGGTTCGGCCGTGGGTATGGACAAAGCCATCTTTAAGCAGGTGATGGCTGCCAACGGGCTGCCCGTGCTGCCCTGGCGCTTGGTGCTTGCCAGCCAGTGGCGGGCACAGCCGGAGGCAGTATTAGCGGCGATTGAAGCAGAATTGCCCTACCCCGTCTTCACCAAACCGGCCAATCTGGGTTCCAGCGTCGGCATTTGCAAATGCCGCCATCGAGATGAACTGATCACCGGACTGGACGAAGCCAGCCGGTATGATCGGCGGGTGATCGTGGAACAGGGGATCAACGGCCGTGAACTGGAAGTGGCTGTATTGGGCAATGATGACCCTGTCGCCAGTATCGTCGGCGAAATCCGCCCCCGCCGCGACTTTTACGATTACGTCGCCAAATACATCAGCGACGATTCCGAGCTGATTATTCCCGCGCCCTTAACGCCGGAAATGGCGGCAGAGGCGCGTGAACTGGCAATACAGGCCTATCGGGCTATTGATTGCGCCGGGTTAGGCCGGGTAGATTTACTGCTGGACAAAGATTATGGTAAGTTGTACCTCAACGAAATCAACACTATCCCCGGTTTTACGCGCATCTCCATGTATCCCAAACTGTGGGAGGCCAGCGGTCTGAGTTATAGTGACCTGCTGGATAAATTGATTGAACTGGCACTGGAACGACATGAGGAAAAAGAGAAGTTGAAAAAGAGTTTTGAGATTGAGTAATTGATTGAGTAATTACTCAATTACCCAATTACTTGACACCAGGTATTCATGCGACCATCACGACGACCCACCACCCAACCACGACTACGCAAACAGCCCAAGATGCGGCGGCTGGAAGCGGCAGCGTTTGTGGCCCAGCCCAAACTGCAAGTGCCCAAGACGGCGCGCAAGCGGCAGCGGCGGAATTTCCGGCGCGTCCACTTGCCGGTGGCGGGCATCAAACAGGTCATCTTTTCGGCGCGGTGGGTGAGTATGCTGCTGCTGGCCATGGTGGTGTATGCGCTCATTCTCATTGGGCTGGACGAACAGTTTTACGTGACCACGATTCCGGTAGATGGGGCCAACGCTATCCCGGCAGCGGAGATTGTGACGGCCAGTCAGTTGGCGCGGCAGCACATTTTTGCAGCCGATCCGGCCGGGGCTGCCGCCGGTATTTTGGGCGTGCCCGGTGTGCTGTCGGCGACGGTGACGGTGCGGTGGCCGAACCAGGTTCACATTCAGGTGAAGGAAAATTCACCAACCGCTCTGTGGGTAGAAGGAAATAATCAGTTTTGGGTGATGTCAGACGGCCGTCTGCTGCCGGCCCGCGCCGATGTGTTGGGATTGTTAATGATTGAGGCGGAAGGGGTGGAGGCGACGGCCGTGCCCGCAACCACCGGGGCCGAAACACCCGCGCCATCAACCGCCAACACCGCCTTTGTGCCGGCCGATGTGCTGGCGGGCGCGCTGCAACTCAAGGCGCTGCGCCCGAACATTGACAGGCTCTATTTCCAGCCGGGCAATGGCCTGAGTTACCAGGACGGCCGTGGCTGGCGCGCCTACTTTGGCAGTGGGCTGGACATGGAACAAAAACTGGTCGTTTATGAAACGATTGTTGAACAGCTACAAAGTCAGGGCATTACCCCGGCGTATGTGAGCGTGGCCAATCAGGAACGGCCGTTTTATCGCAGTAATTAGGAGATTGAGAGATTAGGAGATTCAATCTCTTAATCTCCCCATCTCTTCATCTCCATTTTTTGAAGAGGGTATTGGTACATGGCAGACATAATCTTTGGACTGGATATTGGCACCACCAAAATCTGCGCTGTTGTCGGTGAAGTACGGGAAGGGCAACTGCAAATCATCGGCCTGGGCATCACCCCGTCGCGGGGAATGCGCAAGGGGATGGTGATTGATGTGGGTGAGGCGTCGGTGGCGTTGGCCACGGCCGTGGAGCAGGCCGAGCAAACCTCCGGCTACGACCTCTCACAAGCCCTGGTCAGCATGGCCGGGGAACACATCAGCTCCACCAACAACAACGGCATTGTGCCCATCGGCCGTAACAATCATGGCGTCACCGCCGACGACATCGAACGGGCGCTGGACATCGCCCAGGCCATCCCCCTGCCCCACAACCGGCAAATCGTGCACATCATCCCGCGCGGTTACAAGATTGATGATCAGGATGGTGTGCGCAGTCCGCTCGGTATGCACGGTTTCCGGCTGGAAGTGGAAGCGCATATTGTCACGGCCGATCGGCCGGCGCTGCAAAACCTCTCCCAATGCACCCACAACGTCGGCATCCATTCCACTGAATTTGTCCTGAACGCTCTGGCTTCTGGTGAAGCGGTGCTGGAACCCAACGAGCGCGACATGGGCGTCATCGTCGCCGACATTGGCGGTGGCACCACCGACATCGCGCTCTATGCGCAAGGCAAAGCGTGGTACACCCGCGTCTACCCCGTCGGCGGTTATCACATCACCAACGACATCGCCATCGGCCTGCGCGCGCCCTATGATGTGGCCGAGCAGGTCAAAATCCAGTTTGGCGACTGCCGCCCGGACAAAATTGACCCGGAGCATGTGTTTACTGTCGAACCATTTGGCGGCGAAAAAATCCAGGTCGGCCGGCAGGATTTAGCCCACGTCATTGAAGCCCGCGTCGAAGAGATTTTTCAGATGGTGCTGCAAGATTTGAAGCGCTGCGGCTACGAAGGGTTGCTGCCCGCAGGTATTGTACTCACCGGCGGCACATCCCAACTGCGCGGCATTGCCGACATTGCCGAACGGGTGCTGAACGTGCCCGCGCGTGTGGCCCAGCCGCGCAATTTGCTGGGCATGGTAGATAAATTACATTCACCTGCTTACGCCACCAGCGTGGGCCTGCTGCGCTGGGCCATGAGCGATAACCACCTCTACCAGCCACGCGGCCAACAACGTGAATGGGGCCGGCGGGTAGGGTCGTTATTGAAGACATTATTACCAGGTTAGTACCAGTGAGCAGTAAGCGGTGAGCAGTGAGCAGTGGCAAAACTGCTCACTGCTCACTGCCAACTGCTTACTAATAAAAAAAGAGGGTTGAAGAGATGAAAACAAAAAATGGAACAGCGCAGCAGTTACCTTTGCAGCGGATGCCCGTTGCTGAAGGGTCGGCTTTGATCAGGGTCGTGGGCGTGGGCGGCGGCGGCAGCAATGCCATCAACCGCATGATCGAGGCCAATATCGCCGGGGTGGATTTTATTGCCATCAATACCGACCAACAGGCGTTACGCGGCTGCAACGCCCGCACGCGGGTGGCCATTGGCGAGCGGGCCACACGTGGCCTGGGGTCGGGCGGCAAAGCCGAGATTGGCGCGAAAGCAGCCGAGGAATCATTGGAAGAACTGCATGAAGTGTTGCAGGGATCGGACATGGTGTTTGTCACCGCCGGCATGGGCGGCGGCACGGGCACGGGGGCGGCGCCCCTTGTGGCGCAGGTAGCCCGCGAAGAGGGGGCGCTGACCATTGGTGTGGTGACCAAGCCGTTCATGTTTGAAGGCTCACACCGGATGCGGGCAGCGGAAACGGGCATTGAGCAGCTAAAGGAGCACGTGGATACGCTGATTGTGATTCCCAATGATCGGCTGCTGGAAATGGGCGACCGGCGCGTTTCGCTGCTGGATTCGTTCAAGTTGGCGGATGATGTGCTGCGCCAGGGTATTCAGGGCATTAGCGAGTTGATCACCGTGCCCGGCCTGATTAACCTGGACTTTGCCGATGTGCAAACGGTGATGTCTTTGGGCGGGGCGGCATTGATGGCCGTGGGCAGTGGCAAGGGCGAAGACCGGGCGCGCATTGCCGCGGAAACGGCGCTCTCCAGCAAGCTGCTGGATGTGACCATTGATGGCGCTAAAGGGATTTTGTTCAACATTACCGGCGGTACAAATATGAGCCTGCACGAAATTAACCAGGCGGCGGCGGTTATTCGGGAGACGGCCCACCCGGACGTAAACCTGATCTTTGGCGCGGTGATTGACGAGACGCTGGAGGATGAGGTGCGGGTGACGGTGATTGCCACCGGCTTTGAACATGGCTCGCCGCTGATGCACCGGATTACACGGCCGGAGACGCGGGTGGTCAACCGCCCCAGCCAACCGACGGCACGGGTGACGGCCCCTGCGGCAAGCTCTGGGGCAACAAGCTCTGGTTACAGACCGGCTGCCCCCGCCCAACCTTCTCAGACCAAACCGGCCACCTATCCGGTGGACAACATAGACATCCCGGCTTTTTTGCGTAAACGGGAGAATCAGTAATTGGTAATCCGTTATCGGTAATCGGTGGATTTGCTGCCTATTGCTGGTAAAAAGAACGGCCGTATGAAGGTACGGCCGTTCTGCAAAATTCACAAATGTGGCACGGTGTCAAAAGAGGGCAATATCGCTCCTGGGGGCCTCTGGCGGCCGCATCCGGTTTTGTCGCTTTTACCTTCAATCATCGTTACCACGCTCCAGAACTCTTGCCACAGTCGGTAGGGGATGTGGCGGCCGCTATTGCCTACGTGCGGGAACATGCAGCCGCCTTTTCCCTTGACCTGGATCGCCTTTGCTTATGGACATGTTCCGGTGGGGGCCTGCGCATCACCTTTGCTCTCCGAGATCAACCTGCTTATGTGCGTTGCCTGGTCATCTACTATGCTGTTCTGGATTTGCGTCCGGTTGATTTTCTGGTTAAGGCTTTGGGCGAAGAATCCTGCCAGCAATACTCGCCCCTTACGGCCATTGAGGCTGGCCCGGTGTCTTTTCCTATCTTCATCACCGTGCCGGTCAAGAGGCGCAACGCCAGTTTCCCTTTCAGATACCCCATGAATTGGAACACGGCATACTTCGGTGGAATCGAGACTACTAGATGTACATGGTCTACTTGAACATTCAGTTCGATTACCTCTATACCATCTTTTTGCTCACACAACCGATAGATTTGCTGCGTGATTAGGGTCGTTTATATCCGGCAAAATCCACTGTTCACCAAGCCATTTATTAAAAGCCCGGTCCGTTGTCGGTGTATGAATCGCGCCTCCTTCGGGATATACCGTCATTTCTCCGAGTACAATGCCTTTATTGGCATCAAACAAATCTACCCGGATAAAATCAAATCCTTCGCCAAGCCTTTCTGCTGCCCTCACAATTTCGGTAAGTTTTTCTGGCTTTTGCGGAAGCGGGTTTGGCGGCTGTTCAAAATGTCGCGGTATTGAAAAGGGCTGCCAATTTGCATCAACGAACAAATCCGTTCCCGTTTTGTGCATCGGGGAATCTACATTAATGACTTTGACAACGCCATCAAACACAAAACAACGATACACAACCAGTGCGTAACCATCATGCGGTTCCAATTTCTCTTCAACAAGGAGCAAGGGTTGAATATATTGATAGGCCCATTGTCTTTTGGAGTAGGTTGAACCCAGCCAGGTATGACATAATTGCATACATTGTTCTTGGGTGATAATAGATTTTGACAAATCGCGTTCAATCAGTGCCACTCCGCTCACCCAATTATAGAAAGTTCCATTCTCGAAGAAAATATTCCAACCACATCCATGAGTCGCTTTGATAAAATAAGTTTTGGGAAGCGCCCCAAATGGAATCGTTTCTGGCTGGTCTGTTACGAAGTACACATCTGCAGTCGGTATGCCTTTTTCTTGTGCATACGCCCGTACACCCAATTTATCCTGAATTTGGATAAAAAGCGTGTTGTGATCATATTTCATGCGCCATCTTACTTTCCAAGAAAAATCGATAGGAGACAGGTTCAAATAGTCTGTTATTTTTGTATAATTTTCTTTGAAACGCGTCCGGATATTTTTACTAAAGTTTCTTCTGCCATTCGGTTCTGTCATGATTGAATTTCTATCTTACATAATATTATGAAACCCCATTTTCTTGGGGAATTATTCGTTTTATAGCGTTGATTGTAAGATTTCCCACTTTCTAGATATATAACAATCTAGGTTATTGCGCTGAAATAGCAAGGTACCAAAATCATCATAGCATAAAATGACAAGGTTTAAACCCACATTCCGCACCTTAAAAATCGACCAAATAACAATTTTGAACAGCCGGTCTCAGTAGACGAATCAGTTGTAATCTGACAGGCGTCAACTTGAGAATCCGCCGCGGTGGTGGCCTGCTCTTTGTAATTGTTGAGAATCTTTTCGTCTGGCAAGCATTCTGTGTCTAACTCGTTAGTGGCCAGCAAAAACGGGCCAAACATTTCTGCGCTTCGCTGAAACCATTTCTGCGCTTCGCTGAAACCATTTCTGCGCTTCGCTGAGTTGTTTGTCGTCAACCTGGCAAGTCACCTTTACTTGCCACCCCACAACCTGCCGTTTGGACTCTTTCGGGGGGCGGCCTCGATGGGGGTATTTCTCCATCGGGTGATAGGTGGCTCTTAGGTGATGCCATGTCAGTTGAGCACCATAGCCAGTGTAGCCTGACCGCAACTAACTTTGCGCCCTGATGGAGTCGGCAGCATCTCATCTATCGTGTTAACTAATCCGATTTCGTGGCAAATCCCGGCCACAATTCCCAAATGATCCAAACGTTGAGTGTCGTATTCTACGGCTATTGTATGCATGTTTTCGAGGATACTTCAAAATTGTTTTTTCCTCACTTTTTCACTGCGGAATGTGGGTTGGAAAGTTCTGCGCTGAACTTTGTGATTTTCTCCGCAGAACTTTTTGATCTTCTCAAGTGAACTTTGGCTATGGCTCATTGGTGTCTGGTCACGGCCGTGCAAAAACTGTGCTACGACTGATGAGAAACAGGTCGGTGAGTGACAAGGGAATGCGGCACGGTGTGGAACACCCGCCAGCAACCCATGAAGACCTCGCCGCAACAGTGTAGGATGCGGTACTTTCTACTTATGTGTCGGTAAAAAGGAGTCCACAGTTGTCATTCAGCCTGTTAGTCTCTGTATAGGTAACAATGATTCTTTCTCCTGTTGTACGCCCGGCAAGGTTCTTGACACTTTCTTTGTATTCGGATGCCGTAAATTTCATAAAATGCTCTTGAATGATCAGCTCCCATAAAGCCTTTCTCTTGATCCCAGGGTTCTTTTTCAATATTGCGATTACAATAGAATCAAGTTGCTTTGAAGTTCTAAATGATTGCCAGTTTGTATTAGCAAATAGAGGGAGGTCACCGAAATCAGCCTCGTGCATTTGCCCAAAATATGCTTTACACATCTCGTCATTGAGAAGTAGCATGGCATCAATATGCCGTGAGGCAAATGTGATGAAATATTTTATTCGAGAAGAGGTGCTTTCTCTAACGGGACAGGAACCTGTATAGGGAAGATATTGAGAAATGAGGTTTCGGTATTCTTCCATTACTGCAAACTCTTTTTCTCCTGCCAACATATCTGAGAAATAAATTTCTTGCCAATAATCACCTCCAAAAACCTTAGTCATGCGATTGCGGTTGCTGGTAATTCTGGGATCATTTTCTCGACCTTCTGCTTTTGCTTTTGGCGCAGCTAATCTATGAGTGATTGGCATACTCATATTTATCACTATTTCAGTGCTGAATTGATTACTTCGTGTTAAAAACGGCTTAAGCGTGTTGAATTCGCACCCCTTCAACCCAAAAGGATCTAAATACACAAATACGGTCTGATCTCTCAACTGAGTTGAAAGAATGTTCAAAAGCTGCGAACTATCTCCCAAAATAGCCTTCGCTCTTGAATTCCAACCCTGTTTGACGAGGATCTCCTGCAGTTTGTTGTGATGAGAAGGATTATGATTTACAAAAAGCGCAGAGTATTGACTTTTGACATACTTTTCGGCAGCAGAACACATTATCAACGGAGAACCTGGTTCACCGTCATCAAAAACACCGGGACCTGCATAACCATCCACCAAGAGGATTGGCTTTCCAAGTAGAGCCACTTTTCGGAGGTAAGCTGGCATGTATCCTCCAATAACTTTGTCTTTGATTTTTGACCATGGCCTTTTGTCACGAAAGAATTCATCATCGAGATCACGCATACTATTTTCCTCAAACCAAGCTGAAACATTTTATCATCGGATGGCCAGATAACAAAAAGGCCATCAGATGAACACTAATGGCCTCTTCTTACTGCCGCCGATTCAACCAGTACTGGTTGCTTTGGTCAAATAGCAAAAGCGGGGTTATTTGATGGCAATTGATTCCAGGTACGTCCTTGTAATTCACGACCAGTTTTCTTTTTATTTTTGCCACCCCATTGCTTAAAGAAGAAGGGAGTAGCTGTAGCCAGGCATTGGTCCCTGATTTCAGTAACCCATTCTTCTTGCATTGGTCTGGCCCCAGGGCCAGATTCACCGCCAGCAATGACCCAATCTATATCACTTAAGTTGAGATTGGATAGCGGCCCCAGTAATGGCTCAAGGGAAAGGAATTTTATCTGTGCCCGAGTCTGCCTTAACTGTTCAATGCGATAAGTATATTTCTGTGTTTCCACACTTACGCCCATCCAGACGTTAGACGGCCAGGCAATTTCTAGACTTAGTTGCATCAGCCGCTCAGAGCGTTTGGTGAGAATCTGAAAACAGTGCCAATCTGCTTGGCGCATGGTGTCGAAGACACGTTGAATAAAAGTCAGAGGGACATCTTCATGAAAAAGGTCACTCATGGAATTAACGAAGATGAGTTTGGGTTGTTTCCATTCAAGCGGCCGTTCCAGCATGTGCTCATGAAGGGTTACTTCAAAACCATTGTCATAATTAGATTGTCCCATTGCCTGCAAACGTTTTGCCATACGTTCGGCATAACAATGTTTACAACCAGGACTGATTTTGTTACAGCCAGTGACAGGATTCCAGGTAGCTTGTGTCCATTCTATTTTTGATTGAGCCATGAGCTTGCTCCTTCAATTTCAGGATATAGGGTATATTATCACATTATGTGAATTAGAACAAAAGTCCTAAACTCTACTCTTCCCCTGCTGTGGCCGCCTCTCAGCCTGTAGGGATGCTCTCCCGACCGCGCCACACCGCCTTTGCCCAACGGGCGTATTGAAACTATATGAAATTACACGCCCGTGTCCCTTTAGTTTTACGATGGCGTTGTTGTTAGCCAACAAATTGCCCAAAGTAGTGCAGGCAGACGTCGCACCATTCACGCGCATTTTCAAGCTGATGGGCCAGCCGCTGGTGAACATGCTTGTGGCGTTGCGGATCAATATGCGGTTGCAGACTTTGCCAGGTATCTGCCATGATTTCCACAAAAGTGACCCCTTCATTGTAGAGATACTGCATCTCCTCCCAAAGCGTGCGCCCAGATAGGAGGGGATGGTTCCAGGGGACATGATGAAACCAGAGTAGATATTTCTCCGGGCAGGTGGCTACATCGTCAAATTGCTCACGCAGGGGAGAGTGGTATTGGCTGACCGCGTTGCTACCGCGACGGCTGCGATCAAAACCGATGCCGGTGACATCCGCTTTATGAAAATAGACGCAGTTCCAATCTTCACGCCCGGAGCTGTTGTGGCCGGGGTCGGGGCCATAATGATGCCCCTCTTGCATGAGGTGGTGCAGACCTAAGGGGGTCATGTAGTTGACGCAGGCGGGCCAGGAACCGTGCAGCATGGTTTTGATGGGTTCAACCACGGCCGTGTCATTCCCCCAGGTCATCCGCACCCATTCATCGGCAATCGCCTCTGCACTCAGCGTAAAATCCCAGGCCAACCGGCCAAAAGCATACCAGTTTGCCTGCGAAAAGTGATGCCCGCACCAATTCCGCTCCGAACCCACGTTGGCGACGCCCAGAATACAAGAAATTTTATGACCAAATGCCGAACCTTCCACAATTTTGGCTACCGTAGAGCCGGCCCCTTTGGCGTAGGTGTCCGCGTCGAGTATCTCCTTCCACATGTCGGCCAGATAGACCAGGTGGCGCGATTGTCCCAGATATTCGGGCGTAATTTGCAGTTCCAGAGCCAGCGGGGTTTGCTCCAGCCGGCCAAAGAGCGGGTGAAAGGGTTCTCTTGGTTGGAAGTCTATGGGGCCATTTTTGGCCTGCACCAGGACGCTAGAGTGGAAACGGCCGTCCAGCGGCTCAAACTCCTTATTGGCACATTTTGCCCGGTCAGAATCCACCGTGACATCATAGACAAAAGCGCGCCACAGCAAGTTGCCGCCATGTAGTGCCAACGCCTCCGCCAACATATTGGCGCCATCGTCGTGATTGGCCCCATAATCTTGCGGCCCCGGCTGGCCCTCCGAATTGGCTTTGACCTGGAAACCACCAAAGTCGGGGATAAGTTGGTAAATCTCGGCCACCTTATCCTGCCACCATTGGGCAACCGTTGCCTCTCGCGGATCACTGGTAGGCAGACCTCCCAACTGCATGGGCGCGGAGAACAGGGGTGAGAGGTAAACGCGCAAGCCATACGGCCGAAAAAGATCGGCCAATGCGGCCGTTTTGATCAGGTATTCATGGCTCAAACTTTGGGCCTGGGCATTGACGTTGTTCAGGCAAACCCCGTTGAGGCCAACGGAGGCGCAGGCGCGGGCATAATCGTGGTAACGCGGATCAATGATGGCGGGTAATTCAGCCCAATGCCATAAGGATTGCCCGGCATACCCCCGTTCGATTGAGCCATCCAGGTTGTCCCAATGGCCAAGAATGCGATGCTGAATGTGGGGGTGGCTCAAAATATCCAGGTTGGCAATATCCTGATGCGTTTGCAGCAACCGGAGAAAATGGAAGGTGGCGGTGAGCACGGCCGTTTCCCCATCCCCGCCAATCACTACCCACTGCCCTGCCTCTGCTAACTCCGACCGAATAAAATAACCCTTCCTGTCCAGTTTTTGCTGCTGCTCAGAACTTATATGAAGGCCCAGCGTTTTCAGTTGGTCAACCGTACCGACAACCAGGGCATTAGCGACCGGTTTTTGTTCTGTAAAGGCGACTTCCTTATCCAACAAAAGTGGCAGGGCGTGTTGTAGTTCCTGGCGAATGATGTCGTTGGTTTCACCTGCGCCGGGAATGGCAACTTCGCTGAGTGCATGGCGATAGTGCGCCAATCGGTCTGGGTTATCTACGCGACGATAACGCAGCCACAGTTCATACCCATCTTCGTTGTACATGCTGGAATTATACGGCCGTACCCCCTACCAACCCACCGCATATTGAAAGGCATGGCCGTTACGCCCGCCCAATGACCACAGGCAGAGAAACGGTGAAGGTGCTGCCCACACCCTCCTGGCTGGTGACGGTAATGGCGCCATCATGCGCCTCCACCAGCGCTTTGGTAATCGCCAGCCCCAGCCCCGTCCCGGCCGCTTTATTGGAATGTGCCTCCACCCGGCGGAAGCGGTCAAAAATATAGGGCAGTTCGGCCTCGGGAATGCCATAGCCATTGTCGCGGATGTGGATGACGGCCGTGCCACTTAACACCGCTGCCTCGATGACCACCCGCCCTTCCCTGGGTGTGTACTTGATGGCGTTGGAGACCAGATTTTGCAGCACCCGCTCCATTTGCTGGCGGTCTGCTTCGATGACGATGGAATCGGTGGGAATGTCGGTGTCTAGTTCGATTGTCTTTTCCTGAGCCTGGGCCATCAACGCCTGCGCCACATATTCCAGCATGGGCGTCAGGTCGAGACGCTCTTTTTTCATGGGCATTGCCTCGCCTGTCTGCAATTTTTCCAGGTCGAGGATGTTATTGACGATTTCGGTCAGCGTTTGTTGGCTGCGCAGAATCAGGTCGGTGAGTTGCGGTTTGGCTTTCAGGATGTCCGGCTGCTGTTGCAGGATGTTGGCATAGAGGTTGATGGTGGTCAGGGGGGATTTCATATCGTGCGTCAAGACGGCCAGGAAGGCATCTTTTTCGCGCATCAGTTGAGATAACTCCTGAGTGCGTTCGGCGATAATCGCTTCCAGGTTATCCATGTGCGCTTTCATCTGGCGCACGTAAGCCTGAAAAGCGACCGAGGAGAGGACAATGGGCAAAAAGAAGATCATAATGCCCACCCAGCCAAACTCGTTGGCCGCAAAGGCCAACAGGGAACCACCAATACTCAAAACCAGCACGTTGATGAGCATGGCCCAGCGATTCTCCAGCCAGAAAGCCAGCGGTTTGAACTGTTTGCCCCGGCTGAGGCGCAAGATGATGGCTAACAGCCAGAAGTTGATCTGGTCATAGACAACGGCCGTGACCACCCAACTGATCACCATGCCCACCAGCCCACTCAGCCGGTTTTGCAGCAGGAAAAAGACCAGCCCGGCCACAAAGATGGCAATGGCGTGCATCCCGATATTAAAACCAAGCTGTTCCCACGCTTTCTGGCGAAATGGCGTCTGGCGCGTGTTGTAGAGCCAGAAGCTAAGCCCGGCCAGAGAGACCACGACCACCGCCCCCCAGGGGCCAAAGAGAGGGATGGCGGCCATACTCACGGCCGTGCCTACCTCATACGCCATCTTATTTTCCCCCACCTGCACAAAGGTAGCGGCAATTTCCGCCGCCGCTGCCAGCAAAATGAGCAAGAGCAGGTTCACTTCATTGGCGCCGTCCCATAGACGAATAATGCTCCAACCCAGCAAGACCATGCCAATGATGGTAGTGGATGCCAGATAGAACGCCCGCAATCGGGCGGAGAAGTTTTTGGGGGCCGGGCGGGGGTGTGATGTCATGTGCCAATCTGCCTGTTGAGTTGCCTCAAGGTTGGGGTCTATTCTACTGTGTCCGGTGAATGTTTTCATCTTCTTGATGGTTTTTTCACGAAAAAAGCCCTTACGTCATCCATAAGGGCTTTTTTAGCGATGCATTTGTAACACGATGGGGCACTAGAGTTTTGTAGGGTTGATGTGATGCGTGATGCGTGACTAGAGAGACCTCACGCATCACGTATCACGCATCACGCCTTTTTACTCTTGCGGTGACCACTCCCCGATGCCGGCGGCGTGGCTGTTCCAGGTGTTATTCTCATCCCAGTTGTAGTTACCGGCCCACATGTAGCCGCCAGCCCACATATAACCACCAGCCCACATATAACCACCAGCCCACATGTAACCACCAGCCCACATGTAACCACCGGCCCACATGTAGCCGCCGGCCCACATGTAACCACCGGCCCACATATATCCGCCGGTGTCCATGATGGTGTAATTACCGTCTTCGTCCATGTTGGCCGGGCCGCCAAAGTGCATGGAGCCGTCCAGATCGGCGCTGATATTCAGACCTTGATTGGCGCAGCCGCTCTGGCTGCTGTTGGCGGCGTCAACGGCATGAATTTGCCCCGCGCCTTGCTGGAAGATGCTGTAAGCGAGGGTGCCATCGGGGTTCACGGCCGTGCGCGCCCCCGCCATCAAGCGACATTTCACCTCATCGGGTGTCAGGGTGGGGTCGTCTTGCAACATGAGGGCAACTACACCGGCGGTCACGGCCGTTGCCTGCGACGTGCCGGAAATGGTCATGTAATCACCATTTCGGAACTGCGGGTAACTCTGTGCCAGCGTCGTATTGGCGCCCACCAGCCCTAGCAAATGGCCGCCAGGGGCTACCATTTCCGGCTTGACAAACCCCTCGACGGTGGGACCAACAGACGAGAACGAGGTTAGAAAGTCATCGCCCAGGTTGTTGGCTGTGCCATTGTCGGAGAATGCACCCACCGTGATCACATAGGGCACATTACCCGGCACACCCACCGTCATGGGGTCTGGCCCCTGATTGCCGGCCGCTGCGACCACCACGATACCGGCCTGCCAGGCGCGCATCACCGCCTGATTCAGCGGGTCATCCCAATAGTAAGATTGCGGCGGGGCGCTGAAGGAAAGGTTGAGAACGCGGATGTTGTAGGTGTCTTTGTTGGCGATGACCCAATCCAGACCGCGAATCACGTCCAGGTAGCTGCCGCTGCCATCCGCGCCAAACGCTTTGACGATGACCAGATTGGCATTGGGGGCGATGCCGTTGTAAACATCGCTCTCGTTTTGTTCGCTGTTGGCAATGATGCTGGCGACATGGCTGCCGTGGCCGTGTGTGTCAGAGTTATAGCCGGGGGTCACGGCCGTGTTCACCTCATCTACTTGCGCATCATAATGGGCCAGGACGCGGGTGTTGTTTAGCGCCATCATCGTTTGCAGACCGCCCAGGCCCAACGCCAGGGTGCTGGTATCGGTGGGATAATCCAGGCCGGGATGTGACCAGTAGCCGGTGTCAATAACGGCTACCGTCACGCCATCGCCGGTAATGCCCTGCTGGTGCAGTTGGTCTGCGCCGACGTGGGCGGTATAGGTTGTGCCCGGCACGTCATCGGTCAGGAACTCGATCTGCACATTGTCTACCAGGAAGCTGCTGCCGGGGGCGTCGCCCAATCCCATCAGGCGAATTTGCGTGTTGGGGGCAATAAAGGAGGTGATGTCAAAGGTATGCGCCAGCAAAGCGGCGTCGCTGACGCTGAGGTCGAAGATGTGCAGGGTGGTCCAGTTGAGACCGCCGTCTTCGGAGATTTCCAGGAGGATGCTGCCGGGGGTGGCGCCAGCCAGCAGACGTTGGGTGTTGAGGGTGAGGGTAGCAGTGGCCGCGCCGCTTAAATTGACAGCCCGTTGAAAGCCGAGGTCTTGAATGCTTTGGCCGTTGCTTTGAATGTTCAGGCATTGCACCACGCAGACGATGTTACTGACTAACTGCAATACCCCACCGAGCAGGCCGTCATTTTCGCCGGTTTCTTGCCAGCTATTCAGCCAGCCAACGAGACCGTTGCTGCTGCTGTAGACCGGCCCGCTGGTGTTGTCGGCCAGGATCATCTGGACGTTGTGGTTGGCGGGCTGGGTGTTGTATTCGATTTGCAGGTTGTCTACCTGGAGTTTTTCCAGGAGGCCGAGGCTGGCGGAGGTGCGCAGGCGGACAGTGGTGTTGGCGGCAGCGTGTGGGGTGATGTTGTACACGGCCGTTTGCCAGCCATTATCGCTGCCAGGGCCAGATAGACGGCCGACTTCCGTCCACGATGTGCCGTTGTCGGTGGAGAGTTCAATGGCCACAAAATCGTTGACGTGGTTAAAACCGTCGCGGCGATATTCAAAGCTGAGGGTGGCGCTGGTGGCTCCGGAGAGGTCGGCGCTGCGGCGGATGGCGTTGCTGCTGCCTTGCAGGATGAGCCGGCCGAGGGTGACGCGCACGTTGCCCAGGAGGGCGCCGTTGTTTTCGCCGCTTTCGGCCCAGTTGCCGAGCCAGTTTTGGCTGCCGTTGTGGTTGTTGTACCCGAGGCCGTTGAACTGGTCGCGGAGGGTTTGTGGGTCGCCGGTGGCAATTTGCAAGGGGTGATCCTGGTAAAGACGCAGGTGGGGCTGTTGGGCAAGACGGCCGACCTGCCCATCCGTTACCCGCGCCCCTACGCCGTTGATGACACCCAGTTCGTGGGTGACATGGCCGCCGACGTTGTGGATGGCTTGCACGGCCGTAGCCACATCATCCGCCAACACAATCACCGATTGGGTGGGAGATTCGGTTTGCGGGGATGAAATGACGGTTGCTAAAACGATACAGAGTAGCAACAACCAGATAAACCGTTTTGGCGATGAAGAAGGCTTGTTGATGGTCATGATTCCTCGTTTTCCAAATGGTACTGCTTTGTTTGGTATACCCTACTTCTATTTCAATAATTATGGCGACCGATGGGTCGCTTGCTGTTGGCTGATTACACAAGGCATACACTTCACACTGCCAGCTTACCAGACGCCACTTAAATTGCGCCGAAAATGTTCTTAAAATGTTCTTAAAATGGAGAAATGGAGGTCTTCTAACCAGTTGTGGCTTTTTCAAAGCGGTAGCCAATGCCGTGTACGGTAATAAAGTAGAAGGGATTTTTGGGATCTCTTTCTATTTTGCGCCGTAAGTGGGAGACATAGACATGCACGTAATCTATGCTCTCCTGATATTCCCAACCCCAGATGTTCTCCAGGATTTGTTTATAGGTGAGCGTGTGCCCACTATTCTTGAGGAAATAGGTGAGTAACTGGAACTCGGTAGCGGTGAGCTTTACCTGTTCACCCAATACCAACACTTCATGCCGCTCCAGGTGAATGATTAAATAACCGTCGCTGTATTGGGAGTCGGTGGGGGGCACCGCCGTTTTTTCCATCCGGCGCAGCACGGCACGAGTACGGGCTAACAGCACATCGGCGTTAAACGGCTTGGTAATAAAATCATCCGCCCCTGCATCCAGCCCCCGCACCATTTCCTGATCTCCCTGCAACGTCGTGAGCATGATGATGGGTACATCGGACAACAAACGAATCTGGCGGCATGTTTCCCAGCCGTCCATGTGCGGCATATTCACATCCAGCACCACCAGATCAGGCCGGTGGGCGAAGAATTTTTGCAATCCTTCACGGCCGTCGTTGGCCGTAATCACAAACGCCCCCTCCACAGTAAAAGTAATATCCAAAATCTGGCACAAGGAAATGTCATCATCAATGATCAGAATCGTTTTACTATCCATTATCACACTGTCCTATCCTGGTTGATTATATAGGATAGTGAGACGCAGGGGCACACACAATGAAGAACGGCCGTGCCCGGTGGGACTTTAGTCCAATTACCAATTGCCCCCTGACAATCAGCCGCTATTCCCCATAATAAAGGCAAGGCAAATTGGATTTGTACTGTTGTACGTAGCCTGAAAATCACGGCGTAACGGTAAGAAAGAAATGCAGAAAAAAACCCCCACCATCGGCTATCTCATGTTCAATTTTGATGCTGGTTATCAGCTTGCCGTCTGGCAAGGCGTGGATGACGCCATCAGAGAACACGGCGCGAACATCATCAGCTACGTTGGCGGCCATCTGGACGCCCCCGAAAGCAAACAACGCAATATCGTCTATGACCTGGTGGACACGGCCAACCTGGATGGGCTGATCGTCATGTCCAGTACCCTGGGCAGCCGGGTCACGCTGGAGCGGCTGCAACAGTTTCTCCATTCCTACGGCAGCCTGCCCATGGTCAGCATCGGCTTAGGGGTGCCGGGGCTGCACAATGTGTTGGTGGAAAACCAGACGGGTCTCAGACAGGCGATCCGGCATCTCATTGAGGCCCACGGCCGTCGGCGCATCGCCTTTATTCGCGGCCCGGTGGGGTATGAAGAGGCCGACCTGCGTTACCAGGCATATGCCGAAACCCTGGCCGAATATGATATTCCCCTCGACCCCGACCTGGTGCTGCCCGGCAGCTTTCAGCCTGAAGACGGCACGGCAGCGGTCGGTTTGCTTCTGGATCAACGGCGGGTGACGTTTGACGCCATTGCCGCCGCCAACGACTTTATGGCCCTGGGGGCGATGGAAGCGTTACAAAAGCGGGGCGTAAAAATACCCCAAGAGGTCGCCATTGTTGGTTTTGATGACGTGGTGGACGCCCGGTCGGTCATGCCCCCCATGACCACCGTGCGCCAGCCCCTCCATGAACAAGGGCGGCAGGCGGTGGAGATGATGATGGCCCTGATTGCGGGCGAGTCCCCCGCCAAGGAGGTCATCTTACCCACCGAACTGGTGACGCGGCAATCTTGTGGCTGTTTTTCGGAAATGGCGCTGCAAGCCATGACGCCGCCGACAGTAACCGGGGGCGCAACGGTGGGTGACGGCACGGCCGTGACCACCACCCTGCGCCAACAACGCCAGGAGATCATCACCCACCTACAGGACAATGACACGCTGCACTACGCCGGGCGGGATGCCGGTTGGGCAGCAGAACTGTACGACAATTTCCTGGCCGATTTGACGGATGATACCACCAGCCAAAAAGGCGCATTCCTGTCTGCGCTGGAAAAGTTCCTGAACGAATCTGCCAAAACGGGCGACAGCGTGATTGAATGGCAAAACGTGATTTCGCAGTTGCGCCGGTTGACGCTGCCCCTGTTGGGAACCGGCGAACTATTGACCCGCGCCGAAAATATCTGGGGGCAGGCGCGCATCGTTATTGGCGAGGTTGCGGAGCGGGTGCAGTACACGCAGCGGCATGAAACGGCGGGCCAGGCGCGCCGGTTGAATCAAATTGGGTCACAATTGATCACCACCTTTGATTTATCGGCCCTGGCGGATATTTTGGCCGCCGAACTGCCCCAGTTGGACGTGCGCAGTTGTTACCTGGCTTTGTATGAAGACCCCGCCTTCCCCACCACGTTGTCCCGGATGATCATGGCGTATGATGAACACGGCCGTGTCTCCCTGGACGCCCACGACCCCCTCTTCCCCACCCGCCAGCTTGTGCTGCCGGGCATGTTGCCCACCGACAGAACCTACAGCATGATGGTGCAGCCGCTTTTCTTCCAGGAAGAGCAGCTAGGTTTTGTCTTATTTGAAACCAATAATCGCAAAGGTCTGATTTATGAGACGTTGCAAGTGCAAATCAGCAGCTCGCTGAAAGGCGCATTGCTGGTGGAAAAAGAAGCCAAACGCGCCCACCAACTGCGCAATGTGGCCGAAATCAGCACCGCCACCTCCACCATCCTGGACAAAACCGAACTGCTGCAACACGTGGTGGACCTGACCAAAGAGCGATTTGGCTTCTACCACGCCCATATTTACCTGCTGGATGCCGATGGGCAGGCGCTCTCATTGGCCGCCGGGGCCGGGCAGATTGGGCGGCAAATGGTGGCCGATGGCTGGCGTATTCCCCTCATCCGTGAACAATCGTTGATTGCCGAAGCCGCACGCGGGGGTGATATTGTCATCGTGGGCAATGTGCGCCAGGCTAAAAGCTGGCTGTCCAACCCCCTACTGCCGGATACCTACGCCGAAATGGCGGTACCACTCATCGCCAAAGGCAAGGTGATTGGCGTTCTGGACGTGCAATCGGACAAGGTGGGTGGGCTGGAAGAAAGCGACGCCAATTTGCTGCGTTCGCTGGCCAATCATGTAGCCGTCTCCCTGACCAATGCCATTTTGTTTACCCAGACGGTGCAGACCAAAGAGGAAGCGGAGCAGGCCAAAGAGTTGGCCGAACGCAGCCGGCGAGAAGCAGAAACCGCCCGCGAAGAAGCGGAAACCGCCCGCCAGATGATGGAAGTGCAGGTGTGGCAAACAACAGGGCAGGCGGAGCTAAACAATCAGATACGCGGGGAGCAAGATATTCCCACGTTGGCAAACAATATCGTGCGGCAGTTGTGCAACTACCTGGGGGCGCACATTGGCGCGCTCTACATTGCCAACGCAGACGACCTGGAACTGGCGGGCAGTTATGCTTACAGTCTGGCGGAGGGTCACGGCCGTTTCCGCTTTGGCGAAGGGCTGGTAGGGCAGGCGGCTGCGGAAAAGACGCCTAAAATTATCACGGCCGTGCCCGACAATTACATCACTGTGCGTTCCGGTCTGGGCCAGATGGCGCCGCGCCACATCATGGTCGTACCCTTCACCTATGAAGAGCATGTGGTCGGCGTTTTGGAAATTGGCACGCTGACCCAGTTCGAGGAAGCCCAATTGACCTTCCTCAACACGGCTATGTCCAATGTCGGCATCGCCTTCAACACGGCGCAGGCGCGGGCGCGCATCAACGAACTGCTGGCGCAAACCCAACGGCAGGCCGAAGAGCTGCAAGCGCAAGGCGAAGAACTGCGCGTGGCCAATGAAGAACTGGAAGCCCAGACCGAAAGCCTGCGTGCCTCCGAAACCAAGCTCAAGGAAAAACAGCAAGAGCTAGAGGCCACCAATGTACAGTTGGAAGAAAAAGCCGCCGCTCTGGAGGAAAGCAGCCTGGCCCTCTATGAAAAACAGGTGGCGCTGGACAAACAAAACCGGGATTTGAAAACGGCGCAACAAGAACTGGAAAGAAAGGCCGAAGAATTGGCGCTGGCCAGCAAATACAAATCTGAGTTTCTGGCCAACATGTCCCACGAGTTGCGCACCCCGCTAAACAGCCTGCTCATTTTGGCCGGTTTGCTGGCGGAAAACAAAGATGGCAACCTCAACGAAGAGCAGGTGGAATCGGCCAAAATCATTTACAGCGGTGGCCACGATCTGCTGAATCTGATCAACGATATTCTGGACTTATCCAAAGTTGAATCGGGCAAGATGATCTTCAATTTTGAGCCGCTGCCGGTAGCCGACCTGGTGAGCCAGGTGCGGACGCAGTTTGGTCATGTGGCCGAGGAAAAAGGGCTGGCGCTGAACATCCACGTGGCCGACGACGCCCCGACCAGCATCGAGACGGATCGGATGCGCGTCCTGCAAATCATCAAGAACCTGCTCTCTAATGCCTTTAAGTTTACCAGCCAGGGGAGTGTTGACCTGGAAATTGCTCGCCCCGGTTCTCAAGTCTCGCTTTTGCGCAGTGGGCTAGACCCGGCCCAGGCTGTGGCCATCGTGGTGCGTGATACGGGCATCGGCATGACGCCGGAGCAGTTGAAAATCGTTTTTGAGGCGTTCCAGCAGGCGGACGGCAGCACCAGCCGCCAGTATGGGGGCACCGGGTTGGGTCTTTCCATTTCGCGGGAATTGGCGGCCAAGTTGGGCGGGCAGATTGATGTGGTGAGTGAACGGGGCCAGGGCAGCACGTTTACGTTGTATTTGCCCATTGGTACCACGCGGCAGGAGAATGTGGCAGATGTGGTGGTCACGGCCGTGACCACCCCCCTGCCTCCCCTCACGGCCGTACCTGACGCCCCACCCGCGCCGACGCCCGCCCCCCCAACTCCCTTCCTTCCCGATGACCGCGCCACCCTCCAAACCGGCGACAAACACCTGCTACTCATCGAAGACGACCCCCGGTTCGCCAAGATCGTCTACAACTTCGCCGGGGAAAACGGCTTCAAATGCCTCCTGGCGGGTGATGGCGCTACCGGGCTGGCCCTGGTGCGTGAATACCAACCCCAGGCCGTCATTCTGGACCTCAACCTGCCGGACATGAGCGGCTGGCAGGTATTGGATGTACTGAAAAATGACCCGGCTACGCGCCACATCCCCGTGCATATCATGTCCGTCGAAGAAGAAGTCCTGGACGCTTACCACAAAGGGGCCATGGGCTACCTGACCAAACCGATCAATCAGGAAAGTCTGGCAGGGGTATTCAGCAAGATCGAAAAATTCATCGCCAAAGAGATCAAATCGCTGCTCCTGGTGGAAGATGACCCCCTCTCCCGGCGCAGCATTGTCAAATTGTTAGGTGGCAGCGACGTGCAGATCAGTGAAGCCGAGCATGGGCAGATGGCCCTTGACCTGATGAAAACGCAGCGGTTTGACTGCATCATCCTAGATTTGAGTTTGCCCGATATGACCGGCTTTGAACTGCTCAACCAGATGAACGGCGCCAGCGCCAACACCCAATGCCCTATCATCGTGTACACCGGGCGCGACCTGACGCCGGAAGAGAACCACCAATTGATGAAATATGCCGACAGCATCATCGTCAAAGGGGTGAAATCCCCAGAGCGGCTGTTGGACGAGACCGCACTCTTTTTGCACCGGGTTGTCTCGGACATGCCCGCCGAAAAGCAGCAGACCATCAAACATCTGCATGACCATGAAACCATTCTGAAGGGCAAGCGCATTTTGATCGTGGATGACGACATGCGCAACTCCTTCGCCCTGTCTAAACTTCTGTCAGACAAAGGCATTGTGGTGCGCATTGCCGCCAACGGGCAAAAGGCGCTAGACCTGCTCGAGCAGGAGCCAATAGACCTGGTGTTGATGGACATTATGATGCCGGTGATGGATGGTTATGAAACCACCCGGCACATTCGGCGGCTGCCGCAATATGGTTCATTGCCCATCCTGGCGCTGACCGCCAAGGCGATGAAGGGGGATCGGGAAAAGTGTCTGGAAGCAGGGGCTAATGATTATCTACCGAAGCCGATTGATGTGGATCGTCTGTTTTCCATGTTACGGGTCTGGCTGTATCAATAAGGAACTGGATTAGACCTGACAGGTTTTCTGAAACCTGTCAGGTCTGCTGCTGAAAATGGATCAAGTTGCCATCCAACAGATTGAGATTGAGCTGCTGATTGAAGCCATTTACCAGCGGTATGGGTATGACTTCCGGCAATACAATCAGGCGTCCATGAAACGGCGGCTGCTGCACCACCTGGCGAAGACGGAGTTTGGCAGCATTTCTGCCCTGATCCCGGCGATCATGCACAACCCGCCGGCTTTCCAGGCGCTCTTTTACGATCTGTCCGTCACGGTTACGGAAATGTTTCGAGACCCGTGGTTTTTCCGGGCGCTGCAAGAGCGTGTGTTTCCCTTTCTGGCAACCTTTCCCTACATCAATATCTGGCAGGCGGGCTGCGCCACCGGCGAAGAGGTATATTCGTTAGCCATCATGCTCCAGGAGGCGAGTCTGTACAAACGGGCGCGCATTTATGCCACCGATTTTAATGACGGGGCATTGGAAAAAGCCAGGGCTAGAATCTACCCGGCGGAGCGGCTGAAAGAGTACAGCGCCAATTACCAAAAGGCGGGCGGCAAACATTCGCTGGCCGATTATTACCATGCCCGGTATCAATCGGTCATCTTAGACAAGTCGCTGCAAGAAAATATCACCTTTGCCAACCACAACCTGGCGACGGATGGGGTATTTGCGGAAATGCACCTGATTTTATGCCGAAATGTGTTGATTTATTTTAACCGGGAGTTGCAAAACCGAGTGCTGGCGATGTTTCGGGATAGTCTGTGTTACAACGGATTCCTGTGCCTGGGCAGCAAGGAAACGGTGCAATTTTCGGCTGTGCAAGAGAGTTTTGCCGAATATGCAGCGAAGGAAAAAATTTATCAATCGAAATTGGAGAAAGGCTCGGTTAACCAGTTTGTAAGCTGAACCATCAGGAGACCTGACAGGTTTTCTGAAACCTGTCAGGTCTGAATGGTAGGGGATTATGCGGTATGCGGCTGTGGTTATGGGTGCATCGGCGGGAGGTCTGACGGCTTTGCAAGAAGTTTTAGCGCCGTTACCGGCTGACTTTCCCTTGCCGATACTCATTGTGCAGCACCGGTGGCCGGCCGAGGAAGATTTGATGGCATTTACGTTGAAGATGTCCTGCCGCTTGCGGGTGAAAGAAGCGGAAGCGAATGAGGCGATTGAGCCGGGGGGCGTCTACCTGGCCCCGGCCAATTACCATTTGCTGGTGGAGCCAGACCGGTCATTGGCGTTATCGGTGGATGAGAAGGTGTGTTATTCACGGCCGTCTATAGATGTCTTATTCCAGTCGGCCGCTGATGTTTACCAGGCTGGTTTAATTGGCGTCCTACTTACCGGGGCCAACAGCGATGGCACGGCCGGCCTCAAAAAGATCAAACAGTTGGGCGGCTTCACGATTGCCCAAGACCCGGCCACGGCCGAAGTAGACATTATGCCCAACTCCGCAATTCGTGAAAACGTGGTGGACAACGTATTATCCTTGAGCCAGATTGCCTCTTGTCTGACCCAACTTTCCCAGCAAGGTGTATTTGATGAGTGAGCGACTAGCACGACAGGCGTATCCCAAACTGCTTATTGTGGATGACAAACCACAGAACATTTATGCTCTGGAAAAATTGCTGGCGGCGCTGGAGATAAACGTCATGTCGGCCACCTCTGGCTTCCAGGCATTAGAGTTGACCCTGGAGCATGAGTTCTGCCTGGCAATTGTGGACATCCAGATGCCGGAAATGGATGGGTATGAACTCGTGGAACTCCTGCGGGGCAACCCCACCACCGCCAACCTGCCCGTCATCTTCGTCAGCGCCATCTATTCAGATGAATACCACCACCGCAAAGGGTATGACGCCGGGGCCGTTGATTTTTTGAGCAAGCCCTTTGTACCCGAAATTTTATTGAGCAAAGTGCAGGTTTTTCTCGATTTGTATAACCAGCAGCTTACATTGAAGGAGATGGCCGCCCAAAATGCGCGGCTGTATGAGGTGGAAAAGAAACTGCGCAGTGTGGAACAGGCCAGAGCGCAAGACCTGGCGGCGCTCAACGCCAGCAAAGATCGTTTTTTCTCCATTGTGTCGCACGATTTGCGCACGCCGTTTAATGGGCTGATCGGCAATGCCCAACTGCTGCAATTGATGTTGGCGGAAAATCAGATTGAGGGGGAAATTACCGAGGTAGCCGAGGCCATTTTCTCGTCCGCGCAAAGCGCCCACCGGCTGCTGGAAAATCTGCTCAGTTGGTCCTTGATTCAACGGGGAATTATGGAATCGCGTCCCGATACCATTCCTCTGGCGCAGATCATCCAGTCTACTGCCGAAATTTTTGCTCCCAACGCCGCTTTGAAAGGGATTCAATTGTCTGTTTCGGTGGCCGAAGGGCTGGTGGCTTATGCCGACCCCGATATGTTCAAAACGATTTTACGTAACCTGCTCTCCAACGCCATCAAGTTTACGCCGGTTGGTGGGCGGGTCTCTATAAGCGCCCGGTCACAGTTGCGGTATGATCTGCCTGCACCGGAGTTCATTGAAGTGCTGGTAGCAGATACGGGGGTGGGCATTATGGAGTCTGATCTGGAGAAGCTGTGCAAAATAGACGCCCACTTCACCACCATTGGTACGGCCAAAGAGGAAGGCGCCGGCCTGGGGCTAATTCTTTGCCAGGAGATGGTGGAGTTTAATCAGGGAAAACTGTGGCTGGAAAGCGCGCCGGGCAAAGGGACAACGGCCACTTTTACCGTGCCTGTGCCGCCTGCGTGATGAGGTGATGAGGGGACATCGTAGGGTATACGGCCGTGCCGCCATCCACTGCCCCTGCCAAAGATCACGGCCGTGCGAAAAATGTGCCACGACTTGTAGAGAATAGACCGGTGGGGGTCTGCAACTATTAACGCCCCTTTTACGCGAGAAAAAACATTGGCCGAAATTACGGGTTGTCAGGGGTACGGCCGTGTGTTATAATGCCCGCCGTTGCACCAAATATGGGGGATTCAGCAGCAACAAGCACCATATATGGCACTTTTCTGCCATTTCAACGAGACCCGCTCCATATCTGGGTTTGCCTTAAACCGGAGGCTATTTTGCATTGCCCATACTGCCACAACCCCAAAACAAACGTCATAGATACCAGCCACGACGCGCGAGGTGGCACCCGGCGGCGGCGGGTGTGTGACCACTGTGGACAGCGTTTTACATCCTATGAACGGCCGGTGCTGGCCACCCCACTGCTCATCAAACAAGACGGTACCCGTGAAGAGTTCTCCCGCGAGAAACTGATGAGCGGCCTGCGCATCGCCTGCACCAAACGCCCCGTAGCCGCCGCCGACATCGAACGTATTGCCGGTGAAGTGGAAGCAGAATTGCAGCAGTTGGGCAAGGCGGAAGTCTCCAGCAAGCTGGTGGGCGATTCCGTGATTGAAAAGCTGAGAGAATTGGACGAGGTGGCCTACATCCGCTACGTCACCGTCTACATGAACCTGGATGACCTGGAAGCAATACGTAAAGAGATAGACCGGCTGCGCGCCACCAAATAATCCGATAACCAACAACCAAACCCATCAGACCCACAGCAACAAGTCACCCTTGTTCACTCTGTAAAACCATAACCATAAGGAGATAGGAAACAATGTCAGATACGCAAAATGTGCAAGTTCAGGCACTCAAAACGGCTACGCCGCCAAACAATGGCACTCATGCCAAAAATGGCAAACATGAGTGGGGCGCGGACAGCATTTATTTCAAGGTAGCGGTGCCGACGAGCATTGTGAAGCGCGACGGCCGTATCGTCCCCTTTGATGATCAACTCATCCATAATGCCCTGGAACGCTGTTTTGCCAGCCTGGGGCGGGAACCCAAAACTTCCATTGACGACATCACCCACCAGGTCGTGAACGTGGTCGCCGCCAAATTCGACCTGCCCACTGTGGAGGGGGTGCAAGACATTGTGGAAATGGTGCTGCAAGCGGCCGGTGAATATGAAGCCGCCAAACATTACATCCTCTACCGCGCCGAACATGCCAAAATTCGCGCCAAACGCCCCGTCCCGGCCGAAGTGCGCGACGCTTTTGCCGAATCTGACCCGTATTTCCCCACCCAACTGCAAAAATTCCAATTCTATGACAAATACTCCCGCTTTAATTACGAACTGGGCCGCCGCGAAACGTGGCTGGAAACGGTGAACCGGGCCGTGGATTATTTGCGCGAATTGTCGGACTATCGCCTGCCCGCCACCGTATATGACCGCATCCGCCAGGGCATTTTGGAAATGAAAGTAATGCCCTCCATGCGCCTGCTGGCTATGGCCGGCCCGGCGGCCCGCCGCAACAACATCGCCATCTACAACTGCTCCTACATGCCCGTAGACAGCATTGATTCCTTCGTGGAGGCGCTCATCATCTCCATGAGCGGCTGCGGTGTTGGTTTTTCCGTGGAGCGGCAATACGTGGAGCAGTTCCCGCGCATCGCCCGGCAAACCGGTAAACCCGCGCCCACATTAGTAGTCAAGGACACCTCCGAAGGCTGGGCAGATGCGCTACGTGCCGGTCTGACAACCTGGTTCAATGGCGAAGATGTGAAGTTTGATTTCTCCGAAGTGCGGCCGGCGGGTATGCCGCTGCGGGTGAAAGGGGGGCGGGCTTCCGGCCCGGAACCGCTGCGGCAAATGCTGGAGTTTGCGCGGGGGCGGATTATTGCGCGGCAGGGGAGTTTTTTACGGCCGTTAGACGCCCATGACATCATGTGTGCCGTCGGTAATGCGGCCGTTTCCGGCGGCGTGCGCCGCACGGCCATGATCTCCCTCTTTGACTATGATGATCTGGAGATGCGCCACTGCAAAGATGGCGACTTCTGGCGTAACAACAGCCAGCGTTGGAACGCCAACAACAGCGCCGTCTGGCCCAGCCGCGAATTGAGCCAGGCAGAAATCACCCGCTTTGTGCTGGACATGGTGGAATCTGGGCGAGGCGAACCGGGCATCTTTAACCGGCGTGCGGCTGTGGGAAACCGCCCGGTGCGGCGGCAGGAGGCCGAGTTCGGCACGAATCCATGCGGTGAAATTTTGCTTCGGCCGTACCAATTCTGCAACCTCACCAGCGCTATTGCCCGCGCCGACGACACTTACGAAAGCCTGCGTGATAAGGTGGAACTGGCCGCCATTATCGGCACCATCCAATCTATGGCCACCTACTTCCCCGGCCTGCGCCACGAATGGCAACAAAACTGCGAGGAGGAACGGCTGTTGGGCGTAGACCTGAATGGACAGATGGACAGCCTGACCGTGCAGCAGCCGGACGTGCAAGCGCGCTTGCGCGACGTGGCTGTGGAAACCAACCGCGTTTATGCCGAACTGTTGGGCATCAAGCAATCGGCTTCGGTGACGTGCGTCAAACCATCAGGGAATTCATCGCAGTTGGTGGATTCCTCGTCCGGGCTACATGCGCGGTGGGCGCCTTATTACATCCGCAATGTGCGTGTAGGCTCTCATTCGCCGGTGTTCAAAGTGCTGCAAGATGCGGGCGCGCCGTTGGACCCGGAAAATGGGCAAACACGGGATTCGGCCATTACCTGGGTGGTGCATTTCCCGGTGAAGTCGCCGGCTACGGCCGTGACCCGCAACGACCGCACCGCCCTGGAACAATGTGAATTCTGGCTGCAAAATAAAATCCATTACACGGAACACAACCCCAGCGTCACCATCACCTACCAGCCCAACGAAGTGTTGGACATCATCCGCTGGGTATGGGAACACCAGGACAAAATTGGCGGCATGGCCTTCCTGCCCGCCTTCGATGCCCAATACGACCAGATGCCTTACGTAGAAATTGACCAGGAAACGTATGAGCAACTGGCGGCCAAATTCCCGGACATTGATTTTTCCAAGATTTACCGGTATGAAGAAGAGGATTTAACCACAGCCGCCCAAGAACTGGCCTGTCTGGCCGGTAATTGCGATATATAAACCGTTTTGTAGTAACTGCTTTAGCGAGAATAACCGGCTGAAGCCGTTATTACAAATCTGAACCATTTGTAAGCGGCTGGCCTTTCGGTCAGCCGCTTTTCTTTTTTGACCGGCAATAGCCAGGATTCTTGTAAGCTATGTGCCTTAAAAAGTAAGGGCAAGGCATGGTTGACACTTCATTAGAACTTAAAGATAATTGCTTTGTGATTTTTTTATGATTTGTGTGTGCCTTAATTTTGCGTCGTAATGGTAAATTAGTAGCCAGAGGTACCGCCAATCCCATTTCAGTGTGACATTCCAAGGAGAAAGGGTATGAAAAAAGAATTTGGGCGCGATGACCGGACATTAAGTGCGGACAGTCGCGCTCCTTATGAACGACCTGCAATCATTTATAAAGGCAAAATCAGCACACGCGCCGGTTCTCCGTTTCCCGTTCCTGATGGCAGCACCACAGTGGTAGACCCGGCTGATCTATTTGGCGACGACTAACTTCTGTCTAATTCTTTACTGCTTCTCCTGGTAAAAAGAACCTGCCTGATGGCAGGTTCTTTCATAATCAGGGCAGGCTACCAGGGTTTGGGAAGTGCCATTCCCTGAAATCAACCAGGCAATCATCGCGGTCTATCCAGTAAGGGTAACGCTCCAGGCTGGCATTGGATGTGGAAACGAGGTTGCAGCCCACAACACCGGGAAACGCCCCCGACCCGTAGGCAATGGCATCTACTACCTGGTTATGAGGATCACGCAGAATCACTTCATCCCCACTGTTTCCCAGTCGCAAGAAGGTGTTCGGATCACCCCAGGCAAGATCATCAATCATATCTGGCACCAGCGGATCAGTGTCCAGAATTTCAAAGTCCGGGTTAAAGCCGTATTCAGCGAAAAATGCAGTCGCGGTGGTAGCGATGACCAACGTTTGTCCGGGAGCGATGAGGACGCCGGCCGGAAAACGGCGCACATCTTCAAAATCGGTCGGGTTGACGGCGTCACCCAGGCTGTAATGACTCAGGTCAACAGGTTGGCCGGTAGGGTTCACCAGTTCAATAAATTCGGCATCATCCTGAGCGCCACCGGGGTCATACAGCACTTCGCTGATGAGAACATAACGGGCAGGGGGGATGTAATCACGCATGATAAGGGGCATGTGCAGCCGATAGCCCCAATCACCCCAAAACATCTCCGCCAGCAGATTATAGGCGGCGTCAGATTGCACTTGCAGTGCCAGTTCGCGGTTGCCTTTGCTGGAAAGTTCGGAGCCATTCAGACTGCCCACGTGAACGTAGCCACGGCCGTTGGCCTGCACCAGCACCATCTTGTTATGAATCCCCAAACCGGTGGGGTTACCCGTTTTGCACACCATATCCAATGATTCTACCTGGGCCAGATTGTTGACATAAGCACAGGCGGCGCTATTACTGACCGGGTTGCCGCTGTCAAAAAAACTGTCTAGCAGCAGCCGCACCACCGCACCACGCCGGGCGGCGGCGATATACGCTTCCAGCCGGGGACTGGGATCGTCTGCGGGATTGGAGAGGGAAGAACCCCAATACGGCCGTTCATCCAACTGCTGCACCAGGACCACATCCCCCACCGCGGCCCGGTTGACCATGCCCAGTAAACCGTCGTTCCGACGCAGGCTATTTTCCGGCGACTGCACCAGTTCAAAGGCAAAGGTGCCGTGTACGGCCGTTGGCGCCAAAAAGCGCACCGGGTAACTGATACCGCCAGTGACCGTCACCGGCACAAAACCGGGCGGCGGCGCACCAATCAGGTGCGTCCCGGTAATATCCGCGTGGGCTGTCGGGTCAAAATCGCGGTCAAAGATGGTCTGCACATGGCTGACCACACCGGGGGCATCGGTGATCAGCACCACACCACGCCGCCCCCAGGTGCCGTCGCTTTTGTCATCATAGGGCAGGCTGTTGGGGCTAAGATTTTCGCTGCTGATAATCAACCGTTGTCCATCAATCAGGATAAATTTGGCGTGCAGGTAGGTGTAACGGTCATAGATTCTCTGATCGCTTTCGTTAAACATGAACCAGCAGTTCGCGCCAGCATCCGCCAACAGCTGGCAAATATAGCGCTCCTGGTCACTGACCCCGCCGACCGGTTCCGCTTCCATGAGGATGGTGATGGCGACGCCCCGCTGCCGCGCTGCCAGCAGCGCCTCGGCGATGGCGATATTTTCAAAGGTCTGGGTCTCAATCTGGATGCTGGTTTGGGCGCTGTGAATCTGGCTGACAATGGCGTGATAGGCATTATCGGGGGCGATAGCGATGGTGAGCACGGCCGTTTCCGTCATCTGCGCCGTCCAGAAAAACTCGTCTAAATCCCAGCCGGGGAACAGCACTTTACGGCCGTCGCTGACATCTGTATTCCCCTGCGCCCAATCAACCGCACGATCTGTATCCGGCAGCGGTAGACCAGTTTGCTGGTCACGGGCGCGGTAGAGAATCTGCCCATTGCTGCTGAAGCTGGTGGTGGGGGCATACGGCTGCACGGCCGGGCCAACCCAGGCAGCGCCACATTGCTCGTTAGGGTTGCTTTCATACGCCAGGCAATCTATGAGTGCATTGGCCGCATCACGCAGCATCACCTGGTCGCCGGTATTGGCCAGGCTGGGCCAGGTCCCACCCAGATTGGGCACACCAGGCAGGGTATCATTGCGTTCAAAGTCAGGCGGGAAACCAAACTGGCGTTGGAAAGCAGCGCCATCTTTCGCCAGCCAGATCGCCTGACCGGGGGCGAGGGTGGTGGTGAAGGGGATGACGGCCGTGGAACTTTCACCATCATTTAACTGCCAGCCGGAAATATCTACCACCTGATTACTGACATTGTGGATGCGCACCGCTTCGTCGGCATCGCTTAACTCGTGACCATCGTACAGCACGGCCTCAATAAGCACAGTCGAGCCGCCGGCTGCCGCCCAGGGCACAGCCAGCAGCGCCGCCAAAAGCAGCAATGGCAAAATCACAGCAGTTGTTAACCCCAACAGTCGCTTGAACATGACACCCTCCTCCACTGTTGCCAGTAATTGGTTATCGGTAATCGGTCACTTGAAGGCCGATATCGGACATCGGCTTACGGTTCACGGATTACGAGTTACGAATCACGGTCAACACACTATTCACGATGTGTTACAACACACGATTTCCGGTACACGGCGGAATTATAACGGCATCTTCGCCATCTGCCAGAAAATTGCCAGACAATTACCCGTTCCCAACCGGCGGCGATATGGTATAAACAACGCTATCAGCCGCCAGTTTGGGGGTTGGCGAAACGGGGGGGATGCCCTGGTTTCCTTGATAAAGATTCATAATTCATCCTTCATAATTCATAATTCCGAAGGAGACGGTTTATGCGCAAAACCGACCAATTACACAGCGATCCCCACATTGACATTCCATATGAGCAATTGTTGGTCATTGGCCAGGATGGCACGACCGCCAGCAATCTGAAAGGGGAAATGGTGGAGACGCAGCAGCGGCTCAATTTGCTGTTGGCCGCCAGTAATTTGCTGGCGGAAGCGGAGAATCTGACGCGCGGCCTGCAAGACCTGGCGCATCTGATGGTCAGGCATATGGGCGCTTCTTTTTGCCACATTTTTCTGCTAGACCCAGACAGCCGGTATCTGACGGCCGTCGCCATTTCCCCCCACCCGGACGATTCCACCACCCTTCCCTGGCAGCCTGGCCTGGGCCAGCCAACGGCCATCGCCGACTGGCCGCGCCTCGACGAACTACTCTACGAACATCCCTACAGCGTCATCAAAATCAACGGCCGGGTCGGGCGCAGCATTTTACAACGTTGGTCACGTCAGGTAGAGCTAGAAACCGACATCCAATCCATGTTGGCCGTTCCCTTGCGTTCGGGCCGCCGCGCGGTGGGGCTGTTATTTCTGGCGGAAATGCGCCCTGGAGAAACTACCCCTTTTACCGCTGCCCGGATTGAACTCACCCTGACCATTGCCCGGCAAACGGCCGTACTCATCGAACGGCTGCAAGCTCACGAAGAAAGCCAGCGCCGTAGCCATCTGCTGGCCACACTAGATGAAACCTCGCGCCGCATCCTGGCCCAACAAAACACATCCCGCCTGCGCCAGGACGTGATCCGGCTGGCAGCCGAACTGGTAGGCTGCACCGCCAGCGGCCTCTTTTACGCCGACACCGCCAGTCTGACACTTACCGATGTGTATGGCCTGCCGCCCGAATGGGTCGGCCGCCAGATCCGCCTGGCAGACGGACTGCTAGGCCAGGCTGCCCGCAGCGGCATCACCCTGAGTACCAACGATTATCCCCATTGGCCGGAACAGGATCCCCTCTTGGCCGGGCTGGGACTGCAAACCGTGGTTGCCATTCCGCTGAAACAAGAGGATCGGGTCACGGCCGTGCTCTTCATAGCCGACGCCGAACAAAACCACCGTCTCTTTGCCAACGACATAGACATACTGGAACGGTTTGCCCTGCAAGCCGCCATCGGCCTGGAAAAAGCCCGCCTGCTCAACCAATCGGAACGCGCGCGGCAACGGCTGCACCAGTTTTACCAGGCGAGCAACACCCTCGTCACCTCCCGCGATCCCCGGCAGGTATGGCAAGACATTGTCAACCAGGCTAAAGAAGTCGCCGCCGCAACCGGCGTACGCATGTTTCTCATTGACCAGCACACCGGCCAGGTGACAGACCTCCTCATCTCCGAAGACGACCACGTCAACGTCAAAAGTGTCATCCGTCCCAACGGCCTCTCTATGGCC
This sequence comes from Anaerolineae bacterium, assembly GCA_023382655.1. Lineage (GTDB taxonomy): Bacteria > Chloroflexota > Anaerolineae > Promineifilales > Promineifilaceae > CAADGU01. The sequence continues at coordinate 474,129 of JAHDWK010000002.1, read as the reverse complement.
GTTGTGCGCACCGGGCAACCACAAATTATCGAGGATTACCAGCAGGCGCCTGACCGGGCAAACCCCAGCTTTTTTGCGCGGGGCATCCGGGCCGCCGCCGGGCTGCCTGTTTCCATTGAAGGCGAATGTTTAGGCGTGATGTGGGTCTATTATGACGCCCCCCGCACCTTTACAGAGGCCGAAATTGAAGCGCTGCAACTGTTTGTGAACCAGGCAGCCATTGCGTATGAAAATGCCCGCAAAATGGGCGAATTGGAACACATGCGCCAGGCGGCGGAGATGCTGGCTCACGCCGAAGGGCTACCCGCCGTCCTCAACCAGATTGTGGAAAGCGCCTGCCAGGTATTGCGGGCTGATTCGGCCGTTATCTGGTCTTATGATGAGTCCCGGCTGGAATTTATACCGGAGGATTCTGTCGCCTACGGCATCCCCGAAGACGTGTGGCGGCGTTCTCGCAAACAGGGGCCACGCCCCGGCGGCACTACCGACACCGTGCTGAAAATGGGCTGGCTGGGCATGGAAAATGTGGACGACCAGGAAGCGTACCCCTTTATGGGTGATTCCACATTGCTGTTGCTGCGCGGCGCCGGGGCGCGCAGCTTTCAAGGCATCGCCCTGGGCGTGGGGGATGAAAAGTTGGGCACGTTGTACGTGAATTACAACCGGCCTAAAACATTCACCATCCAGGAGCAGGAGATTGCCCAAACATTTGCCAACCATGGGGCGTTGGCGCTGCGCAACGCCCGTCTGCTGGCGCAGTTGGGGCAGGCCAGAGAAACCACTGCTCTGATTGCCGACGCCACCACGCTGGCGAATCTGCCGGAAACGTTAGCAGCGGTGGCCGCCGGCATTTACCGCGCCTGGCATTGTGACCTGGTGACGATTCATGTGTATGACCAGGTGCGGGATTTGTTGATTCCGCCGCCGACTGTACATGGTTTTCTGCATGACGAGGTAGAGCCAGATATGATGCGGCCCAGCCGGTTGGTGCGCACCCTGCTGGAACAGGGGCCAAAGCTGATCGTGGTCGAAAATACACTGGCCGACCCGCTGTTTGCTGTCAGTCGCTTCCGGTTAGAGGAGGAAGTGATCGCTTGTGTGGCCGCGCGGCTGCAAATGAGCGGGCAGATTGTGGGTATGTTGTTTATCAATTATCGCCAGCCGCACCATTTTACAGAAAACGAGCTACGGCACATTGAACTTTCGGCCAATCAGGCCGCAATCGCCATTCACAATGCTCAATTGTTTGAACGTAAACAAAGGCGCACAGCGGCGTTGGAGGTACTCCATCATGCCGGGCAGGTAGTGACGGGGTCATTGAACCAACAGCAAATTTTGGACCATATTGCGGAACAGTCGTGGCAACTGGTGAGTTTTACCGGGCGGCGCGTCAGTTATTGCAGCATCTGGCTGGTGGAGGAAGGCGTGCGGGCCAGAGTGGTTTCGGCGTATCCACGAGAGGAACTACAAAAGACGCGCCAGGCGGTGGGGCCATTTGTGGATTGGGCAGCGGGGGGGCACGGCCGTACCGGGATTATGCACCGCGCCTATAAAACCAGGCAGCCACAGTTAGTAGCCAATGTGGATGATGATCCCGACTATTTGCGCTCCCACAAAGAAACCCGCTCGGAACTGGTGATGCCTATCATCCTGGAAGGGGACGTGGTGGGCATTATCAATGTAGAGCATTCGGAGTATGCCGCGTTTGACAAAGAGGATATTCGCGCCCTGGAAGCGCTGGCGGGGCAGGCGGCCATTGCCATGAAAAATGCACAGTTATATGGCACGGCCGTGCGCCAGGCAGGTTTGCTGCATCTGGCCTCCCAGGTCGCCGGCCATGCCAACAGCACCCTGAATGAACAAAAGCTACTCAAGAAAATTGTCCATGCCATCGCCACCGACTTTGGTTTTTACCACGCCGCGATTTTCCTCATGGATGAGAAACGCGAATATGTGGTGATGCGCGCCGCTTCTTCGGAAAATGGGCAGCGTATGGTGGGGGATGGCTACAAACTCAAGGTAGGTGAACAGGGTTTGGTAGGGCAGGTGGCAAAAGACGGCCGTTACCAGATTGTGGACGATGTCAGCCAGAATGACCGTTATTTACGCAACCCCCTCCTGTTGCACACACGCTCCGAAGCCACCTTCCCTCTCATAACGCGCGGTCAGGTGATCGGCGTGCTGGATTTGCAACACCGGGGCGATGGGGGTCTGCAAGATGACCAGATTAACACCCTGGAAATGATGACCAACCAGATTGCCAATGCCATTCACAACGCTCAATTGTATAGCCGGGCCGGGCAGCAGGCTGTCACCTTGCGGGCGCTGTATGACGCCGGGCAGGTGGTGGTTGAATCGCTCAATCTGGACGAGATTCTGACCAATCTGGTAGAACAAGTGTGGAAGCTTACCGGCACGCAAGGATTGCAGGCCGAGTTTAGCTGCCTGTTGCTGCAAGAGGGCAGTCATCTCACTTTTGCCGCGGCTTATCCCCCGGAGATGTTAGCCGGGCTGCGCCAGCGTCCGGGGCGCATTGACCTCAGCCAGCCGCAGCAATATGGCATTACGGGCCGCGCCTTCAAAACAGGCGAGCCACAGTTGGTGACCAATGTTCAAGCCGATCCAAATTATCTGGCTTACAGCGAAGATACCTGCTCAGAATTGGCCGTACCAATTAAGATAGAAGGGCACGTGGTGGGGGTGATCAATGTGGAACATTCCCAACCAGGGGCGTTTGACGAACGAGACCAGGAGGCGTTGGTAGCGTTAGCGGCCCAGGCGGCTATCGCCATTCAAAACGCCAACACGTTCCGTGAGGCACAAATTTTGCAGGAGGTGTCCGCTTTATTGGCAGGCGCGACTGATGAGCATGAGGTGATGCAGTTGGTGCTGGAGGCCGCGTTGAAGTTAACCCGTACAGCTTCGGCCAGTTTTTTGTTTTGGGATGAAGCCAATGAACGTTTTTCACCGGCGTATACAGTGGATGGGCCGGGAGAGGTTTTACGGCCGTACCAGACCACCGCTCGCCGTCGTGGTTTTACACGCAATGTGGTGCGTACCCGCCGCCCCGTTTTTATCTACGACGCGCTTTATGTGACCAACGTGAACCCCACGATTGTGCAAAAAGGGCGACGGTCGTTGGTCGGCGTACCGGTCTTGAGCGAAGGCAGCGTGATCGCCGTGATGCATGTTTATAATTCCCTGCCACGCTACTTTTCCCGGAACCAGATCACCCTGCTGGAAACGTTGGCGGCGCAGGCCGGGGTAGCCATTGCCAAGATGCGCCACCTGGAAGAGCTGAAGAAGACAAAAGGACAGGTGGGCGCTTACACGGCGCTGGCCTGGATGGGGATGGCCAGCAATGCCTGGCGGCACAGCATTACGGCCGACGCGGTCAATATCCGCAATGCGGCCGATATGGTCAAAGGGTCACTGGCTACGGCCGTGCCCCACGAAGCTCACCGCCAGCAAATCAAAGCCAAACTGACCATGATTCATAACCTGGCCGAACGGGTCATGAGCCGCCCCATCACGCCGCCGCTCTCCTCAGAGGAAGGGGCTGACCGGCTGGTGATCAATGACCTGATCCGGGAACGCATTGTGCAGTTGTGGGAAGATGATAAATATGCTGTTTTGTCTCCGCCCACATTGCGGTTGGAACCAACCACTAACATCCTGGTGTGGGCCAGCGCCGAATGGCTGCGGCTGGCACTGGATCTGGTGATTGATAATGCCATTGATGCCATGAAGCACTCCTCCGTGCAGCGGTTAACCATTGAAACCGTACTTAACCACGATCAGGTGGAAATTGCCATTCAGGATACCGGCCCGGGCATCCCCGAACCGCTGCTGCCGGCGTTGTTCAAAGGGTCGTTGAAACGGCCGCGCCGCGAGGGACATTTAGGGCGTGGGCTGTTGATGGTACAGGCGATTGTGCAGACCTACGGGGGTGATGTGTATGCCCGCAACGCGCCAAATCGGGGGGCGACGTTGGTGTTGTCACTGCCGATACATGAAGCCGGTAATCCGTAATCGGTTATCGGCCATCAGTGAGAATATCTTTGTGGAAAAGAAACGTCTTTTTATCCTGACGCAAAATGAAGCATCGCCCTGGGTCACGGCCGTGAGCAACGCGGTACAATCTCTGGGTGATGTCTTTGTCTTTGGCGAAGATGATATCTGGCCTGCCCTGGCAGCGACTCCGCCAGACCTGTTATTGCTGGATGCCAGCGGTTTTGCCCAAGATGTGGTAAAACTGGTAGAACAGTTACACCAACAGCAGTGTGAAATGCCCATTATTGTGGCCTCTACCTCACCTACCTGGCAGCACGCTCGCGCCGTGTTAATGGTCGGGGCAACGGATTACATTCGTCACTCGTTTGATGCCGTGCAAATCAGGCAAACATGCGCGGAGGCGATGAAAGCAGATAGTTGATGTCTGAAGCAGTACCCACTTCCCCAACTCGCCGCATTTTGTTGGCCGATAATGATCCCGTGTCGCTGGTTTTGCACCAGGAATTTTTAGAGCAGCATGGTTATGAAGTGGTTACGGCCGTGTCCCCATTGGCTGCATGGTCGGCTCTGGTGGAACAGCAAATTGACCTGGCGATCATTGACATCCGGCTGCAAGATGATATGGATGATAAGGACACCAGTGGTCTCCGTCTGGCGCGGGCCTTTATGAACGGTCAGGCAGCCCCTCGCATTATCATCACCAGCTATGCGACGGTAGACACCGTGCGGGAAGCGTTGCAACCTAACAGCAATGGGGCGCGCCCGGCCCTGCGTTTTGTTACTAAACAAGAAGGGCTGGAAAATCTGCTCACGGCCGTGCAGCAGGCATTCCAGGTGGATGTTCGCCGCCTGCTGGCAGCGATCCAGGAAGCGTTTAGTGATGGTGAACTGCGGGAACTGTTCTTGGGCACGGAATTTGACTACGATGGTCTGCCCGGCAGCAAACGAGACAAAATAGTAGAACTGATTGCTTTTTACCAACGGCGCGGCCGTTTGCCAGAGTTGATTACCCTATGCCGTCAGGCACGGCCGTACCGCGCCTGGGATAACTAACGCTATGAACCAGTTTTGCCTGTTATGGGCCGATAACATGCCCGAATCATTAGAGCTATACAGCGAATTTTTCCGTGAGTCCGGCTACCACGTCCTCACCGCTACCAATGCCGAGGAAGCGCGGCTGGCGCTGCGCCAGCGCCGCATCCATCTGGCGGTGCTGGATATGCGCCTGGAACGGGAAGAAGACGACAAAGACATGAGCGGCTACAACATCGCCCGCACCGAAGCGCCGGGCATACCCAAAATCATCCTGACCGCCTGGCCCAGCCTGCGCGATGCGGTGCAATCGCTCAAAGGATCGGTTCCCCCGGCCGTGGAATACCTGACCAAACCGGAAACATCATTGGAGGCGCTGCAAACGGCCGTGCAGCAAGCCCTCACCCAATACAGCCGCATCAACTGGCAGCTAACCATCACCTGGCAAACGCTGCCCGCCTTTTTGCAAATGGCGCAGTGGCTTTGCGCGGACGCGGCCCCTTTAGCTACATTCGGCACGGGCCTAACTGACTTGCCTGAACGCGCCGCCGAACTGGAAGACCTGTTCCGCAAACTGTTTTACGACTATGCCCAGATCACCATTGGCCCGGCGCTCACCTTCACGCCGGAACATTTCATCCTGCCGGTGTATGCGTTTACGATGCAGGGGGTAGAATCGCGGCACATTGTCTCTTGTGGCCTGCGCACGGCCGTGCAAACGGAAAACAGCCAGTATGAAAAATTGGTGCCGCAGCGGTTTGGCATCAAAAACATTGGCAAACTGCACACCGCCGAAACGGCCCGTTTTGCCGCCATTGCTTACACCTTCATGGGCGATGATCTGGCCGCCAGCCAGACATTGCGCTTCTTTAGTCAGAATCGCCCGGCAGCCGAGGTCACGGCCGTCATCCACTCCCTCTATGCCCATAATCTGGCGGCCTGGTATGAAACGGCCGTGCCCCACCCCGAAAACAACCTGCTAACCTTCGCCCAAACCTGGCTGCATCTGCCGCCGCCCGCCGAGACGGCCGCACACATCCGCCGTATGGCGGACATAGTTGCCGCCCAAACCGGGCGCGTTACCAACACCAACACCGCCCTGCACTTTCACCTGGATGGTGAGACGCTCACCCTGCCCCACCCGGCGCTCTGGTGGGAAGGGGCGGAGCCTGCTTTGCAGGGGGAAGCCGCCTGGGGCGTGACGCACGGCCGTGTCAACACCGACAGCATCCTGGTAGACCGCAAACAGCAGGTGTGGCTGCTCGATTTTGCCGGGGTGAATTGGGGGCCGTTGGTGGCAGATTTTGTCATGCTGGAAACGGCCGTCACCCATGACCTCTTCCAACCCAGAGAGCTACATCAAGCCTGCGCCCTGCAACAGCAGTTATGGCAGCCCCTTCAACTTGACGATCCCATAGCCACAAGCGATCTGCCCCCAGAAGCCATCTATATCATCAGCCTGGTCAACCGGGTGCGGCAAGAAGCCGCCCGGCTGGCCGGGTGTGATTGGCGCGCCTACCAGGAAATGGCTTACCTGTGCTGCGTGGCGCGCCTGCTCAGCTTGCCGCCACAGCCATATTATACCGGCCACACATTAACCGGCTGGCTGCACCTGCTGGTGGCAACGGCCGTACTCACCCCACAACTCAGCACCATCCCCGCTCCCATCACTACCGGCGAGCCGGGACTGCGACTGGACGAAGTGAACAAGTCAGTCTGGGTCGAAGGGCAGCAAATTGAGCTGACCACCCAGGAATATGACATTATGGCCTACCTGTATGCGCACGCCGGGCAATTATGCGAACGGCACGACATTGTGGAAAAAGGACTGCAAGAGCCATACGATTATCACGATCCGGAACAAAGCCGCCTGAACAGCGCCATGAGCCGCCTGCGCCGCAAAATTGAGCCAGACACCCGCCAGCCACGTTACCTGATGACGGTACACGGCCGTGGCTATCGCCTCTACCCCGATGGCCTCCCTTCGTAAGTCAAAAACCTGACAGGTTTTTCAAACCTGTCAGGTCTCCCATGCCAGATAATTGCCCGGAAATCCCCGCCCGTTACCTCTATAATATGCAGCATAGTACGCGAGTCGCCATAACACATGAAGTATGAGATGTTGGTGGCTGCGGCCCCAACGGCCAAAGCCCCGGAGGTGAAAACCACGATGAGCTTCATCAAGAAAATGGTGCAAATCCCCGCTAAATGGGCTGGTTACCGGTTTGCACCGGACAATCACGTCGTGCCAGTGCTGCGCATGGAGCGGTATCACCGGCTGGCCGGTCCCGGTTACTTTCGCATCAACCCCCTGCACGAGGCCACTCTGCCCCCCATCAGCCTGGCGGTGCGCCTGGGCAATTTTACATTCAACGAGGTGATGAGCCGGGATGGGATTCCATTCAGTATCACTATCACCGTCATGTTCAATTTCAATCCGGCCAACGCCATCCCGGCCGCGCAGCCACAGGTGGCGCGCGCCGCGCCGGAAATGCTGGAAAACGTGGTGCGCAACCATACTGAACACGGGCTGCGCCGCCAGGTGGCCCGCATCGAAGCAGAAATGCTCTACAGTGGCGACACGCTGGCAAATGTAGAACGAGACCTGGTGCGCCTGCTACGCACGCGCCTGACTATGATTGGGATCACACCGCTGGACAATGGCGTCTTCATCAAAGAGACACTGGCGCCGACCCGCTTCCGGGAATCACTGCTGATTGCCAAACAGTACCAGGACACGCTGCGGGCGCTGAATGGACAGGAAGGGCAGTTGATCGAACAGGCCATCCGCGCCGGGCTGGTGGCCGGGTTGGAAAAGAATCATGGGCAGGTGACGCTTTTTTCGGGGCTGGATGGGCAAGTGCAGCCAACAGCGGCGGAGATGGTGCGGGAAACGGCCGTACAGTCACCCGCCTCCGCCAACGGCACTTACCGCGCCAATGGGGTTCACGGCCCTAACAACCAGGCAGATATTTCCGGCTAAAAGAGGCGCTGAATCGCCCACTACGAACAAAAAAAGTTATTCCAGGTTGAGCAAGGTAATGGGGTCTTGTTGCGGATTGCACACGCCACACCAGACAGCCCCGGCGACCACAATCGCTTTATAGACACCGGCTGTGGTGCGGTACGTGTGAATGATGTACGGCTTTTCTTGAGCGTGGGCTTTGCACACCGCCCGGCCACAAAATTTACAGTTGGCGTGTGACGGCCGTTCACAATGCCAGCATTCCATCACCCACTCTCCTTCACATGAGTAGGGCGATTTGGCAAATCGCCTTACTCAATAAACGCCAGGTCTTTATTGGCAAACAAATCCGCTGCCAACATAAACAAAATGGTGGCATACAACAGCAAAATGGCCGGGGCTAATGCCTGGGTAGCGGTGAAGTAACCAGTCACCGTCGCTTCGGCCAACGCCCGGAAGGGCCAGAAGACCAACCCAAACAACTGGCCCATCGTGCTCACTTCGTTACTGTTCAGCGTGACCGCATAATTAGCCAGGGTGTCATTAACGGCCGTCCACCCCTGACTGAGGGCCATCCGGTTTAATTGCATAATCAGGCTGCGCACCGTGTTGTTATGGATACCCTGCGCAAACAAAAAGATCGCCAGAAAGCCAAACAGATATACCCGCGACCACCCTCTGGCCACCATATCCGCCGCGTGCAGCGCCAATACCACAGCCAAAATAAGCAGCGACAGCCACACCGGCGGAATTTCCAGGATTTTTTGCAGGCTCAATTGGGGGCCATTGATCAAAGCCAGCGCCGCCAGCAGCAGTTGCAGGATAAGCGTGGTAATCAAGGCACTGAGGAAAACGGCCGTTAAATACTCCACCCGGCTTGGCAACCGCACCACCCACGCATACAGGTTGGCCTGGTTCGCCCGCGCCGCCAACATAATCGTCACCAGGAAACCCATGCCCGCGCCAAACACGCCAATCACCAACACATAATACGCCATCTCCGGCGTCTGCTGCCGCGGATTAAAAAACAGTAGCCAGAAAACCAGCGTAGCAATGACCAACCCCACGCCGGTCAGCGAGCGGAACAAATACATCGTAAAATAGTTCGTCAACGTCCAAATCCGCCGCATTATCGTACCGCCTCCGCATAAATTTCCGCCAACGTGATATGCTTTTGCTCAACGTGCAGCACATCATAACCGGCCCGCAATACCATCGCCAGCACATCTCGCCGCAGCCGCATGGCCGCATCACGCAAATAGATGTGGCTGCCTTCCACCTGGATACCCGGATGTAAAGCGTAAAGCTCCGCCAGCAACAGCGAGCTGATAATAGGCCGGTCAGTTTCAATGAGCGCATGAGGGCTAACCGTCAGCGCATCCACCATACTGCTCTGGTAATGAATTTGCCCCCGATTCAAAATAATCAGGTGGGTGCAAACCTGGGTCACTTCTTGCAGTTGGTGAGAACTGAGCAAAATGGTCTTTCCGGCCGCGTGTAGCTCTTGAATCCGCCGGTGCATCTCATCCTGGCCGGCCGGGTCAAGACCGTTTGATGGTTCATCTAGCAGCAACAGCGGTGGGTCGCCAATGAGCGCCTGTGCCAGCCCCAACCGCTGCCGCATTCCTTTGGAGCAAGCGCCAATCTTTTTGTTTGTGGCCGCCAGCAAATCCACCCGCGCCAAGGCTTCCGTGAGAACACGTTCTGTTTGTGAATGGGGGACGCCGCTCAACTCGGTCACAATTTTGAGGTACTGCTTCACGCGCAAATGGTTGGGAAAAAGCAAACGATCTGTCTTGTAGCCAATGGCCGGCCACGCCCCGGCATGGGGATAAATTTTGCCTTTGTCCGGCTGCAAAATGCCGGCAATCAGCTTAAACAGCGTCGTTTTGCCCGCCCCGTTTGGCCCCAACAAGCCCACCACTTCCCCTCTGGGAACGGTGAATGAGACGTTATCAATGGCTTTGAACTGGTAGAACTGTTTGGTAACGTTTTTAATACTTATCACGCTCTGATCCTATCCTTGTTTTCCGAAGCGGAAGTTTACCACAGCCAGTGTGGTGGGCAATGAGACAAACACAGTCCTAAACATAGGCGCTGGCAGGGCACGGCCGTTCCCCCTGGCAACTTTGCGACCCAGTTTCCGGTATAAACGTATTGGCTGGTTGGCTACGGCCGTTACCAAACTGCACCATTTGCGAATTGTCAATTGCCCATTTTCAATTGACAATTACCAATTACTATGACCTCTCCCATCATATTCGTAGATAACATTCACAAATCCTACCTCATGGGCAAGGAAGCGGTACCCGCGTTGCGCGGCGTCTCGCTGGAAATTGCCCGCGGCGACTTTGTTTGCCTGATGGGCCCCAGCGGCTCCGGCAAGACCACCCTGCTCAACATCGTCGGCGGGCTGGACGAACCCAGCCGGGGGCACATCACCATCGAAGGCGAAAACCTGGTCTCCCTCTCTGAGAACAAACTGGCCCGCCTGCGCCTGCAAAAAATGGGTTTCGTCTTCCAAAATTACAACCTGCTGTCCAACTTCACCGCCCGCGAAAATGTGGAAGCACCGATGGTGCTGGCCAAGGTGGGGCGTAAGGAACGGATGCAGCGCTCGATGGCGCTGCTGGAACGGGTGGGGCTGGGCGACCGCGCCCATCATTACCCCGGCGAACTTTCCGGCGGGCAGCAGCAGCGCGTGGCGATTGCCCGCGCGTTAGCCAACAACCCGCCCATCCTCATTGGCGACGAGATGACCGGTGACCTGGACAGCGAATCCGGCTTTGCCATCATGCGCCTGGTGGCGGAACTGAACGCCGAAGGCATGACCGTCGTCTTCGTCACCCACGACCCGCGCATGGCCGAATTCGCCAAACGGCTGATTCATATGCAGGATGGGAAGATTATGAATGGGGAGATTAGCAATTAACAATGAACCGGAATTGTTTGCAGGCGGTGGGCGTAGTGGTGGTGGCGCTGCCTACTTTTGGCTGTGGTGTTTTGTTGGATGTGATGGTGTTCAAAGAGACGATTTTCACGGCCGTATGCGGCACTTTAGCCATTGGCATTGGTCTGGGTTTTCATTGGCTGATAAGCGAGCCACAGAAAGAGAAAAGTTAGGCCACGCGCTATGATCTTGAAGTATGTGCTGAAAAACTTTCGCCGCCGCAAGGTACGTACCATTTTGATGGTGCTGTCCTTGATGGTGAGTATGGGGCTGCTGGTGGCCATGAGCGCCACCGTGGAGACGATACGCCGCTCCAATGTGGAACTGATCTCCTCGGCCATCGGCCGGTATGATTTACGGGTGCAGCGGGTGGACATCAGCCCGGACCCGTTTGTGCCGGTCAGCAGCATCACCCAGGCGATTTTGCAGGCGGATGAGCATATCACGGCCGTCCACCCCCGCTTTATTGCCGATGTCGAACTGAACGCACACGGCCGTCAGGGAAACGCCACCCTCATCGCCATAGACCCGGACGAGAATATCGGCCAGGTGGAAGTGGTGGAGGGGGTATATGATTTGGGGGAGGCGGCGGATGGGGCATCCGGCACGGCCGTACTCGAACAAACCGCCCGCGCTTACAATTTACAGGTCGGTGACACGGTGGACGTCGCCTACAGTTTTCCCCAACCCCGCGAAAAAGGGCAGCCCAGCCCGGCCGGCAGCAGCCAGCGCCGCGCTGCCGCCCGTTTTGTGATCACCGGCATCGTCCGCCAGAACGGTGTCATTGGCCTGGGCGCCAATGATGGCCTCATTATGCACATCGCCGACGCGCAAACCTTTTTGGGATTACCCGACCGTGCCGGTCAGTTGATCGCCCTGGTAGACCCGGCCCTGTACGAGGCGGGCAACGCCGAAGCCGCCGCCCTGGCGGTGCGCAATGTGGCCGTGAACGTACAGACGGCTTTAGGCGACCAATACCTCACCTTTGCCGAAAAAGCGTCTGTCCTCGACCAGTCGGCCGAGGCGTTTCTGGTGTTGCAGGCACTCATCAACACCTACGGCCTGATGGCCCTGGGGGTGGTGGGGCTGCTGGTGCATACACTGGTGATGACCAACGTGCAGGAGCAAAAGCGGGAGATGGCCGTGCTGCGCATTTTGGGCAGCCAGCGCAACCTGCTCTTTGCCCTGGTCATTGCCGAAGTGGCTGTGGTGGGCCTGTTGGGGGTGAGCCTGGGCATTGTACTGGGGCAGATGATTACCCGGTATGCGGTGGTACCGTTCATCCAGTGGCAGATGAGCCAGGAGGGATTGGTCACGACCATCGAACCGGCGGTGAGCGTGGCCGCCATGTTACCGGCCATCATCGCCGCCTTTGTGGTGTTGTTCCTCAGCGCCTTACGCCCGGCGCAAGACGCTGCCAAAACGAAGGTGATCCACGCCATCAATCCCGGCGCGGCCAACAACATCCAGTTGGAAGACCTGGAAGCATTGCGCGAACGCCGCCCCAACACGAAGCTATTTATCATTGGCCTGGGCATGATGTTTGTGGTGTTAATGGTCATTGGGCTGGATATTGTCTCCACCTTTGGTTACCCGGCGGCGGAAGCGGCCATTTTCCTGGCGGCCATTTTGCTCATGGTGGTGGGCGTAGGTTTTGTCTTTTTTATTGTCACCCGGCCCATGGAAAAAGTGTTGTTGGTATTGATGGGGCTGCTGGCCCCCCGGCTGACCTTTTTTGCCAAACGCAATGTGGGGCGCGGCCATGCGCGCAACACACTCATCTCCCTGCTGGTGCTGTTCAGCGGTGTCTTGCCCAGCTTTTTAGCCACGCAAACGGCCATGAGCAACGCCAACATTGAGACAGATGTGCGGCTGAGTATGGGTGCGTCGGTGGAGATAAACAGTTTTGCCCGCTATACCGATGAAGAAGAGGTAGCCCGCCAATGGCGGCTGCCACCCAGTTTTATTACCGAGGAGTTGGCAGGGGTGCCGGGCTTGGGCACGGCCGTTGGCCTTTCCCGCGACTACTTCACCGATGCTTCGGATGTGATTGCCATGCGTAATGGGCGGGTCACGGCCGTAGGCGTGACCGGCGATCTCAGCACCGTGCTGTACCCGGATATGGTGATCTTTACCGGCGGTGGCCCGGCTTCATTGGCTCAAATTCTGCAAGAGCCGGACACGGTAGTCATCAGCGAAGGCTTGGCCGAAGGGCTGGCTGTGCCCCTGGGCGGGGTGGTGAAACTCCGGGGCGAGGGGCTGGACCATGTGACGGAGATGCGCGTGGTGGGCATTGCCCGGCGGCTGCCCGGTTTTGAGGGGATCGGCCGTATTCGCACCCAGGCACTCAACGGCAGCACGGTGCTGATGTCGCTGGACAGTTTCCGCCGCCTGACGACGCCGCTGCAAACGGCTCTGCCACCACCTGACGACCCCATCTTGAATCGTATCCTGGCGACAGTTGAACCCGGGATGGATGTGCATGAGGTGGACGCTACGCTGCGCGACCGGTTTGGGCTGGAGGAGGGGGTGTGGACGCGGCTGGCGGAGGTGGAATTGCAGTGGACACGGGACAGCCGGGCGCAGCAGCAGATTTTTCTGCTGGTACTGACATTGATTAGTTTTACGACGGCCGTGTTTGGTGTGTTTGCCGTGATTTATGTCACGGTCTATGCCCGACGCATGGAAATTGGCATGATGAAGGCGGTGGGCACGCGCAATTGGGAATTGACGGGCATGTTAATTGTGGAATCCATTGCCATGACGTTGAGCGCAGCGCTGGCGGGTATTCTGGCCGGGGCGACGATGGGCTACCTCTTTGCCTACACCGACAATCTGACAGCGCAGCGGCCGATGCAGTTTGCCATTGATACCACCGTGATGCCCTTCATTGTCATCCTGGTAGTGCTGGCTTCGGTAATTGGCGCGGCCTTTTCGGCGCGGCGCATTGTCAAGCGTAAGGCGGTGGAGATTTTGCGGATGGGGTGAGGGGCGTAATCGGTAATCCGTAATCGGTAATCGGTGATGAAGAATCAAAGATTGCGCAGATTGCGCAGATTAAAAAATCGGTGAAATCTGCGAAATCTTTGACAAAAAATGATGATGAATACAAAACGATATGGTTTCTTGATTTTGGTGGTTTTGATCTTGGTGGGGTGCGGGCAAAGGCCGGTTGAGGTGGGCGAGGTGGAGGCGATGGCTACGGCCGTGCCCGCCGACGACAGTGCCCCCACAGCTACGGCCATCCCTACCGGCGTAACAGTGCTGGCGGATGGGGCGGTGCAGGCGGCACGGCCGTTGTTGCCCCTGGCCTTTGAGACCGGCGGCAAATTGCTGGCGGTGAATGTGCAGCCGGGTGATGTGGTGCAGGTGGGTGAGGTGATTGCCACGCTGGATGACGCCGCCTTGCAGGAAGCCATTGCCAATGCTGCCTTGCAAGTGGCCCAGGCCGAAAACGGTGTGGCCCAGGCGCAGGCGGAACTGGACCGGCTGCTGGCCTGGCAGCCGGATGAACTGGCGATTGCTGCGGCCGAAGCCAATTTAACGGCAGCGGAAACGGCGCTGGCGAATGCCCAAACGAGTGACGCCGCCGCGGGCAACAGCCTGACCTCGGCTAATGTCAGCATCAACCAGGCGCAGCGCGCCCTCGAAGATGCCCAACGAGCGTATAACACGGCCTTTGATCCGGGGCGGGAATGGGAGCTGAACGATCCCTGGCGGGCGGACTTCTTGAAGGCGGAGCGTGACGGGGCTACCCGCGCCGTGGAGATGGCGCAGGAGCAGTTGCGGGTGGCGCAGGCAAATTATGCGTTGGCGGCGGCGGGGCTGAATAATGACACGGCCGTGTCTGCCCAGGCGAACCTCAGCAACGCGCAGCAGGCGTTGGCGCAGGCACAACAAGGCCCCAGGCCAGAGGAAATTACAGCCGCCCGTTTGCGACTAGAGCAGGCGCAAATCAGCCTGGAACAAAGCCAACTCGGTTGGCAGCAAGCGGAAAATGCGCTGAACAAAGCCCAATTAGTTGCCCCCTGGACGGCCGTTGTGCTGACAGTGGATGCCGCGTCGGGGGCGCTGGTGGGCGGCGGTTCGCCCATTGTCACCCTGCTGGACACAACCCAACTGGAATTCCACACTACGAATCTGAGCGAACGTGACCTGGCGCAAATTGAACCGGGGAATGCGGTGCTGGTGACGTTGAAAACGTACCCGAATGATCCGCTGGCAGGCACGGTGTTGCGCATCGGGCTGCAAGCGGGGGGGACAGTGGGTGACGCTGCCACATTCCCGGTGATCATTGCCCTGGACGCCACTGACCTGGACATCCGCCCCGGTATGACGGGCCGGGCGGAGATCAAAAACGCAAGTGATTGATTGAGGCTCTTTGGGAACTCACAGGATTGACAGGTGTGGTAGACTAAAGTCAGAATTTGTCTATTTTGTCTGATTTGTCTAAAAGGTGCGATGATGTCAATAACTGTTCCTATTTCTGAACTTAAACAGCGCACGGGTCAGGTATTGAACAAAGCTGTGCTAGATCGCCAGGATGTGGTGATTGAACGGTATGGGCAAGAGTATGTGGTTATCCTGAGCAGGGAGCGGTATCAAGAATTAGTAGATGCCGCCCAGTCGCGGGTTCGGGAGCGATTTTTGCAAGCACGACTGGAGGTTCAGGCGGTAACGGCTGATCTATCTGAAGAAGAAGTGGCAGCTTTGGTAGAAACGGCCGTGATGGAGTCTCGTCGTGCGCGGGCCGGCTTAGACGCTGGCGCATAGATTGGTCATCATGATGCGCGTGGTATTGGATACAAGCGTCATTGTGAGCGGCCTTATCTCGGCTAAAGGAAGTCCAGCGCTTATTATCTCGCGTTGGATTCAAGGTGAATTTACCCTCTTGCACTCACCGGCCATGCTGGCGGAATTGGAAGATGTGTTAAATCGTGCCTGGTTGGCCGAACGATTGGCAACGACGCCAAATCGGGTTCCTGATTTTTTGAAAGCGGTGCGTGTTATGGGCGAGTTGGTTAGCGGATACGCTCCGGTTGGTGGTGTTGTGCGTGATCCGTTTGACGAGATGTTTGTGGCCTGTGCAGTATTGGGTAGGGCTGATTACCTGGTAACAGTTGATAAGGATTTGCTTGTGCTGCAACAATATGGACAGACCCACATTATGAATCCAGCCACGTTTTTGAGTAAGTTGGGTAGCGGCCATGACAGTTGATACCGGGAATGAATTAGCGCAGAAGATGAAGGTGTGGTGCAACGGCCGTACCCCTACAAAAACTCGCCGCCATCTATCGGGAGGATGACGCCAGTGAGGAAATCCTGACGGAGCAGGTGCAAGACATTTTGGGCGACGATTGCGGCGCTGCCGGGGCGTTGCAGGGGGACGCGCGCCTGGGCCAGGTTGTCCAGGTAATCCTGCCCTTTGCCGGGCGGCGGCAAAATCGCGCCCAGGGCGACGCCGTTGACGGTGATGTGGGGGGCCAGTTCGTGGGCCAGCATTTCGGTCATTTGCCACAATGCGCTTTTGGTGAGGCGGTAGGCAAAATGGTCGGGATACGGCCGTCGCACCCGTGCATCCAACACATTCACAATACAACCGGGCCGGTCGGACGGCCGTTGCGCCGCAAATGCCTGGCAAAGCAGGAAGGGGGCACGCAGGTTGATGTAGAACAATTCGTCCCACAAGGCCAGGTCGGTACCGGTAAAGCTGTCTTCTTCGGGGAAGATGGCGGCGTTGTTGATGAGGATGTCTACATGGCCGAAGGCGGCAGTGGCGGCGGGGATGATGCTTTGCACGACCGTGGCGTCATTCAAATCGGCGCTGTAAATCTCGGCGCGGATGCCATATGCCTGCGCTGCTTGTTGGGTCTCTAAGGCAGGGGTGGCGGAACGGCCGTAGTGGATGAACACATGACAACCCGCCTCCGCCAGCGCCAACGTGATTGCCTTTCCTACTCGAACTGCGCCGCCGGTGATGACGGCCGTTTTGCCTTGTAGTTCCATCTTTTGAGACCCTTGACCCGTAATCCGTTACCCGTAATCCGTAGTCGGTTCACGGATTACGTCCTCCCACCGTACTACCCAAATCAACCAGATCGGCAAAATCCTCGACAGAGGTGTAGTTGTGGATGCGTACCCGTTTCCATTCAAAGCGGTTTTCATAGCCATGCCGGGTGCCAGCCATCGTCGTCACCGCCCCCCAAAAGCCTAAATCCTCCAATACCTGCATCGCCGTCTCGTCATAGCGCCCCGATGGGTAGGCAAAATAGCGAGGCGTATAACCAATGTGCGCGGCCACCGTTTCCTGGGAGCCGAGCATTTCGTAAATGAGAAAGTCACGATCCCGACCACTCAGGTCACTGTGGGTTTTACTGTGTGGCTCAAAACGAATACCGGCGACAGCCATTTCCTGCACCATAGCCCAGGTGACATAACCGGGGTGGCCGCCGTCCAGAAAGTCAGTTGCCAGGAAAATAGTGGCCGTGAAGCCAAATTCCTTCAAAATGGGAAACCCGTTTTCGTAATTGTCGCGGTAGCCATCATCAATGGTGATGATGACCGGTTTGGCAGGCAGTTCCCCATGTTGGGTGATGGCGCGGGAGAGGTCATACAGGTCTATGGGCGTGTAGCCATTGTCGGCCAGATATTGCATGTGGGCGCGGAATAGTTCCGGGGTGACGGACAGGTCGGTGCGGTAAATGTCCGCGCCTTCAGGGGGGGGGCTGATGTAATGGTACATCAACACCGGCACTTGGAGGGTGTAGCTGTAGATGCCGTTGGGGGTGGGCAGCGGCCCGGCCTGCGGCGGCGGTAACGTCGGCGTGGGGGTGGGTGTGAAGGTGGCCCCTGGCGGTGGGGTGTTGGTCAGGGTGGGCGTGGGTGTATTGGTGGGCGTTTGCGTCGGTGTGGGGGTGCTAGAGGGTGTGGGCGTAAAGGTGGCGGTGGCGGAAGGTCTAAGCGTGGGTGAGGCAGCCGGTGAGGGGGTATGGGTGAGGAAGACGGTGGGCAGGGCGGCTACGGCCGTGACCATCTCATTCCCCTCTACCACTGGCTGCGCCGAAGCGGCCGTTGTCGTCCCGGATGACTGGCCTAAGACCACTGCCAGAAAGAAAAGGATGATGATCGCCACCAGAAAGGTAGCCACACAACCGGCCCGCGGCGGCCCCGCCACATCGTCGTGATACTCAACCATGGTGGCGGAGAATAACGGACGGCCGTAGCCCCGTCAAGCAGCTTTAATCTGGGTGATCGGAAAGCCGTAATCGGTAATCGGACCTCGGACCTTTGATTACGGATTACGGGTCACGGCCAACGCCCTTCGGTTTACGACTGACCGATTTCTGTTATACTGCCAGCAATAAAGCAGATTGTGGACAAGAAGTAGATACGTGGAACAGACAGTGGCCGAAATTAACCCGACGCCAGACCCGGCAGAGACGGCTCTGATTGACCAGGCGCGAAACGACAAGGAGGCGTTTGGCGAGTTATACGGCCGTTACCACGACAAAATTTACAACTACATTTATTACCGCACCGGCAATGCTGAAGACGCCGAAGATTTGACGGCCAAGGTGTTTATGCGGGCCATGCAGCATATTGGCAATTATGAAGATAAAGGTGTGCCTTTTTCAGCCTGGTTGTACCGCATTGCCCACAATCTGGTGGCGAACTGGCACCGGGACAACAGCCGCCGCCAGATACTTTCGCTGGACGATATTGCCCAGTGGCGGGTAGCGGAAGACAGCCCGGAATTTACGGCGCAATTGATGGAAGACAAGGCGATGCTGCTGGGCAGTATTCGCCGTTTACCGGCCGACCGGCAAGAGTTGCTGACATTGAAGTTTGTGGAAAATCTCTCCAATGCGGAGATTGGCGAGATTATGGGGCGCAGTGAAGGAGCGATTAAATCGCTGTATCACCGCACCCTGCTGGCGCTGCGGGATGATTTTGAGCAGCAAATGGACGACGGCCGTGAACGATCCCGTGAACGGGCCTCGGAGAAAAGACGCGGATTTTTTAGACGGCCGTTCTAGACCTTGTATTGCCCGATAAGTAGATTGTGCTAAAATCCACAATCGAACAAGAAGAGGATACAACTCGACTGGCTGACGCCCCAAAACCTCAGCGTCGGCCAGGAAAAATAAGTAGCCTGAGCAGGAGAAAACCTCTTGAGTAAAACAGAATCTTGGAAAACCTGGCTTCCTGTGATTGTTGCGCTGATTGCATTCGGTTTGTTTGCCGCCTTGTGGCCCTCCCTTTCCTCCGGTTTAGGCAGTGGCTCCGGCCGGGCGGCCGTGCCCCGCGTCCCGTTTGAATCGCATCCGGTGACGTTGGCTATCCCCGAAATACCGCTGCCGAATGGCACAACCGTAGGTGGGCAGTCGTTCACGATGGCACCGTGGCAGGCAGTGTTGGGCGTCACGGCCGTGACCATCGTCTCCGTGATTATGGTCGGGGCCGCCCTGGGCTTCCTCTATGTCTTCCTCTCCCGGCTGGTGGCCAAAACGGCCGAAAGTGAATCATTCAAAGAAAATCTCGCTTCTCTAGAGAGTAAACAGAATGCCCTGCTTAAAGAGAAACGTGTTGGCCGGGCCGCCTCCCCGCCCAGAGCGGACACCTCTATGCCCCGTTGGTCTATGGTCAGCACCGGGCTGATTGTGCTGCTCTTTGTGCTGTTTGGCATGATGACCATTGTCACCAGCTTCTTCCCGGAGCGGATAGTGGAATTGGGCGGCGAACTGGTCAACCCGGCCATTCTCCTTGTGGGCATCCCCTTGCTCATTGCTCTAACCGTTTTTGTCTTTGCGCCGCGTTGGGGCATGGCGGCTCTGGCCCTTCTCATCATGTGCGTCACCACCCCCGCGGCCTTTGGCCTGATCAATTGGCTAAACAGTTCTTTTGGTCTCGATTTAGCCCTGTCAGCCATGCTCAACCTTTCCCTGCTGGTACAGGTAGTTATCCTGTTTATCCTGGCACAGCGCTGGCGCAGCACATCAGCGGTTGAATTCACCCAGAAAGTGACCCATGCCGACGAAAAAGGGCGCGAAAAAGGCATCCCTTACGATACCATCGCCGTTCTTTTTACCGGTTTGTTGATCGTTGGCCTGGGGATTGGCCTGATGGTGCTGATTAACTCCCCCTATTGGGCGCAAATGATGGGGCAATAGGAACTATTAAGATGAAAAAATATAAACATACCATAGCCGTTTTCGTCCTGACGATCCTTTCGACGATTGGCTTATACGCTCTCTTTCGCTTTTTCCTGTTTCGTTTCCCCACGCAGGCCAGCGCCGAAGCGGTCATCATTGACAATTTCGCCGACATTCACTTCTGGATGCAAGCGTTCCTCTTTGCCCTGATCATGGTCATCATGTTGTATGCGGTGTTTGTTTTCCGCCGCCAGCCGGATGACGAGAGCGAAGGCCCTCACGTCCATGGGCATACGGGATTGGAGATTATCTGGACGATTGTGCCCACGGCCGTGGTCATCGGTTTTGCCATCTATTCTGTGGGCATCTTAAACAGCCTGCTCGCCCCCGCACCTGGCGAGCGCACCATCGAAGTGGTCGGGCGGCAGTGGTCATGGCAGTTTATCTACCCGGATATTGACCGCAAACCCAGCAGCGAATTGGGATTGCTGGTGGACCAGCCGGTGGTACTGCATATGCGCGCCGAAGATGTCATTCACTCCTTTTGGGTGCCGGAATTCCGCGTCAAACAAGATTTGCTGCCGGTAGCTAACCCCGAAACCGATTATTATGTGCTGCGTTTTACCCCCACCGAAGAAGGGGAATACAAGGTGCGCTGTGCCGAGATATGCGGCCTGCAACATTCCACCATGTTTGCCACCGTGCGCGTGATGAACCAGACCGATTATGATGCCTGGACGGCTGTGGTGGCGGAGGGTTTAAGCCTGGATGATCTGGCCTCTCTGGATGATATGACGCCAGAGGAGCGGGGCGAGATATTTTATACCCAGTTTGGTTGTAATGGCTGCCATTCACTGGATGGTTCCGCTTTGGCCGGGCCTACCTGGTTGAATTTGTACGGCCGTGAAGAAGAACTTACCGATGGTACCAGCGTTATTGTAGACGACGCTTACCTATACGAATCTATCCTCAACCCCAACGTCAAAATCACGGCTGGTTATAATCCGGGCATTATGCCGCAAAATTTTGAAGGCCAGTTCAACAGCTTTGGCTGGGGTGACGCCGACCAGATCACCAACGATTTGATCGCCTTCATCAGAACTATATCCGACGATACGGCCGCATCGTCGGAGTAAATTGAGAGGAGATCCATCATGAGTTTCATTCGAAGATTATTTCTGGTTTTATGGTATATCCTCACCTCCTCCTACGTCAAAGGCTTAATTGGCATGGCACTGTTCACCTTTCTTGGTTTCCAGTTCCTAAACTGGCTGCTGCCGGACAACCTGTCTGAATTTAGCCTGATGATGGGATCGATCATTGGTGTGATCGGCTTCCTGCTTTTTGCCGGCGTTCTCACCGACTGGTTGCTGTGGATTGGCGGCAAAGAGACCCCGCTCAAACATGGCGCGCCTCCCGGTAGACCAGAATGGACGCGCTACCTGGGGCCAGATGTCAACCACAAAGTCATCGGCATCCAATACGGTTACACCAGCCTCTTTGTCCTGCTGGTCGGGGGTCTGTTTGCCCTCATATTCCGCCTGGAACTGGCCCAACCCGGTATGCAGTTTTTGGAATATGACCAATACAACACCCTTTTTAGCGCACACGGCATCGTCATGATCGTCAGTATTCTGTTGGGCGTCGGCGCCATGACCAACTACCTGGTGCCGCTGATGATTGGCGCTTCGGACATGTCGTTCCCCCGCCTCAATGCCTTTAGCTATTGGGTTAGTATTCCGGCCATTGTGTTGGTTCTCACGGGTATGGCTGTTGGTGGTTGGGACACCGGTTGGGTAGGGTATCCCACCCTCAGTCTGATTGGCCCACTAGGTACCATGTTTTTCCTGCTGGGCTTTTACATCAACGGTATCTCTTCCATCGCCGGTTCTATCAACATTTTGGTGACCACAGCAACGCTGCGCGCGCCGGGCATGAGCCTGTTTCGTATGCCCATCTTTGTCTGGGCGGCGCTGGCGACCTCCCTCATCCAATTTACAGCGACACAGACAATCGCCGTGGCCCTGACGCTGAATTTGCTGGAACGGGCCACTGGGCTGGTCTTTTTCGATCCGGCGCAAGGCGGTGACCCGCTGCTGTACCAGCACCTCTTCTGGTTCTATTCACACCCGGTGGTGTATGTGTTTGTGCTGCCGGGTTTGGGTATCATCAGCGAACTGCTGCCCGTCTTTGCCCGCAAGCCGCTCTTCGGCTACAAGTGGATTGCCCTGTCCAGCCTGGGCATTGCCCTGGTGGGCTTCCTGGTGTGGGCGCACCACATGTTTGTGGCCGGTATGTCCGACACGCTGCGCATCGTTTTTATGATTTCCACACTGTTTGTAGCCATTCCCACCGGCGTCAAATTCTTCAGTTGGGTAGCAACACTGTGGGAAGGGAAGATTGAGCTAAGTACCCCCATGTTATTTGTCCTGGGCGCTATCTCTGTGTTCCTGATTGGTGGTATCACCGGGCCAATTCTGGGTACAGTGCCCACCGATTTGCATTTGCATGACAGTTATTGGGTGGTGGGGCACTTCCACGCCACCATGTTTGGCGGGTTTATCTTCCCCTTCTTTGCCGGATTGTATTACTGGTATCCCAAGATAACCGGGCATATGTATAAAGAGGCATTGGGTAAGCTGCATTTCTGGCTGATGGTGCCAGGCTTCTGGGTGATGAGCTTTGGGCAGATGAGCGCCGGTATCATGGGTATGAACCGCCGCTATGCCGATTATGACCCGGCGTTGGGTATTGAAACGCAGCAGGTGTTGGTGACGCTGGCGGCTTTTGTCATTGGCTGGTCGGTGCTGATCATGATTTATAACTTCATTGCCAGCGCCCGTACCGAACCGGTGGTATCTATGAATCCCTGGGGTTCGCGTTCGCCGGAATGGCAAATCCCCTCACCCGCGCCAGAGTTTAACTACGATGTCCCCTTTGAGGTCGTGGGTGATCCGTATGATTATGGCTTAGATACGCCGTATATTCGGTTCCAGCCAGCGGCGGGTGATTGAGCGATAAGACCCTAAAGGTTTGCTGAAACCTTAGGGTCTTTCTGGAGAGAGACTGTGGAAAAGAAAGAGAATTGGCAGAAGGCGGCGCAACGTTTGGGTCTTTATGTGTTTATTGGCCTGATGGTGCTGACGTTAATTGAATATGCCGTCAGCGTTTATTTAAACTCGACGGTAGGTTTATTTATTACCATGCTGCTAAAGTCAGCTTTGATTGTGTATTACTTTATGCATGTCTATCGCCTGTGGCGGGAGGATAGTCACTGATGAGCGCAACAACGGCCGAACACACAGTCGAACACGGAGTCGAACACGGAGCCGAACATACACACGACGTGCACAATGAAGCGCACAGCCATGTACCGCCCTATGCCGTACAGTTGAAGAGCAACCGCATGGGTTTGTGGTTGTTTTTTATCTCCGAAATTTTCCTGTTTGGGGCGTTGTTTGCCGCCCGGTTTTACCTATGGGGGAATACCAGACCGGAGCTAAGCCAGGAATTAGGTCTTATCACCACAACTGTGCTGTTGGTAAGCAGCTTCTTTGTGTTCCGGGGCGAGACGGCCATGGAGCATGGCGATCGCACCCGTTTTCTGAACTCCTACATGATGGCGGCGTTGTTAGGGCTGGTGTTTTTTGTGGGTGTGGTGGTGATGGAGTGGAACATCTTCAACCTGGAAGCGAATGTGGCCGGCATTGAACTGTTTGGGCATTTGCGGGCGGAAGATGGGGTATATGCAGGTGTGTTTTATGCGATGACGGGGATGCACGCGCTGCATGTGATCACCGGTGTGCTGTTGCTGCTGTTCGTTTGGAATCGTGGGCGCAAAGGTGATTATTCACCGGAACGTCATTGGGGCGTGGAAGGATGCGCCCTGTATTGGCACTATGTGGACGTGGTGTGGGTGTTTTTCTACCCGGCGCTGTATTTAATTGGTACGGCCGTGCATTAACTAAAGGGTAATTGAGTAATTGGGTAATTGGCAAGCCAATTACCCAATTACTCAATTACATCTCCAATGGATCCTGTAACAGAAGCCGTCCTGCGTTCGTGGGATTGGCGGATAGAGGTGATTATCGTCCTGGCGTTGGCCGGGATTTTTTATCTACGGGGGTGGTTGCGGCTGCGGCGGCGGGCGCGGGGCCATGATCGGTATAAAGGGTACCGGCGTTCTCCCTGGCGGCTCACGGCCGTGTGGCGGCCCATCTCCTACTTTGCCGGGCTGCTGCTCATTGCTCTGGCCTTGCTCTCCCCCATTGATGTATTAAGCCAGCAGTTATTTTTTATGCACATGATCCAGCATCTCTTTCTGATGATGCTAGCGCCGCCCCTGCTGCTTATTGCCAGCCCACTGCCCTTTATGCTGTGGGGGCTGCCGGATCGTTGGCGATTGGGCGTGGGCGGCCTGTTGGGCAAGGGGTTGCACCGTGATTCCCGTTTTCGCCGGGGATTACGCACCGCGACCAATCCCGGTCTGGTGTGGCTGATCTGGGTGATTGTGCTCATTGGCTGGCACGACCCTGGCCTATACAACCTGGCGCTGGAAGTGGGCTGGGTGCATGATTTAGAACATCTTTCCTTTTTTCTGGCGAGTCTGCTGTTGTACTGGCACATTACCGGGGCGGGACCGCGCATTCACAAACAATTTAGCCTGGTAGGGCGCACGGCGTTGACGGTGGCGGCTATTCCACCGAATATGCTGTTGGGGCTGGTGCTGGCGCTGGCAAGCTCAGTGATTTACACCCATTATTTGAATGTGCCACGTATCTGGGGCATTGACGCCCTGGCCGACCAGCAAATCAGTGGTTTTATCATGTGGGTGCCGGGCAGCATGATGCACATTGTGGCCGCGCTTTTTCTGATCTACCGCATTTTGGATAAAGAAGAGCAGAAGCCGGTGATGCCGGAATCAAAGTGGGGGTCGAAGGAGAAGATTGCCGCGCCGGGGGTGAAGAGAGATTAGTTAGCGACAGACATCCGATTTTTCAAAAAATCGGGTGTCTACCCACACATATGCAATTACTCAAAGCAATTTTCAGCCGCAAGTGGATCGGGCCGACGGTGGTGGTGCTACTGGGAATGGCGGTGATGGTGCGCCTGAGCATCTGGCAGTTTGACCGGCTCGCCGAGCGGCGGGCAGCCAACGCGGTGCTAATGGCGACGTTGGCTTCGGAGTCCATTGTGCTGACCGGGGAGCCGCTCGCTGCGGATGTGGCCCAGTTGAAAGACCGGCAGGTGGTGGCGGAGGGGGAATTTGATCTGGCAAACCAGGTAGTGCTGCTGGTGCAAAGCTGGCAGGGGCAGGCCGGTGTGCATTTGATTACGCCATTGGTGATCGCGGGCAGCGACACGGCGAACCCGAAGCCGCTTCGGGCCGTACTCGTGGACCGCGGCTGGGTACCGCAAACAGACGTGGACAACGGCAACCTGGCGATTTACGACGAAACCGGGCCGGTGCGCCTGACGGGGGTAGTGGCGCTATCCCAACCCTTGTCCCGTTATGGCAATCCTGAATTGGAGGCAGCGGGGCGGCAAACGGCCGTGTACCGCGTAGATGTGCCTCGCCTGCAAGAGCAAATGCCCTATGACCTGCTGCCGTTTTATATCATTCAAGCGCCGCCGCCGGCAGGGAACACCGCCCCCCCTTTGCGCGAACTGCCAGAAGTTGATCTTTCCGAGGGATCGCATTTAAGTTATGCCCTGCAATGGTTATTGTTCACGTGCATTCTGGGGGGGGGGTATCTCATTTTTGTTTACCGTAGTTTGCCTAAAGCGACGGCCGTACACCAGGATGACAATGATGAGACATGATCCGCGAAGGGGCGCGAAGGGGATATGGTTCGTGCCTTTTTTGCTGCTGGTCGTTTTGTTGTGGCCGGTTGATGGGGTGCGGGCGCATGGTGGTGGTGCGTTGCAGATTGCCAATGCGCCGGTAGGGACGTGCCTGGCCTCCGTCTGGTTAGCGCCATCTGTGCCCCAGGCCAATAAAACATTGCACGTGACGGTAGGGCTGGCTGACGCCGCCAGCAGCGCGCCGGTTCTGGATGGCGCGGTGCGCCTGACAGTAACAGCGGCAACTGACGGGGAGCGGGTGGCAACGGCGTTGGCGACTACGGCGCAATCGGTAAACCGGCTGTTTTATGAAGCGGATTTGCCACCTTTGACAACGGGGGAATATCTGTTTACGGTGACGACTACCTGCCAGGGGGTGACGGAAGCGTTGACGTTTGTGGCTCAGGTACGGCCGTCTACCAACCCCCTCTTTGTTGCCCTGCCGCTGGCGGCGGGTGGTTTGCTGGTAGCCATATGGTTGTGGCAGCAGTGGCGCGGCAGGGAGACGGCTGCCGAGCCGGCGCGGCGGCGGACGGGGCAGTGACCACTGGCGGCGTAGATTAAGTGCATATAAGTCATGGGGGTAGCTGGTGGTTGGGGGGTACGGCCGTCATTATAATCCACTGGTGGCGCGTATAATGATGTGGGAAAAGTCCCCTATGGTAGAGGTGCGCGAGGAAGCATGAAAACCCATCCATTTTTATTTGGCTTTTTGTTTCTTTTTCTTCTTTGCCTCTTTGCCTTAATCAAGACGAGGAAATGATGCACACTCGCCCCAGACTTGAAGAAGGTTGGTCTACGCTCATTTTATTATGGGCCATGATGTTTATGACCGCTTTTGCCATTCAGCAAGCTGACCTGATCAGCGGCCTGCATGTCATTCCCCTGGTAGGCACAGCCGCTATTTTAACCGGTACTCTGCTGGCAAAAAGCCGATTTTCCCCCAACACGGCCCACCTTTATGCCCTGTTGTATGGTGCATTTGTCATTTTTTACCTGATCGGGACAACCGATAGTTTCATCGGGATGGCCTGGCGGGAACGGATTATTCATCCTGAGGAGGGCATGATTGCCCGCCAGTTCGCCTGGTTTGGCAAACTGGTAGATGGCGGCACCAGCCGGGATGGGCTGATTTTTGTCTTTCAAACGGCCGTTATCTTCTGGCTATTGGGGTACACGGCAGCCTGGTACACCTTCCGTTTTCCGCATGTGTGGCGGGCCATTCTGCCTATGGGGTTGGTACTGCTGAGTGTGGTTTATTATTATGCCGGACCACGGCCGTTGCCTTACTACCTGGGCATTTACGCCTTGTTGGCCGCCCTGTTTGTGGCCCGCACCTATCTGGTGGAGCAGGAAAGAACGTGGCGCAGCACGGCCGTGCGTTACGAAAATAGCATCTGGTTCGCCTTTGCCCGCGCCGGTCTCATCGCCGCGGCCATCGCCCTCATTTTGGCCTGGGGATTGCCGCCCCTCTCCGCCAACGCCGCCGTCAGCGATGCGTTGGGTGGCACACGCGGTCCCTGGCGCGAATTTCAGGATAACTGGACGCGCATGTTTTCGGCGCTGCGCACTTATGGCGTCAATACGGCCGATCCGTACCAGGATTCATTGGTCTTGGGTGGACCGCGCACGGTGGGCAACACGCCTGTGATGGACATCATCGTGCCGCAGGAACTTCCTTACGTCTACTGGCAGGCCATTGTCTATGACACCTATGAAGATGAAACCTGGCACAAAGCGAATGATCTGGTATATGAACACTTTGCCGACGAGGGGTCATTGGATATTCCTTTCACCCGTTCTCGACAGGTAGTAACCCAGACGGTTTATTCCTATTTCCCCAGTTCCAGCTTCATTTACGGCGCGCCGGAAATTATCAGCGCCGACCGCCCTTTGTTGGTCAGCGCCCGTGAAGATGCCAACGGTGATAAACTGGTGAGCGCCGTGCGCGCCAAATATATTTTGCAGCAGGGCGACCGCTATGAAGTGGTATCGCGCCTGTCGGTAGCGGACGCGACCAGCCTCCGGGAAGCATCTACCGCTTATCCGTCCTGGGTAGAAGCGACTTACCTGCAACTGCCGGACAGCATTACGCCAGAAACATTGGCCCTGGCCGCCGAGGTAACAGCCCCTTATACCAATCCTTATGATAAGGCGATGGCGGTGCAAAGTTACCTGCGCGAGACCATCACCTATAATGATCAAATTGAAGCGCCGCCGGACAC
This sequence comes from Anaerolineae bacterium, assembly GCA_023382655.1. GTDB lineage: Bacteria > Chloroflexota > Anaerolineae > Promineifilales > Promineifilaceae > CAADGU01. The sequence continues at coordinate 445,947 of JAHDWK010000002.1, read as the reverse complement.
GATAGACCCGGTTCATTACACCTTGTTTGTCAGCCAGGAAGGGTATTGTAACTACTATGCTTCGGCGATGGCGGTGATGCTGCGTTCGCAGGGTGTGCCGGTGCGGGTCGTAAGCGGCTATGCGCAAGGAACTTATGACGAAGAATCCCATGTATACCGGGTGCGCGCCAGCAATGCCCATACCTGGGTGGAAGTTTATTTTCCTTCATATGGCTGGATACAGTTTGAGCCAACCGCTTCTATTCCGGTTATCACCCGCCCGGAACACCTGGCCGGGGATGGTAGCGATCCGTTAGGTTCTTTTGCCTTTAATGATGCCCGCAACAGCGCCAGTATCCCCGAAGAAGATTTGCTGGAACCAGAAGATCCTCAAGATTTGATAGCCGATGAAAACAGAGGTGGTCTGGGGACTCAAGGAGACTCGCAGATACAAGGGTTTCCCCTCTGGCAAGCTTTAGGTGCAGCGGTGATCGTACTGGCAGCAGTGGGCCTGTCATGGACGGCCAATACGATGAACCGGCGTGTAGAAATGGATGTGGATCGCAGTTATCGGCGGCTGGGTAGTTGGGCACGTTGGCTGGGGGTGCCGCAGCGACCCGAACATACACCATATGAACGCGCTGATTTGCTGGCTACGGCCGTGCCCGAAGGTAAAGACGCCATCCGTGTCCTCACCCGCCAGTTTGTCCTCAAACAGTTCAGTCGCCAGCGCATGTATGAAGCCGGGTTTGACCCGCTACCATACTGGAAGGGGTTACGGCCGTTGCTCCTCAAAAAGAGCATCGCCACCCGCCTCCACCGCTGGCAACAAAAAAGCAAACGAAAACGAAAATAAGTGTTCAGGTGTCTACGTGAACACGTAGACACCTGAACACCGAAACACTCTCTCTCCCACATTCAGCCAAAATGTAACCAACAAAGTGAAAACTGTTATAATAACCGCGTCAGGGGACTGTAGTGCGCCTGCCTCCTGAAAATTGAAGCAAATCTTGCTTAACCTTCATAATTCATCCTTCATCATTCATAATTTCGTAGGAAGAAACCCGGTGGAAGACCCATCAACAACCCAAATACACACAAATCTCAATGACCTGCGCAAACTCATTGATAACCTGGGATCAACGGTAAACCAGCAGCATCAAACCATCATCACCAGCCGGCCCGATATTGCCCATCCGGTTATCACCCGTTCCAGTGACGAAATCACCCGCCAGATCGTCATTCTGCGCCGCACTGTCGAAGATTTAGAACGGCGCGTCAAAGCCCAGGAGAAAGAACGAGAACAACTGCGCGCTCTGCAAGATGTGGGCGCCATGATCAATTCTTCTCTTGACCTGGATCAGGTTCTCGTGGTTGTTATGGACGCCATCATAGACCTGACCAAGGCCGAACGTTCCATCATGCTGCTGAAGAGCGAGGATACCGGTGAGTTGGATGTACGGGTTTACCGCAACATGGATCGGGAAACGCTGGAAAAATCCTCCTTCGATTTCAGCCGCAGCATTGTGCGCGCTGTGGCCGAATCAGGTGAACCCATTGTCACCATGAACGCCATGTCCGACAGTCGCTTTGCCGCTCAGGAGAGCATCATCAGCTACAATTTGCGCTCCATCCTGTGCGTGCCACTCAAAATCAAAGAGATGATCATCGGCGTCATCTTTGCCGACAACCGGGTACAGGCTGGCGTCTTTGGCGATACCGACCGCGATTTGCTGGCCTCCTTTGCGAATCAGGCGGCTGTGGCCATTGAAAATGCCCGCCTCTTCCAACAAATTCGCAACCACCTCACCGAAATTACCGAAATGCGCGACCTGATGGATAATGTCTTTGCCTCCATCACCAGTGGCGTTATCACCATAGATGAAGAAGAGCGGATTGCCCTGTATAACCGGGCGGCCGAACGCATTTTGGGTCATCCCCAGGGCGCCATCATGCACCAGACTTACCACGCGGCTCTGGAAACACTGGGCCTACCCATCGAACCACTGGTAGAAGATGTACGCCACAAAGGCGGTGTGCAAAACACCGAAGTAGACCTGGTTATCAGCAGACGACCGGGCATTACCACCCTGAATCTGACCCTGACGCCCTTGCGGGATTACGAACAGGAGACGCTCGGTGTGGCCATGGTGTTGAACGATGTCACCGAAAAGAAAAACCTGGAAAGTGTACGCCGCTATTTACCACCCGCCCTGGTAGACCAGATACGTGACCTGGATGCCGCGCAACGGCCGCAGCACCGCATTATGAGCGTCTTGTTTGCCGACGTGCGTGGTTACAGTACCTATAGTGAGCATGTAGACCCCGAAAAATTGATTCAAATTATGAATGGCTACTTCACCATCTTCGTCCGCGCCATTGACACCTTTGAAGGGTTGACCGATAAATTTATGGGTGACGCGGTGATGGCCCTTTACAACACCCCCCTCAACCCACAGCGCAAACACGCCGAACGCGCCGTGCGTACCGCTTTGATGATTCAGGAGAACATGCGCTCATACCTGGCCGAAATACCGGAAGACCGTCGCCTGCATTTTGGCGTGGGTGTACATACCGGGGAAGCGGTGGTGGGTAATGTGGGCAGCAGCCTGCGCAAGGATTATTCGGCCATTGGCGATGCGGTGAACCTGGCCAAACGGGTACAGGAAAATGCGGGCGGCGATGAAGTGCTGCTCAGCAGCGCCACCTATGAACTGGTTAAAGATTGGGTTGAGGCCGAAGCGTTGGAGCCAATTCGCGTGAAGGGTCGGCAAACTTTGGAGCAGATTTACCGGCTTCAAGGCGCAAGAACGTAATCCGTAAATCGTAATCCGTGACCCGCTTTTCGGATTACGGCTAACGGATTGCGGATTACGAAAACATGTCGCCTTCCCCCAAACAAGATAAAATTTCCCACTATGACATTACTAAACGTTGTAAAATTACCGGCGCCCATTTTGCGCCAGAAAACCAGACCGGTTACAAAATTTGATGATGATCTGCAAACGTTGATTGACAACATGGTGGAAACCATGCGGGAGAGTAACGGCGTGGGGCTGGCGGCGCCGCAAATTGGCCTACCCATACAATTAGCCGTTATTGAAACACTGCCCAGAGAAGACGAACAGGGCAACGAAATCCCCAATTCACGCGAATTGTTTGTGATTGCCAACCCAGAGATTGTGTGGCAGTCACGAGAAGTGGTGGATGGGGTGGAAGGCTGCCTGTCTATTCCCGGTTATGTGGGGGAGGTTGGGCGGCATGAGGTGGTGCGGGTGCGGACGCAAGACCGGTACGGCCGTAAAGTCAAACTAAAACTCCACGGCTGGACGGCGCGCATCTTCCAGCACGAGATTGACCACCTGAACGGCGTTCTCTACATTGACCGCCTGACAGCTCCCGAATACCTGTGGACGGACGAGGAGTTTGAGAAGATGCAGGAAGCGGCCAAAAAACGGCGCGAGGAACAGGCGGTGGTGGGGTGAGCCGTAGTCCGTTATCCGTAATCCGTTATCGGTGAACGGTAATCGGGGCGGGTTTGATGGGAGAGCGGTTATGTCTTTGACACGAAGTGATGTGGAGAAGATTGCGCATCTGGCGCGATTGGAATTGACGGAGGCGGAGATGGCGCTGTACCAGGGCCAGCTTTCGGCCATTCTGGATTATGCAGCGCGTCTGAATGAATTGAACCTGGAGGGGGTGCTGCCCACAGCCCACGCGGTAACGCAACAAAATGTGTGGCGTGAGGATGTGGCGGAGCCATCTTTACCGATGGATGCCGTGTTGTTTAATGCACCCAAGCAAGCCAACAATCAGTTTGTTGTCCAGGCTGTACTGGATGAGGGATGAGGGCACGGCCGTAACCATGTTTGCATACAGAGGGCCGTCAGGCCCTTTTTTTGTGTAGTGCGCCAGGCGCATTTCGGTGTATGATCGGCGCACATGATTGAATGGGAGTGTTTATGGACTTAACGACGTTGACCCTAACCCAGCTGCGCCAGGCTTTGCGCAGCGGCGCTGCCACCAGCGTGGCCTCTACCCAGGCGATGTTAGACCACATCGTAGCGCAGGATAATGACATCCAAAGTTTTCTGACAATCACCGACGAGATGGCGCTGGAGCAGGCGCAGCAGGCCGACCAGCGCCGGGCTAACGGCGAGGATTCGCCGCTGCTGGGCATTCCGGTGGCTGTCAAGGACATCATTTGCACGCAGGGGGTGGAAACAACGGCCGGCAGCAAAATCCTGGAAGGGTTTGTGCCACCGTACGATGCGTTTGTAGTACGCAAATTGAAGGCAGCCGGGGCCGTCATCCTGGGCAAGACAAATACGGATGAGTTTGCCATGGGGTCTTCCACCGAGAATTCGGCTTACTTCACCACCCGCAATCCGTATGACCAGACGCGGGTGGCGGGCGGCAGCAGCGGCGGCAGCGCGGCGGCGGTGGCGACGGGCATGGCGTATGGGGCATTGGGTACGGATACGGGCGGCAGCGTGCGCCAGCCGGCGTCGTTTTGTGGGGTGGTGGGGCTGCGGCCGACCTACGGCCGTATGAGCCGCTGGGGTGTGGTCGCTTTTGCCTCGACGCTGGATCAGGTGGGCACGTTTGGGCGCACGGTGGCGGATTGTACGGCCGTGTTCCAGGCCACCGCCGGGTATGACCCCATGGACAGCACCTCGCTCAACGTGCCTGTGCCCGACTTTGAAGCGGCCCTGACGGGCGATATTCGCGGGCTGAAAGTGGGCGTGCCGCAGGAGTATTTTATCGAGGGGATAGATGCGGAAGTGGAAACGGCCGTGCGCGCCGCCATTGCTAAACTGGCCGAACTGGGCGCGGAGATCGTGGAAATCAGCCTGCCGCATACGGCCTACGCCCTGCCCGTCTACTACCTGATCGCCCCGGCTGAGGCCAGCGCCAACCTGGCCCGCTACGATGGCATCCGTTTTGGCCCGCGCGTGGAGGGAGTGGATATGATTGATTCCGTCAGGAAAACACGCGCCCTCTTTGGCCCGGAGGTGAAACGGCGCATCATGTTGGGCACGTATGCGTTGAGCGCGGGGTATTATGAGGCATATTACGGCCGTGCCCTCAAAGCGCGCACCCTCATCAAACAAGATTTCCTGAACGCCTTTGAACAGGTAGATGTCATCGCCACCCCCACCTCACCCACCACCGCCTTCAAAATCGGGGCCATCGTGGATGACCCACTGCAAATGTATTTGCAGGACATCTTCACCCTGCCCGTCAACCTGTCGGCAAGCTGTGGCCTGTCCGTCCCCTGTGGCCTCGACAGCCAGGGTTTGCCCATCGGCCTGCAACTCATCGGCAATACGCTGCAAGAGGCGACGATTTTGAATGTGGCTTTTGCTTATGAGCAAACGGTAATCGGTGAACGGTAATCGGTAATCGGTGAACGGTAAAAGGAGGTTTTAAGATGGGGAATATGGGGTATGTAAAAAGTTATCGGGATTTGTTTGTCTATCAGGAAGCGCGGGCATTGTCACGAGAGATTTTTATGCTTTCTAAACGATTCCCTAAAGAAGAAGCTTATTCGCTTACAGATCAGGTCAGACGTTCCTCCCGCTCGATTGGGGCGCAGATTGCGGAAGCGTGGGCGAAGCGTCGATATGAAAACCATTTCATCAGCAAATTAACGGATGCGGATGGTGAACAACAAGAGACGCAACATTGGATTGAAACGGCCCTGGATTGCGATTATTTATCCCAGAAAGAAGCTGATGTACTCCTGGACAAGTGTCAGCGAATTGGCCGACTACTCGGCAGCATGATCGCCAAATCAGGTCAATTTTGTGGTACTTCTGCAATCCTGCGAGAATCAGCGCCAGAATATTTTATAGAAAACCCACCGATTACCGATAACCGATTACCGATTACCACAGAAGAGGGCGAACCATGAAAGTAATCATCCCCCTCGCCGGGTTTGGCAAGCGGATGCGGCCGTATACGTGGAGCCGGGTGAAGCCGCTGCTGCATGTGGCTGGCAAAACGGTCATCGGCCATCTGCTTGACCTGATGAGTGATATTACGACGGAGGAGGTCGTGTTTGTCATCGGCTATAAGGGTGAGCAGCTTGAGGCGTGGATTCGGGAGCAGTACCCGCACCTCGACAGCCATTTTGTGGTGCAGGCAGAACAATTGGGGCAGGCGCACGCTCTTTGGCTGTGCCGCGATTTTATGGATGAGGGGGAACTGGTGATTGCCTTTGGTGATGGCATTGTGCAGGCGCGTTACACGGAACTGCCCGATCCCACGGCCGATGTGGTGATGCTGGTGCAGGAGGTAGAAGACCCGCGCAAATTTGGCGTGGTGGCCACGGATGCCGATGGTTTTGTAACGGAATTGATTGAGAAACCCGACCATGACCGTTACCGGCAGGCGATTGCGGGGATACATTGGTTTCGGCACGGCCGTACCTTACGCGAGGCGCTGGATACGATTATTGCCGACGGCCGTCAGACCAAAGGCGAATACTACCTGGCCGACGCTTACCAGGTCTTGCTTGAGCAGGGTAGCAAAGTCCGCACCCAGGAAACCATTTTCTGGCTGGATGCGGGCAACCCGGAAAACATCCTGGCGACCAACGAACGGTTGTTGGGGCTGGGTTATGGCAGCGAAGACGCCATTGACCGCAGCTATGCCGAGGATTTTACCGCCCTGCCGCCCGTTTTCATTCACGAAGAAGCCAGCATAGACAGCAGTGTCATCGGCCCCTACGTGAGCGTCGGTCCCGGCGCTAAAATCAGTAACTGCATCATCAAAAACAGCATCATAGACGCCGGGGCACAGCTAAAAAACTGCCTGCTGGACGGCGCGCTTATCGGTGAAAATACAAAAGTAACAGGTAAACAGATGAGACTGTTTTTAGGTGATGATTCAAGTGTAGAGATTTGAGATTGCCGATTGAGGACCTCAATCGGCAATCTCAAATCTTATAAGGATATTCCCATGCGCAACTTTATTTCGGATCGTGTAGCTCAGGCCCCCCCTTCGGGCATTCGTAAGTTTTTTGATATTGCTGCCACCATGAAAGATGTCATTTCGTTGGGAATAGGCGAGCCGGATTTTGTGACGCCGCCGCCCATTTTGGAAGCGGGCATTGCCTCCTTGCGGCGCGGGGAGACGGCCTATACCTCCAACAGCGGCACGATTGAACTGCGGCGGGCGCTGGCGCAAAACCTGGCGGCCAAATACCAGGTGAGTTATGACCCGGAAAGCGAGATCATCATCACGGTGGGGGTCAGTGAGGCGTTGTATCTGGTGTGTACGGCCGTGCTTAACCCTGGCGACGAAGTGATCATTCCCGAACCCTGTTTTGTGGCCTATGGCCCGGAAGTGAGCTTTGCCGGGGGGGTGCCCGTGTATGTGCCCACCACGATGTCCAATGATTTTATGGTCACGGCCGAAGCGATAGAAGCGGCCGTCACGCCGCGCACGAAGGCGCTGCTGCTGGGCTACCCCAACAATCCCACGGGGGCGGTGATGACACGGGAAAGGATGATGGAGGTCACGGCCGTAGCCCAAAAACATGACCTGCTCATCATCTCCGACGAAATTTATGACCGGTTGGTGTACGGCATTCCCCACACCTGTGTGCCGGCGCTGCCCGGACTGGCCGGACGCACCATCTTGTTAGGCGGCTTCAGCAAAGATTACGCCATGACCGGCTGGCGCATCGGCTATGCCTGCGCCAATCCCGAAATCCTGGGGGCGATGCGCAAGGTGCATCAATACACCATCATGTCCGCCCCCACCACCGGGCAGATGGCGGCTTTGGCCGCCTTCACCCCCGCCGCCGAAGAACACGTGGAAGCGATGCGCGCCGAATATGACCGCCGCCGCCGCCTGATTGTAGATGGCTTCAATCAGTTAGGGCTGGACTGCTTCGAGCCGCGTGGCGCGTTTTACGCCTTTCCCTCCATTGCCCGCACCGGCATGAGCGGCGACGAATTTGCCATGAAGCTGTTGGAAGAGGAAGAGGTGGCCATGGTGCCCGGCGAGGCGTTTGGGCCAAGTGGAGCGGGTTTTATGCGCGCCAGCTACGCCACCGCCTACGAAAAAATCGAAGAAGCCCTCAGCCGCCTGGAACGCTTCATGCGCCGGCATGGGTGAAAATCTGTTAAACTTCTAGCAGCATTTCGGAGAACCTATAATAGATACACGGATTAAACGGATGAGACGGATTTGCACGAATAAATTTCTGAAAAATCTGCGTTATCCGTATACTTGATGATGGATATTAAACCAATCCGAACAGAGACAGATTACGAAAATGCACTGGCTGAAATTAATCGTCTGTGGTTGGCTGAGGCTGGTTCTTCTGATGGAGATAAATTGGAGATTTTGATCGCGTTGGTGGAAGCGTATGAAGAGAAACATCATCCCATACCACCACCGGACCCGGTAGAGGCGATTATCCACATGATGGAAAGCCAGTCGTTGAATCGGAGTGACCTGGAACCATTCATTGGTTCGCGGGCGCGGGTGTCTGAGGTATTGAATCGGAAACGGCCGTTGTCTCTGAATATGATCCGTAAATTGCAATCGGGCCTTGGCATTCCCGCCGATGTCCTTATCCAGCGTTATGAGGTAGAAATGTCAGAGGCTTGAAGCTGACTTAAGCGTAGAGGAATGAATGATGATTACGGAAGCGATTTATAAGGAGGGGTGTTGCGGCTGAAACGGCCGTTAAACCTGGCTGACCAGATCGCTGTGCATGTACAAGTAATAGACGGGGTGGCTAATGTGATGATGGAAGCAAGAAGTCAGACTACGTGGATATAATTTGGGCAAAAGAGGTGATGTATGACACCCTATGAGATTTTGACGGACATTCATGCGCTTGAAGAAGAGCTATTGGAATTTGAGCGAAAATATGGGATTCGTTCAGAGACGTTTTACGCAGCCTACATGAACGGTGAAGAACCAGAAGATGATGCCTGGGTATTAGACTTTGGCGAATGGGCCAGTGTTTATAGGACATGGCTGGAGCGCCAGGCTGAATATCGGAATGCGATTCAACGAATTCAAAAGCAGACAGCAAGCCTTTCCGGGCTTATTCGCACGGCCGTATGAGCAACCCTCTCCGTTCGGCGGAAGATTACGAACTATTTTTATATACTTTGCCAGATCAGTTCCCATCTGTGCATCGCTCAACAGTCACGTTTGTCCGCCGGGGCTCATCGTTGGCCCGCATTGTTGGCGAGCTTCATTTTGCCCATCATCTTCGGGTGGTGGTGCGTGAGCGGATTTTGTTTCATCGCTTGCCAGCAATAATTGATTGGTATGGTTACGAAATATGGCAAGGTGAGGAAAGACTGTTTTGGTATGATCCCCAACCTCACCCAAACGAGCCAGAACTGCAAAGTACGCACCCACACCACAAACACATTTCGCCTGACATCAAACATAACCGCGTTCCCGCACCTGGCATGAGTTTTAATCAACCAAATCTTCCGCAGATTATCCGAGAGGTTGAAAACCTGATTCAGCAGATTGAGCGAGAGTAAATGAGTAACAAATACGAAGCGATTATTGGGTTGGAGATTCATGCGGAGTTGATGACGGCGTCGAAGATGTTTTGCGCGGCGCCGGTTGTGGACAGCGTAGAGGCGGAACCGAACACGGCCGTACACCCCCTCTGTCTCGGTATGCCGGGCACATTACCCGTTATCAACAAACAGGCTGTAGAGTATGCCCTGCGGGTGGCGCTGGCGCTGAACTGCCAGATTAACCAGCACAACATCTTTGCCCGCAAAAATTATTTTTATCCTGATCTGCCGAAGGGCTACCAGATCAGCCAGTATGAAGAGCCGATTGGCGTGAATGGCTGGCTGGACGTGGAACTGGACGATGGGTCGCACAAGCGCATCGGCATCCGGCGGGTGCATATGGAAGAAGACACCGGCAAACTCACGCACCAGGATGATGGTACATCGCTGGTAGATTACAATCGGGCCGGTGTGCCCTTGCTGGAAATTGTCTCCGAGCCGGACATTCACAGCGGCGAAGAGGCGCGGGCCTACGCCATGAAAATTCGCCAGATTTTGCGCTACCTGGGTGTAAACAGTGGCGACATGGAGAAGGGGGTGCTGCGCGTGGAGCCGAATATCAGTATACGGCCGTCGGGCAGCACCACTTTTGGCACCCGCACCGAACTGAAAAACCTGAACAGCTTTAAGGCGTTGGCTGATGGCTCCGCCCACGAAATTGAGCGGCAAATACAGGTGGTGGAATCGGGCGGTCGCGTGGTCCAGGAGACGCGCGGTTGGAATGAGGACAAAAAGCGTACCTTCAGCCAGCGCAGCAAGGAGGAGGCTGAAGATTACCGTTACTTCCCAGAACCGGATTTACCGCCGTTGTTTATTTCCGAGGCGTGGATTGCCGAAGCCAAAGCGGCTTTGCCAGAACTGCCGGGTGCTAAAATCGAACGTTATGTCAATGAGTATGGACTGACGGCGTATGAGGCGCGGGTATTAACGGAGGAACGGGCGGTAGCGGAATGGTTGGACACGGCCGTGACCGCCGGCGGCGACCCCAAATCCGTCAGTAAATGGCTGCTCAACGAACTGTTCCGGCTGATGAACGAACACAAACAGAGCATCGAGCAAATCCCGGTGAGACCCACCGGGTTGGTAGAATTGATTGCCCTGGTGGACAAAGGCACAATCAACAACAACACCGCCAAAGAAGTGCTGGCGGAGATGTTCGGAAGCGGTCAATCCGCCTCCGCCATTGTGCAGGCCAAAGGGCTGGCGCAAATCTCTGATGAAGCGGCTATTGAGACCATCATTGTTCAGGTGTTGGCAAATAACCCGGAGATGGTGGCTCGCTACACCAGCGGTGAAGAAAAGCTGCGTGGCTGGTTTGTGGGCCAGGTGATGGGACAAAGCCAAGGCAAGGCTAATCCTGCCCTGGTGAACCAGCTCTTGGCACAAAAGCTGGCCGAATTGCCCGGTTCGTAGTAACGGCTTCAGCCGGTTCACCCGTCAAAGCGGTTACGACAAACTTCATATGAAACCCGAAGGGAGCGTTAATACCCCCTTCGGGTTTTTTGCTTATCCCGTAAAATCATCGCCTTTTTCACTGAACAAAAGGGGTGGTTTTCATACAATGCTTCTCATGATGTCGCCTGGGCGAATACAAGAGGAACTGGTTGGTTTATGAGAATGCCGGTTAAGGGAATGACGGCCGTCATATTCGATTGGGATTTCACGCTGGCATATACGTTGCAGCCGGAGATGTCACACATTGAACGCACGGCCGTGTTGTTCCAGCATGAAGGTATCTACTACCCGATAGAAGATTTCCGCGCCGCCAGAGAATCACTCCTGGCCGATATTGCTCTGGGGCGGGCAGATGGGGCCATCAAACCGCAAACGCGACAGGAAATCATGGACTTTTACCGGCAGATGCTCCTCCGCCTGGGTTATCCTGATACCAGCCGCGAACTGGCTTACCGCATCTACATTGCGTATGGGCAACTGCCCACCACCTTATATGATGATGTGCTGTTCACCCTGAAAAAGCTGTATCAGACAGGTCTGTCGTTGGGGATTTTGTCTAACCACTCCACCACGGTACGCCCGGTAATGGAACATCTGGTGGGTGCGTATATTCCCACACCACACATCACCATCAGCGAAGAGGTGGGCGTCCATAAACCCAGTAAAACCATATTTCGACGAGCCGCAGCCCGACTGCACACGCCCGCGGCTCAATGTATGTATGTGGGCGACAATTTGAATGTGGATGCGATTGGGGCGGTGGAACAGGGAGCGTATGGGCAAGGTATCTGGCTGGATCGAGCCAACCAGGGCACCGTACAAGACATCCCCCCCAACGTAAACCGCATTTCCACACTCGCCCAATTGCTCGATTTTGTACCGCTTAAAAGCCGGGAGTAAAGAGGGCGTGAATACAGGGGACACGGCCGTATCGTTAAGTTTTGCCGTAAGCCCATCGGCCTACCCTCACGGTAGATTGTATTGGAGGTTGTGCTGTAACAAAAGTGAGGGAAACGATGCAATTACAAGAAATCAGAAACCAGATGTGGGTGGTGGACAATGGGCAGCCGGTGCGTCAGGCTAAAGACAATGAAGTCAAACGATGGGCCGTCTTGCGCCTGATCAAGATGCTGCAAACCGAAAAAACGACCCTACGTCCACCCCGGCCCGCCACTTCTTAAAATTTAGTCTTTGTGTGTCCCATAATAAAGACCTGTCATGCGACAGGTCTTTTTGTTTACGCCGTAATCTCCAGGAATTGTTCGTTAATATAGGCCAATGACTGGTGGCGGAAGTAGGTGTTGTACAGGTCGGCATAATGGCCGCTTTGGGCCATCAGTTGGTCATGTGTGCCTTCTTCGATGATACGGCCGTGATCCATCACCACAATCCGGTCGGCATGTTTAATGGTCGAGAGGCGGTGGGCAATCACAATCGCCGTGCGCTCGGCCATAACCACATCCAGCCCTTCTTGAATCTGTGTTTCGGTGAAGGGGTCTACGCTGGCGGTGGCCTCGTCCAGGATGAAAATGGCCGGGTCTTTCAGCAGCACCCGCGCCAGCGCCACCAACTGCCGCTGCCCCATAGACAGATTGCTGCCCCGTTCACCCACATCCGTGTCCAGCCCGCGTACTAACCCATTCAGCCATTCACCGTCGCTGATGCGGTTGGCGGCGGTGATGACCTCGGCGTCGTTGGCGTCGGGACGGCCGTAGCGGATATTCTCGCGCACCGTCCCGGCAAACAGGAACGGCTCCTGGGGTACGCCGCCAATGTGCCGCCGGTATTGGGGCAAATTGAAGGAGCGAATGTCACGGCCGTCTATCCACAACTGCCCACCCTGAAATTCATAATACCGGGCCACCAGCTTGGCAATGCTGCTCTTGCCCGCGCCCGTGTGCCCCACCAACGCCACCGTCTCGCCAGGCACAATCTCCAGCGAAAAGTCGGGCAAAACCACCTCTTTGTCACTGTAGCTGAAGATGAGGTGCTGAAACTGGATACGGCCGTCAATCCCCGCCACCCCTTCATCCCCCGTCTGCTGCACGTTGGGTTCCAGGTCAATCAGGGCAAACACCCGTTCGGCCGCTGACAGGCCGTCCTGAAACTGGCTCCAGAACGAGGCAATGCCCATCATCGGCCACCAGTAAAACCCGACCGCCTGCATGAACAAAAACCATTCGCCGGGAGAAATGGCCGTCACCCCGCCCAGGATGCTATCCGCCCGCGTTGCCAGCCCACCGGCCAAAACGAGTACGGCCGTGCCAAACCCCGACGCCAGCACCATGATGGGGAAAATGGACATGAGCGTCATGCCCCGCCGCAGGTTCACGGCGTAAGCCTGTTCATTGTTGGCGTGGAAGGTCTGGTAGACGGCCGTTTCCTGCCGGAAATTTTTAGCCACAATGATGCCGCTGACCGATTCCTGAATTTGGGCATTGATCACGGCCGTGACCCGCCGCGCCTTTTGGGTCACCTCCCGCGCCCGATGGCGAAAGGCCAGGGCAATCCACGCCGCCAGCGGCGTCATTGCCAGCAAAATAACGGTCAAGACCACGTCAATGGTGAGCAGATAAACCGTCAGAAACAGCACCAGAAACACCTGGCTGAGCAAATTCAACGTCAGGTCAACGGTCGCCGCAAAATCCTGCGTATCCGAGGTGATGCGGCTGACAATTTTGCCCGACGGATGCTCGTCAAAAAAGGACATATCGTGGTTCACCGTTGCCTGGAACACATCTCGCCGCAGCGTCAACACCACGTTGCCAATGATGTTGGCCGAAAAGTATTGGCGGATGTAGTTAAATACCCAGGCCGCCGCCCCCGTCAAGGACACGCCTAACGCCATCAGCGCCATTGCCTGCGTCGTTGGGTTTTCGGCAATAATGTCAATGGCGCGGGCAATGATAATTGGCCCGGCCACCGCCAACAGCGAATTGAGCGTCAGCGTCACCGCCACCACCGCCATCCGCCCGGCATACGGCCGAAAATACGCCGCAATCCGCCCGACCAGTTCCCGGTCGCTATAACTGCGGTCATAATCTTCAGTGTCTAAGCCATCCAGAATGAAGCCCATAAAAAGTTCCCAAGAGATTGGAGATTGGAGATTAGAGATTGGAGATTCGACTCATCTGCAATCTCATTAGGCAAACACCAGATATTCTGGTGGCGCGTAGAACCCACGTTTGCGTAATGGTTCAGGTGATTCTGCCTGACATAACGCCCGCAGATATTTCATGGTCATGGCGGCTTTCACCAGAAAAATTGGCTCAGGCAGCGAACCGATCTTGTTCGTCCATGCTGGCGGTTTTTGCCCTCGACGTTCCGCAAATAACTCTAACAGCGATGCTGATGCTGCCAAAGTTCGCAAATCATCAATGTCTGGTCTGGGAACAAATTTAAGATCGGGATTTTGCCGCAGAAAATCCTGTGTCAAACTGCGTGTTTCTAAGCTCTCTCCGCCCAAAGCTGCTTGAGCAATCTGTTCAATCTTCACCATAGGTTACTCCCTGTTTGATTTGCGCTTCGTTTATGAGAGACATCTGCCTGTTCCACCTGAATGAAAAAAGCCACTCTTTATAGAGATGACATTAAACAACATTATATTCCTGGATCAAACGGCCGTCGCCAAACCGCGCATAGTCCAACATACTGACGTCAACTGTGTGCGCGGCCCCGTCCAGGATGATCTCCGCCATCAGTTTGCCGGCAATGGGGCCGTGCATGAAACCATGCCCGGAGAAACCGGCGACCACGTAGTAGCCATCCATGCCCGGTACGCCGCTGATAATGGGGTGGGCGTCCGGCGTCATCTCATACAATCCGGCCAACCCGGACTGCCGCCCGGCTCTTTCCAGCAAGGGCAGCCGGTGAATGGCTGCCTCCAAATGCACCAGTTCCCACGCTTCGTCTACTGACTGATCAAAACCGGACTGCTCGTGTGGGTTAGACATACCGGTGAGCAGCCCTTTGCCTTCGGGGTGGAAGTAGAGGCTCTGGCCGAAGAAGATGACAAAGGGGAAATCGGGTGGCAGGGCAGGCAGGGGGGTGGTGGTGATCCACTGGCGGCGCAGGGGCGCAATGGGCAGGGGTACGCCCAGCATGTCGCTGATCCGCCCGGCCCATGGCCCGGCGGCGTTGACAATTTTTTGGCACTGGATGTCGCCCTGGTTGGTGTGGATGGTGTAGTGGGTGGGGTGAGGGGTGATGGCGTGTACGGCCGTGTCCGTCCACAACTGCACCCCCAACCGCCTGGCCCCATTCACATAGCCCGCCACCACCCCGTGTGGGTCGGCCAGCCCATCTTCGGGGCAAACGGTGGCGGCAAGCACATCATCCGCCCGCAAAAAAGGCAGTCGCTGCCGCACTTCATCGCCGGACAGCCATTGGGTGGGCACGCCCAGGCGGTGCTGTAATGCCACGTTGCGCCGGAATTGGGGCACGTCCTGTTCGCGGGTCAGCAGTAAATAGTAACCGCAGCGCCGCCGGTCAATGGCCTGCTCTATCTCCTCTTCAAAGCGATCCAGCATGGGCAAACTGGCCTGCGACAGGCGGATGTTGACCTCGGTGCTGAACTGGTAGCGCACGCCACCCGCGCAGCGCCCGGTCGCGCCGGTGCCGAAGAACGATTCTTTCTCCAACAGGGCCACATCCCGCGCCCCGCGCCGCACCAGGTGATAGGCCGTACTCGCGCCCATCACCCCGCCGCCGATGACTACAATTTCAGTGTGTGTAGGAAATCCGTTCATAAAAAATCCGTGATAATCCGCCCAATCCGTGTCATCCGTGTATCTATTCTAATCATACCGGGCAAAAATGCGTTGGTACGCCGGGCTGCGCGCCAGCAGTTCGTCATGTGTACCCTGGTCTACCAGTTCGCCGTGGCTAAGGACGAGAATCTGATCCGCCCAGCGAATTTGGGAGAGGCGATGGGTAATGAGGAAGGTGGTGCGCTGGCGGCTGATGTGGCGCATCGCTTTTTGAATCTGGTCTTCAGTGGCGCTGTCAATGGCGCTGGTGCTATCGTCCAGAATGAGGATGCGGGGATTGGTGAGGAAGGCGCGGGCAATGGCTACCCGCTGCCGCTGACCGCCGGAGAGGGTGGCGCCCCGTTCACCTACTTCTGTCTCGTACCCCTGGTCAAAACTCAGGATGAAATCGTGCGCCTGCGCTTGCCGCGCGGCCGTTTCAATTTCGGCCGAGGTGGCATCTGGGCAGCCGAAGGCGATGTTTTCGGCGATAGAACGGGAGAAGAGGAAGACATCTTGCTCGATAGTGGATATTTGGGAACGCAGGGATTCCAGACTCCAGTCGCACACGTCCATGCCATCTACGAGCACACGGCCGTCGTTCGTATCAAATATCCGGTTAATCAGCCGCGTCAACGTGCTTTTGCCCGACCCCGTCTGGCCGACGATGGCTACCGTCTGCCCTGGTTCGGCCGTAAAGCTGATGTTTTTGATGACAGGCGTGCCATCATACCCAAACGAGACATTTTCAAAGGTGACACGGCCGTGAATCGGCTGACTGATCCCCTTTTCATTCTCATCCAACTCCGTCTCATCATTCATCATCTCCAGCAACCGCTCGGCGCTGGCAATACCCAACTGCACCAGATTAAACGAGAAGAGGGAGATAAACGTGGGAAAACGCAGCATCCCAAACAGCCCCATATACGTCACCACCTGCCCCAACGACAGTGTGCCCGCCTGCCATAACCAGAGCGCATGAAAAAAGGCCAGCCCCAAGCAAACGCTAAACACGAGCAGTGGTAAATACCGCGCCTGGATGATGCCTTGTTTGACAAAGTAATCTTTGAACCGGCTTGCATTTTCCGCAAACTCCTCTAGCTCCTGCCGCTCCTGGGCATTGCCTTTCACCACCTCAATACCGCCAATCGCCTCTGCCAGCCCGGCGTTCATCAGGCCAAACTGCTCCCGCTGCGCCAGGCTCACCGGGTTCAACTGCCGCGAATAATCCCACACGGTGATCACAAACAGCGCCAGGAACAGCGCCGGTACCAGCAGTAGACGCGCATCCAGCAGGATAATCAGCACAATCGGGGCGACAATGCCCATGAGGGAATCCACAATGAGCATCAGGCCGGGGCTGAACATCAGGTTGAGCGTGCGCACGTCGTTGGTGGCTCGCGCCATCACATCGCCAATGCGCTGACGGCCGTGAAACGTCTGGTCCTTCCCCAACAGGCTGATGTAGAACTCCTCCCGTGTATCCCGTTCTACCCGCTGCGCCACAAACTCATTCGTCCAGTTACGCGCCAGCCCCATGATGCTTTGTACGGCAATCACCCCAAACACCGCCAACGACAGCCCTACCAGCGCCGCCACCGCCCAATTATCCGACGTGATCAGGTCAAAGGTACGGCCGATCAACACCTGCACTCCGCTGGCGGCAAAGTTATTCACCACCGACGCCAACACCACCAGCACCGGCAGCCAGGGATACTGCCACAAATGCGACCATATCCAGCGCACCGCGCCAGAGCGGTCATACACATGTTCATCTTCCAGGTGAAATTCGCGTTTGCTCATGGGCATAAACACCACACAGGTTTCTGAAACCTGTCTGGGTTGATCTACAGTTGCGGATTATACGCCAAACCAAACAGGTATTGAAATTCAGTTCCCTTCTGCTAAACTGATGATCAGAAATTCTGCATGACGGCATAACAAGGAGTAGCACCAATGTCTGACACACTTGCTTTACAAATGGGGCAGCGCGGCACGTTCATCTTACCCAAGAACCTGCGTGATACCTACAATCTACAACCAGGAGATGATTTCACGCTGCTAGACCTGGGGGGTGTTTTTGTCCTGTCGCCGGGCCGGTCGCAAATAGATGCCCTCGCCGGGCAAATCACCCACGCGCTCACGGAACGAGGGGAAACGCTGGAAAGTATGCTGCTGGCCTTACGAGAAGAGCGAGAACGATACAATGCCACCAACGCCTGATATTTTTCTGGATACCAGCGCTCTATTTGCCGGTATGTGGTCAGCTACCGGCGGGGGACGCATGTTACTGAAATTGGGCGAGGCCGGAGCGATACGGCTCCTGGTTAGCTCACAAGTGCTGACCGAAATTGAAAATGTCCTGCGCCGCAAATCACCGGAATCATTAGGCGTTTTGACGCTTATCCTTCATCAAAGCCAGATCGCTGTCACTGCCAACGGCGAGGTCGAACACCTGACTGTCTGCCAATCACTCATCACCTATCCGGCCGACGCCCTCATTGTGGCCGCTGCCTGGAGCGCGGCCGTAGACTTCTTCGTCACCCTGGACCGCCAGCACCTGCTGGAAAATCCACCGCTGCATCAGGCAGCCCCCTTCCCCATCGGCACACCCGGCGACTGTCTGAACTGGTATCGTAGCCAGCTAACCTGAAACAAGGTTTGTAACAGGCGATTTATCACCCACTAAATAGCGCTGAAGTGCCCCTACAAACGTTTACCCAAACAGCCCACGTAGCCAGTTGGTAAACCGCTGCCACCAGGAAAGGGTTGGCGGCGGGGTGGTGGGTGCTGGCGGCTCTGGTTCGGCCGGTAGTTCTGGTTCAATGGGTGGTTCGGGTGCGGGCAGTTGCGCGGGGAAAATGAAGCCCATCCGGGCCATCACCGGGTTGATGTCATGTGCCAGGGCAAATTCGGGTGAATCACCCGTCTCGCCGGCGAAATGCAGCCCCACGGCTCTGCCGCCGGCCTCATCCACCCAGATAGAGCCAGAGTCGCCGCCCAGGCTGACTTCACCCGGTGCGGAACCAGGGCGAGGCACGATGCGGAACACTTGCTCCAGGCGGCGAATGCCGGCCGCGCCGTAGTTCAACTGCGTGGTCATCATCACGCCGTCAATAAAACCGGCCGTGCGCCCGGTGGTACGGCCGCTCTTCCACACCATCATGCCCAATTGCGGCGTGGTGACATCGGCAATGTGGTTGCCTTCTAGCGTCGTTTCCAGCACAGGGCGCTCGCCGGTGAGGCGGGCCAGGGCGGCGTCAAACGGCCCTAAGACAGAGCGGGTGACTTCGGCAAATTTATTGCTGCTCCCGCCACCGTCCAGCCGGCCGGGCTGCCAGATGGGTTCGCCGGGTTGGGCCGAGGGCGACCCCACCAATACGTGCCAGTTGCTTAAGATGTACGCTTCCTGGGTGGTGGCGTCATACACCTTGGCGCCCAGCGTTCCGGCCGTCACATTTGGACAGCCGATGCTGACGCCGAGGGGGATTTCAGTGAAGCGTTGGTCACGGCCGTCTACCGCCGCCTCTAACTGCGCATCCCCTTCCAACATAATCTGGAGGCCATACGTGGCTTCAATGACATCTACCGGGATACCCTCAATTTCTTGGGGGAACAATTCTTCTTCGCTCAATTCGGCCCGTGGCTTTTTCAGCGCCACATGAACACGAATAGCCAACCGCCCGGTCATTACGCCGTGCGACCATTCGAAGCCCAGGTCTACGGCCGTGACCCCCTCCCGCGCCAGCCATTCCGTTTGTACTTTCGCCAGCACTGCCTGCGCTTTTGCCATCTCTTCCGGGGTAATCATGGGGTTTGTCCTTTGTCCTTGGTCATTCGTCCTTTGTCATTCGTCCTTTGCTAATGACCAATGACTAATGACCAGAGACTAATGACGAATGACACAATTTTGCCAGAAACCTGCCAGACAAATTTCTTGCGCTGCCGGGCGGGTCTGAGTATAGTGTAGCGCATAGATCGTCGCTGCCAAGATAGTCGCCCACAATCTCAAGTTGTCTGTCAGCAGGATTGTCAGCATAACAGGTATAGTAAGCTTACGGTTTTGTGTTGAGATAAGTCAGCGCCAACCTGAATCTATTGCGGTATCTCTAATTGAATAATGATCACCAGTTCAGCCCAGTCGGGTTAAACGTTTGTTCAACGCTGGTTGTGTATTGTTTGGCAAATGGCTGTGTGACGGCCGTTTGTCTATGGAGTAGTATCATGATCCACGTACCTGCACCCCCCAACACCCTGGCCACCAGGCAAATCACCTGCATTTGCTGCCACGAACAATTCATTATATCGGTAGACGAACCTAATCGTGGGCGACGGGTTATTGCCGATAATTGGCATGTGCCCGCCGATCAGTTCCATAGTACCCAACTACGCTATGAAACCGACCGGCAACGCCGCCAGACTTCGCCCACCGTCCGCGCTGTGCCCGAACCCAACCCGGAACACAGCCCGCACCGTGACCCCACCCAATTCTATTTTGTCACCTGCCCCCGCTGTGGCGCCGATAACCGAAACTGGCTCAATTTCCAGGGACGGATGCCGTTCCCCTGGCAACATGTACTCTTGATCGGCTACACCCTCACCGGGCTGGCTGTATTGGGCATCTTGCTGTTACTGATCAACCCCACCCTGCTGCCAAGCCTGGAACTCAGCAGATGGACACGCAGCATTCCGTTGATCATCGCTGTGATATTGGCCGGGCTGCTGCCTTTGCTGCTCATTCCTGGCCTCTGGTATCCCATGCGCATTCGGGACTACCTCTCTCAATCCGTACCCAGTCTGACCAGCTCATTATCACCGGCTGCCTGGCGCGCTGTTCTCATTTTAGGCATATTAGCCGTGCTGCTGCCCATCTTGTTTTATGTAATACCGCCCCTGTTGCGTGAAGTAAATGAGGCTATCTTTAACCGACCTGCTCAGCCAACCCTGGTGGTGCGGATTGATGAGGTGAGCAGACAGGCTAATCAACTAGACAACAGCGCCCCGGTGAACAATGCTTTTGCAGGGTTAACGGCCGTGCTCAATACCCAACTCCGCACCTGTGAAAAAACACAAATTGACCAGATGGTTGCCGACTTGCAAGCCATCGCTGCCACCAGCCCACACGGCAATCTGCTGCTGATACAAAGCGCCACAAACCAGCTCCAGGTTATCCGTGAAATGGCCGATGCCACCTGCCGCGTCGAACTCATCAATAATGTCAGCGCCACATTGCAGCCGATTATCCCTGTCACCACCTTGAACCAGCCATTGCCCACCAATCTCACGCCTGAACAATGCCGCAGCCAGTGGCAGGCAGCCAACGCAGGCCAGAATGTGGTCGTAGACCCCGCCTGTTACAACTTCCTGCTCACCGCCATGCTCATAGACTTACAAACGATGCAAAGCGCCTCCCCCTCTGCCAGATCACGGGATGAAATTCTGAGCGGCGCGCGGCTGCTGGCAGCAGACCCTAACCTGTTGCCCGGTATGCGCGCCCAAATTGCCAATAATGTCGCTACCCTGGAAAATAGCCTGCAATCTCTGGTTGCCCCATCGTCGTCCTGGTTGGACTGGCGCTTTCTGGTGTTTTGGTTTACGGCCGTCTTCCTCACCTGGCTCCTCTGCACCATTTGCGCCTATCATGCACTGCGCCAGCGCATGGGCTGGCTGGACCCGCACGTGCCCCGCCCCATTTTCACCAGCGTGGCCGACATGACGCGCGTGGCCGTCTGGGAGGCCAAACAGGCATTGGAAATCAATGGCTACGAAGAACGCATCCAATGGACACGCGCCATCCGCAATGAGATGGGTGGCATTGACCTGGTTGGCTTTTTCCGTGACCCGCCTGAACTGCTACCCGACGGTACTCTGAACAGCCTGGTACGCGCCCAACGGTACGGCGTCAGCACCGACATGTGGTGCCGCATCCGTGAAGCGCGCATCACCGACATGATGACCCAACGCCCCGCCGGCGCTCCTACCTTTGCCCTGCCCGCATTCGCTCCGGTCGAGGTAAGAATTGGCCGACAGCGGCTTTGAGACCTGGTTTGTAGGATGGGGCAGGCCTAATGCCTGCCCCATCGTATGCTATGCACATGAAATCTTTCTCTCTCGCTCTCATCCTTCTATTGTGGACTGCCTGTGCTACACCACCCGCCGCGGAGACACCCACACCAACCCCTGCCCCCGCCTCAACCGAGCTAATCGAGTTTGAAAGCCTCACCTTTCCCGGTCATTTGTGGACGCCATTCATGCCGCCCGTTGCCGAGGGCACGGCCGTGACCGTCACCGGCGCGCTCTCCATCCCTGCCAGCAACAGGCCGGTTCCGGCCATCGTGCTCACACACGGTTGCGGCAGCATCACCGCCGGCGAATTGGCCTGGGCTGAGCGGCTGAATGAGATGGGTGTGGCGGCTGAATGAGATGGGCGTGGCGGCTTTGCTCGTGCACAGCTTTGGCGCGCGCCACATTCCAGAGGGAATGAGGATTCTGAGCGGTGGACTAATTGTCTATGTACTCGATTGCACAACGGCCGTGAACACGTACAATTCAGCCTGACAATGTTGGCCCTTTTTGTTAGCCTGCCTGTAAGTTTAGCGACTTAAGGTTGAACAAGTTTGTGCCTTATTGCACAAACAGAAACACACAAAATCACACGGCCGTAACTTTCAAAACGCACAGCAGCCCACCCGCCACAAGCACCGGTAGGGCTGTTTTTTTGTGACTGTTACCGGCGAAAAAGAGGTATCAAATTGATTGCGCTAAAAGAATCTACACTTATTTCTCCTTACGGGGGCACATTGGTTGACCTGATGGTCCCGGCCGAATCCAGAGCCGGACTGAGCCATTACGCCAACCGGCTGCCTTCGGTACGCCTGTCTGACCGGTCTGTTTGTGACCTGGAACTACTGGCAACCGGCGCTTTTTCCCCACTGGATCAATTTATGGGCCAGGCCGACCACCAAAGTGTGCTGGACAATATGCGGCTGGCAAACGGCTACGTTTTTCCCATTCCCATCACCTTACCCATTGATGACGACGTGAACGTGACTGTAGGTCAGGAAGTCGCTCTCCGCGACCCCCAAAACGACCTGCTGGCAATTATGACAGTGGCAGAGGTGTATGCCTGGGACATGGCAGAGGTGGCGCAAAAAGCATTTGGTACACTGGATTTACGCCATCCAATTGTGGCCGAAATGCACCGCTGGGGAAAACGGAATATCGCCGGCCCTTTGCAGGTACTCAAACTGCCCGCCCATTACGACTTCAAAGATATTCGCCTGACCCCGGCCGAAACCCGCACCCGGCTGGAAACATACGGTCATGAAAATGTGATCGCCTTCCAGACGCGCAACCCGATGCACCGTGTTCACGAAGAGCTGACGAAACGCGCCATTGAAGAAAAAGATGGCGTCTTGCTATTGCATCCGGTGGTGGGGCTGACCAAACCGGGTGACGTGGATTACTTCACCCGTGTGCGCACCTACAAGGCGTTGGCGGCTAATTATTATGATCCTGACCGCGTGCTGCTGTCTTTGCTGCCCTTGGCCATGCGTATGGGTGGCCCGCGCGAGGCGCTGTGGCACGCCATTATCCGCCGTAACTATGGCGCCAATCATCTGATCGTGGGGCGCGACCATGCCGGGCCGGGCAATGATTCCGAGGGCAAGCCGTTTTATGGCCCGTATGACGCCCAGGAATTGGTGGAACAGTTTAGCCAGGAGATTGGTGTGGGGGTGGTACCGTTTCAAATGCTGGTCTATTTGCCGGAAGAAGAGCGGTATGAAGAAATCACGAAGGTGACGCCGGAGGTGAAAACGGCCAATATCTCCGGGACGCAGGTGCGGGAAGAGTATTTGCACAAGGGGCAATTGTTGCCTGCCTGGTTCACGCGCCAGCCGGTGGCCGAAATTTTGGGAGAAACATATCCACCGCGCCACCGGCAGGGGGTGTGCATCTGGCTAACCGGTTTACATAATGCGGGAAAGTCTACGACAGCGAGCGTGTTGACCACGTTGTTGCAGGAACACGGCCGTAACGTCACCCTGCTCGATGGCGATGTAGTCCGTACCCATTTCAGTGAAGGGCTGGGCTACAGCAAAGAAGACCGGGATGACCATGTACGCCGCATTGGCTACGTGGCCTCCGAAATTGTGCGCCACGGCGGCCTGACAATTTGTGCGGCCGTCTCCCCCTACCGCGCCACGCGGAATGATGTGCGCAGCAATTTCGACCAGGGGCACTATGTGGAAGTGTTTGTGGACGCGCCCCTGGAAATCTGCGAACAGCGGGATACCAAAGGGTTGTACGAGCGGGCACGCAAAGGGGAGATCAAAGGGTTTACCGGCATTGACGACCCCTATGAAGCGCCCCGTCACCCGGAACTTCACATTGAAACGGTACAGATCTCGGTGGAGGAAAACGCTCGTGCCATTTTGGATTATCTGATCCGGCAAGGATTTGTAAAAACGCATTAAGGGGTTGGTGGCTGGTACAATCCACCAGCCACCAGCTACAAGGATTTTTAACATGAACGAACAACAAGGTTTTGTAGTCTGGATGACCGGACTTTCCGGGGCGGGTAAGACGACGGTGGCGTTGGAGATGCTGCGGCAGTTAAACGGCCGTAACCTGCGCCTGGAACGCCTGGATGGTGATGTGGTGCGCGAGGGCCTGACCAAAGATTTAGGCTTTTCCGCCGAAGACCGCGCTAAAAATATCGAGCGCGTCACCTTTGTGGCTAAATTGCTTTCGCGCAATGGCGTCGGCTGCATTTGCTCCTTCATCTCCCCCTATCAGGCCGTGCGCGACCACGTGCGCACGGAAACAACGAACTTCCTGGAAGTGTTTGTAGATGCGCCGCTGGATGTGGTAATTGGGCGTGATGTGAAGGGCATGTACAAGAAGGCGATTGCCGGGGAAATCCCCAACTTCACCGGCATCTCCGACCCCTTTGAAGCTCCGGCTAACCCGGACATTCACCTGCGCACCCACCAGGAGACAATCACCGAAAGTGCCGGTAAAATTATTGCCGAATTAGAAAAACGTGGCTTGATCCCAAAAGTGGGAAGATAATGGTTGGAAGATAGTAAAAACGTATTGCAGACGGTGGCAAAGCCACAACCATTTTTTCAAAGTAGAGACGCAGAGGCGCAGAGAAATACCCTCTCTGCGTCTTCTCTTTTTAAGAAGGCAAGGCTTCAAACATATGGCAGAACAATGGCATCAAAAAGAATTATCCGCCATTGAGGCGGAACTAAACGTCAATGCAGCGGCGGGGCTTACAGCGGCGGCAGCGGCGCAGCTTCTGGCAACGGCTGGCCCCAATGAATTGCAGGAAAAGGGGCGCAAGAGTCCCTGGCTCATTTTGTGGCAGCAGATCAGCAGCATCATGGTGCTGATCTTGATTTTGGCGGCGGTGGTTTCTGCTTTTCTGGGCAAGGCCACCGAAGCCGCCGCCATTGCCGCCATTGTGGTTCTTTTTGCTCTGCTCGGTTTTGTGCAAGAGTACCGGGCCGAGCAGGCCATGGCTGCTTTGAAGCGGATGTCGGTGCCGGTGGTGCGGGCGCGGCGCAACGGCCGTGTCACTGAAATCTCGGCCCGCGAATTGGTACCCGGCGACGTGGTGCTGCTGGAAGCGGGCAACATTGTTCCCGCCGACCTGCGCCTGGCCGAAAGCGCCAATTTGCGCATCCAGGAAGCGGCGTTGACGGGTGAATCAGAGCCGGTCGAAAAGGAAACGGCCGTCCTACTCAAAGCCGACATCCCCCTGGGTGACCGCAAAAACATGGCCTACATGGGTACCAACGTCACCTACGGCCGTGGCGTCGGCATCGTCGTCGAAACGGGCATGAACACCCAATTGGGCAAAATTGCCGCCCTCATTCAAGAGGTAGAAGAGGGGCAAACCCCCTTGCAGCAAAAGTTAGACCAGGTAGGCAAGCTGCTGGCGGTGTTAGGCATTGTGGCTGCGGCGCTGGTGATGCTCGTCGGCGTCCTGAGTGGTGAGGCGCTAGATGAGATGTTCCTCACGGCCGTCAGCGTGGCCGTCGCTGTGGTGCCTGAAGGTCTGCCCGCCGTGGTCACCATCACCCTGGCCCTGGGCGCGCAGCGTATGTTGCGCCGCCGCGCCCTGGTGCGCAAGCTGCCCGCTGTGGAGACGCTCGGCTCTGTCACCATCATCTGCACTGACAAAACCGGCACACTCACCGAAAATCGCATGACCGTCACCGTTATTGACGTAGCCGGGCACAGCCTGGAACTGGCGGGCACCGGCCATACGCCGCCCGTTTTACAAACGGATGATGCCGAATTGTTGCTGCGCCAGCCCCCGGCCATTGGCGCGGCTCTGGCTGTGGGTGCGCTCTGCAATGATGCTTCGCTACACCCGGACCCAGACAGCGGGAAGTACCAGGCCGTAGGGGATCCAACAGAAGGGGCGCTATTAGTGGCGGCGGCACAGGCCCATGTCAATCTGGACAGTTTGCAGAAGGAGATGCCCCGTGTGGCCGAACTGCCCTTTGATTCTGACCGCAAGCGCATGACGACCGTTCACCAATTGCCAGCAGACCGGGATAGCTTGCCAACGGCCGTGCAGCCTTTAGCCAATCACGCGCCCTATCTGGCATTCACCAAAGGAGCGGTAGATGGCTTGATGGATATTTGTGACCAGGTATGGGTCAACGGCCGTGCCGAACCTCTGGACGATGCCTGGCGGCAGCGCATCACCCTGGCCAATGAACAAATGGCCCAAAATGGGATGCGGGTGCTGGGCATGACCTTTCGCGGGCTGGAAGCCTTACCCGACGCTCACATGCTGCCCACGCTGGAAAACAACCTGATTTTTCTGGGGTTGATTGGCATGATTGACCCGCCGCGCCCGGAAGTGAAAACGGCCGTGCGCACCGCCCAGACCGCCGGCATTCGCCCCATCATGATCACCGGCGACCACCCGTTGACGGCTCGTTTTATTGCTTATGATCTGGGCATTGCTACGAACGGCCGTGTCAAAACCGGCGAAAATCTGAACCAGATGAGTCCGGCGGAACTGGCGGAAGCGGTGGCCGATGTCTCTGTGTATGCACGAGTGACGCCGGAACACAAATTGCGCATTGTGGAAGCGTTGCAGCAGGGTGGACACATTGTGGCTATGACCGGCGATGGCGTTAACGATTCACCCGCCCTGAAAAAGGCAGATATTGGCGTAGCTATGGGCATCACCGGCACGGATGTAGCTAAAGAAGCCTCCGAGATGGTGCTGCTGGATGATAACTTTGCCACGATTGTGACGGCCGTAGAAGAGGGCCGCACCATCTATGACAACATTCGCCGCTTCGTCAAGTTCTCCATTGCCGGGAATGTGGGCAAAGTGGGCGTCATGCTCTTTGCCCCGCTGTTAGGCATGACGGTGGCCCTGCTACCCCTGCAACTACTCTGGTTAAATCTGCTGACTGATGGTCTGCTAGGTCTGGGGCTGGGTGTGGAACCGGCCGAAAAGGGCATTATGAAACGCCCGCCCCGTGCGCCGCAGGCCAGTTTATTTAGCGATGGATTGGGTTGGCATATGGTCTGGGTGGGCTGCCTGATTGCCATTGTCGGGCTGGCGATAGGTTTCTTCTATTATGACCCGGCCGACCAGACGTGGCAGACGATGATTTTCACCACCCTGGCTTTCTTGCAAATCGGGCAGGCGTTGGCTTCTCGTTCTTCCCATGCCTCGCTTTTCAGCATGGGCTTGCGCAGCAACACTCCCCTGCTCGTCCTGGCGCTGGTGACCTTTGGCCTGCAACTGATGGTCATTTATTTACCGGCGTTAGAACGCTTTTTCCAGGTAGACCCGTTGACTCTGCCGGAGTTGGCGGTCTGCCTGGCGGCAGGCAGTCTGGTATTCGTGGCCATTGAAATTGAAAAGTGGTGGCTGCGGCGCGGCGATAGGTAGCGGGCCAGCATAGGCACTTGTGCCTTATTCCTCTGCCTTACTCCTCTGCCAAAACAAAGGCGAATAAATTCGCGGCTACACAAGGCGAAGACCGCCTGCGCGGTCTGGTAGCAAGCCCACGAAGTGCCTGCCCTGAACCTGGTGAAGGGTGGGCTTTGCTACTTGTCGCCGCGATCTCAATCGCCGGGTGTCATCTTCCATGATATAGTTCCTGCCAGAAGGTGAAGGAGGAAAACCCATGAATACAAAAACCAATTTATCCACCAACCCCTGGGTGGCAATGGGGCTGCCGGCGTTGACCGTTTTGTTGGGGGTGCAACTGCTGCGAGCGCTGTTCCCCTTGCTGCTATATGTGTTGGGCGACCGGATGGGGTGGACGGCCGTGGGCATTGGCGCGTTGGCCTTGATTGTGTTTACCGCCAGTTTCCTGGCCGAATTTCTGCGCCGGTTTGTGGGAGCGCGGGTGCTGCTGCTGGTGACGGTACTGGGCGTGGGCATTACCCGGCTGGCCTTACAGTTGTGGCCGAATGCGCCGCTGGCTTACCTGATTCTGTGCATCGTCGGCGTCATCTGTTTTGTCCTGTTCTTCCCCGTCTATCTGGCGGCGCTGCGACCCCGCGACCGCCAGGAAATGGTCACGTTCGCTTACGGTTTACAGGTGGGCTTTATCCTCGTTGTGCTCCTGAATGGCCTGTACAACAGTTATGAGTTCAACTGGCAGTCAGGCTGGCTGAATGGGCTGCTGGCCGCCGTCCTGGTTTTGCTGCAAGTGGGAAGCCTGGCGTTTGTCTTAAACAAACTCCCCCCGGCCGCTGCCGATCAGGATGCCCCTTTCCGGCAGACGCTGCCCTGGGGCATGTTTGGCCCGTTTCTCTTTTTGCAACTGCTCACTTTCCTGAATTTGGCGCAATTATCGGCCATTGGCGGCTGGCAATTGCCGCAGACGATGGCGTTGGCGCTGTTGGCGGGAGTGGCCGGGTTGGCGGCAATGGGGTTTGTGGCGGCGCGGGGGCTGCATTGGGTAATTGTGCTGCTCACAGGCATGGTGCTGCTGGCGCTGGCCTGGTTTGGGGAAACGTCGCCGCTGGTCACGGCCGTGACCCTCATTTTCGGCCAGATGGTGTTAGCCGCCATCCTCATGCTGGTCTTGCTCAATGTGCGCAAAGGGGAAAGACGCACCCACACCATTCGCAATGTCACCATCGCCAACGGCATTGGCTGGGTGCTGTTTGTCATCTTCATTTTCCTCTATTATGCCGGTTACACGCTGCCCCTCTTCTCCAACACCATCCTGCCGCCTATTGCCATTCTGCTGGTGGTGCTGGCAGGGTTGGCCGCCAGCCGGGCCGCAGCCGAATCCCATGCCCCGGTTGTTTTTCGCAGCGGTCTGGTCGTGGTGCTGGTATTGTTGGCGGCGGTGGTGTTTAAGTGGGTGACGTGGCAAACGGCCGTGTCCACACCCGCCCCCGGCGGTCCCGTCCGCGTATTGGTCTATAACCTGCACAACGGCATCAACCCCTGGGGCCAGCTTGACCTGGAAGCCATCGCCCAAACCATCGAATCGGAAAACCCGGATGTGGTCGCTTTGCAAGAAGTGTCACGTGGCTGGATTATCAACGGCTCGGCCGATATGTTGCAGTGGCTGGGGCAGCGGCTAGACATGCCCTATATCTGGGGCGCTACCGAGGGTGGCAACTGGGGTAATGCTGTTTTCAGCCGGTATCCCCTCATCACCGCCGAAGCCCATGCCTTGCCGCCCGATGATCTGCTGCTGCATCGTGGTTTCATCTTCGTTGAAGTTGACATAAACGAAAGTGAGCCACTGCGGATCATTAACACCCATTACCACCATTTAGATGATGGCAGCGCCATTCGGGTGGAGCAAACAGAGGCGTTGTTGGACTTTTGGAACGGCCGTGCCCACACCCTGATCATGGGCGACCTGAACGCCACGCCGACCACCCCAGAAATGCAACTGCTCCGTGACGCCGGTTTCACCGACGCCATTGACGCCGCCGGCATTGTGCCCGGTTTCACCTACTCCTCCACCGATCCCAACCGGCGGCTGGATTACATCTGGTACACGTCCGATAGTGCCGCCGCCGACGTGATCATCAACCCCAGCACCGCCGCCGACCATCTGGGTGTAGCCGCTACTGTAGAAATAAACACGCCATAGGTGGCAGCAGACAAGCGAATGGGAGGTTGAGAAATGATTCAATCTCCCATTCTCCTCATCTCTAATCTCCCCTCAGGACAAATTTCCTACCCCCATTACCTGGTTGCTTATTTTTAGTCAGCCATTTCTTCAGATTGCGCGCTCAAGCTACATGTCTGGCGTACTATGGTGGCAAATATAACAAATACATAAAATTTCCATAATCCGTTCAATCAATACGCTGGCAATGAAAAGGAAACAATGAACAGACGACAATTTCTCACAATGGTTACGGCCGTATCTGCTGTTGGCCTGGCGCGCTTGTCCACCCCTCACCTGACATTTGCTAAAGGGCTGACGCCTGCCCTACGCCAGACGCTCTACCGGGGCACAAGAGATGGCAAATTGTATGAATCTACCGATGGCGGTAAAAGCTGGCAGCTTGTTGCCAATTTTGGCACTCATTGTACCGTTGACCAGATCGTTACCAGACGAGGGGGCATCTACGTCCACATTATCTGTTCTGGATATTCTTTTGACCTGCACTCAACAGATGCCCGCGTGTGGCGCACAGCATAATCAATTAAAAACGGCTTCATAGGTACGGCCGTGTCCATCCTCGCCCACCGGCACCAGGAACAACATCTCCACCTTTCCCATGGTTTCATGTTCCAGGTTATACATCCGTTGTGGCAGCGCCGGGTGGGTTGGCCCGCGGAAGCTAAGCGTAAATCCTTCCTGGCGCAAAGTGGCCCCCTCTGGGGCCGCGCGCTGATAACCAGGATATGCCGGGTGGGAGACCACACTCGTAAGCTGCAAGGGCACAAGGCCCTGCCCATCCAGATCAAGGCTAAAAATCTGATTGATGTAAGGTTCAAAACTTTCTTTAGTGACTTTATCTAACATAGATCACCTTTCCAGACCTGCCAGCTTCTGCAAAGCCGTCAGGCCTATTCAACAGGATGCCCGATTATACCATCACCTTCCGACCTTATGCCGCCACCGACCTGCCCTTTATCCAGGCTGTGTATGCCAGTTCCCGTGAGGTCGAGATGGCGGTTGTGCCCTGGACGGAAGAGGAAAAAACGCGCTTTCTGGAAATGCAGTGCCAGGCGCAGTTACACCATTATGAAGCCCATTACCAGGGAGCGGAACATCTCATCATTCTCAAAGATGAACAACCCATCGGCCGTCTCTATATTCACCGCACGAGCAAAGAGATGCGCCTGATGGATATTACCCTGCTGCCCGTTTACCGGCAGCAAGGCATTGGCAGCCAGATCATCGGCGATTTGCTGCGCGAAAGCGAGCAGACTAATCGCCCGGTAACGCTGCATGTAGAAATCATCAACCCGGATGCTTACCGGCTGTATGAACGGTTGGGGTTCACGGCCGTGACCCAACAAGGCATCCACATTTTTATGACCAATTTCCCGGAAACTGCCGAGTTTCCAGGAAATTGATGGAGGTATTATGAGCGAACCATTTTTGTCCGAAATCCGCATGATGAGTTTTGTCTTTGCGCCACAGGGGTGGGCGCTGTGCAACGGCCAACTGCTGCCCATCAACCAGAACCAGGCGTTGTTTTCGCTGTTGGGCACGACGTTTGGCGGTGACGGCCGTGTCAACTTTGCCCTGCCCGATTTGCGCGGCCGTGTCCCCATTCACGTGGGCAGCGGCCACACGCTGGGCGAACGCGGCGGCGAACAGGCCCACACCCTTAGCATCGCTGAATTGCCCACCCATACCCATGCTCTCAACGCCACATCCAACAATGGCTCACAATTGATACCGGCCGGCAACTTACTTGCCGCCTCCCCCAATCAATTGTATCGTGCCCCAGATGGCAATCTCCAGGCGATGTCCCCCACTGCTGTGGCCAATGTCGGTGGCAGCCAGGCACATCTCAACATGCAGCCTTTTTTAACCATCAACTTTTGTATAGCCTTACAAGGCATCTTCCCCTCACCCAATTAACAAAAGACCCTAGGGGTTTTCTGAAACCCCTAGGGTCTACAAAAGGAGTAGATAACATGGGACAACCATATGTTGGTGAAATTCGCATCTTTGCCGGAAACTTTGCTCCGGCCGGCTGGCAATTTTGCGAAGGGCAACTCTTGCCCATTTCTGAAAACGAAACTCTTTTCAACCTGATTGGCACAACATACGGCGGCGACGGGCAAAGCACGTTTGCTTTGCCGGATTTACGCGGCCGTTTACCCTTGCACCAAGGCAACGGTTTTATCCTGGCCGAAACAGGCGGGGCAGAAGAGATTACCCTCACAGTCAACCAAATTCCGTCACATAGCCATCCACTTCTGGGCACACAATCTTTAGCCAACGATGCTAACCCTGGGGGCAACTTATTGGCTCAGGCAACCACCTTTGATCCCTATCAGACCAACCCAGCCAACGCTGCTATGGCCCCACAAGCCATCTCACCGGTTGGTGGGAGTCAACCACATACCAACTTCCAGCCCTACCTGTGCGTCAACTATATCATTTCATTGTTTGGGATTTTCCCATCCCCCACCTAAACCAGGAGAACATATCATGGCCGATCCATTCGTGGCAGAAATTCGTATATTCCCATTTAACTTTGCCCCTAGAGGGTGGGCATTTTGTGATGGACAACTTATGCCCATTTCCCAAAATACTGCGCTTTTTTCTCTGTTAGGCACCACCTACGGTGGTAACGGCCAAAGCAACTTTGCCTTGCCCGATTTACAAGGACGTGCTGGTATGCATCCCGGCCAGGGGCCAGGTTTGAGCCTGCACGATCTGGGTGAAACTGGTGGCTCCGCAACAGTAACGCTCCTGGAAAGTGAAATACCTTCTCATGCCCACGCGCAGATGAGCATGGTTGTGCCTGGAGATGCCCAAACACCTGCGGGCAATACCTCTGCCAGAGTCATTGGGGCCACACCCTATTTGCCCCCGGCAGGAGCGCCGCTGGTAACGATGTCTGACCAGGCTCTAGCTCCAGCGGGTGGCGATCAACCACACAACAATTTGCAACCTTATTTGACCTTTTATTTCTGTATCGCTTTGCAAGGGATTTTCCCACCCCGCGGCTGAGTTTGACAAACATCCCGGAAGCTCAAAATTTCTGGGATGTTCATTATCAAACATATTACAAAATGGCCTCATTTGATATGCTCGAACAAAACGGTCGGCCCATTGGTCGTCTCTACGTAGACCGTTGGCCGCACTATATTTTTAACTAAAACGATCAAACAGTTGTAACTATCAGGAGATTAGTATGCTGCCGAAAAGCAAATCCTTGTTTGCCAGAATGGTTCATATCCTGCCCTCAAGAATGACGCTCATTCTGGTGGCGATTATCGTCACAAGCGTCATCAGTTCCCGGAGCGCAGCCCTGGCGGCTGAGAACGCCGCCCCCACAAACTCCGCTCCACAATCCAGTTCTTCTCATACCGCGACATCCCTTTTATCCCCGGCTTTCACCGTCACCAAACAGGATGCCCTGCTGGTAGACAACGACAGTGATACGCAGGCTGACCCTGGCGACACGATTGGGTACACTGTCGTTATCACCAATACCGGCCCGGACCCGGCAACCGGTGTTGTTTTTACAGACACGATTGATGCCAGCACCA
Source organism: Anaerolineae bacterium (assembly GCA_023382655.1). Lineage (GTDB taxonomy): Bacteria > Chloroflexota > Anaerolineae > Promineifilales > Promineifilaceae > CAADGU01. The sequence goes on along the minus strand of JAHDWK010000002.1, from coordinate 412,480 downwards.
CCCTGATTGCCGGAAGTGTCGAAACAACCCCCCTGGCCCGGAACGACAGTTATACCGCCTTAGGTAATGTGCGGATTTCCCACCCTGCGGCCGCGGGCCTGCTTGTCAACGACAACGACCCCGATGGCGGTGCCGTCACCATCACATCCTTCGACCCGGTCAGTGTCCAAGGTGGTGCAGTTGTTGTTAATCTGGATGGTAGTTTCAACTATAACCCTCCCGCTGGCTACGAAGGAGTAGACACCTTCACCTACACCATCACCGATGACGAAGGGGACACCGACACTGGAATCGTCACCATCACCACCAGCGGCATGATCTGGTTCATTAACAACAATCCGGCCGCTTGTAGTTCAGACTGTGACGGCCGTCTCACCAATCCCTTCACCTCTCTAGGCGCTTTCCAGGCCGTCAATGATGGCACAGGCAACAACCCGGCCACAGGCGACAACATCTTCCTCTACGAAAGTGCTGCCAACTACACCGGGCCTGTCACCCTCCTGAGCAACCAACGCCTCATCGGTCAGGATGCCACCGCACCCCTGACTGCCCTCTCAGGACTGACCCCCCCTGCCGGAAGTGATCCGCTGCCCGCCATGAACAGCGGCAACGGTGTTTTTGCAACCATTACCAGCAGCAGCACCGGTGTCACCCTGGGGCAAAATAATAGCCTGCATGGTTTCACCGCCGGGAATGCCACCGGAACGGCCGTTACCGGAACCAACTTTGGCACCCTTGTCGTCAGTGATGTCACCATTAACACCACGGGGTCGGCCCTCAATCTTTCTACAGGCAGCTTCGGCACACCCGCTACCTTCACCAGCATCACCGCCACCGGCGGCGCCAACAATGTGAATCTCAATGGGGTAGGTGGTACAGGGAATCTAGGCACGGGCGCATTAAGCGGCGCAACGAATCATGCTTTTGTTATGACCGGCGGCACAGGCATTATCAGTTACGGCGGTACGATCAATAACACCACCGCCCGCGTCGTCAGCATCACAGGCAAAACTGGTGGCTCTGTAACATTATCCGGAGCTGTAACCAGCACAAGCCAGGGTGTTTTTCTGGACAATAACGGCGGGGCAGCCATCAGCTTTACCGGCGGGAACATGAACCTGAACACCGGAGCCAACAACGCCTTTACAGCCACAGGCGGTGGCACGGTCAATGTCACCGGCACGGGCAATGTCCTGAACACGACTACCGGAACTGCTCTGCTTGTCACCAGCACTAACATCGGGGCCAGCAATCTCAACTTCCAGAGTATCGCCTCCAACGGCGGGGCCACACCGGGCATCAACTTGAACACCACCGGGGCCGCCGGTGGCCTGATCGTCACGGGTACAGGTGGAGCCGGAACAGGTGGAACTATTCAAAACAAAAGTGTGGATGCCGTTCAACTCACCAGCACTGCCAACGTCAACCTGAGTTCCATGAACATCACCAACAATACCGAAAGTGGTATCTTTGGAACGACGGTGACGGGCCTGACGATGAACGGTCTCAACATCACCAACAACGGTAACGATGGGGCTGATGAAGGGGTACGCATTAACAACCTGTTTGGCACATCTACCTTCACCAATGTGACCATCACTGGCTCCGCCCACAACAATCTATGGATCACCAATAACAGTGGTACTTTAACGTCTCTTACCATTACCGGCGGTTCATTTAGCAACAACAGCGTTACTCTGGGTAACAACGGTATTCTCTTTGAAGCCATTCAAACGGCCGTCGTCAATTCCGTTACCATTACCGGAGCGACTATCTCTACCAACCGGGCCACCGGGCTAGGGGTATTTGTCGTTGACAGCGGTCTCATCTCCGCCTTCCGTGTGCAAACATCCACGTTTACCAACAACAACATCGCCATGGACTTCTCCGGCGTGGATGGTGTGAGCCTGACCGGGGCCAGCATGAACTTTTCCATTCTGAACAACACCACCATTACCGGTCATAACAGCCATGCCATCAACGTCAATATGGCCGTTCCCAGCAGTGGTCTGATACAGGGGTTTGTACAGGGCAATGTGATCGGGAACGCCGCTGTGGTCGGTTCTGGTTCTGCTATTGGTAGTGGTATCCGCGTCGTTGGCAACAGCAATGGAGACTTAAACTTACTTTTTGATGCCAACATGATTCGTCAGACACCTAACGGACGCGGTATTGACATTCAGGGACGTAATGGCACCGGCCAAATGGATGTCACTATTACCAATAACACGGTGAATCCTGATGACACCAGTGGTTTTCCTTTAGCAGCTATTTTTGTTCACGCCAATGTGGCCGGTACGGCCGGTTACACGGTACGGAGTGATGTGCGCGGCAACAATGTCCCTGCTGGTGGCACATTCGATCTCCTGCCCACATTTATTGCCCTGGTGGAAACAGCAGGCGCCAATAAAGAGTTAGTAGATGTTCCCCCTGCCAGTGCCAATTGTACAGCACAGGTAGCTGGGGCCAACACAGGTAGTGCCAGCGCCAGTGGCACCTGTGCTTTGATCGCCGGCCCCATTAACGTGCCGCCGATGGCCCTTTGGGAAGAAAATCTCGATGACCCTGAAGGCAATGAAATCCCTGTAGAGCAGCCAGATGAAACAGAAGAAGGCTCTACAATCATGCCGCTCACCGAAAATAACACCATCTCCCCCACAACTCCGACCCTTGTTGAGACATCCAACATCTCTACAACCGAAGCTGAGTTATCGGTGGCCCCTACTGCCGCCCCCATGCTCTCTGGTGAGAATGTCAATATCGTCATCGGGGTGCTGCCACCCGGCAAATCTATTACGGTGCGCTTTAACGTTACTGTTGACACGCCGTTCCCGGCTGGTTCGTCCCAGGTATGCAACCAATCCACCATCCTCAGCAACGAACTGTCTCCGGTCGTCTCCGATGACCCCGATACAGGGCCGGTTGACGATCCAACCTGCACCCCAATTGACGCCGCGCCCGACCTGAGTATTGTCAAAAGTGATGGTGGTATCTCATCCGTGCCGGACGGGGTTATCACCTACACCTTAACTTACTCCAATACCGGAAATCAACATGCCAACGGTGTTACCCTCAGCGATACCGTTCCGGTGGGGACAACCTTTAACCCGGCGGCCAGTACGGCCGGGTGGAGTTGTGTCCCCAATAACAGTGCAGGCAGTGTCTGTACATTGAATGTGGGGGATGTGAATGTCGGCACGGCCGTAGCCTCAGCTACCTTCGCTGTGACCGTCAACAACCCGGTCCCGGCCGGTCTGGATGCAGTCAGCAACACCGCTGCCATCGCCGATGATGGCACAGGCGGCGCCGACCCCACCCCGGCCAACAACAGCAGCACCGATACCACCCCCATCACCGCCAACCCCGACCTGACCCTCAGCAAAGATGATGGCGGTGCAACCGGAACACCAGGCGGTGTCGTGGCTTATACCCTCACCTACACCAACACCGGCAATCAGGGCGCAGCCAACGTCACCCTGACCGACACCGTGCCCGCCAACAGCACCTTCAATCCCGGCGCCAGCACGGCCGGTTGGAGTTGTGTACCCGATAACAGCGCCGGAAGTGTCTGCACCCTCAACGTGGGCACGGTCAACGGTGGCAATGCCGGGGGATCAGTCACTTTTGCGGCCACCATCATCAACCCGGTTCCGGCAGGTGTCAACCAGATCAGCAACACCGCTGCCATAGCTGATGATGGCGCCAATGGAGCCGATCCCACCCCTGGCAACAACAGCGACAGCGACACCACCCCGATCAATGCCGCACCCGACATGAGCATCACCAAGAGTGACGGTGGTGTCACCACCACACCGGGCGGCACAGTCGCCTATACCCTGAGCTATGCCAACACCGGCAACCAGGGCGCGACCGGCGTCACCCTGTCGGAAACCGTACCGGCCAATAGTACCTTCAATGCCGGCGTCAGCACGGCGGGTTGGGTGTGTGTACCGGATAACAACGCGGGCAGTACCTGTACCCTGGACATTGGGGCCGTAGCCGGTGGCGGCGGCTCCGGTTCGGCCACCTTCGCCGTGACCGTTGTCAACCCGGTTCCGGCAGGCGTGACCCAAATCAGTAATACGGCCACCGTTGCCGATGATGGCACAAATGGTGCGGACCCCACCCCTGGCAACAACAGCGGTAGTGACACAACACCAGTTACGGCCACCCCGGACCTCACCATCAGCAAAGATGATGGCGGCGTAACCGGTACACCGGGCGGTGTGGTGGCCTACACACTCACCTACACGAACACCGGCAACCAGGGCGCAACCGGTGTCACGCTAACCGATGTCGTCCCGGCCAACACCGTCTTCAACCCTGGGGCCAGCACGGCGGGTTGGGCTTGCGCCCCGGATAACAATGCCGGAAGTACATGCACCTTGACGGTGGGGACGCTGGCAGGCGGTGGAGCAACCGGTTCAGCGACATTCGCCGTCACGGTTATCAACCCGGTTCCGGCGGGTGTCACGCAAATTAGCAATACCGCTTCTATTGCTGACGACGGCGCAAATGGGGCTGACCCCACTCCGGGGAACAACAGCAGCAGCGACACCACCCCCATCAATGCCGCGCCCGATATGCAAATTGCCAAGAGTGATGGTGACATTGCCTTTTTACCCGGCGATTTCATCACCTACACCCTCACTTACCAGAATGTGGGCAACCAGGACGCGACCGGTGTGGCCTTAACCGATACGGTCCCGGCCAATACCACCTTCATTCCGGCGGCCAGTTCGGCCGGCTGGAGCTGCGCGCCGGATAATAGTGCTGGCAGCCTGTGTACCCTGAGCATTGGCGCTGTGAACGGTGGCGGTGGCGGCACGGCCGTTTTCACCGTTCAGGTAGACGATCCCGCCCCAGGCGTGACCCTCATTACCAACACCGCGGGCGTGGCTGACGATGGCAGCAATGGCGCTGACCCCAACCCCACCGATAACACCGACACCGACACCACGCCCATTGCCAACCTGCCCCCCACATTGACAAATGTGGTCATCACCTCGCCGCTGAATGAAAACGGTGTAGCCACCCTGAGCGGCGACATCAGTGACCCGGATGTGGCCGATGCCTTTACCCTAACGGTGGACTGGGGCGATGGTTCCGCGCCGGACATCTATAACTATCCAGCCGGTACCACCAGCTTTAGCGAGACGCACCAATATCTCGATGATAACCCCACGGGCACACCTTCCGATAACAATACGGTTTCACTCAGTTTGAGTGATGGTACGAATGTGGTGAATGCGAGCACGGCCGTGACCGTCAACAACATCGCCCCCACCCTCTCCGGCGTCAGCGCCACCAACGTCAATGAAAACGGCACTGCCACCCTCAGCGGCAGCATTACCGACCCTGGCACGCAAGACACTTTCACGCTGCTGGTAAATTGGGGCGATGGCAACAGCGACACGTACAATTACCCGGCGGGCACAACCAACTTCAGCGAAACGCACCAATATCTGGATGACAACCCCAGCGGTACACCCACCGATGACTACACCATCAGCCTGACGCTCACCGACGATGACACCGGCAGCGCCACAGACAGCGTAACCACCACCATCAGCAACGTGGCGCCAACACTGTCTAACGTGGCCGTCACGGCCAACGTGGATGAAGGCGGCAGCGCCACCCTTAGCGGCCTGATCACTGATCCGGGTACGCTGGACACCTTTGCCCTGGTGGTGGATTGGGGCGATGGCAACAGCGATACCTACAATTACCCCGCCGGCGCGACCAGTTTCAGCGAAACGCACACGTATGCCGATGATGATCCCACCGGCACGCCATCAGACATCGTGACCATCAGTCTGACACTGACGGATGATGATACCGGCAGCGATAGTGAAACTGCCTCTCTGACGGTGCATAACATTGCCCCCGACCTGTTCAATCTGGCGGCCACGCCACTGATCATCAGCGAAACAAACAGCCTCACCCTCACCGGCAGCATCGCCGACCCCGGTGTGCTGGACACCTTTGCGCTGGTGGTGGATTGGGCTGACGGCAATGTAGAGACAGTCAATTATCCGGCGGGGACAACGGCTTTCACGTTGACACACACCTACGACGATGATGCGCTGCTTGCACTGCACGCACCGGAAGCGGACTTCACGATTGACGCTACCCTGATGGATGATGACACCGGCAGCGACAGCGACAGCGTGACGGTGACGGTGGAAAATCTGCCGCCCACGCTCTCTGGCGTGACCATCAGCAGCCCGGTGAACGAGGGCAGCGCCGCCACATTGGCGGGCAGCATCAGCGACCCCAGCCCGGCCGATACCTTCACGCTGTTGGTGGATTGGGGTGACGGCATCACGGAGACGTTCAGCTATGGCGCGGGCGCAACCGGCTTCAGCGAAACACACGTTTACGTGGACGATGACCCCGCCGGCACGCCATCAGATATTTACACGGTGACGCTGACACTGACGGATGACAATGGCGGCAGCGATACGGGCAGCCTGACGGTGACGGTGAACAATGTTGCGCCGCAGTTGGGCAGTGTGGCGGCTACGGCCGTGTCCGAAAACGACTTCACCACCCTCTCCGGCAGTATTACCGACCCCGGTACGGCCGATACCTTCACCCTGGTCGTGGATTGGGGCGATGGCATCACCGAAACCTTCAGCTATGGTGCGGGTACGGCCAGCTTTAGCGAAACGCACCAATACCTGGATGACGACCCGTCTAGCACACCGGCCGACGACTACACCATCAGCCTGATGCTGACGGACGATGACACGGGCAGCGACGCCGGCAGCACCACCGTCACCGTGAGCAACGTCGCCCCAGCATTAAACAATCTGACGGCGACGGATGTGGCTGAAAACGGCGTCAGTGTCCTTTCCGGCGACATCGCCGACCCCGGCACACTGGACACCTTCACGGTGGTGGTGGATTGGGGTGATGGCTCGACGCCGGAAACCTTTAACTACGCGGCGGGCACAACCAGTTTCAGCGAAACACACCAATACCTGGATGACGACCCATCCGGTACACCGGCCGACGAGTACACCGTCACGGTGACGGTGACGGATGATGATACGGGCGTGGGGAACGGCACGGCCGTGCTCACCGTCAGTAATGTCGCCCCCGACCTGTTCAACGTGGCCGCCACGCCGCTGAACATTGATGAAAACAACACCATCACCGTCACCGGACAGATCAGCGACGTGGGCACATTGGACAGCTTTACCCTGGAGGTTGACTGGGCCGATGGCATCACCGAGACATTCAGTTATCCGGCGGGCACAAGCAGCTTCCTGGTGACGCATCTGTACGAAGATGATGCCTTGCAGCTCCTAAGCGCGCCGCTGGCCGACTTTGACATCGTGTTGACGCTGACGGATGATGACACCGGCAGCGACAGCGAAACGATCACGGTGCAGGTGGATAATGTGGCCCCGGCTCTGGACAATGTGAGCATCTCTGATCCAATCAACGAAGGTGATACGGCGACCCTGAACGGCAGCATTATCGAAGTCAGCCCGGCGGACAGCTTCACGCTGACGGTGGCCTGGGGTGACGGCGCGGTAGACAGCTATGCCTACGGTGCGGGCACCACTGACTTTAGCGAAAACCACACCTACGCCGACGACAACCCCACCGGCACACCATCAGACGTGTACACCGTGACGTTGACGTTGGTAGATGACAATGGCGGCACGGCCGTACACATGACCACCCTCACCGTCTACAACGTAGCCCCGGTCGTGGATGCGGGCGCGGATATGGCGGTGAATACAGGTACGGCCGTGACCTTCAACGGCAGCTTCAGCGACATCGGCATCGAAGATACACACACCATTGAATGGGACTTGGGCGATGGCCACAGTACCAGCGGCACACTCACACCCACCCATACCTATGGCGCGGCCGGCGTCTACACCGCCACCCTCACGGTGACGGATGATGATACCGGCGTGACCACCGATCAGGTGGTGGTGACCGTGAGCGGCAGCACCATCTTCCTACCCATCATTGTGAAAGACAGCAGCGCGGCAACCGGGCCAGACCTGGTGGTGAGCAGCCTGACGGCCGTGGGCAACAGCATTACCGTCGTCGTGACCAATCAGGGGAACACGGCCGTGACCGATGACTTCTGGGTAGATGTGTACATTGACCCCGACCCTGTGCCCACGATGGTGAACCAGACGTGGCAGTTGGTGGCCGATCACGGTCTGGTCTGGGGTGTGAGCAATGTGATCCTGAATCCGGGCCAATCGCTCACCCTCACCATCAACGGTGCCCATTACCGGGCTGACCTGAGCGATTTCGCCGGGCCGTTGGCGGTGGGTACGCCGGTTTATGCCCAGGTAGACTCGGCCAATACCGCCACCACTTACGGCAATGTGCTGGAAAGCCATGAAAGCAGTGGTGGCGTGTATAATAATATCACCGGGACGACGGCCCAATAGAACCGTAAATCGTAACCCGTAATCCGTGAACCGTTATCGGGTTACGGGTTACGGGTCACGGGTCACGAATTACGAGAATTCTGGAGTAATAAAATGCTACACACACGCAGCCGACGATTGTTTATCGCTTTTATCATGGCTTTAGCCTTAACCATTATCTTTATTCTGTTGGGTCAGGGGCAAGGCACAGCAGCTGGTGGTGGCTTGCCGCCACGCCCCACCACCAGCCCCACGCCGACAACGACACCGGTTATACCCACAGCCACACCTGTGCCCGCCACACCCACTCATGGCGCGGCCATTCGTCTGCACACCTCAGAACCAATGCCCGGCGCCTGGACGGTGGTGCAATGGCAAAATGAACATGGTAACTGGTATGATGTGGTTGGCTGGCGCGGCCATCTGGATGAAGGCCAGGCGGATATGAAAACCTGGTGGGTGTACCCGGCCAATTATGGGCAGGGGCCATTCCGCTGGGTACTGTATGCCAGTGAAGGTGGTAAACAAGTGGCGGTCAGCGACTCGTTTGATATGCCCACACGCAATGGACAGTTAATCGTGGTGGAAATTGAGTTTCCCTAAACGTTCTTAACTGACAGCCGCAGATGCCAACGATTGGCATCTGCGGCTGTTTGTTCCGGCCTTATTATCCCCACTACGGCCGTGCCCTCCCTGATCACATCAGGCGATAACAGCCGCTAAAGACCACTGAGCAATGTGCCAAAGCTCCTGACGGATGTCCGTTAGTTACTTACGGATGCGCAAAAGTTCCTGATGAACATCCGTTAGCTCTTGATCAATGGGGGAAAGCTGTTGATGGTGGTTGGGGGTGAGAGTGAGAAGGGAGGAAAAACTACGGCCGTGACCACCACTTCCCTTCTCCGGGGACAAAGGTTGGAGGACACGGTCTTGTAGAGCATCCCTACGAGCTGAGAGGCGGCCATAGTAAGGAGACACGTGCCAGGGTCGGCCGCCAGTCCGGGTCAGATGGCTAGTCAGCCACCTGATACCACCTGATACGGCTGAATGGTTTCTAATGACTGCGCTTCAGATTGCTGCGCATGATACAAATCCCACCGCAGTCGCAGATTCATCCAAAAGCCAGCCGATGTGCCAAAATACTTTGCCAGACGTAAAGCCGTGCCTGGTGTCACGCCACGCCGGCCGTTGATGATTTCATTGATCCGTTGATACGGCACATGAATGCTATCAGCCAGATCGCGCTGGCTTAACCCCATGGGGTTCAGGAATTCCTCTAACAACATTTCTCCTGGATAGGTAGGAACACGAGTGGTTGGTACACGAACCATGTTTCTCTCCAGTTCAGGCGTGTCGCCTGGTGGAAACTTGTTATCCGTCAGTCTTAAAAATCAACTGCTCGATCTCACGAAGAACCTCGCTGAGATCAGGGGCTAGAGATGGTTCAACGGCCGTGCTGCCAACATGTTTATGATGCGGGTGAGTAGGAAGGTTGGGATAATGTGGGGCGTTATCGTAACGGAAAATCACTTCACTCGATACATTTTGATAATGATAGGCATAACGCAGTTTCCCCACTTGTCTGTTCTGTACGATAAGCACTTCACCGAAATCTAACAAAGAGCCATCGTGAAATTTCAGTCGCCCACTTATGGTTCCCCGCCGGTTTGACCGGTTGTCAAAGGCGAGTTGTTCAACCTCAACGTAGCCACGGGAGATAATTGTATCGTAGAGGCGATGCAAATAGTTGTTTAGCATCAGACGGCTACAAGCACTTTGGGTAGTTGACTGGCAATTTCCTGCTTTGCCTCCAGGTACAATTCATATTGTCCAGCCCACATAATGAAGGGCAAATCATCCCCCATTTCGCCGCGCATGAAACGAGCGTAGAACACATCACTGCCCATGTTGTATTTGTCTTCATAGGCAACTAATTCTCGGAGTAAACCTAGCATGTCATCTAGGGTTGAACTTCGCGCTACTGTTTGTTCCAGCAGAGCTTTGAATTCCGCCGGAGTCAGCAAGTTTTCTTTTGTAATCGTTATTTTCGCCATTAGCCGATCCTTTTCTTTGTGAGCGCATCAGTTACTACATTCTAATTCACCCCCCATCAAAATATCAAGACACCCTCACATGGCACTTTTCAGGTAATGATGGCTGTTTAGCACCACTGTTGGCTCTGCTACCACGGCCGTACCCCCACCCACTCCTATCACTCTGGAACAAGCCGCCAAAAGCGCTGGCTCAACATGCGGAAATTGTTGCTGCTGGTTGGTTGGGGGTGAGAGTACGGCCTTGACCACTACTTCCCTTCTACAGGGGCAAATTGTGGGCTGGAAAGGTCTTAACAACCAGCCATAACAAGATAAGCATTAACCAACACCAAATCCCCCGTCTAACGCCCGCTTCAGTCGCGCTTCGTGTCGGCTGCAAGCCCTGTTGGGCTGCACAACTCTATTGCTTATTATAACCAATCATAAGGTAGTATTCCTGCAACAGGTTCGCCTTTGCGCGAATAGCAGGATACTCGTCGGTCAATGCTTTAAGTAGCTCTGGTTTCCCTATTAGGTATTGGGCAAACCCATTGAGGTCATCTTCGAGAGTGTTTTGCCCATATCCATTCAGAAATCCCTGAGTGTACAACAGGTCATTTCCAATTAAATCAGTGTTGCCATACCGCAAATTGTCTACTGTTGACACTGGTCTTTGATACTGGAAGTCTTTTGGATTTAGTTTGCTCCACTCCTCCTGTGAGAAGACTCCAAGATGGCGACGCATCAATATACTACTAACCTCGCTGTGAAATCCCCCCCCAGCGCGCGTTGTTCCGTCATCGCCCAACCACCCCTTGTGAATATATACCCATTTATGAATAGCATCGTAGGTTCCTCCGTACCATTCCCCGCTTATGCGCAGACCGTCAAAAACATAGACTCGATTAAGATGTCTGTCCAGGAATTCCGGTTCATACTTCTGTAGATCGACCTCAAGAGCAACCAGTGCTGCCAGCCGGTCATTTGTAGGCACACGCTCGAAGCTTGCTCCCATCAAACGGAGTGGATAGCCAATCTGGTCGAAGCAAATGACGATTTTGTATTGTTCTTCCAACTGCTGCTTTCTTGCCCCCCATACCGACGGCGGATTTTCGCAATTGTCACGGGAAGCAATGGTATCAAATGCGAGACCCGTGACCAGAATCAGAACAATTGTGAGCATCGCTCGTTTAAGCGAGAAGGGCAGTTTCATGACAATGTAAATGAGTTTCATAGTTGAATAGTAAGTTCGGCTTCTGTGGATGTGCGGGCCAACGATAAAGGATTAATGCGGCGCGGTCAAACGAAACCTATAATGACCAGCGCCTCAGCCGCCGCATAATCATTGTTGAACTAAGCCGGTCTAGGATCAAACACCTATATGGAATTCATATCTTTATAAACTCAGGCATTTGCCGCTACCAAACTGGTATTGGCTGCGATTGTAGCATCTTATTGTCCGCCCGGTTAACGCAAATTGCAGCAAATGAGTGAGCAGTGCCAGGCACAGGGCAAAACCACCTAGTCAGACCAATACCTGCTATCCTGTGCCTGGCACTACGGCCGCCTCAAATCCCCATCAGCGCATCATTCACCTGTTTAAGGAACTGGTTGCTGACGGAGTAGGCTTCCATGTCTTCCTTCACCTGGGCATAGAGCAGGGCGTTGTTGATGGCAAAACCCATCTGGTTGGCCACCGTGTTCAGCAGCCGAATCTGGCGCGGCTGCCAGGTGTGGCTCTGGCGCATGGCCACCACCAATACCCCCACCACCCGGCGATGGGCACGGCCGTCAATCATCACTTCCGGGCACGATAATGGCACCGCCGCTACCGCCTGTATCTGTTCCATCTCGTGCATCGTCCGGCACAGCGCCATCGCCTGCGACACATCATTCAAATGGCGCGCCTTGTTTTCGTGGGCCACCTCCCCCTCCAGCGTATCATGGGCCGGCAAATGACGCACCGCGTCCACAAACGCCACCGACAACGCTTCATGCGCTGTCAGGCGCAGTCCGGCGCGTTCCTGGTCCGGGTCTTCCATCAGATAGAGCCAGGCCGCTTCCGTCTGCAACATCTGCTTGACCCGCCCCAACACTTCCTCTAATACCGGCCCCAACTCCAACGTCTGCACCAGCATCTCGGAAATATCGTTCAGCGTGGTAAAGTCGGCATTGTGGCGCTGCACCTCTTCTTCGGCTTCCATCATCGCCGCCAGCAGCAGTTCCAGGTCGCCTTCTTTGGCTTCCAGGGTCATGGAGGGCACATGCACACTGCGCGTCGGCAGCGTAGGCACGGACGGCGGCTCTTCCAGCAGCGGCAGCAGCGACTGGCTCATGGTGATGAGGGGGTCAAACTGCACGGCCGTGAACGCCCCCACCTTATTACACGCCACCAAAATCACCCGCATCTTCTCCTCTTCCGGGTCCGAGAAATACGCCGCCAGCAGCGAACGCGCCCCCTCCTCCTGCAAACTTTTCAGCAGCGGTAAGGGCTGGCGGGCATTCACCTGCGCCAGATTCTTCACCAGCAAATTATGGGTCAGCAGTTGGTGGAAGGGGAAATAGGCATACGAATTGCGGAACTGGGCATACTCGCTGGTAAAAATAGGCGACAACCCATAATCGGCCGCCAGCGTAATCTGCAAATCTTCCTTCAACTTATCCACAAAAAAAATCGCGCCAATGGTGCCGCCCAGGCTGGCCACTAGGTCAGCCAGTTTGGCCTGCAAGGGCGGCAGCAGCGGCGGCGGCATTTCCAGACTGTCGGCCGTACCCTCGCCCGACATCGCCTGGCTCAAGAACATCTCCGCCATGTACCACAACCGCTCCCGCAGCCGCAGCGATTCCAGGGCAATGGCAATGCCCTGGGCAATGGCGATCAGAAAATGGGTGGACGCGGGCGAAAAACGGGATTCACCCACCGTCCCAGCTACCAGCGTGCCCAACAACTGCTCCCCGGCAAACAGCGGCAGGCTCATCAGGCTGCTCACCTCGGCCGCGGCTAACAACATGCGCTCCCCTTCATCGGCCGTTTCCGACTCTTCCACCAGCGCCCCCGTGCCCGCCACCAGATGGGGCATCAGCGTAGCCGCGCCGGCGTCAAACTGCTTGCCGGTGAGGATGCGCACCAGGTCTGGCGTCAGCCCCTCATGCGCCCCCAGCGATAGCTCCTTCGTCGCCGGGTCAATAATCACAATCGCCCCCACCTTCGCCTCGGTCATCTCCAACGCCTGCGACAGCCCCAATTTCAGCAGCGCCGCCGGTTCCGTCATGCGGCTGGCCTGGTATGGGAACGACGTCAGGGCGCGAATTACCCGATTGCGCCGTTCAATGTTCACCCCGGCCAACCGCAGCGTCGCCCGGTACCGCTCCATCTTCAGGCGGGCATCTTGTAACTCTTCTTGTGTTCTCTGTAACTCTTTGCGGATGTTTGACGAACTACCCCATCCTCCTTTTACTGTTGAAACCATTTCGCTTACCATAGTTTTTATATGCGATATTGGATATTGAGTAACTCAATATCCAATATCAAGCTAACCACTTCATCAACGTCACCCGTATATTTTTTGCGCCGACCTGCTCTACCAGCCCTTCATCCACCAGCGCCATGGCATTCGTCAGGGCGGAATCCTCCAGCGGTTCCTGGGTGGCCTGCCCATCGGCATCCAGCAGCTTTTCGTCGCTGCCGTCAATGCTCGTCACCTGAATGCCCACATGCTCCGGCGTATTCACTCCGGCAATGAGGATTTCGCCGGTGCTGTTGAGTTTCAGCGCCAGGATACGCGCCAGTTCGCTGGCCGCCAGGGAGATACGCGCCTGGTCAATGGTGCCAAAACCCATCTCGCGGGCCACTTCCCGCGCCCGCAGCCGGGCGGTCACAATGTCCAGGTCACTCTTAATGACAATGCGTTCACTCACAGTTCTGTTTACTTTGTTCATAGCAGCCCCATCTGTTTAATTGTTTCCAACAGGACGAGATCGGCAAAGTTATCTTTGGGAATGTAATCCACCGCGCCGGTATTCAGGCCAATCAGGGCGTCTTCGGCGCGGTCACGGGTGGTGAGCATGATCACCGGAATTTCGGCCACGGCCGGGTCTTCCTTGAGGCGGCGGCACACTTCAAAACCATTGATGTCCGGCAGTTCGATGTCCAGGATGATGAGGTCGTAAAAGGATTCACGCGCCGCTTGCAGCCCATCACGGCCGTTCTCCACCCACCGTACCATACACCCATTTTCTTCTAAATTGGTCTTAAAGCGCATGGCTTGCACGGCCGTGTCCTCCACCAACAATATCGCTGCACCGCCGTTGTGTTCAGGGTTGGTTGTTGTCATAGTTCGCTCCGCTGTAATTGGGTGATCACCCAATTACCCAATTACATATCCTCTCCGCAATTTTATCCACCGGCAACACCGTTTCCACCGCGTTTTGTTGGATGGCGCTGGCGGGCATACCAAAAATCAGGCTGGTGGCCTCGTCCTGGGCGATGGTGTGCGCCCCGGTTTGCCGCAACGCGGCCAACCCTTGTGCCCCGTCGTCGCCCATGCCGGTGAGGATCACGCCGACGGCCGTGTCCCCATACACCCGCGCCACCGCTGCCAACAGCCGGTCGGCCGACGGGCAGTAGCGGTCGCCTTTAACCGGCGGTAGCAGCGTCACCGTGCCCCCGGCCTTCACCATCAGATGCCAGTCATCCGGGGCCACAAACGCCTGACCGGGGCAGAGCGCATCATCATCCTGCGCCAGCCGCACCGTCAGCGCCGTTTGCCGGTTCAGCCAGACCGCCAGGTCAGCGGCAAACCCTCGCGCCACATGCTGTACAACGACTACCGGCGCAGGAAAATCGGCCGGTAAACGGCCCAACACCGCTGCCAACGCCCCCGGCCCACCGGTGGAGGCGGCCAGGGCTAAGAGTTGGACACGGCCGTGACGTGGTGCCAGGCTGGCCGGTGGCGGGGACACAGGGGTTGGTCTCGGCCGGCGCACCACCTTCACACCCGCCATCAATTTCACCTGCCGCACCAGTTCGGCCGTGACCTCTGGGCTGTCATCCAGCGCCGGTTTGGGCACAATGGTCAGCGCCCCGGCCTGCAACGCCTGAAACGTCATCTCTTTTTTGTCACCCGGCAGTTGGCCGCTGACCATCACAATGGGGCACGGCGCTTCGGCCATAATTTGCCGCACCGCCTCATACCCATTCAACCGGGGCATATACACATCCATCGCCACCACATCCGGGTGCAGCCGTTTGGCCAGCCGCACCGCTTCCGCGCCATCCCGCGCCGCGCCCACCACCTGCACCCCCGGCGTATTCTGGAAAATCGTCACCAGCAACTCCCGGCACACCGGCGAATCTTCGGCCACGAGGAGGCGGATGGGATGTTGTGGTAAATCGTTCATACTCGTTCGTAATCCGTAATCCGTGACCCGTAATCCGACGGTTCACGGGTTACGGATAACGGTTCACAGCGTCAACTGCTCAATCATCGCCAACAAATTCCCCTGATCAAACCGGTTCTTCACAATGTAGGCGTCGGCGCCCACTTCAATGCCCCGCGCCTTGTCGGCGGGGGAATCGCGGGATGTCACCAGGATGACGGGGATGTCTTTGGTGCGGGTATCCAGTTTCACCCGCCGCGTCAGGTCAAAACCATCCAGGCGGGGCATATTCACATCAGTCACAATCACGTCCGGCAAATGCGCTTCTGTCACCAACAGCCCCAACGCCTCCTCACCATTTGTCGCCAGCCGCACCTGGTACCCCTGCGCTTCCAGGATATTCTTCTCCAACGTGCGCGTGGTGATGGAGTCGTCTACGACGAGAATCGTTTTGGTAATCGGTGTTCGGTAATCGGTAATCGGTGATTGGCTCTTACCGTTCACCGATAGCCGATTACCGATTACCGGTCTGGCTGCCAGTTTCAGCAAATCGGCGGCGTGCAGCACCAGCACAATCTGGCCGGAGCCGAGCATGGTCGCGCCCATCAGCCCACCCACACGGGCCAACTGCCCGCCCAGGCTTTTGATCACCAGTTCTTGTTCCCCCACCAGACTATCCACCACCAGCGCCAGCCGCTTTTCGGCCACGCCAATGATGGCCACGGTCAACCGGTCGAGAGGTGCGGGGGGGGCAGGCAGTTCGAGTAAGTTGGCCAGATGCGCCAGGGCAATGGGCTGATCCTGTTCCACGATGACCTCACGCCCTTCCAGGCGGGTGATGGCCTCCGGTTGGACAAAGAGCAACCGCTCAACGGTGGTTAGTGGCAGAGCAAAAGTTTGCCCACCGGCCAACAGCAACAAACCGCGGGAACTGGTGAGCGTGAGCGGCAGGATCATGGTAAACGTTGTGCCCCGCCCTGAGGCAAATGTGACGGTGAGGCTGCCGTGCAGGGTCTCCACATTCTGACGGGCCACGTCCAGCCCCACGCCGCGCCCGGAAATATCGGTGACGCGGGCGCTGGTGGAAAAACCGGCGCGGAAAATGAGGTTGGCGGCTTCGGCGTCGGTGAGGGCGGCAGCTTCGGCGGGGGTGAACAGTTGGCGGCGCACGGCCGTGTCCCGCAGCCGCGCCACGTCCAGCCCCACCCCGTCATCCTGCACGGTGATGACCACGTTATTCCCCTGCTGCCCGGCACTGACGGTGATGGTGGCCTGGGGTGGTTTGTTTGATTGCTGGCGCACGGCCGTTGGCTCGATGCCATGATCTACCGCATTGCGCAGCAGGTGCAGCAGCGGGTCTTTTATCTGTTCCAGCAGCCGTTTGTCCAGTTCCGTCTCGCCGCCAGTGATGACCAGCGCCACCCGTTTGTCCTGCTGCCGCGCCAGGTCACGCACCATGCGGTCAAAGGGGGTGGTAATGGTGGTCAGCGGCAGCAGCCGTACCCGTTTAACTTCCGCTTCCAGTTCATCAATGATCAGGGAAAGGCGCAGCAGATCATGAGCAAACTGACGTTGTAGAGCGCCGGTTTGGGTGGAAAAGTGGCGCAACTGCTCCTGGTTACGGCCGAGAAATTCCAGCAGCGGCAGCAGCTCTTTGGGCAGGGAGGCACGGCCCGAAGCGGCTTCGGGTTGGCCCGAAGCGGCTTCGGCTTCGCCATCACCCCCCTCTGGCGTCAAACGAACCAGCCGGTGAAAATGCGCCCGCTGCGCCAGCCAATCCTTCTGCCAGGCGGTGGCCAACTGCTGCAACTGCCCTACCTCGGCCAGCCGTTGCCCGGTGCGAATCTTCACCGCCAATAACTCGCTAAGCTGCACCATCAGGGCGTCAAGTTTACTGACGGTCACACGGATCGTCTCATCCATCGGGCGGGTGGTGACCTGGTTAAGGGGGTGGTCGGTTGGCTGGCTGGAGCGGGGCACGGCCGTGTCAACCTGATTCGGGGACGGTGCATCCGCCGCAGCCACCACGGACTGTTGGGCGGCAGCTTCCAGCCGGGCCAACAGCGTCAATACGCTGGCGGGGGTGGCGCCGCTGCCGCTTTCCACCTGGGTCACCAGCAGTTCCACGGCGTCCAACGATTGGTAGAGCAGGTCAAACAAATCGGGGGTGAAGGGGAGACGGCCGTCTTTGGTCAGCGATAGTAGTTCTTCCAACGCATGGCCCACGCTTTCGACGGCCGTCATGCCTACCGCGCGCGCCGACCCCTTCAGGCTGTGCGCCTCGCGGAAAATTTCGTCCAAGAGCGCCTGCCGTTGCGGGCTGTCCGGTTCCCGTTCCAACGCCAACAAACCCTGCATCATCGTTTGCAGGTGTTCGCGCTGTTCCGTCTGGAACGTGGCGATTAGTTTGCGGCGGATGTTTTCGCTTAAGCTCATACGATTTTGTAGGACGATTTTCCAAATCGTCCTACTTTAACTTATACCTATCCACAATCGCTTCCATCTGCTGCGCCAGGGTAGTGAGTTCTTGAGCGGAAAGCTCTACCTGGCGGGTGGAGGACATATTTTGCACGGTGGCCTGATTGATACTGTGCATCGCCTGGGCCAACTGCTCCATGCCGGTCATTTGCTGCTGGGCGCTGGCCACAATTTGCTGGGCGGCGTTGGCGCTCTCGGCAATGCTGGCGGCCAATTGTTGGATGGAGTCGCCCGTTTGCCCGGTTAGCTGCACCCCCACTTCCACGCCCTTGTTGCCTTCTTCCGTGGCCATGACGGCCATGTTGGTGGCCCGCTGAATCTCGTTCAAAATGGCCTTCACCTGGGCGGTGGCCTGGCGGGATTGTTCGGCCAGGTTGCGCACCTCCACGGCGACAACGGCGAACCCTTTGCCATGTTCACCCGCCCGCGCCGCTTCCACGGAGGCGTTGAGCGCCAGTAAATTGCTCTGGGCGGCAATATCATTGACGGTGGCGGTAATTTCGCCAATTTGCTGTGTCTGTTCACTGAGCAGCAAGATATTTTCGGCGATGCCGTCCACCAATTGTTTGATCTGGGCCATGCTGTCAATGGTGTTGCTCACCGTTTGCTGGCCGATCTGGGAGACATCGCGGGTGTAGAGGGATTGTTCGGCCACCTGCTGCGCTTTTTGGAAGGCTTGCTCGGCGATGGCCCGCACCTCGTCTATGGTGGTGGAGGTCTGGGAGATGGCGGTGGAGTTTTCGGTGGCGGAGGCGGCCTGCTGCGAGGTAGCGGCCAAAATTTCGGCCGCGCCGACGGAGATGTTGGCGCTGGCGTCCCGAATCTGGTTGGTGATGCGCGTCAGGCTTTCCACCATGCCGTTCAGGTTGTGCCCCAGTGTACTCAGGTCATCATCCGCACCGTTGACGGAGAGGCGGGCGGTGAGGTCGCCTTTGGCAACCCGCTCGATGAAGCGGTTGTAATCGTTGACGGTACTTTCGATGGCTTCTTTGGATTGGGTGATGGTGCGGGCAATGTAGAGGCCACAGGCGGTGGTGAGGAGGAGGAGAATGGCGACGGCCGTGACCATGACCACCACCGCCCCCCCCATCTCACCGCTGACCACATTGATTTGCCACAGGGCAACGGCCGTCAACAATAGCAGCGCCATGCCATACACCCCCATGAGCAAAAATAGTCGGGTACGGGTTGTTGTGTTTTTCAACATACATCTTCCTCACGCATCACGCATCACGTGATGCGTGACACATTTCAGAGTTCCTCATAAACGATGAGTCGTTTGTGGTGGAAGAGAGTGTTTAAGTCCAGGATGGCGCGGAGGCCGGGGGCGACGCCGCGAATGAACGGGGCCATATCGTCGCTCACGGCCGTGAGCGGCGGCTCGATTTCCACGTCAAACAGCATCAACACATCTTCCACCACGTCGGCCAAAAAGCCGACCTCTATGCCGGCCACCTGCACCACCACAATCTGGCAGGTGGCCGGCTGGCTACGCCCTGGCAATCCTAATACGACCGGTAAATCTATGACCGACAGAAAACGACCGCGTGCATTAAAAATGCCCACTACAAAATCGGGAGTACGCGGTACAAGGGTGATGGGCTGCGGCGCGTAGATTTCCAGCACGTGAGCCACATCAATGGCATACCGTTCCCGTCCCAACTGGAAAGCGAGCAAATGGAGTAAACGGCCTTGTGTCGTTTCTTCCAGCGGTTTGGCCAGCTCTTGGGCCCGCCGCGCCAATATCGCCGCCACCTGCACCGGGCTGTAGTCGGGATCAATGACTGCGTAGGGAACCTGATTGTCCATAGCCGTTCTTGACACGGTGACAAGGTGACAAGGTGAAGGGGTGACACCTTGTCACCTTGTCACCCCTTCACCTTGTCACCCCATCTCTTCTAATAAACGCTGCGCCACGGCCGTCAGGCGTCCGGCGCTGGTGTGGTCGGAATCGGGCAGGATGCTTTCGGCAGGAACGGATTCCATACGGTGCAGCACGTTTTTGAGCGCTCGCTGCGCCATGACGACCTGTGACTGTTTTTTGTACAACAGCGCCAAGTGGAAATGGGCCAACGGCCGGGCCGGGTCCAGATATAACACTTTTTTTAGATTGTGGATGGCCGCTTCCGGGCGACCTTCATGCGTTTCTATCATGGCTAACACATCATAAACTTCTGGGAGTAAGGGATCAACCACCCTGGCCTGCTCACACCAGCGGCGCGCCTGCGGCCATTGGCCCAGGTCGGCATAGGCACGGGCCAGCAAACAGAGGGTGGCAGCCTGGGGCGACTGGGTTGTGACCGCTTTTTCTAACAGGGAAATGGCCGCTTCGATACGGCCGTGACTGATCAACTGCCCTGCTTCTTCATAGGGGTCGGTGGAGGAGACGGCCGTAGGCGGTGTGGGCTGAATGGCTGGTAAGGTGAACTGTGGACGGGGCGGGGGTACGGCCGTGCCTCCTTTTGTCTTCTGATACAGCAGCGTCCCGTTCACAATGTGCCCGGTAAAGGCGCTGTAGGTAGCCAGCGATGGTTCGGCGTGGCCGACCACCAGCCAGCCATCCGCCACCAACGCCTGATGAAACCGCTGCACCACCTGGCGCGTGGTTTCCGGGGCAAAATAGATGGAGACATTGCGGCACAAGATCAAATCCATATAGACGGTGTTGGTGACGGTGCCAGGAAAATCGTCGGCGGCCAGATTGTGGGGGGCGAATGTCACCAGGCGGCGCACCTGGTCTTGCAGTTGGTAGCCGTCACGGCCGTTCTGTCTGGCGGGCTGAAAGTAACGGGAACGGAGCTGCTGCGCCCGCTCCTCGCGGAATGACCAGTCGTAGTAAGTGGCCTGGCGCGCCTGCGCCAGATAATTTTCGTTGAGGTCGGTTGCCAGGATGAGGATACGCCACTGGGCGATGTCCGGGATCAGTTCGTGCAGCAGGATGGCCAGGGAGTACGCTTCTTCGCCGGTGGCACAGCCGGCGCTCCACAGCCGCAGTTGTGGTGGCGTGCCTTGCCCCATCGCTGCCGCCGCTTCTCGTTTGCGGTTGATGAGGGCGGGCAGGATGTGCTGCGCCAGGGCGTTAAATTGGGCGCTGTCGCGGAAGAAATGGGTTTCGCCGACGGTGAGCAGGTTCAACAGGCGCGTCATTTCGGACCGGACGTGGGAAGTCGCCTCAAGCCGTAAATGGCGGCAGTAGGTCGCCGGGTCGGTGATGCCGTGGGGGGCGGATTGCAAAGCTTTGTGGACGGCCGTTTCCAGTTCCGTCCGTTTTTTGTCGGGGAAATAGAGGCCGCTGGCCGTCTGCACCAGGTCGCGGAATTGCCAGAAGAGGCCGTCTTCCAGCCGGTACTCGCTCATAACACAGCCGCTCCTGTGATGGATTGGTTCGTACCGTTTTTGCCACTGCTGAGGGGGCGACGAGACGGGGCCGGCAGCCGTTGCGCCAACTGCTGTTGTTCCTGCGGGCTGAGCAGGTGGGCGACATCTACAAGCGGAATCAACTCCTGGCCGTATTGGACGGCAGCCGGGGCGTCGTGGGCGGGCAGCGCCACTTCGACCACATCTTGCACGGCATCTACCACCAGCGCTAAAAGCTGGCCGCCAGCTTGCACCAGGATGAGGGGCGTGTGCAAATGGTAAGGCATACAGGGCAGACCAAAACGGAGCCGTAGATCAATGACGGGCACCACACGGCCGTGTACGTTGATCGCGCCTTGAATCCCCTGAGGCATTTGTGGCAGGTGGGTGATGGCGACAATTTCGATGATCTGGTGTACGGCCGTGACCGGCAACCCATAACGCTGCGCCGCCAGTTGGAACGTGAGAACATGGCCGCTGCCGGTTTCTTCCAGGTCAATCGGGGGAGAAGACATGCTTTGTTTTTTCATTTTTCAGCACCCATACTGATACACGAAATAGTGGCTACTATACAGGCCGGGATGTGGGATACAACGCTAGCTTTAAGATACGCACAGAGGGAAGGCGCGTACTTCTACCTGGCACTCTGCTTTTGCCGTTAATCGGCGCAATCTTCCCCATATTGCGTAATCCGTATTCCGTAATCCGAAGCTCGAAGCTCGAAGCTCGAAATCCGATTACTTCTCACTGCTCACTGCTCACCGCTCACTGCTCACTGCTCACTGTTTACTGCTTACTGTTTACCGTTCACCGATTACGAGCCATGAGTTTACGGCGGAGGGTTAATTGCGGCAAAAATCGTTATTACTTGTCGAGATTATAGGGGAGAACGGCCGTGTTGTTGACCTGATTGTTGTACCATGACTGAGGGGCTATAGGGGGTAATTGGGTAATTGAGGGCATAATTACTCAATTACCCAATTACTCAATTACTTAACGATTACCGCACAATGACGGGCAAAAATATCATGTAGTTGTTTTGCACGGCCGTTACCGTCACGGTAAAGGAGGTGCTGCTTTCCGCGCCATCATCATCGGTGAGGGTCACAGTCACGGTGTAAACGCCAGCGGCGGTATAACTGTGTGTGCTGCTCACCGACATGGCCGGTTGGTTCACTGTGCCCGGCGTCGTCTGTCCATCGCCCCAGTCAACAGTAGCGGTGTGGCTGTCGAGGAGGCCAGGGTCGGTGAACACGGCCGTGAACTCCACCTGTTCACCAATCCCCACATTCTGGTTGGGGATGGTTGCCAGCGTGGGGGCCACATTCAGAACGGTGACAACAAGCGTATCCGTCCCCACACCGTCCGTGCCGGTGATGGTCAGGGTGACGGTAAACGTGCCGTTGTTGGCATAGGTGTGCGTGGGGGTCAGGGTACCGGTGGCCGTAGCGCCATCACCAAAGTCCCAGGCGATGTCTGTCGCTTGGGGCGGGAAGACGATGTAATTGCCGGCGAAGGAAACCAGATCACCCTCGTCTACAGTCTGATTCTCGCCTGCATCCACCACTGGCAGCGTGGAGACAGTCATGGTCACGGTGGCGGTGTCAAATCCGCCGTTTCCATCACTTACGGTGTAGGTAAAAGCCTCTGTGCCAATGAAGTCCACCGCCGGGGAGTAGAGGATGTCTGTGCCATTGTTGACGGCCGTGCCGCCTTGATCGGGGCTGCCCACCGCATAGACGGCAAGGGTATCCCCTTCCACGTCGGTATCATTGTTCAACACCAGGAGCAGATTCTCCTGGGTGTTGGTGGCCACGGTGTAGGCATCGTCGTTTGCTTGCGGGGCATCGTTGACGCAGGTAACGGTCAGGGTGACGGTGGCGGTGTTGGAACTGGCGGCCTCATCTGCCGCGTGGTAGGTAAAACCGTCCGTACCACAGAAGTTTTCGTCTGGGGTGTAGTCGAAAGAGCCATCGGCGTTGAGGGTGAGCGTACCGTTGCTGACGCCGGTTTCCAGAGTGGCGGTGAGGATGTCCCAATCGCCATCCAGGTCGTTGCTGAGAACGCTGGTAGCCGCGATGGTAAGCGGGCTGTCTTCTGTGGTCGTATAGGCGTCGCTGACGGCCACGGGGGCAAAGTTGGTTTCCACTTCCACTGCGCCGATGTCGCAAGTGGCATCTACAGGCCGGGCAACCCCGCGCTGGTCGGTCGTGATGGTGGCGCCGCAGCCGTTGATCCCATTGGGGATGCCGTCAATAGCCGGGCTAAAGGGCAACGGCAGGTGGGTGAGGGTATTACCGCCGTTGTCGGAGAGAGCGTTAAGAAGCGAAACGGTATTAGTCAGGTCGCCGGTAGCGATCAGCCCACAGGTGTTGGTATCTTCCAGGTTATAGCCACCAGAGCCGAATGATCCCAGGTCTTCGCCGCAGTTTTCGTCGCCATTGTGGGCAATCAGGCTGTTGAAGAAGTCTGCCCCACCGGAAAGCAGGTACAAACCGTCGCCACCGGCCGCGGCGTTCGTGTTGCTGACGATGGTGGTGTGGATCAAAGTCAACACCGGGAAAGCGCCATCCTGATACTGGTAAATGCCGCCCCCGCCCAGGCCGTGAACGTTCCCCAGCGCGGTATTTCCACTGATCGTGCTGTTGGTCAGGGTCGCCGTCTCGACGTTGGCGATCCCGCCGCCGTCATCATTGGCTGTGTTGTTGGTGATAGTGCTGCCGGTGACGGCAAGCGTTCCCCAGCTCAAAATGCCGCCGCCATCCTGGCTGCTCTCGTTCCCGGCAATCGTGCTGTTGGAAATTGCCATCTCTCCCCCATTGCGAATTCCGCCGCCATACCGGCCGTTGTTAACGGCAATGACGCTTTGGGAAATCTGCATGTCTCCGAAATTGGAGATGCCGCCGCCATCGAAGGCACTGGTGTTGGAAACGATTTGGGTGTTGCTGATCACCACCGTGCTGGCATCATTGTAGAGACCGCCGCCAGACTCTACGGCATTCCCTCCGGTTAGGATCAGGCCGTTCAGCGTGGCTTCTGCGCCCCCGCTGACGTAGACCACCCGCCCACCGCCGCGCGCATCCAGCCTGGTGGGGTGAGCAATGGGATCAGGCGCGGCGAGCCAGTTGGTATTGGTGTAACCGCCCTGGATGGTGAGGGTTTGGGAGATGTAGACGGTTTGGGTTTCTCCACCCTGGAGGTGGGCGCCGGCGCAGGTTCCGGCGACTTTGATGAGAGCGCCGGGGGTGGCATTGTTGACGGCCGTTTGCAACGCGCTTTCGTCTGCACTGGCGTAGTCGGCCAGGTTGTCACCCGTCGTTTCCACCAGGCAGGGTACGGCCGTGACGGTGATGGAGACGGTGGCGGTGTCGGTCAGGGTGCCGTCGGAGGCGATGTAGTCGAAGGTGTCCACGCCTGCGAAAGAAATGGTCGGGGTGTAGATGAATGTCCCATCACTGTTGAAGATGAGCGCGCCGTTGCTGGGACTGGTACTCAGGCTGGCGGTCAAAAGTTCGCCGTCTATTTCTAAGTCGTTGTAGATAACACCAACAGACACTTCGTAATAAATCGTCCCGTTCCAGGTACGTGGAGTATTCACAGAAGCAAAGGGATACGCATTGCCAGTGCCTGTCGTAATGGTCAAATCCCCATTGCTGTATGTATTTGCCCCATTGGTATAGTCCATGTCGCTGGTTGTCAGGGTCACGTACAGGCCATACGTCTCCCCGGCAGGGATCGTCAGGCCACCGATGCTGACCGGGGTCGGGTTGCCTATCCCCTGGCCGGTGACCACTTCCGTGCCCAGCATGGTCCAGGCCCCCGGCGTTTGCTGAAAACCTACGTAAGAGCCAGCTTTGTAGTACACCTCAACCGTTCGAGCGCTGGTGTCATCCACATGAATATCGAAACCTGTTATCAAAATCTCTCTATCGCCAGCGGTGACATCAAACATATTGCCAGCACTGCCATTTCCCCCGGCAAAAGTGGTCGTCTGGCTGCCAGGGGTGCTGGCGAGCACCAAAGGTGTTCCCTGTTGGGTAGTGTAAGCATCATCTACCGCGATGGGGGCATCGTTGACCGGGGTGACGTTGAGGGTGACTGTCGCTGTGTCCGCCGCCCCCGGTGTTTCGCCCCCCATGGCCGCCTGCACTTCTGCGGCAGACAACGCGCCGTAGTACAACCGCATATCGTCCACCAGGCCGTTGAAGTGGTCGCCACTATTGCGATGGCCGATCCCGGCTGTGCCGCTTCCCTGATAGTCAGCGGAAGCGGTGTCGGAGGCCACCACTCCCCCGTCCCGGTATATGGCGCGGGCATTGGTCGCCGCGTCGTAGGTGCAGGCCCAATGGTGCCAGTCCAGATCGGTGTAGGCGACGGGGGTGTTCAGGTCGTTGTTCCAGAAGGCGCAGGTGAAGATGTCGGTATCACGAAAACCGATATGAAGGACCTGATTGTTACCGCCCGTCCCCTGTCCAAAAATAATATCGGTGTTGCCGGTGACGGCGTTGCGTTTAGCCCAAAAAGCAACGGAGAAGGATTGGTTCGCCAGGGTGATGGGGCCGGGAATATCCACACGATCATCTGCCCCATCAAAACTCAACGCCTGGGTACTGCCGGTCAGCGTAACAGGGGTGGTGCTGACGAAGGTTGTGCCGTTGACCAGCGTGCCGTTGTACCCATGTCCGCTTTCGTCGGCGGTGGGGTTGGTGCCATCTTCGAAGGGCCAGTACCCCTGCACGGCGGGCAGGTCGTCCGCCGCCTGATAGATGAAGGTATCTACCCCGTTGAAGTTCGGGTCAGGCGTGTAGGTGAAGGAACCATCGGGGTTGAGGACTATCGCGCCGTCGGAAGGGGGGGCAAGCAGGGTGGCGGTCAACACATCGTAGTTTCCGTCGGTGTCATTGGCCAACACACCGGGGGCAGGGAGGGTTAAGGGGATGTCTTCGGTGGTGGTGTAGACGTCATCGTTGGCGATGGGCGGCGCGGGCGGCAGGCAGGCAACATCAATGCTGGCGGTGCCCAGGTTGGAGTTGGCGAGGCCGTCGTTGGCGTAGTAGGTGAAGGTATCGAGGCCGCAGAAGCTGAGGGTGGGGGTGTAGATGAAACTCCCGTTGCTATTGAGGGCCAGTACCCCATGGTTGGGGTTGGTATTCAAGATGGCGGTCAGGCTGGGGGTTTCTGCGTCTGAATCGTTGGCCAGCACGCCGATGTTGATTTCATAATAAATGGTGCCGTTCCAGATGCGCGAGGCAATCGGGGACCCAAAAGGATATGGATTCCCGGTGCCTGAAGTAAAGGTCAGGTCGGCATTGCTGTAGGTGGCGGTGCCATTGGTATAGCGAAAGCTAAGGGCGGTATCGGTGACACTGAGGTAGAGACCGTAGAGTTCACCCGCCGGGATGGTAAGGCCTCCGGCACTGCTGATATCCAGAAAGGTTGGATTATTTTGCCCTTGTGCGTTCACCGTAAACATGCCCAGATGCGTCCAGGCGCCTGGGGTCTGCTCCGAACCAGCATAAGTCCCTTGTTTGTAATAAACGGCAATTTCGATGGCGCCTGAGGTACTGACATTGATGTCAAAGCCAGTGAGATGAATGTCATGGGGGCCAGCCGTAACATTGAACATATTGCCATCTTGGGAATTGTTAGAGGTAAATTGGGTAGTTAGACTGCTCTCAATAACGGGAGAAACCAGCGGGATCGTCTGGGTGGTGGTGTAGGTGTCATCCACAGCGATGGGGACGTCTTCAACCGATGTTATGGTGAGGTTGACCGTTGCCGTATCAAATAACCCTGTGCCAGGAGCGGTGGTCATCGCTCCGGCAATTTCACTGGCGGGTAGAGCCACGTTATAAACCCGGACGTCGTCCAGATTACCCGCAAAATTGTCGCCAGTTCCCCGCGCGCCAATTGTGAAGGTGCCACTGCCCTGGAAGTCGGCAGTGGCGGTGTCGGAGGCGATCAAGACCCCATCCCGGTAAATGGCCCGGTAGTTGGTAGCGGCATCATAGACACAAGCCCAGTGGTGCCAGTCGAGATCGGTGTAGGCGGCGGGGGTGTTCAGGTCGTTGTTCCAAAAGGCACAGGTGAAGCTGTTGGTGGGGCGGAAGCCGATGTGCAAGTAGTTGTTGGCGGTGCTGCTGGTGCCCAGACCGACGGCAAAGTCCGAGTTGCCGCTGAGGGTAGAGCGTTTGGCCCAAAAGGCGACGGTAAAGGAGTTGTTCTCCAGGGAAATCGTGCCCGCCGCGTCCACGCGGTCATCTACCCCATCGAACTGGAGGGAGGCCGCGCTGGTGTAGGTGATGGGAGTGTCCACGCTGAACACCGGGCCGTTAATGAGGGCGCCGTCATGCCCGTTCCCACTGGCATCGGCGGTGGGGTTGGTCATGTCGTCAAAGGGCCAGTAGGCGGTGGCGGCCAGGGGCAGGGCATCGTAGGCGACGTAGGTAAAGCTGTCGGTACCGTTGTAATTGAGCGTAGGGGTGTAGACAAAGGAGCCATCGCTGTTTAGCTGTACGGTGCCCTGGCTGGGGGAGGCGGAAAGGGCCGCGCCCAACGGATCGCCGTCTGGTTCGGTGTCATTAGCTAATACACCGGGGGCAGGGATGGCGAGCGGTATATCTTCGGTGGTGGTGTATACATCGTCGTTGGCAATGGGCGGCAAACCGGGCAAATAGGCATAGGCGTTGCGATGCGAGTTCACTTCTGCGGCGGCTACGGCCGTAAACCGGGCCAATATCAGGGCAACAAATAGAATCAAGAGGGTCAATAGCGCGTTTTGTGGTTTCATGGATAAGTTCCTTTGTGCATGGAGAGATCACCAGGCAAACCTGTCTCTGGTAGAGCCGGTTAGTAGGCATTTTTTCCCTTCGCTGAGATTTTTTGGCGAGTTTGGTAAGTTCGCAGTTGGCTGTTATCCCCACCGTTTTAGCATGTGATTCAGCCACGCGCATTGTAGGCGATGTCTTCTGTGGCTGGAATGGGATACCTGTCCCACAAAACCCGGCGATTAAATCTGCCGTCGCCAATCATATTTCGAATTGCGGGAACAGGGTTTGTGCCTGGGGTCAATCGGGAGGATAATTGCGCAGTATGGCAGTTTCCGAGCAAGAGCAAGTGTCAATCGGTTCTAACGGCCGTGGGCAACCCCATGTGAACGGCCGTCCCCCCCTGCCCACCGACGATTACCTGCTGCCAGATGGGGGCGTGCCGTTTCAGGTGTACGGCCGTTACCGGCGCATCTTGCTCTTTTTCGGCGGCGTTATTCTGCAAATCATCTGGTGGGATTTGCTGCTGGCGCGGATGCCGGGGATAGGGGACTGGGTACGCGCCCGACGATCACAGCGGATACGGCGCTCGTCGCGGCGTTTTCGTGCCCTGGCGCTGGAAATGGGCGGCGTGATGATCAAATTGGGGCAATTCCTCAGTTCGCGCGTGGATGTACTGCCGGTGGAAGTGACCGAAGAACTGCGTGGTTTGCAAGACGAAGTACCGGCCGAGCCAACCTGGCGCATGATGGCCGTGTTACACGCTGAACTGCCCGACGCCGACCGTCGTTTTGCCCGCATTGAAGAAATGCCGCTGGCGGCAGCCTCTTTGGGGCAGGCACACCGCGCCTGGCTGCACGCCACCGTTGAACCGATCCCGGTGGTCATCAAAATTCAGCGCCCGGATATTGAAGAGATTGTGCGCACCGACCTGGGTGCGCTAAAGGTGGTGGCGCGTTTGATCATGCGCTATAAGCCCATCCGCCGCCGCGCCAATGTGCCCGCGCTGCTGGATGAGTTTGCCCGCACCTTGTGGGAAGAGTTGGATTATGTGTTGGAGGCGGACAACGTCGAGCGTTTTAACGAACTGTATGCAGACAGTGAGCGTGTGTACATCCCGGCCGTCTACCGCCAACATTCCACGCGGCGGGTGATTGTGTTGGAAAACGTGGAGGGCATCAAAATTACCGATGTGGCCGGTATGGAGGCGGTGGGTGTTGATCCCAAAGAGGTGGCAGAGATATTGCTGGACAGTTATTTCCACCAGATTTTTCAGGAGGGATTTTTCCATGCCGACCCGCATCCGGGGAATTTGTTTGTACGGCCGCGCACCGACCTGCCCTGGGCGGTGTCGGCGAATGGGGATACACCGCCGCAGTTGGCACGGCCGTTTTGGTTGACCTTTGTGGACTTTGGCATGGTGGGGCGCGTACCTGACCTGATGGGCGAAAATTTGCGGCAGGTGTTGATAAGCGTCTTGCAAAAGGATGGCCGGGCGCTGACGCAGGCGTATGCCCGGCTGGGCTTTTTCCTGCCCGGCGCGGATTTAGACCGTATTGCCGAAGCGCAAACGGTGGTGTTGGAACGCATTTGGGGGCGCAGCCTGCTGGAACTGACTCGCCCCGATCCCAAAGAAATCCAGGAGATTGGGCAAGAGTTCCGTGACCTGCTGTTTGAGTTTCCCATTCAGGTGCCGCAGGATTTTATTTATCTGGGGCGGGCCATTGGCATGGTTTCCGGGTTGGTGTCGCAGCTAGACGAGGAGATTAACCCCTGGAACTACTTTGAAAAGTACGGCGAGGCGCTGATCAGGGAGCAGCAGGCGCAGCAGTGGACGTGGGAGGCGGCGTGGGGATTGGTACGGCCGTATCTTTCCACCCCCAGCCGTGTACAACGGCTGCTGACGATGGCCGAGCGGGGGCAAATCCGGGTGCAAACTGACCGGGAAATGCTGAAGCGATATGACAAAATCGAAAAGCGCCTGGGTCAACTGGGCTGGAGTATTATCGGCGCGGCCAGTATTCTGTCGGCGACCTTGTTGTTTCTAAACCGCAAGAAAGATCCCAAAGAGTAAAGAAACTTCAAAGGAAACTTTAGTGCCGTCAGAAGGCGATGAATCGCCTACTACAAACGTATTTTCGCAGGAGAGAAAACCATCATGACATCCCCCTACATTGAACTACTGGGTATTTACCAGGAAGCGTGTAATCGTCACGATATTGAGAAATGTGTGGCCTTGTTTAGCGATGATGGCGAAATTGTATCTGGCGGCGAAAGTTATGTGGGCACGGCCGTCATCCGCGCCGCTCACGAGTATGATCAGGCATCACAAACGGTAGTAGCGTTCCGTGATTTTGAGGTACAAGGTAACGTTGTGCGCTGCACTTTTTGGAACGAACACGCCCTGAGCCGGGCCATTGGCAATGGGGGTATGACCGGCCAGGCAGAATTCACCTTTGACGGCGAGCGTATTCAAAAATTCCACATTCTGCCGCCGGACGAGGCCGAAAGGGAGCGGGTGATGGCCCAGGCGGGGCCGGCCATCAAATGGCTGCGGGCGAATCATCCAGAGGCGGTGGCGCGATGGAGTGGTTTTGATCGGGCGGCCGGGGAAGCGGTAACGGCGCTGGCTGCCTTGTGGCGAGCACATCAACAAGAGGGGGATGGATGATCCCACGCACTGATTTTCCCTTCTTTTTCCCCTTTCGGGTGCGTTATGCAGAGGTGGATGCGCAGGGGGTGGTGTTTAATGCCCATTACCTGACCTATTTTGACACGGCCGTGACCGAATACCTGCGTTGGCGGGGTTACAACATCTGGCAGCAGGCAGCGGTGAGCGGTTTTGACTTTCATACTGTCAAAAGTGTGGTGGAATATCGCGCGCCGATTCAGTTTGATGATGAGATTGAGGTGGGGGTGCGGTTGGGGAGTCACGGCCGTAGCTCCCTCACCTGGGAATTAGCCATCTTTCACCAGGGGGATGACAAGGTGCTGACCACCGGCGAAGTGGTCTGGGTCTACGTGGACATGGCCGCCCACAAAGCCGCCCGCATCCCCGAAGAGTTATTGACCCAACTAGGGTAAGCTGCCCGATCACCTCCGCTGACTTAGTGTGTCAAATAAGCGGTAGGCGCCTGGCTTGTCATTCCCCCACCTTCGTGGGGGCAGGCTCCGCGCAGGCGGGAATCCACTGGTGTATTCAAGATGGATACCCGCATTCGCGGGTATGACAATTGTTTATTGGGAACAACTCTAATGTTGTCATGCCCGCCTGTTCAGGAAGACGCGGGCCGTGACCAATGCCAGTACCATGATGATGATGCTGATGATGAGCAGCCAGGCTGTATTATTGGCGGCGGTGAAGGTTTGCAGGGTCACGGCCGTCGGCGAATCAATCGTGTCCGCCATCAAGAAGGACGAAAAACCGGGCGTCTCCCCTTCGGCAAAGGCGTAAACGCCACCATCCACCGTGCCCGAATTTTCCAGTGTACTCAATTTCACCCAACCGCTGGTGGGAATATGGCGATAAACGGCCAGATCATCCACCGCGATGTTATTTAATTCGCCGGGATTCAGGGCGTACAGACGAATGACGGCCGTGTCGCTGGTATCTGGCGTGATAGTGAAACAGCGGTCGGCATACACCGGGGAATTGTCCCCGGACGTGGTGCAAAACTCGTCACTGTTGTAATTCACCTTTTCCACCAAAACCGTGACATCGCCCAGGTCGGCGGCGCTGGTCACTTCCACACCCCGGTATTTCACGGCCGTGCCGGCAAAATCTCTGATTTCCAGGAAGGGCACCGTGGCGCTAACCACCGGGCGCTCCTGCACCAATGTGCCATTATTGGTCAGCGTGCCTTCCACTGTTGGCTGCGTGGCTCCCGCCGGCACAACCACCACGGCCGTGTCGTTGACCGTCAGACTATTAAACCGGGCCGGGCTGCTGCCACTGATCGTTTGGGTGATAGAACCGGTGAAGGTGGTATTAAAACTGTGGATAGCGCCTGAGCCATCTGTATCGCGGGCGTCAAACGTGCCATTATTTGTCAGATTACCGCCGATGTTAACCTGATGTGTCACATTCAAGGTCGCATTTAATGCTGGTAAAAGGCTGCCTCCAGTACCAACTGTAATATCACCCCCTACAGTTAATGCTCGAATCGTTGCATTATTACCTACCCGTAATGTGCCATTGACGGTTAGAGTACCGGCAAAGCCATCTCCACCGGAACCAGTGATGAGTTTGTTGTGACCACTCTGGATAATGACAATATCATTAATCGTAGGTACCTGGTTACAATCCCATCCTCCTGCAGCAGTATATGTAACGGGTGTCTCATTTGAAGTACAGGTGACCTGGGCGTGGGCGGGCGGAGTGGAAAGCATCTGCCCGCAAAACAACAACACGAACAATACAACGCAAAAGACAACTTTTTCTTTCATTTCCGGCTCTCCTGAGCCGCCGTAAAAGTATGGCCGCCCTCTTTTACCAGGAAGATGCTGCCATGGGAGAGGTCACAATTTTACAAACGCTATGAGAATGAGCGATACGCTCAATCCTCCTGATTATACGCTAAGACAAGCCGGTTTCAGGTTGAAATTTGGTTGAAGATTTGCGTGGCCGCAAGCAAACAGGGGGCGGCGCGGTTAGAAACCGGCCACAGCAAAGACACAAATCCCTTTGGCTTTCCTACCGTTTGATTTGATCACGAAAGACGGCAATTTGGGCGCAGTGTTCCCGCTTGTGGCCATAGTAGGTGTAGACCAGAAAATCGTCCAGGTCATATTCCGCGCCGTACCAGGGCAGGAGGCCATTTTCGCGCCGCTGCGCGGCGGGGATTTGCGCCAGCAGCGGCATCGTTTGCGCCTGGAGAGTTTCATATTCGGCCATTGTTTGGGCGGCGTTCAAATTCTGGCGCGCCGTTACCTCTTCGTCATTAAAGGCCAGAATGTCGGCCTTATACCGTTCTAACACAGGGCCGGAAGCGCTGCCCGATACATTTTCGAGAATCTCCACCAATAGCTGCTCAAACGAAGCCAGATGAGCGATGATCTGTTTGACAGACCAGACGCCGCAGACGCCGCCGGTTTGCCAATCGGCTTCCGGCAAATCTTTGACAGAACCCAAAACGGTAAAATGCCCATACTTGAGAATATCTAATGCGTTCATTTTGTTGTGCCCTCCCGGCGAGTTGCCGCCGAATCTAGTGGGGAAATGATGTGCATTGTACTCCTCAGGAACTTATCCAGCCACAACCTGACCCTGCGCCCGGTGCAGCCGGGCAATTGATTCGGGGTCGTGGGCGGGCAGGTAAGTGACGGCCGTGTCCTCACCCAACTGGCGAATGTGTTGCAGCGTCTGGGCGGCGGCGGGCACGCTCACCCCGTCCGGCTGCCCGGCCTGCATCAGCGCCTCGGTGTAAGAGGCGTCCCCGGCCAGGAAGCAGGTGGTGGTCTCTGTTTGCACCAGCACAGACAGGTGGTGTGGTGTGTGGCCGGGTGTGGGAATCAGGCGGATACGGCCGTCCCCCGTCACCGCCATACTCCCGGCAAATGGCCCTACCGCTTCCGGCACATAACGCACAAATTCAGGCTTTAACCCCATCGGCCAGTTGTGGCGCACGTAGCCGTTTAGTGTGCCTGCCCGCCCCGCCGCTGCCTGCCACTCCTGGGGATGAATCAGGATGCGATGATGTGGAAAGTGGTACAGACCACCGGCATGGTCGGTGTGCAAATGGGTGAGGATGACGGCCGTCACATCCCCCGGCAACATCCCCAACCGGCGCATTTGTGGCCCTATCTCATCCGCCGGCTGAATGTCAAACTGCACCGCCCAGCGATAATACGGATGCCGGCGCGGGAAATAACCCGGCTCCAAAACACGAGCCGTCTCGCCTGTGTCCACCACAAACAACCCTTCCGGATGCTCAATGATCCAGGCCAGGATGGGCAGCCAATCACTCCACCCGGTCTGGAAAAACAAATTAAGTGGTTGGGGCAAATTATTTGCGGCGCGGTTCACCTGGCTGCGTTTAATTTTAACCAGGCCGGTCTGGATGGGATGAATTTTAATGTTCATAATTTATGGTTTGAGGTCAGAATGATTTTGCCGGACACAGCGCCCGTTTCCAGCAGGTGGTGGGCGGCGGCGATGTCGCTCAGGGGCAGGGTTGGGCCCATGATGGGCGCAATACGGCCCTCGGCCAGCATGGCAAACAGCGCCGTTAAGCTGTGCCGATACCCGGCGGTATCTTGTTTTACCAGGCTGGGGGTATTGCCATAAAGCATCGCTTTACGGCCGTCCGGTTGCAAACTATACCAGACCAGCCGGGCCATATTGCGGGCAAAGCCCCACTTGCCGCTGTGGCGGGCATTGAACATGCCATAGTTCACCAGTCGCCCGCCCCGCCGGAGCAGCCGGTATGATTTTGCCAGTGTTTCACCGCCCACCGGGTCACAGACAATATCCACGCCATCACCGGTAAGCTGACGGATGCGGGCGGCAAAGTCCTCGGTCTGGTAATCAATGGGTGTTGCCCCCAGGCGGGCAACCAGTTCCAACTTGCCCTTCGAGGCTGTACCGTATAGCTCCAATCCCAGAGCGCGGCCAAGTTGCAGCACGGCCGTGCCCACGCCGCCCGCCGCACTATGCACCAGCAGCCGCTCGCCGGGCTGTGCTTTTGTTTTGTCATGCAACAGGCGGTGCGCTGTGAGATAGTTGAGGATAACGGCCGTGGCCACCACCGGGTCTACACCATCAGGCGCCGGAACCAGATAGGCCGCCGGGACACAAACATATTCGGCATTGGCTCCAAATTTTGGCAGCATGGCCGCCACCCGCTGTCCCCGGTGCATGGTCGCCACACTGGCCCCCACCTCATCCACCACACCCACCAGGTCATAACCAGGTGTAAACGGCAGTTTAGGCATCATGGGATACAAACCCCGGCGGCACAGCACGTCGGCAAAGGCTACACCAGAGGCCAATACTTTGACCCGTACTTCGCCGGCCTGGGGTTCGGGCCGCGCTTCCGTCACCAATTGCAGCCGCTCCGGTTCCCCAATGCCGGTGAGGATGGCGCGTTGGTGGGTGGTCACGGCCGTGTTTTCCATCAATCTTGCGTTCATAGGCAATGTGTTCATTCAGGTTTCTCCGTGTGACCAGGTTGGTGAACCGGGCCACGATAGGCAGGCAGGGGAAAGAGACGGCCGTGTTACCCCACACTTGTGGTCAACAACACTTAACACGCCAACCCCTGCCAGCGCCCGATCAACTATACAGTTGCCATTTCAATTAGTGAATGACACCCCGTCAGATGACGCGTCAGATGATGGGTCACGGATAACGGTCTCCGGACAACGGTCTCCGGACAACAGATTACGAATCTTCCAGTCCCAGCTCAGCACAGATGACGGCTACTTCCACCTGATAAAGCGCTCCGGACTCAGCCAGGCCGGGCACAAAGTGTCCGTACAATTCGCCCCAGACCACGCCATAGAGCCGCGCCCAAATGCTCATGGTGAGTACCACGCCGCTGGCCGGAACACCTTCAGGCAAGTCTTGCAGCAGTCCGCCCACGGATGTTTGCAGCGCCGGAGGCAGCTCTTCATAGGGTTGGGGAATGGTAAGCTTATCTGCCTGCCATGCTTCAGTCAGCAGGAAGCCGATGGTTTGCAGCACCTGTCCGGCCGGTTCCACCGTTTGATCGCGCGGGGCTACGTAGCCGGGAATAGGGGTGCCGTAGATGAGTGTAAAGTCTTGCGGGTGCTGCATGGCCCAGTTCCGAAAAGCAAAGGCGATGGCCTGGAAACGGCCGTTAAAATCATCCCTTGCCCTGGCGGCATCCGCTGCGGCCATCGCCGTCGCCAGCGCCCTATAGGCTTCCACAATGAGCGCCGTCACCAGCGCATCCCGATTGGCAAAGTAGCGGTAGAGTGCCGGGGCCGTCAGCCCCATTTCCCGCGCTATGGAGCGCAAAGAAAGCGCGGCAGCACCCACTTCGGCCATTTGCTGCCGGGCGACTTCTTTAATTTCGGCTTCGGTTTCTTCCCGTTTAAGTTCTCGTCTGGTAAGGGTCATAATTCATAAATGTTTACATCGTAAACCTAGTTAACAGTGTAAACTATTTTGGCTTGACTGTCAAGCATGGAGTTATCGTTTGCTGGGCTGGAGCAGAGGTGGGAGTTCTTCATTGCGGAACGCACTTCAGCCATTTTGTACTGAGCGTTGACAACTAACTCGTTGAATTTGAAGTGGGGAGGAGAATATTGAAGGAAGCGCCCTCGTCTGGCTGGTTTTCGGCCCAAATACGGCCGTGCTGCGCTTCCACCAATGATTTGACAATGGCTAAGCCCAGGCCGGAGCCGCCATCTGGCTGGCGCTGGCGGGCGATGTCACCGCGATAGAAGCGGTCAAAGGCGTGGGTCAGCGCGTCGGGGGAAAGACCGGGGCCGCTGTCCTGCACGGAGAGCAGCACGGCGCTGTGGTCTTGGGCGCGGGCGGAGAGGGTGACACGGCCGTCGGCCGGCGTAAAGCGCAGCGCATTACTCACCAGATTGTCCAACACCTGCGCCATACGATCCGGGTCGGCCTGTACCAACGGTAAATGGGGGTTGGCCGCCAGCGTCAGGGTAATGTGCCGCTCATGTGCCTGGGGCAGGTGCGCGGCATAGGCGCGCTCCAGCATGGATTGGGGCGCAACCGGGCGCAGCGCCAATGTCAATTCCCCGGCTTCGGCCAGGGAGAGGGTGCGCAAATCTTCAATGAGCCGGTTCAACCGCCGCGCTTCGTCATAGACAATCTCCAGCGTGGCTTGGTTGGCCGGCAAAACACCGTCACGCAAGGCTTCGGCATGGCCGAGGATGATGCTGAGCGGCGTGCGTAAATCGTGGGCGATGTCGGCCGTCATCTGGCGGCGCAGTGCCTGGGCGCGCGCCAGTTGGGCGCTCATCTGGTTGAAAGAGGCGGCTAACTGGCCCAATTCGTCTTCGCTGCGCACGGGTACTTGCTGGGCCAGGTCGCCCTGGGCCATGCGGTGGGTGGCGTGGGTGAGTTCTTGCAACGGCCGGGTCACACTCCGCGACAACAAACCGGCCAACAGCAACGAGACGCCCACCGCGCCCACCGCTGCCAGCAAAATAGCCAGGTTCACCCGCCGCGCAAAAAAAGCCCGTAACTGCTGCTGCTCCGCTTCGCCCGGTTCCACCACATACCCCACCACTTGCCCATTTGCCACAATGGACGTCCCGGTTTGGGCCAGAGCGAGCGTGATACGCTCACCCACGCGCAAGCCGCCGCCGGGCAATACGGCCACGCCCTGGGCGTCGGTGATGGCAAAGGGGTTGCGGTTGGCTCCCTGGCCGCTGCCCATTCCCATCATGTGCCCACCAAGCACACGGGGCATTAACTGGTGAACGCCGCTCCAACCCCCGTTGGCTGTGTAATAATCGGCCAGTTGCTCGGCCAGGAGGGTCTGGTTTTGTTCGGTGATGTAGTTGCCAAATTCAACGGCCGTGATGCGGCTGGCCAGAAATGCCACCAGGGCAATGCCGGTCAGGCTGACAAATAAGAAAGCCAGAGTCAGTTTGAAAGCCAGGGAGCGGTTCAGAGCAGCCATCTTACTCCGGGGCAAACCGGTAACCCACGCCATACACGGTTTCAATGTAACGGGGTTGGCGGGGGTCTGGTTCTATTTTGGCGCGCAGGTTTTTGATATGCACGTCAATGGTGCGCTCATAGCCTTCAAAGTCGTCGCCTTGCAGCCGTTCTAACAAATCGAAACGGGAAAACGTGCGGCCAGGCGCAGCCATCATCGCCGCCAACAAATCAAACTCGGAGCGGGTGAGGTCTACGCGCACCTCATTGACTTTTACCAGGAAGCTGTCTTTGTCCAGAGTAATATCACCGGCGCGCAACATGCCGGCGTCCGGCAAATTTTGGCCGGTACGGCGCAGCAGGGCGCGCACCCGCGCCAGCAGTTCACGCGGGCTGAACGGTTTGGTCACATAATCGTCCGCGCCCAGTTCCAAACCGAGAACGCGGTCATCTTCTTCAACTTTGGCGGTGAGCAGAATAACAGGGGTGTTGCGCTCCTGGCGGTGCTGGCGCAGAAATTGGTAGCCGTCCAATTCGGGCATCATCACGTCTAGCAGGATGAGGTCGGGTTTTTCCTGGCGGGCGAGGAAAAGAGCGTCACGGCCGTTGCGCGCCGCCACCACCCGAAAACCGCCCTGTTCCAGGTAGGCCGTCACCAGGGAGACCAGCCGCTCTTCATCATCTACAACAAGAATGGTTTTAGACATGGGCATCGTCCTTTGTCATTGGTCATTCGTCCTTTGCCTCTGGTAGAGTAGCGTGAAGCTGTTAAGAGATTATGAAGGGAATATGCGGGGGTTGTAAAGGGATTGGGGGCGAGAGGCAATAAAAAACGGCCGTCAATCTGATGGTTGACGGCCGTTTAACTTCAACAGAACGACGATCTTCAGCGAACGTTTTGGGCGCGTCGCCGGAAATGCCACCACAACACCGCCCCGGTTATTGTCAGTAAAAAGACGAGCGCGGGCAGCACCTTAGTGCCGTCAATACCGGTCGTCAGGGAGAAGGAGTGCAGGGTGACGGCCGTGGGTGAATTGGGCGAACGCAAAACAAAGGGCGAAAAGTCGGTGACATCCTCTACCGTGATAAAACTCAGAGGTGAACTGCACGTACGCACAGTAGGCGTGATAACATCCCAACCGCTGCCATTCCAGTGGTAAACATTCAAGGTATTGCAATCCATCGCCAGCGGAAGTTCATCATCAGCAAAGGCAAAGGTGATGGATACGCCGATGGTGGGCGTAAATTCGGGCGTAATGTCAAAACAACGCCGGACGGTCTCGTTGGGTGTAGAGGTGCAATTTTGATTACCACGAATGCTCACGGCCGTTTCGCCCAGGTTTTGTCCGTTGCTATCTATCTGCACACCGCCATAAGCGCCGGTGTCAAAGAAGCTGGCAACGCTACCGGATACAGGTTGGGTCTGACTCAACGTACCATTATTTTGCAATAATCCGGTAACTGTCAATGCTCCACCACTCTCTACTCTCAAAAGCGCGCCGGAAGCGACTGTGACAGTCGCCACCTCCATGCTGCCCAGGTTGAACAGGTCGCCGTTGACGGTGACATGGCCTGGCCCAAGCAGCCGGGTGGTGACAGTCAAAGTATCGTCCACCACCAGATCGGCGTCTGGCGATATGACCGCATCCAAAATGGTGGTCGGTGTGGTAACAGTAGCAGTAAAACTGTTAGGGTAGCGCGTAATGCCCAGGCGGGTATCGGTGGCAGTATATCGGCTCCAGTTACCGCCATCGGCCCAGGTCTGGTCGTCGCCACCAATCCAGGTGTTGAAGGCGGTAGAAAGCACCCAATCGGCGTTAGGGGACATATTGGTCATGGTGGCGTGATGGCCGTTGCCAGTGGAGTCCACTACTTCTGTTTGCCCAACCTCATTTTCCTGGTCAAAACGATAATAGGCCGCCAGACCACTTTCGTCCGGTGCTACCGTCTGGTAGGCGTTGGCCAGGATTTGGGAGGCGGTGCGGGTGGTGTCCCAGAGGCGCAGTTCGTCAAGTTGCCCCTGGAAATGGTTGCCGCTTGTGTTGCCACCGACAGTCAACAGGCTGTCAGCAGCGGTATTCCCACTGGCGATACTGCCGGCGGCACGGCCGTCCTGGTAAGCTGTCAAAATCCCCCCACTGTGTACCAGGGCTACATGCGTCCATGCACCGGGGGTGTAAGGCAGGCCAATCCGGTCTTCGTCCCCATCGTTGTTCCACAGCCACAACCTGTCCTCGCCGCCAATGGTCGCCTGGGAAATGCCCCACTGTGCGCCGCCGAAGATCAGGTTGCCTTGTACGGCCGTGTCGGTGAGGATTCCAGTGGCGGACGGCCGTAGCCACACCTCCACCGATTTTGTCCCCGCCCAACCACTGCCAATCACCGTCACCGCATCACTGCCCACGTCCACATAATCATCCACCCCATCAAAATCCAAAGCCATACGTGGCCCGGTAAATGCGCCAGAAGCCACCCATACGGCCGTGTCTCCATCAGGTGGAGCGGGCGTATTCGTGCCGGTACGGCCGTCCTGCAACGTTCCATCATTTCCATTGACACTGTTATCGGTCAGTACCGTACCGCTCCCATTGGACATCCGATAGTAAGCAACCAAGCCAGATTCGCTTCCACTCAAATGGCTGTATATGCTTTGGCGAACTTGATCCTGAGTACGAGCCCCATCCCATATACCTACATCATCCACCTGTCCTGTAAACAAAGTGTGCCACGGATTTGCACCAATTTGAATAGAACCACCTATGCGTAACCGGAAAGTGTTTACCTGGGTCGGGGCTTGATCAGCTATTACCTGGGCCGTTGGACCGGTGGCTACACTACCCATTAGTTCACCGTTTCGGTAAACATTCAGCTGCGTATTGGCATGTACAAGGGTAATATGTACCCATTCTCCAGGGTCGTGAGCAAAGCTCACAACTGCGCCAGGCGTGTATCCATCTTCATTAAAAACCCATATCTTGTCGTTACCGTCTTGATTCGCCCAATAGATGCCAAACCAACGCGGGAAATCTCCAAATACGGCAGCACCTTCAATGAAGTTGCCTACAACAGGAGCTGAAGTTGTGGGACGCATCCACAGACTGACTGTCTTGGTCATACGCCAGTCCGTACCAATCAAATCTATTGCCCTACCCAATTCCACCCAGTCACTCACACCATCGAAATCCAGCGCATAATCCCCATTGGGAGCAGCGCGGAGGGTATTTACCAACCAGAATCCAAAAACGAGAGCTAAACCAAAACTGACCAGGCTATGAATATGCCGATTGTGGCGTCGTGTAAACATGATGACAATTCCTTTACTCATTCTCGCTTCCCGCTTACCAGAGTTAACCATGTGAATCTGACATTCTTCCTAAAATAGTTTGTAGTAGGCACTTGAGTGCCGTCAGAAGGCGATAAATCACCTACTACAAACTATTGCTCAAAAATAAAGCGCCTGACCACAAAAAGGTCGTGGTCAGGCGGCAATTTTCCTCTACCGGGTGACGTTTGTAAATTCCTACCAGGGGCCGGGAACCCAGTTATTGTTACCCATGCCGCCCTGGAGGGTAGCGTTGTGGTCGTGGGGGCTGCTGTCGGTCACGGCCGTGCCGGCCCCCTCATTCATCTGGTAATAAGCCAACAGGTTTGGCCAATGGGGGTGACCGGCGCTCACTTCCTGATACATCCATGCCTGTAGCGTCGGTGCGTCCAGCGCTACATCCCAGATACGAATCTCATCCAGTTCCCCGGCCAGGTATTGGCCGCGCCCGGTGCCGGCGGCATACATGGTGCCCATGCTGCCGGGGGACTGGGTTGCGCCGCTGGCGACACTGCCCACCAGTTGCCCGTTTTTGTAAGCGTAAAGCGTTCCCCCGGAATGTACCAGGGCAATATGCACCCATTCACCAGGGGTAAAGTCAATGCCCACAAAATCTGCACCGCTGGCGTCGGCGTTCCACACCCAGATGCGGTCAGCGCCGTTGTAGGTGGCGCGGGTAATACCGAAATTACGCGGCCGATCATTACCGGCCAATAAAGCGCCTGCCGAAGGCTGTGTAGCCGGGCTGTTGCCCGGTGCGGGCTTCACCCACACAGAGACGGTTTTTTCATTGTTCCAGTCGCCGCTGCCCATGACATCGCTGGTGGTACCCAGGCGCATATAGTTGGCAATGCCATCAAATTGCAGCGCAGAGCTATCCCCAGAGCCAGGTGTAGGCGTGGGGCCAACCGATGTGCTGGTGGGCGTGGCTGTCGGCGGTGGTGGGGTAGCGGTATTGGTAGGTGTGGGCGTCGGCGGTGGCGGCGTAGAGGTATTGGTAGGCGCGGGCGTGTTGGTGGGCACGGCCGTGCCTTCAGGTGTAGCAGTGGGCGTAGGCGTGTTGGTTGGCGTAGCCGTAGGCGCCGGCTCACCACCAAAAACGCCGGGTGAAACCCATTCGGGCGGCGACCCATCCGGCGGTACACCCTGACCGCCATCAAACAAAGTGCCCGTCCAGCCATGCCCGCTGTTATCGGAGAGGGAAAGCCCAGACCCATCGGACATCTGGTAATAAGCTGCCAGGCCCGCTTCCGAGCCGCTTAAAGGCTGGCTCATATCCTGTATGATCTCGGCCTGAGAGCGGGCTGCATCCCAGATTTGAACTTCATCCAAGTATCCGGCAAAAGTCCAGTTACGATCTACCGTGTTGATGATCCCGCCCAGATGCAAAACGGGCTGCGCGCCGGTATTGGGCTGCAAGGTGGTGCCGCTGGGGGTGCTGCCCACCAGGATGCCATTTTTGTAGGCCAATAGTTGGCCGTTACCGTGTACCATGGCGATGTGAACCCACTCACCAACGGTATATTCAATACCTACCAGGTCGTAACTGCCGTCGTAGTTCCACAGCCAGAGGCGGTCATTACCGCTGATAGTACCCCGCGAAATGCCCCACCAGCGCGCGCGATCACCGAAGATGGCATCACAATGGGCCGGAGATTGGAAGGTGCAATGGGCGTTACCCAGGGGTTTCACCCACAGACTGACCGTTTTGGTATCCTGCCAACCGGGGGCCATGATCTGAGATGTTTCGGCCAGACGCACATAATCGTTATTGCCATCAAAAGCCAGCGCGTAGTCCAGGCCTGGCAATGGCGTGGGTGATGGTGTGGTGTTTGTCGGCTCAGGTGAGGGGGTGGTGGTCATTAACGGGGTATTCGTTGGGGTAGATGTAGGCTGAACGGGCGTTTCGGTAGGGGTTGATGTGGGGACAGACGGTGTTTGTGTGGGGGTAAAGGTGGGGGTCACGGCCGTGGGCGTGGGTGTGCCCGGCAACAAAAACGCGCCTGACGTAACCCAATTTGTATCACCCATACCGCCGGCGAGTGTGCCGGTGTTATTGTTGGCGCTGTTATCCGTCAGCATCACACCGGCCCCGTCAGACATCTGATAATAAGCCATCAGGTTCAACCAGTCAGGATGGGCAGAGGTAACAACCTGGTATGTCCAGGCCTGGATGGTGCTTTGGTCTAAACCCACATTCCATAGGCGCACCTCGTCAATGTCACCGTTGAAGTAGGGGGTAGTAGTGGTACGGCCGTTGCCGCCAATATACAGGATGCCATCGGAGGTTCCGCCAGGCAACATTGTATTGCCGCTGGCTACAGAACCAACCAGTTCCCCATTCTTGTAGGCATATAAAGTATCATTGACATGCACCAGGCTCACTTGCAGCCATTCGTCAGGGGTAAACTCAATGCCGATCATGTCCACCCCATTACTATCAGCATTCCAAACCCAAATGCGATCCTGTCCATTGTAGGTGGCGCGGGAAATGCCAAACAGGCGCGGGCGATCATTACCCACAATAAGCTGGCCGGATGATGGATGCGTGGCCGGGCTGGTGGTTCCTTGCGGGCGCAGCCATACCGAGATAGACATGGCGCTCGTCCAGCCATCGCCCGGCATAATGTTCCCGGTATCGCCCAGATTCACGTGATGGGTCAGGCCGTTAAACGTCAGGGCATAACCGGCATCGTCGGTGCGGGCCGGGCTAATGGCCACCATAGACAATAGAATTATCAGTAATAGAAGAATTGCCCCCCACCGACCAACTGCCATCAATGGACTTAGTTTCTGCACCAAGATATTTTCTCCCTTATAAGATAGATGCAGATTCTGAGACACACTCAAGCTGAATGGGACCATACCGTCTGCTGCACCTGGCTCACTGTAATGAAAGGAGGTTGCGACTGAACTTAAGGTTTATGGGTCTTGCGTACTAATGCATTCCCAGGCACAACTTTATACAATGTTGCCAACCTTTTTTTATGCAAGTATTATAATAAGAGGGTTGCGCGTGAAGAGGAAGGAACTTTAAGATGATCTGGTTAATTGCAATTGGAGTTTATTTAGTAGTAACGGCCGTGATAGTCATCAGTGTTTGCGCTCTGTCAGCACGCATGAGCCAGCACGAAGAGTGGAGTGAAACGCCGATTATGGAAACTCGTGGTGAGACTACTTCTGTGCGCGATTATCAAACGGACGCGGCCACATCCATTTAATCCAGATCAACTATTAGCTTGAATAAAAAAGCCCGGCAA
Source organism: Anaerolineae bacterium (assembly GCA_023382655.1). GTDB lineage: Bacteria > Chloroflexota > Anaerolineae > Promineifilales > Promineifilaceae > CAADGU01. The sequence continues at coordinate 367,878 of JAHDWK010000002.1, read as the reverse complement.
ATTGCCGGGCTTTTATTTTTATTATCGTTTAGCTCAAGTTTTCTGGCTGAGGTTCTATGGTTAAGGGATCAGACTGTCTGGCATCTTTTGGTTTTTCAGAGACAGCAGATTTAGCTTTTTTGTTACGGCCGTCTTTGGGTTTTTCATTATCTTCCTCAACATACTCCCGATAGTAAGTATAGTAAAAACCTGTGTTCTGCCGTTTCACACGATTTAGTGTAATGCCAATCACATTGGCATTGGCCTCTCGTAATCGGCTTTCAACTTCCCGCAACTCCTTGCGACGCAGTTTGTGGGCTTCGCCCACAATAATCACATAATCCACCTGCGTACTTAACCCCACCGCATCAGATACAGCCAATACCGGAGGACTATCCAGAATGACAAAATCAAACCGATTCGACAATGCATCCAAAATCTTGTGCATAATCTCTGAGCTTAACAACTCAAATGCCACTTGTTTGATTGACCCACAAGTCAAGACGACCAGACGCCGTTCCGGCGTTCGCTGCAAAACTCCTTTCAGTAAACCTTCTATGTCCTTAATGTGGTCATTTACATTTAGTTCATGCAACAGATCGGCCAGCCCAGGTTCTCGCCGCAAATCGAAAAGATGATGCTGCATAGGCCGTCGCAGGTCTCCATCAATAAGCAAAACATTATGCCCTTGCTGCGCCATCGCTATGGCCAGATTGGCAGATGTCACGCTTTTGCCTTCCCCAGGTCGAGCGCTGGTTACCAACAATGTGCCACTGAGGTGATCTTCAACGGCCGCTTTGATGTTTGTACGCAACGCTCGATACGATTCAGCATTGGGCGAACGAGGCTGCGTAAGCGTGATGAGTTTGCTGTGATCGCTGCCGTCTGTTTCAAATCGGCCAATACCCGGCAAAGCCTGCAAATTAGAAGTCCACTTAATATCATCTGGCTTTTTAATGGTATCGTCCAGATATTCAAGCATATAAGCCGCACCGAAAGCCAGCATAAACCCAATGGCGGCCACAACCAGGACAGTCGTCATGCTGCCAGAACCTACACGAATTGCCGCGTTTGCGGCACTAAATAGCGTGATGCTGTTGACGGAACCCCCACCTACCCCCACTAAATAATCCGCGTAAATAGCACGGGTGCTGCGCAACTTACTGCGTAAAGCTTCAATTTCTCCTTCTAGTGTAGCAATATCGCGCGCGCTGGTAACACTTTGCAGTTCGTTTTCCTTTGCCAGTATTTCAGCCTGGGTTTCTTCTATTGACGCCTGAAGATCTGCCAGTTGACTGGCAACAAACTCAGCTTGCTTAACATCATCTGGGTTTGGGGCTGTTGGACTTTGCAGAATTAGCTGATTAGCCAATTCATTTGCTACTGCTTTGGCACGTTCCGGATTTGTGTCTGTAACTATAATCTCAATAAATGGCCCGTTAGTCATGGCACGCGCAGAATACCCCGGTAAAAAGCTCAATCCCAAGACTTCTTGTGTACGTTCGCGCACGGCCGCAGATTCGGCAATAGGCGCATATAAAGCTGCTAATTGTTGTGGTAAAGAAAAGTCGTTGCCAGTGGGTGTCGGATTATTGAGGGCATTCCCAACCATCAAAACAGCTCTGGCCTGGTAGTTGATCGGCTGTCGGCGCACCGCAAGAAAACTGGATACGCCAGCCACAATCATGGCTAATAGCATAAACCACCACCACTTGCGTAATACCACAAAAAGCCGTTCTAATTCCATAATCAAATGTCCAACTTAACAAAAACGCCTAACCAAGTATATCTGATGCCGCCACGGGTTGCACTTTGTCCATTTTTAATGTTAATGTGGCGGATTGACGTAATACAGAAACCATCAGATGTTCCAGCATTAAGTGAATATCTTCAACATGCTCAATACAATGGCTGGGCACATGCACATCCAGATCAACCATTGAACTGAGTTTGCCGCCAGCAAAGCCGGTAAAGCCGATGGTGTAAGCGCCAACCTGGTTTGCCAGGGCTACACCCTCCAATACATTAGGCGAATTTCCACTGGTTGAAATCGCAATGACAATGTCATCTGGTTGAATAAATGGAGACATCTGCTGCGCAAAGACAGAGGCATAGCCTTCATCGTTAGCAAAGGCGGAGAAGGAGGCCATGTTATCTGCCAGACCAATCACTTTGAAGTGCGGCCAGCCAGGCTGGCGGGTGTTTTTGCTCAGATCACAGACAAAATGGGAGGCGGTAGAGGCGCTACCACCGTTACCCATAATGAATACCTGACGGCCGTGCAGCCGTGCTTCCTGCAATATATCAATAGCTTGAGCAATTCTGTCCAATGGCAGCATGTCCAGGGTTTGTTTCAGGTCAAAAATGTATTGGCTAATGTGCTGGTTCTGATTCACTTACATACTCCCATAAAACTATGCTCGCAAATAATTAAAAATAACCTTCGAGCCATCTGGCTCTAACTTAAAATGCAATTCTTGCAGTCCGCTTAAAGATTTCCGCACCGAATCCTGACACTCATAAGGACAGTATAATAACAAAAACCCCCCTCCCCCTGCTCCCGAAATTTTGCCGCCGATAGCTCCCGCCTTACGAGCCAGACAGTAGACCTCATCAAGCATACCGTTGCTGATCTGGCTGGCAAGTTGGCGTTTGAGAATCCAACTCTCGTGTAACAAATGACCTATGGCATCCACATTACCGGCCAGCACTTCCTCGCGTGCCGTATACGTAATATGCTTCATTTCCTTGAGGATGGATAGTTTGTTCTGGATGTTTTGTTTTTGTTCTGTTAATACACTGTCCGAACGACGGGTGACGCCGGTGAAAAAGAGCATTGTACTCTCATTGAGCTTTTTTCTTTGTTCGGCCGTTAACGGAATGCGTTCCGATCTCACAGAGCCATCGGTTCTAAAGTCCATAAAGCGAAACCCGCCGAAAGCGGCAAGATACTGGTCCTGTACACCACTTGGCTTGTTGAGAATATCAATTTCAATACGACAAGCTTCCTGCGCCAAGTTTTCAGCAGGCACCAATTCACCCAACAGGCTGTACATGGCATGAAGAGCGCCAACGGTCACCGTAGCCGATGAACCCAGCCCGGAACCCTCTGAGGGAATATCCCCCATGGTGGTGATTTCCACTCCTTCACGAATGCCGGTCATGCGCAAAGCTTCACGAATGAGTTCGTGATGAACTTCATCCACGCTATCCACCATTTCCGTCTTAGTCCAGCCTACGCGCAATTTGCGGTCAAATCGTTCTTTAATGGTGACAAAGATGTACTTATCAATAGCTGTGCCCAGGACACACCCTCCTTCCTGCGTATAGTAGGAAGGGAAATCTGTCCCCCCGCCAAAAAAACTCACACGTAAAGGCGTTTGAACAATAATCATAATGTTCTCTTTTTCGTCGGTCGAGTTATTCGACCGATCTATGGGGTTGGTTAATAGGCTCCCCGGCCTTTCAGCATGGCCGGAATGGTTTGCAGCAACAACTGAATATCTAGCCAGATGGTCCAATTCCGAATGTAGTACATATCCAATCTAACTCTTTCGTCATACGAAATATCGGAACGGCCGCTGACTTGCCACAAACCTGTAATACCAGGCAATACCGTAAGCAAATTCAAAGCCCAATCATTGTATTTTTCCATCTCGGATGGCGAAATCATGCGCGGGCCAACAAGAGACATCTCTCGTTTACCGACATTGACTAATTGGGGCAGCTCATCCAGGCTGGCTTTACGCAAGAATTTGCCAACGCGCGTTATTCGGGGATCATCTTTAAGCTTATGATTTACTGACAACTCTTTCTGCAATTCAGGATGTCGCGTGAGAATCTCATCGCCATCAACATGCATGGTGCGGAATTTATAGGCATCAAATTGACGGCCGTTAATACCCATCACCCGCCGCCGATAAATAGCCGGCCCAGGAGAATCTAACTTAATGACAAGGGCGATCACGGCCATGAGCGGTATAACAACCAACAAACCAGGAATGATAATGCCATAATCTATCATCAACTTAAAAACACTATCCATCCCGGTCATGCGCACCTTTTGTACCCGAACTAAGGGTGTGCAAGCCATTTCTTTAACTTCCAATCCGGTGGTGATAATTTCAAAAAGGCCGGATGAAAGCCTGAGGTTTAATCCACTCACTAAACCATACTTCTTAAAAATGCTGAGCATTTCATTGCGGGTCATCGAGCTGGTGGCAATAATGAGTTCCTCAATGCCATACTTGGATATGAAGTGATCCAGATGGCGGGTATCACCCAGGCATTGTAGTTGTTTGTAAACGGCCGCACCTGGCTTCATCTCATCATCCACATAACCCAATATATGCAGGCCAGAAGTTTGCCAGCCCACCAGTTGTTCCCCTAACAATTTACCTTCTTCGTTTGTGCCCACAATCAACGCCGGGGATAAATAATAACCCCGCTTACGCAGAGCATAGACAATCCGGCGAATCCAAAAGCGCCCCAAACTAACAAAAACAAAGGTAAACAGCCAGGCAACCAATAACCACCCGCGCGCCAACACAAAATCAACTTTCAAGAAGCTAATGAACACTACGGTCATGATGCCCACACTGGCAGCCCGGAATATCAGCGAATACTCCTGGGTACCACCCAGCAAATTGCGGCGGTTATAGAGACCGAAACCCCAAAAAATCGCCGCCCATATGGGATTCAAAAAGAAACTCACATTGCGATAAAAATCATAAACAGGGGTACTGCCCGCTTCAAATAAGGGCAAATCAGAAAAGAACCGCACCAGATAAGCTATGAGAAATGCCATGCCAACCATCAAAAAGTCATTGATGATCAGAACCGAAGTAAGAAATCTCCATTGGTTTTGCTGAAAAAATACAGAAACCTGATCAAACGGATTAAATGGAGTTCCTATTGCTTTTTCAAGGGAATTGACTGTTGGATGCAAAGCTCGCTCCTCCGAAAAATACACACAATGATGCCTGATAAATCTTCATTCACTGGTAGCACTCTAGTACCATAATATTAAGATCAAACTTACAAACAGGGCTATAAAACTAATGGGGGAAGAGGCACATTCCAGGAAACAAAGTAGAGGATTATGCTTGTAGCGACTGGTAAATATCCACCAGTTGGTAAGCGATTTGATGCCAGTCGTGGTGCATTCTGACAAACTGGTATCCCTGGTCACCAATCTGCTGGCAGTATGGCCCGTTGCTCAGGAGAGAGATGATTTGAGCGGCAAAGGCGGTAGGGGTCTCTCCCATGAGGAAATCTTGCTGCGGCACGGCCGTCAGCGCCTTAGCTGCCTGTGGAGATACCACAACCGGCGTCCCGCAGGCCATCGCCTCCAACACCTTATTCTGGATACCGGCGCCGTAAGGAATAGGGGCGACCGCCAGCGTTGCCTGCTGAAGATAAGGGGTGACAGTCGGCACTGTGCCCGTCACCACAACTTGGGGATTTGTTGCCAATTTCTGTATGGCCGGTGAAGGGTCTTTACCCACCACCAGCAGCCGCGCCTCTGGCCGCTGTGCCCAGACCAAAGGCATTACCTGCTCCGCCAGATACAATACCATCGTGACGTTGGCATGGTAGCTCATCTTGCCGCTAACCACGATGGTCGCTGGCTCACGCACCACCGATGGATCGGGTTTGAAAGTGTCCAGGTCCACACCGTTGGGCAGCACGGTGATGGGCGGTTTGGGCAAACCAGACGGCCGTAACCCCATAAACGCCTCACGATCAGCCGGAGATGTCACCAGCACCCGGTCAAATTGACTCACCACTTCCCCTTCATAGCGGCGCGTGCGGTTCAAATCTAGCCGGGTGATAAAGCGACCAAAGCCACTTTTTGTCTGGTCGGCCGCCTGCTCAAAGAGAAAGCTGATGCAATCCACGCTGTCCCACACGACGGGCACGGCCGAATGTAACTCCCGCAGCGCCAGCCCATACTTCACGCCCCGCAAATGCTCCACATGAACCACATCAAAGGGGGTGTCTGCGCCCACTAACGCGGCTAACTCGTTCGCCATCTGCGGCTGCCAGCAATAGACACTTTGCAACGGCCGTGACGAAGGCAACACCCGCAAACAGTTCCAAAACGACCGCCAACGCGGCAGGTCAAACGCCAATACCCGGTGACACTCTTTTGCCAGCCGGGCCACATCATCTGCTTCCGCCGGGCTGCTTTGCAGCGTCACGACGGTCACTTCGTGTCCCAATTTTGCCAGGTAACGAATCAGGTTATACGGCCGTACCCGGATCAAATTAGGCACATACGGCACCACAAACAAAATACGCATCGCCTTACCCCGCCAATCGCGCTGCCAGACGGGGCAAAAACCGGGGCAGCAGCCGTTCCGCCAAATCCACCAGTCCATACCCGGCAAAAACCAGCAACACCGCATCCACCGGCAGCCGGTAGCGAATCAGCGCCCAGGTCAGCAGGTGGACGCTGGTGTAAACCAGACAGAACAGCAAAAGTAGAAAGAGCGGCTGCTGTAACAATGACCACCCCCACTGGCGGCGCAGCGCCAACACAACCCCATACAACATGAACGGCAGCATCAGGCCAAAACTGCCTATTCGCGCCAGATTACTCACCGTATCAGAGTCAGATGTGGGCCAAAACGTGAAATAAACGGGCGTCCGGCTGAGCGAAAGCAAAATGTACCGGGCGGGATCATCGGTTATAAAGCCAATACCCCGTTTCAAAAATTCCTGATCCAGCGCCGCCTCATCCATCTCCCGCACCGGCAAATCGTCGGGTATCAAGGGCATATAATTATCCAGAATGGGGATAAAGCGTGTGCCATAAATGGGGTGGTTGCCCAGATAAAAGGCATAACCGGCATTGGTATTGAGCAGCACAAAACGGTCAAACCGCACATAGTTATACCAGGTGAAGGGCAAAATCATCATCACCACCACCAGACCGGCCACGATTGTCTGCGCCCAGGGCACACGGCCGTGTCCTTTATACCGCGCCCACCACAACCACAGGATTTGAAACGGCACAAACAACATATACAACTGCCGCAGCAGCACCGTAATCCCCAGCAACAAACCCAATAACAAACCCCAACGGAGTTGATGTTTGCCCTCAGGCGCAGCCATCAAGATGGTGACGTATAACGAGGCCAGAATAGCGGTGATATAAAACGGCTCGGTCATCAACGTCGCCCCGTAGTAAATGAAATAAAAATACACGGCCGTCAGCCCTGCCGCCGCCACCCCTGACCATTCATTAAACAAACGCCGCCCCATCAAATATGCCAGATACGGCTGCAAAATCCCCACCGCCACCACCTGAATCAACCGCGCCACCACCGGATTTGGCCCGAAAATCTGATAAACCAATGCCACATACAGCGAATACAAAAAGCTCCAATGCGCTGTTGGTTCATCTGGCCGGGTCAGGGGCCACCAGGGTTCACCAAATGTAAAACCATGCCCCGCTACCAGGCGCAGCCCCAGGTTGTGGTAAGATAACTGGTCGGTTGTGCCCGGCAAAATCACCACTTCATTGCCCAAATACACGGCCGCTGCCAGCCGCAACAAAACCGACACGCCCAACACGATCCACAATACCTGTTTTGGTTGAATCTTCTGCATCACACCTCTCTTGGGTAAATTTCGTCCCACTGCCGGTAGGTTTTGCGCCAATCATACCGGGCTTCCAGGGTGGCCCGGCCATGCTGCCCCAACTGCGCCGCCTGTTCCGGCTCTTGCAGCAGGCGAATGACCGCCTGGGCAAAATCAGGGTCCGTATCCGCGATCACAATGTCACGGCCGTCCCCATACTCAATCCCCTCCGCGCCAATAGTCGTGCTGACGATGGGCAGCGCCCACGACCAGCCATCCACAATTTTTACGCGCATCCCGCCACCGGCATGAAGCGGTACAATGAACACGGCCGTCTCCTGCAACAATGGCGTCACATCGTCCACATACCCCGTCACATCCAGATTAGGCAGATTGAGCGTTTGCAGTTCGGCCGGTGGTTCTTTGCCAATGACGGTAAACAACGCTTCCGGCGCCGCCCGGTGAATGAGCGGCCACACCTCGCGGGCAAACCAGACCACGCCCGCCGCATTCGGCGGCCAATGCAGCCCGCCCAAAAACGTCACCCGCCGCGCATCTGCCGCCCGCGCCACCGCCGGTTTTGCTTCCGGGTCGGCACAAATGGGGATGACCGGGCCGGTAATTTGCCCGGCGACCTTTCCCGCTGCGGCAGCTACAGCCACCTTATCATCAGCCGTCACCCACACCACCCGGTCAAACTGGCGACACATCGCCACTTCAAACTGGGCCATGTGGCGCGATTCTTGTTTGAGGATTTGCTTCAACAGGGGATTCCCGGCGCTGTCGGCCAGCCGTTGGGGGATGAGGTAAGTGGCGTTGTGTTGGTCAAGCACGGCCGTCAACGCCGGTTTCTCTTGCTTCGCCGTCAGCGCATATTGGGCCATCCACAACTGGTCGGCATGAACCGCATCAAAGTCATTTTGCTGCACCAACGTTTTAATCAACTGATGCATGTCATCCACCGTATCGCGGGTAATGAGAAACGGCCGTCGCCGCAGCAAACTTGTGCCCAGATACCACACATCCTTCACCCGCGACCGGCGCATCAACACGGTGTGCAATTCGTGGCACAGTTGGCGCATATGATCAATGTGCGCCGGTTTATCACTTTCCCGGCAAAAGGCCACCAGCGTCACCTCATGCCCCGCCTGCGTCAGATATTCCAGCACGTGGTAAATGCGCACCTTTGGCCCGGCGTCGGGGGGGTAGGGGATGAGTTGGGAGAGGTAGAGTATTTTCATCGGTAATCGGTAATCGGTAATCGGTAATCGGTCACTGATGACCGATAACTGATTACCGATTACCGTCTTAATAACCAGGCAGTTCCTTCACCAATTGCCAATAGCGCCCGGCTAAGGCCAGATGGTCATCCCGCTGGGGCGGGCGCTCCAGCCAGGCAATGGGGGCAATGAGCAGGCGCGTCAGGGAAGCCATGAGCAACAAGAGTTTGTATAAGACGGCCGTGACACGGCCGTAATGTTTCCGCATATACCGGAGCTTGCCCTCATACAGCCGCAAAAACATCTCTGTTTGTACCTGCCGTGTACTCTGCCCGCCCAGATGCACAATTTGTGCCTGGGGTACCCAGAAAATGCCCCAACCCGCCTGGCTGATGCGGTAACACAGGTCAATCTCTTCGGAAAACATGAAGTAGCTCTCGTCCATCAGGCCAATCGTTTCCAAAATGTGCCGCCGGGCCATGATGCAGGCCCCCAACAGTGCCTCCACCTGGCGGGGTGTGTTGGTATCCCAGCTATCCATGTGGTAACGGACACGCCCGTCCAGATGAAACATGCGCAGCAGTTCCCGCTCCAGTGTGGGGGTGGGGTAACAAGATAACTGTAATGAGCCATCGGCATTGAGCAGCCGTGCCCCACATGCGCCCGCCTGCGGGTTGTTATCTAAAAATTGCACCAGCGTTGGCAGCGCCCCGGCATACACAATGGTATCCGGGTTCAGCAGCAGCACATAATCGCCGGCACATTGGCGCATCGCCTGGTTGTTGGCGGTGGCAAAACCGGGGTTCGTCTCGTTTTGCAGCAGCCTGACCTGGGGGAAACGCTGCTGCGCCATCGCCGGGGAACCATCGGTGGAGGCATTATCCACCACCCACACTTCAAACGGCGCATCCGGGGCATGGGCAAATACCGAATCCAGGCATTGCGCCAGGATGTCGGCCGTATTCCAACTGACAATGACGATGGAGAGTTTCATATACTTTCAGGCATCCGATTTCTCGAAGAAATCGGATGTCTCTTCCTCAAAAAACGATTCCCAGGGCGACCCGGCAAATTGCGCTTTTAATTCGTGGAAATTGGTAATGGCGTCGGCCAACGGCCGTTGCCGTTGTTTATGCGTTTGTGGCTGCACGGCTTCATAGGCCACGCCCAACAATTCTTGCACCCGGCGCATTTCGTCTTCCGTGTTCGCCGCCAACTCTTCATAAACCAGTTCCAGATAAGGATGGTCGCCGAAAAAGGTTTCAGCTTCCCTTTCCCAGGCGCGGGTTTGCTCAAAATCGGCCAGACATTGGGCATAATCCAGCGCCACCGCACCCACTTTGGCCGCGCCACTGCCGGTATTGACCCATTCGGCAGAAACCATCGCCCGCTGGCGCGAGAGGTGAACTTCCAGCAAATTGCGCCGCTTCAGGTGCAAAATCCGTAAATCCTTGTCCTGGCGCAAATGTTCCCACACGGCCGTCCACGCCGTATCACGGGCATGGTAATAGAAAATTTTGAAGCCCACGGCGCTAATTTCCTCTGGATAATTGCGCCACAACTTTTGCTCTAAAAGCTGGATGGGCTGGTACAGGAATTGTTGTCGGGTACGGCCGTTGGTCGGAAACCCCTCCATCGCCCAACCAATCTCATTTTTGTTCTGGAAAATCTCGCCAAACGTGACTATCTGGCTGTGGGCATTGAGCAGACCGCGCAGCATATTCGACCCCACCCGCGACCGTCCCAACAGGATAAACCGGGTGTAATCGGCCTGTCCCGACCACCGCTTTTCCAGCGCGGCATAACGCAAGTATTGGATCGTGCGATACTTGATGTAGCCAGGTTTGAGCATCTTAGCCAAAAACGTAGCGATACACCTTGCGGGTAGACGGCCGTTTGGCCGCCCATTCCATCACCCACAACGGCACGAACAAAGCAGCCACAAACAGCAACGGGTAAATCAACACTGGCCAGGCAAACAGTCCCGACGCCAATTGCCGGATGGTAAACAACACCAGCTCCAGCACAATAAAATGGGTCAGATAAATGCCATAACTGCGCCGCCCCACCTGTTCAAACCAGCCCACCTGGGGAATGGCATTACGGCTGATAATCGGCAGCAGCAGCATGAGCGGTACCGGCGCAAAAAAGCGCGCCCAGGGCGCCGCCAGCAAACCAAACGCATTCAAAATGCCCACCGCAAACAAGAGCAGCACGGCCGTCAGACTGATCCATTTCAGACGCTGTAAACGGGGTTTCACGGCCGTGTTGTGCATACTAAAAATCAGCCCCATCGGGAAATAAATGGCCCAATCGGCCATGGTATTGCGCAACACGGGCGGCGTCAGCCACCACGTCCAGCCGGGCGGGTTGATGCCAAACACCTGCGGATGCAGGATAGCTATCAGGAATAGCTGGTAAAGGCCAATGAGCAGCAGCAACAGCCAGCCAAAGCGTTGGCCGACAATGACCAGGAGGGGCGAAATGAGATAAAAGAAGAGCAGCAGCGGCACAAAGTGGTACGGCTCGCCGGTCAGAAAAAAGTGCAGATATTCACCCACGCTATGCTGCCGGTCACGGGTGAAGAACAACACCACGTAAAAGATCACCGTCCAGATCAGGTAAGGCCACAAAATGTGCTTGACGCTGGCCCAGATGAACTTGAGGGACAAGACCGACTTGCCCCGTGCGGCATAAGCCACAAACGCGCCGGAAATGAAGAGAAAGGTGGGCACGGCAAAGGCACCCAATGCCTGCAAAACGGTAAGAACCTGGCGCACCCACCCTTGAACCGGGGCGAAGGTATCACCGGCGGTGATGGTGTGGTTGAGGACAATGAGAACAATGGCGATCCCACTTAACGCCCCATACTGACGATTCATACACTACTCCCAAAGTACCGATAACCGATTACGGATTACCGATTACGTTCAATCTTCCACCCCCAACGGCCGTGTCCGTAAATATTCGGTCGTCATGCGCTTGCGGGTGATGTCATCGTAGACGCGCTGCACCTGTTCGGCCGTCAACTCCATCTCCTGGGCTACCACTTCCGCCGGCACGCCATGATCCAGCCCATACCAGATCAAATCCATCGTCTCAAACGGCAGACGGAAGAAAAATTCCTCCTGTGTACTGCCCGCGCTATACGTATCTGAGGTGGGTGGGCGGCTGCGAATCTCTTCGGGCACATCCAGGTACTCGGCCAACTGGTAAATTTGCGACTTAAACAGGTGTCCGATGGGCATCACATCCATGGCCCCATCACCGTATTTGACGAAGAAACCCTGGTCGTGTTCATTGCGCTGCGGCGTACCGATCATGGCGTAGTCGCGCAGTTCGGCGTGGTAATAGAGCATGGCCACCCGGCTGCGCTGCTTGAAATTGGTGGCGGCGACGATCTGCTGGAGTTGCGACGGCCGTAACCGTTTCGTCTGCTCTTCCCCCTCTGGGCTGACAATGGTTGCACTAAAAAAGTTCAGCGTTCCCCCTTCCAGCAAGCCGGACGGCAGCGTGATTTTCAGCTTGTAGGTACTGTCATACTCCGGGAAAATGGCCCGCACCGCCTCATCCCGCCGCTGGTACGCGCCAAAACCCCACAGCGCCCCGGTCATATCTTCGGTAAGCGGTTCCACGCCAAACTGGCGGCAAACCACCCGCGCCAGCCGGGCGCTGTCCGGGCTGGACTCCATCTCCGGCAGCAGCAGCGTTACCAGCCGCTCTGCGCCCAACGCCCGCACAGCAATCGCCAGCACCACGGCCGAATCCACCCCGCCGCTGATGCCCATTACCCCACCCCGCTTTTTCAGGGTGGTAAAAATATGCCGCCGCAAACTCTCTGCAATGCGGTTCACTTCCGCTGCCGCATCCAATTTCAATACGTCACGATGAAAAGACGTTGCTGTCATGTAATCTCCTCTATTCTGTTGCCACCTTCAAGCCAAAGAATACTCAGATGGGGACGCCAGCTGATAAATAGCCGGGCGATATTGTGGCTTGGGAATTGGTTTACCTTTGGCGCGGGCCACTTCCAGCCAGGCCTCTTTAGCCAGTTGTACTTCCCGCAATGCCTCTTCCGGAGTTTCCCCAAAGGCTGAACAAAAACGCAAATCGGGAATGTCAGCAATATAGCCGCCGTCTTCTTCAGAGTAAAAGATACTGATAAAATAATCGCGCATATTACTCCTCCAGTTCCAAATTGTACTGCTCAACCAGTTGTAGAAACTGGCGGATTTGGTACGGTTTGGCCTGTCCTTTGTGGTTTTGTAGACTCAAGACTTCTGGAACGTTTGGGTGTTCAAAAATATGATGACTCCCATTTACCCGCGCCAGCTCAAAACCAAACGCCTCAACCAACCTCACAAAATCATTGAAGCGGACGTTTTTTGAGCCAGATAGAATCTTTTCCAGAAGTTTCTGTTTATTCATTCGATACAACCAGACCTTGCTTCACTATGCCGGCAGAGTCAGTTCGAACATTCCTCCCAAACTTATCCCATCTATACCAATCGCTCCATACCCAACCGTCCAGCTAATTCTTCAGCCGCTGCAAAAATGGGTTCGGGAATAGAGATCACTGTCTTCATGCAAAAAGCATAACTACAGTTATGCTGAGGGGCAAGAAACCTGTCATTTCGGGCCGTCTGCGGCGAGAAATCTTATCGGCCTAGTTCAAGTCGTCGGGATTCCTCATTCCGAAGACTCCATTCGGAATGACCTGGAAAATCAAGCTAATCAGGCGACCATGACTGCCCGCCGGTCAACCAGTTTGATGTCATCCTGGGCGGGGTCAATGGGGGCCGCGCGGCGGAAATCGGCCACAAACTGCTGGTAGACAAGCTGCGTGGAGAGGACACCCGCCAGGGTCATGTCATCCGTTTCCCCCAATTGGCCGAAACGTTCCACCTTTTTCGCCAGAGCTTGCACCGCGTCGGGCAGGAAACAGCCGGCCTCTGCCACTTTGGTGGGCGACATCACCTCGGCTACCCAATCCAGCGGCTTGCCGTCTGGGAAGAAACTCTTGTGAATGGGGGCGCGATACGGCCGTTTGGGGCGATTCCATATTTCGTCCGGCAGCAGGTCACGCATGGCCCGCTTGAGGATGTGCTTTTCGTCCAGCCCCCGCAGTTTGTACTGCGGCGGCAGTTGGGCGGCAAACTCAATCACGCGATGATCCAGGAAGGGGAAACGCCCCTCGACGGAGTGGGCCATGCCCATGCGGTCGCCCTGGGAATTGAGCAGGTACTCGGCCAGGAAGATGGTGATTTCCAGGTATTGCGCCTGCGCCAACCCGCTCCATTCCGCAAAACCGTCCGGCAGTTTGATTTGATCGAGCGGCGACACATCGGGGATGGCGGCGCACAGGTCGGGCAGGAAGACTCGTTTGGTACGGCCGTTGTTGTGCCACCGTATCGCGTGTGAATAATCCGGGCTGTTCACATCGCTTAACCCCTGTCCAAAGAATTTGCGCAGATAGGCGTCGTTTTGCAGGCCGCTGATGTAGGGGTAGAGCTTGTGCAGGAGGGACGGCCGTAAGACCGACTCCGGCTGCCGCGCCCAAAAACGGCGAATTTTGGCCTCTTTGAAAATGTTATAGCCACCCAAAAATTCGTCCGCTCCCTCGCCGGTCAGCACCACCTTGAAGTTGTGGCTGTGTACCAGGTCAGAGAGCAAATAGAGCGGCGCGGGCGAGGTGCGCATAATCGGCATTTCGGTGTGCCAGATGACGTGCGGAAACACACGACCAATATCTTCGTGTGAGCAGGTGATCAGGTTGTGGTGTGTGCCCAAATGTTTCGCCATCTGCCACTGGTATTCGCTTTCGTCGTAGGCAGCGTCGGTGAAGGCGATGGAGAAGGTTTCTAGCCGGTTGCCTGTGTAATGGTGAACCAGCGCCGCCGTAGATGAGGAATCCAACCCGCCGCTCAGGTACGCGCCTACCGGCACGTCCGCCCGCAGGCGGATTTGGGTGGCGTCTATCAATAGCTCGCGCAACTGTTGGGCGGCTTCGTCAAGCGTCATCCGTAATCCGTTTTCCGTGCCTGCTGGTGGGAAGGATGGCTGCCAGTAGGGGGTGATGTGGATACGGCCGTTTTCCACCAGCATATGATGGCCGGGCGGCAGGGTAAATACATCTTTGAAGATGGTGCGTGGTTGGATGGGGCTCCAGAAAGTGAAAATCTGATCCAGGGCAACGGGATCAATTTCCGGCTGCACACGGCCGTCGGCAAAAAACGCCTTCATTTCCGAGGCGAAGAAGAGAACGCCGTCGCGCACGGCATAATAAACCGGCCGAATGCCCGGCCGATCCCGTGCAATAAACAACCGCCGTTTGCGTTCGTCCCAAATGGCAAAGGCAAACTGCCCGTTGAGGTGGTTCACACAGTCCGGGCCGTACTCTTCGTAGGCGTGGAGAATGACTTCGGTGTCGGAGTCGGTCTGGAATTGGTGGCCGAGTTGTTCTAAAACCGGCCGCAGCTCCACATAGTTATAAATCTCGCCATTAAACACAATCCAGGCCGTGCCCTCTTCATTGCCAATGGGCTGTTGGCCGCCGCTCAGGTCAATGATGCTCAGGCGGGTGCTGCCCATAGCCAACCCAGACTGCTTGTCCTGGAAAATGTATGTGCCATACTGATCCGGCCCGCGATGGCGGATCATACCCAGCATGGCGTTTAACTGCGCCGGCTCCAGGGGTGGGTTTTGGGAGAGATTGTGTATGCCAACGATTCCGCACATTTTGGTGATCCGTAATCGGTTATCGGTAATCGGTTATCGGTTATCGGTAAGGCCACCGATTACCGTTCACTGATTACCGATTACCGTCAAGAAAGGTCTGTCTTTTTAATCTTGCCGCTGCTCGTTTTGGGCAGTTCGTCGCGGAACTCCACAAATTGCGGCACCATGAAATCTTCCAGGTGGGCTTTGCAGTAAGCCAGCACTTCCCGCTCCGTCAGGCCGCCGTCGGGCACCACCAGGATGGCTTTAATGGCCTGGCCGAGGATGGGATCAGGGATGCCGATGACGGCCGTTTCCGTCACCCCCGGCAGACTGTACAGCACATTCTCCACTTCCTTCGGCGCGACCTTTTCGCCGCGACTCTTGATGATGTCATCCTTACGGCCGACAAAGTAGAGATAGCCTTCGTCATCCATGCGGAAGAGGTCGCCACTGTAACAGACCCACTCGCCGGGAATAGGGCCGGGGCGGTAGCGTTGGGCGGTGGCGTCCGGCCGCTCCCAATAGCCCATCATCACATGGCCGCCACGCACCACCAGTTCGCCAATCTCGCCAGGGCCAAGCCGGGCGCCATTGTCATCTTCCAGCCACACTTCCGTGCCCGGAATGGCAATACCCACGGAGCCGGGCCGGGTTTTCAACTGTTCCGGCGGCAGGTAAAGGGTGCGCTTCGTTTCCGTCAGGCCGTACATGGAGTACATGGTGGCCCAGGGGAAAATCTCGCCGATTTTTTGAATGTGGCTGGGGGGTAGGGCGGCGGCCGTGTTGGTGATGTAGCGCAGGCTGCTCAAATCATACCCGCTCAAATCTATTTGCAACAGCAGGGCAAAAATGGTAGGTACACCGGGGAAGCCGGTCACTTTTTCTTTGGCCATCAACTGCAAAATCTGCGCCGGGTAGGTAAACCCTTTTTCCAAAATCAAGGTGCCGCCAAATTTGAAGACCATCAACAACTGATAAAGGCCATAGTCAAAGGAGAGCGGCGACATGACGATGACGATGTCTTCGGGCACGTTTTGCAGGTAATGAATGATCGAGGAGGCAGCAAAAACGACGTTGTGGTGGGCGGACATGACCCCCTTTGGTTCGCCGGTGCTGCCGGAGGTGTAGATGAGGCAGGCTAAATCGCGGTCAATGCCCAGGCGCGACGGCCGTGTCTCCGGGCAGTCGGCTTGAATTGTCTCCCAGGCCACCATGCGTTCGTGGCTTTTGGCCGCTTCGGCCGCTTTCCGTTCGGTCAACACGGCAAATTTGAGGGAGGGGGCATCGGCCATTACTTGCTGGATCATGTCGGCGTCACGGCCGCGAGCGACAATGGCGCTGGCGCGGCAGTTGTTGGTCATGTAGAGCAGCTTGTCTTCTTTGGTCGTGTGGTTCACCGCCACGAAAACGCCACCGGCCTTCAAGACGCCAAAAATTCCCACCGCCAATTCCACCGCATTGGGCAAATACAAAATCACGCGATCACCCCGGCCAATACCGTTAGCACGCAGGTAATGGGCAAAGCGGTTCGCCATTGCATCTACCTGGGCATAGGTCAGCCGGTCGTTGCCACAGATCAACGCCTCTTTATCCGGCGTGCGGTCTGTGCTGTTTTCCAAGAAATCTTGCACCATGAGGGCATGTTGAAAGGTCATAGGGAAAGAAAAATTGTCAATTGGCAATTGTTAATTGCTAATTGTTAATTGGCGCGGCGGGTGATATAGGCAGCCAGGTTGTCTACGCTGTCAAAGTTGTCCGGGACAATATCATCATCGGCAACTTGCACATGGAAACTTTCTTCAACAAAGGAGACCAGTTCCATCACCCCCAGCGAATCCACCACCCCGGCTTCTAAAAACGACTCGTCGTCGTCAAGGGAAAAACCATTGCTGCTAAACAGGAAATTTTCGGCAATATATTTTTTAATTTGATCTTTTACATCCATTTTGAATTCCACCTGAAATAGTTTTATGAAGACCTGACAGGTTTTTGACTCATGGGGTTTCAAATCAAGTTGATAAAAACCTGTCAGGTCTGAACGGTTACTTATGAGAAGAAAGTACCATGTGACAATTAGTTGGCAAATTGGGTTTGCCAGTATCATGTCACGGGCTAATTTTATAGGGTCAACTTGCAAAGTCCATTAAGTAAGAGGTTCGTAGTAGGCGATTTATCGCCTACTACAAACAGCTAACAGGAGCAGAATAAAGATATGAAGAAGAAAATTGTGTCCATGTGGGGCGTGTTGCTGGTTGTGTTGGTCACGGCCGTGACCCTCTTCGCTGCCCCCCAAACCCCAACCGGCGGCGGAGTTGTCTACCTGCCCCTCATCGTCAAACCAGAGAATCTGGCCGCCGCGCGCCGGATCAATGTGCCGTATGATACTATCACCACCCTGCCCCGCCGCAGTATCTTCTGGTTTGGCCGGGTAGACCCCACCAACAACTACGCCGATGCCCGGTTGGTGTATGATGACACCAACCTCTATCTCACGCTGCACATCTTTGACCGCCACACCTGGTATGACGATACCCCCACAACCAATAGTCTGACCGAGTGGGATGCGGCTACCATTCATCTGGACTTGGACGGGAATATCGGCAATGCCCCGGACAGCAATAGCTACCGTTTCGTGGCCCAACTGAATAACCCACCACAAGACCGCACCAATTATCAGGTGGCTTACCGGGGGAATGGGGCCGGTTGGGCGCAGGCCAACGTGCCGTTTACGTCATTGGCCGGGTGGGTTGGCGTGGCCGTCAACAACAATAACAATGGGGATGATCGTGGCTGGACGGTGAACTTTACCATTCCTTTTGCCAGCCTGGGGTTGGCCGGACGGCCGTCGGAAGGCGTGGTGTGGGGGCTGGCCACGGCCGTGCATGACCGCGACAGCCAAAATGGCCCCCCCATCGTCCCCAACCAGGTCTGGCCGGAAAATATGAATAACACCCAACCGGCCACCTGGGGCCAACTGCGTTTTGGCCTGCCCACCTACTCTTCCCCGGCTACGCCCCAGGGCACCACCACGATCAAACACGGCTTGAATGGGGCCGTTGTCACCGACGCTCAAGTGGGTGGTTATTTTGATTGTGGTGAGCCATATAACCCGAACTTTTTCAACGGCTGGGGCGACGCCAATCATTACAATCGCCCCAACCGCGACCAACTCAACGTACAAAACCAGGCCAACCTGGGCGACTGGCCTTGCCTGTCCAAAATTTACATCACCTTCCCCCTGGAGCAGATTCCAGCCGGCAAAGAGATCATCTCCGCCAACCTGACCTTCAATCATTTTGGTAACTCCCAGCCGGCACAGGCAGGAGATTCCCTCATCCATGTTCTCACGGCCGGTGAGAGTTGGACCGAGCAGACAATTACCTGGAACAATGCACCTTTAGCGGTGGAGAATTTCACGGTAACGCGTGTGGAGCCACTGCCCAGCTTTCCCGGTTGGCCCGGTATTCCCCGCACCTGGAACATCAGCGGCGCGGTAGCCCGTG
Source organism: Anaerolineae bacterium (assembly GCA_023382655.1). Classification (GTDB taxonomy): domain Bacteria; phylum Chloroflexota; class Anaerolineae; order Promineifilales; family Promineifilaceae; genus CAADGU01. The sequence continues at coordinate 348,869 of JAHDWK010000002.1, read as the reverse complement.
CTTACGAAACAGGCGCTCCCTTACGTCTGATACTGTACTCCACAGACAGCGCCCTGCACAGCGGCAAATACTTTTACTCTTCGGATGCCGATATGGAGGGAATACCCACCCTGGTGGTGACGTGGGGAGAATGAAACGGTAATCGGTAATCAGTGAACGGTAATCGGTAATCAACCTTACCGATAACCGATTACCGATTACCGATTACCGTTCACTGGCCGCAGGTACATCTGCTCCATGGCTACCAACGCACCTAAAAAGACCCAGGGTAAAATGGTGGAGCGCATACCCACCATGCCCACGTTGTAGACAAAGGGGAGGAACCAGTCGCCCAACATGCCGGCGGCAACGGTGGCCGCGAATCCACCTGAAGCGCCATACACGTAGGCTTTGGGGAAACCATCGGGCACAACCTTCAGCAGCCGCCACCCCACCCAACCGACTTCGACAAAAAACCAGAGGACCGCGGCCGTGCCCAAAATGCCAATTTGCGCCAACAAATCAATATACTGGTTGTGCGAGTTGAATTCGACGGCATAACCGCGTATGGCGTAAAGCGGAGTATACCAATAATAGTTGGCCGGCCCCAACCCAAAGACGGGGTTCACCTTGATGATTTCGCCGAGAATGATCCAGGCGTCTACACGGGTGCTATAGCTGTATTCATCACCGGCAATCAGGCGGGCGATAAGCGTCGGCAGCGCAATTAAGCCACCAATACCCATCAGGGCCAGGAATTTCCAGGAATAAAGCACCAGCATGGCGGCAATGCCTACCAGGGGCGGTATCCAGCCAGACTTCCAATCAAATTCCTTCACCAGGACGATATAAAGGGCGCTGGCGCATAATCCCAACAGAGCGACCCGTGCCCCTTTGGGCAGTTTATGGTTGAGCCAGGCCTGGCTCAAGGTGAGGAGAATAAACCATGTCCAGAACTGGCTGCTATAACTACCGACCTGAATAAACCGGCTGACCTGACGCAGCAGCGTCGGCGAAAGCGCCGCAGGCACCACAAAGAGCGCACCGACAATAATAAACACCCAAACGGCCCACTCCAGCCAGCGGATGTTGTGGAAATGATGGGCAGCCAGCAAGAAGGCACAGGCGCTGATAAAAAAGATAGCCAGACCGCCAATTTGGGCGGGAAGTGAAGCGCCGGGCACTAAAAACCAGGATAACTGCCCGACTAAAAAGGCGATAGTGGCAAATACCAGCATGAGCAGCAAAGGCAGAATAGGGCGCGATTTGTGCAGCCAGATGTGGCGCTGGTGGTTGATCATGTCAAACAACCAGAGGCCGGTCATACCCATGATGAGCAGTATGGTAGCATTGATGCTGGTAGCACTGCCGGTACCGATGGAAAAGGGAACCAGCATGTTGGCCAGCGGCAGGAGAATGAAACCGAGCGCCATCCAACGCAGCATCGCGTAGCTGCCAATTAGCGCAGCGGGTAAGGCAATGAGGAGGATGAGTAGGAGCGTGGCGCTACGGCCGTTGACCACAAAAGCCAATCCGGCCACCATCACCAACACCAGCAGGGCGACCGGCCAACGCAACCACCACAAGTTCAGGGCTAACCAGTGGCGGGGATCATCTGTTATTGCGCGCAATTGAGACATGTCCGGTTCTCTTGGGCTGGATTATAAGCCAGGGCCGCTTACCCTTGAGCGGCCCGTTCTACAACTTCTAAGAAACGAGGCGCTACCACCGACCAGTTATATCGTTCGGCTACAAAAATGGCCGCATTCTGACTGATGGTATGGCGTAACGTGGCGTTTTGCAATAGCTGAATCACGGCCGTGGCATAATCCTCCGCCGCATCGGCCACCAACAAATGCTTACCGGGCACAGCGTCCAGCCCTTCCGCCCCTTTGCCGGTAGCGATGACGGGTGTACCCAGCGCCATTGCTTCCAGAATTTTCAGGCGGGTGCCACCGCCCGTCCAGATGGGCACCAGGCTGGCCCAGGCGCGGACAATATACGGCCGTACATCATCCACAAAACCGGTCAGGGTCACATGGTGGGTGGTGGGCAGCGGCAGATCGGCATGGTTGCCGGTGATGGTAAGCTGCGCGTCTGGGATGCGGGCGAGTACATGCGGCCACACCTTTTCCAGGAACCAGACCATCGCTTCGTAGTTAGGCTGGTAGGTAAAGGCGCCGGTGAAGATGAGGGTATGGGGCACGGCCGTTTCGTGCACATCCCCATAGTCAGCCAGGTCAATGCAGTTGGGGATGATGGTGATGGGGGTATGGGGGGTGACAGCCGTAGCCAGTAGTTCTTTTTCCCGCGCCGAAACCACCGTGCAGGCGCGGAAATGGGCTAATACTTGTTGCAAAAAGTAGCGATGTTTGCCCCAGGTCAGGCCGTATCGGGCTTTGTTTTTTAGTGAACGGGCGTGAATGAACTGTTCATATAATGTGCCCACTTCGGCTTCTTCAAACAGCGCCGGTACATTGCCAAAAGTGGCAAAATAGGCGGCCATGTCAATCTGGGAAGCGATAATGAGCTCGGTACGGCCGTGTGCCAATACCTCCTCAATGCAGCTTTTCATCTCTGGCGAAAATGTATCCATAATAAAGCGGGGCGTCGTGTTGAAAAAACCGAGCCGGGCACGGCCGCTATCCGGGTTATATGGCCGCCAGGGAATAACGTGTACATCGCGGCAAATAGCGGCCAATCCAGAGAGATCGGCTTCCTTTTCGGGCTGATCGTTGAAGCTGATGAGGGTGACTTCGTGGCGCGAAGCCAGCGCCCGCAGCAGGTTCAAGATGCGCAATTTTGAGCCGTTGTGAGGGGGATAAGGAAACCAACGTGATAAGAAGAGAATTTGCATGGATGCGCTCAGGCTACCCGCATTCCCCACCGCCGCCGCAAGAAGTCCAGCGCCCCCTGCCACATAGCGTCGCGGTGGGCGCGCATCTCCCGCCACTGGGGTTTCACCGTCCAACTGGTCATGGTGCGGATGGTTTGCAACCAGACGGCCAGCCAGATTTTCAGCGGCGCGTGATGTTTAGACATCATCAGGAAGCGGTTACGGGTGCTGTAATAGGTGACATTGGGGCCGGGGCGGTAGTCGCGCTGCACCCCTTTGTGCCACAATTTGGCGGCGGGGGCGTGGAAAATTTGCCAGCCAGCCCGACCCGCCCGCAAGCACCACTCTGTTTCTTCCCAGTAATAAAAGAAGCGTTCGTCTAATGGGCCAATTTGCTCGATGACGGCCGTGCGCACCAAAATAGCGCACCCCGAAATCCAATCTACCGCTCGCGGCTGGGGGAATTGGCCGGCGTCTGGCTCATTTTGGGCAATGTGGCGTGATTCCCAATGTGGCCCCAACGCGCCCCCCGCCGATTGAATCACCGCCGGTTCATTGTGGTGATAGACCATTGGCCCCACAATGCCAATGTCTGGATCACTTTCGCCCACGCGCACCATCTCCACCAGACAGTCCGGGGCCAGGATGGTGTCCTCATTGAGCACAAGAACCCACTCCGCTCCCTGGGCTACCGCTTCCACAATGCCCACATTATTGTTCCCGGCATAACCCAAATTGGCCGTCAGGGGAATGATTTGCACATCCGGGTAAGCGGCCGCAATGGCCGCCGCCGAACCATCGGTAGACGCATTGTCCAGCACCATGATTCCGTGGTTGGCATACGTGCTTTCCGCCAGAGAAGCCAGACAGGCCAGCGTATCATCGCGCCGGTTCGTGTTCAAAATGACAGTCATAACAAGTGGATCAGACATGGGTTATGCAAAATAAACCTGACAGGTTTTAGAAACCTGTCAGGTTTTCGTTTAGGGGGTATTCCCATTTTGGGAAGGCAGCCAGGCTTTGGGGAAGTTTTTCATCACTTCAATGCCTTCAAATTCCTGGCTCTGGCGTGCGCCGTGCTGTTTGACCCAGGCGGCCATACGCGCCAGACCTTCTGCCAACGTGGTGAGCGCCCGCTCTTCAAAGATACGCTGCACCTTCTCGTGAGAGGAGTAGGCGTGAACGACTTCGTTGCGGGCGGGTACGTGTTGGATATTGGGGGCTACGCCCATCGCCCGCGCCACTTCCTCCGCCAACGTGTTGATGCTGTATGGCTGGTCAGCGCCAATATTAAAAATCTGGTTATAGGCGGCGGGCGTCTGAATGGAATCGGCCATGATGGGGGCCATATCACCGATGTAGCTGAAAGCGCGGGTCTGTTCCCCATCGCCAAAAATGGTCATCGGTTTGCCCTGCAATATCTGGTTCATAAAGATGCCCACCACGTTGCGGTATTTGTCGCCGATGTTTTGTTTTTCGCCGTAGACGTTGTGCGGGCGAAAGATGATGTAGTCCAGACCAAACATTTCGTGGCTGACTTTTAGCTCCTGCTCCACCGCCAGTTTGGCAATGCCATAGGAGTCTTCGGGATACGGCCGTGTCTCCTCCGTCATCGGCAGCTCCGGGCTAGAACCATAGACGGCAATGGAGGAGGTGAACACAAAACATTTTACGCCGGTGTTTACGGCCGCATTGATGAGGTTGACGCTGCCAATCAGGTTGTTGGTGTAATTAAACCGTTTGATGAAATGGCTCAGCCCTTCCGCCGCATATGCCGCCAGATGGAACACATAGTCAAACTGTTTTTCAGCAAATAAACGATCTACCAGGGCCACATCATTGATGCTGCCCGGCACAAATTCGGCATCGCTGACCACATTGTCCACAAAGCCGCCGCTGAGGTCATCCAGCACCACCACCTGATGGCCGCGTTTGACCAGTTCTTCTGTAACATGAGCGCCCACAAAACCAGCGCCCCCTGTAACCAGGATATTGCTCATAAAATTACCACCTCGTTGAATAAGTTCGTTTCCCACCAGTAAAGATGGATTTTCTTGAGAACCGCCTTACTCGCCAGCTTGATCAACCGAAGATGTATTTGTAGTAGGTACGCACCGGGGAGCGCTCATTACCAACAATAGCCATTAAAAGCAGCGGAATACCCAGACCGGCCACCCACAAGATGGGCTGGAGCAGGAGTTGGTGCAACATGATAAAGGGCAGAATGGCGGCAATTGCTCTGGCGGTCACATCCAGAACAGGGGAGTTGGCCAGGTAGACGCCATATGATTTTGCGCCCAGGTCATTCAGGTTTTGGGCGCGTGGGGGGGTGAAGTTTTCAAAGGCGAGCCAGCTAAAGATGACGGCGGCGGCATACAGCATATCGAGCAGGGTCAGACGGGTAGGCAAAAATGGTTCACCGGAGATGGCCTGCCAAAATTCCCACTCCAATATACCCAAGGGCAGCAGGAGTACGGCCGTGGCCAACCACAACCAGCGCCACCGCCCAATCCACTCTTTGAAGGTGGTTAAATTGAAGCCGACAATAATGCCTAAGGTAAACCAGAGTAAATTGCTAGGAAACAACCAGGCCTGCGTCCAAAAAGTGAGCCAGGTGGGTACGGCCGTGCCCATAATTTGCAGGTAGGTGATGGATTGCACTGCCAGGAGGATGACGGCCGTGCCCCCCAATAACACGCGCCAATTCCACCGCGCCAGCCGCACCAACAGCGGCGATAACAAAAACATCTGGCACAGCATGGGCACATAATAATACCCGTCCGTAACACCCCCGGTCAGCAAGCGCACCACATATTGGCGTGGGGTATAGCGCTCACCTTGCACAAAATCAAACAGAAAAATTGCCGCTGACCATAACAGATACGGGACAATCAGATAGACAATGCGGCTGCGCACTGTCCCCCAGCTAACGGAAGCTGAGCGACGCGCCGCAAAGGCAATGAAAAAACCGGACACGACCAGGAAGGCGGCAATGCTAAAGGCAATCAACTGCTCAATGAAGCGCAAGCCAAAATAAGAAGGGCTGCCTACCGCCGAAAAGTTCACGTCTCCCCATTCACCAAACGTAAACCAGAACAGCGCCGTGTAGCCCCAACCGGCCGCATGATTCATCACCACGCCAATGGTAGCCAGCCCATTTAGCAACAAAAATCGTTTCAGCATTCGAACAAGCCGTAATTATAGAATGGATAAGGGGCGTTATGCCTGCCGGGTCTCCAGGTAAGCAGTCAGCGCCGCCACGCTGTGAAAATTCTCGTACACCACATCCTCCGGCGGAATTTCAATGCCGACGTCGTCTTCCAGGTAAGCAACCAACTTTAATAACCCGAGGGAATTGATGATACCCGAATCCAACAGGTCATCGTCGGGGGTAATGGTGGTGTTACGGCCGTGTAAAAACTCTCCCTTCACATAATTCATCAACAACGTTTGTATATCCATTTTTAATTCTCCCTAAAAGCTGACAGATACTGCTTATTGTCATTCAAACCAATCCCGCTTTCAACCTGAGTAAATCCATTCCTCCGTACCTTCCACCAGCGAGTCAGCCTGCCATAAAGGTGCCCGCTCCGGGTTATAACGAGAACCAATCGGTACAGAATACAGGCTCACATCATCATAAGTTCGCTCTCGCTTTAGCATATTCCTAAACACTGCAATAGCCGGTGAAGCATATCCATCGTATATTCGACCGGCAAAAGTATCCACCATATATTCTGTGTACTTTCTATGCACCAGCAAAGCAAAAGCAAACGGCTGCTCCCAAAAGAGGTCAATCATATCCTCTAAAATGTCAATCCCCTTTTCACATGTTAATTGATGCGCCGCAAAGGGATTGGCTAAATCCCGACCGTCACCTTGCAAGTATCCCTTGATCACAGGTGCAGCCAATTGGGCTTCCTTCATCGCCACATATAAACCAAACGAAAAGATGGGGTCTACAAAACGATGTGAATCACCAATACACATAAAACCTTTGCCGCAGAACCCTTTTACCTGGAATGAATAGTTGGGAATGACATGAACATCTTCAGCCAACTCAATATCTGGCAATCGCCGCTTCAGTTCTGGATTCAAAGCATGTAATTCCCGAATGAGAAAATCTTGTTTGCTCTCTTTTTTATCCAGATAATATGCGGCTGGTGCCACCACACCCACACTAACAACATCCTTGTCCAGGGGGATAAACCATGACCAATGGAATTTGGAACGATAGAAGATCAAGGTATTGTCCCGACACAAATCCGCCGTGTCACCATCATCACGAATGGAGTGGGCTACCTGAGAAAAAATGGCAATCTGCTTATCATAACTTCCCAGGTATTTAGGGCCTGTCATCTCTCGTTGTGCCAGGAAAGTGGCCTGCCCTGAACAATCCAGAACCACCTCAGCTTCAACTGTCAGCTCATCACCATCCGCCAAACGCACTACCAGCCCACTAACTGCACCCTCGCTATTAGTGAGGATTTTGGTAGCCTGCCCATGAACGAGAGCCGCACCTCTGGCTACGGCCTCATCCAGCAACATCTTATCAAATTCACTACGTCTTACCTGCCAGGTAAATTGATCATACAATTCGCCCTTTTCATCACGTAGTTTCACGGGCACAAACCAGGAACCAATACCATCCGGGCCGTAAACCTTTACACCTCTTTTCTGGGGGAAACCCATTGCCAACATCCTAGCTTCCAGCCCCAACTCTCTGAGTAAACGGCCGCACTCACCCGTTAATGATTCGCCGATGTGGTAACGTGGAAAAGTTTGTTTTTCGACGATAACCGAACGAATGCCTTCTCGGGCGAGGAACATTGCACTGGCCGATCCTGCTGGCCCACCACCTATAATCACTACATCTGTTTTCATCTTTAATCAATCTCCCTTAAACTAAACATACTACCACCCACAGTGTATTGATGATTTATGGGTAGTAATTAAATCTTAGCCTTAGAGAGCATGACCGAACCGATACGTTATGTTTGGGGCAAAGTCAGCATGCTCAATTTTCACATACGACTGATACTACGGCCGTGCAGACAATGATGTGTAAATGTGATGGTTATATTTTTAATATTCAGCAAAGAGGTTGTTTACGATTGTTCCTGTTTTATTTCTGGTGTTGCGTTAAATAACTGGTAATGGCCTGAACACTGTTGAAGTTTTCATACACCACATCCTCATCCGGTACTTGAAAACCAAATCGTTCATCAATAAAGGCCACCAGTTGTAAAATGCCTAACGAATTTAAAATGCCTGAATCCAACAAGTCATCGTCCTTGCCTAAATTAGTCATGCGACCCTTCAGCAGGTTTTGTTGAATGTAGGCTAATAAAATATCGTCTGTGTTCATTATGAAGTTCCTCCAAATAGTTTAACCGGGAAGTAGCTGCCGGCCATTTAGCCAAAGATATATTTGTAATACGGCCGTAACGGAGACCTGTTCACCACCGCCATCATTGCCAGTGGGGTTCCCATACCGACCACAACCAAAAACAAAAAGAAAAACCACTCAAAGCGTAATAACATCGGCGCCATGACCACAATCAACCGGGCCATGTAGGTCATCACCATCGTGTGGATCAGATAAATACCAAAGGACTTACTACCCCAATCATCCAGCGTGTTAGCGTAACGCAATTTTGTCTGATAATACCCCAGAAAAGCAAAAATAACGGCCAGAGAATACAGGGAATCTATAAACGTTTCCCGTTGTTGTAGCCACATCTGGCCAGAAAAAGATTGTATAACTTCCCACTCCACCATACCGATGGGTATGAGCGCCAGGGCCGCCAAAGCCAGACCTTTCTTGTAACGTACCGCCCACTCTTGCACAGGTTTTACATTAAACCCAACCACCATGCCTAAGGAAAACCAGAAGATGCGGGCTACAAATAACCACTTGGGCACAACATTCAAATAGGGCACGTCAAGGCCCAAAAGAGAAGGGAAGTATTGCAGTTGCACCGTCAACTGGATGATTCCAGTAACAACTAACATGGAAACCGGATGCGTTTTAGCCCAACGTACCAGAAAAGGGGACAACAGGTAAAATTGAATCAACAGGGGCACATAGTAATAAGCCGGGTCGGTGCTGCCGGTGAGGAACATGGTCAGGTACTCTCTGAGGGAAAAGGTACGGCCGTCTAAAAATTGCGCCTCAAATATAAAAAACAGCCAAAAAACCAATGTCCACACTGTGTATGGGATAATCAGATCACGTATTCTGATGCCAATGAGCTTCCACCCAATTGTCTGTTGGGCACGGCCCGTGGCAAACGCTATAAAAAAGCCGGACACAAACAAAAATGCCGAAATACAAAAGACAACAATCTGTTCAATAAAGCGCAAAAAGTAATAAAAAAGTGACCCTACCTGATCAGCCGGCGTTGCACCGTACCGATCCGCCCAAAAAATCAGCGCCGTAAAGCTCCAGCCGGCCGCGTGAAAGAGAATAACACCCGTGATGGCCACGCCGTTCAGCAATAATAAGCGTCTGATCATAAAAACCCCTGCATTGTTAGCTTGAAAGAGATTACCTGACCCCGCTATCTGCGCCGGGTCAGGTTGATTTGGTCAAATGGACGGATTAAACAAAGGCTACGGCCGTGTCTCCTTCCTTACCCACCGCTTTAATCAATCGGAATACTGGTCAATTGCGCCCGTAACAGGTGATTCTCCGATTTCTCCACCTTTTCAATATAGGCCCGCATTGCGTCCAGAACCGGAACCTGTCCCCGATCATACACCTCACCCTGAAGCAGCCGCAGCACTTCAATGCGGTGCGTCTTCGACTGGATAAAGTGGGTGAAGAGCGGTAGCAATTTGTAGTACAGGCGGATAAATTCGTACCAAATCCCCACGCCACCGCGCACCTTTGTTTCGTAAGGCGCCAGCATCTCCTCGCTAAAATCACCCGTCTCAAAAGCCTTCACAATACGTTCCGAAGCATACTTGGCGCTGTAAAGAGCCACGCTCACCCCCGAAGAAAAGATAGGGTCTACAAACCGGGCCGCATCACCAATACACAAATAGCTGTTGCCCACAAACTTGCTCAGGCTGTAGCTGTAATCCCCTTCCGACTTAAACTCGTTGATTTGCCGGGCCGGAGCCATGGCCCGCGCCAGATCAGGATTAGAGTTAATATGCGTCCAGAAAAAGCCCTCCGGGTCTTTGCTGAAATCACGGAACACATTGCGGTCCGCTACCACACCCATCGAGGTAATCTCATTATTAATCGGAATCTGCCACACCCACCCCCGCTCAATCGGCAAGAAGTAAATGTGGATAAAATCCTCCGTGCGCTCCTCTTCACCTCGATCTACATTTTCAAACCAGGCGTGAACCGCATATTGGTTAAAAATCGGGTCTTTTACCTTTAGCTTAAGCTGATTACCAATCAGGGTGTTACGGCCGGTGGCGTCCACCACCATGCGCGCCGGTATATCCACATCCTGCCCGGCGATATTGGCCCGCACACCTACCGCCCGGTCATCCTCAAATAGCACCTTACTGACGTGTACACCCTGATACACCTTTGAACCCAGGCTTTCCGCGTGTTTCAGCAGCAGCATATCTAGCTTGGCGCGATCCACATGGTAGGTGTAATCCTGATCAATCCCTTCCTGCGGGAATTCGCCAAATTCGATGGCAAATTCGGAGCCGTTGGGGGCATGCCAGGAAGCGCCATACTTATGCACAAAACCTTCAGCTTCCAGCACCTTCAAAAAATCAAGTTCCTTGAACACGCGAGTAGAGGAAGTAACCATAGATTCACCCACATGCGGACGGGGATGATTGGCTTTTTCCAGGATCACATTTTGAATACCTGCTTTGGAAAGATAACTGCCTATGGCCGAACCCGCCGGACCTCCACCAACAATAATCACATCATTCATCTTTTTATGCCTCTTGGTTTAATTTTGTACGGCCGTGACTGCCCACGTTTGCAGTTCACGCCGATTAATTTTTCCCGTTGAAGTGCGCGGAAAACTATCTAATGTCCATATTTTCTCTGGTATAGCATAAGGTGGCAATTTGGCGGAAATATGCTCAATTAATGCCGCCACCTCCAAAACAACCCCTTCTTTGGCCGTTACAGCCGCTTCAATCAAATTACTGCCTTCGCCATCCGGCATCGGGTACACGGCCGCCTCTTCCACGCCCACATAGGATAACAAGGCCACTTCAATCTCATCTAGCTCCACGCGATAACCGCGCGTCTTAATTTGCCGATCCTTGCGCCCCAGATATTTCAGATTGCCATCTGGCAACTCCTGCACCAGGTCGCCGGTGCGGTAATAAACATCTTCATACGCCTCGCCAAAAACAGGCCGCCGGTAGAATCCTTTGTCATTCAAATCTGGCCGGCCCCAATAACCACGCATCACCGTCCCGCCGCGAATCAGCAGTTCACCTACTTCACCAGGCGCTACCGGCTGGTTATCCGCGTCCACAATCAGCCCTTCATCATTGGCACACACCGCGCCAATGGGAATGGGTTCATCGGTGTCAGGGGGCACGGCGAACCCGAAGCCGCTTTGGGCCGTGACGTGATAAAACGTACACACATTTGTCTCCGTCGGCCCATACAGGTTGCTAAACCGTACCTCTGGCAGCTTTGTCATCAACACCCGCAAATGTTTGGTTGGAAACACTTCACCCGCAAACAACAGCCAGCGTAATGAACTCAAATCATGTTTATCCAGATTCCCATGCGTCAGCATTTGAATCAGCGCATATGGCACCGAGTACCACACCGAAATCCGCTCCGACTCAATCAGGCGCGTCAGATTCGCCGGAAACTTCGTCAGCGCCTCCGGGATAATCACCGTCGTCGCCCCCACCAGCGCTCCGGCAAAAAAGTCAAATGTAGACAGATCAAAATGCATTGGTGCATGATTACTCAGCACATCTTGCTCCTGCAACCCATACGTCTCCGCCGCCCACTCGGCAAAACTCAGGGCGCTGCGGTGGGTGTGCATAATCCCCTTCGGGTCGCCCGTCGAACCAGACGTGTACAGAATGTAGGCCAGGTCTTGCTCAATGATGCCCACAGTTGGCAGCGTGGTGGGCATGGTAAAAACTTCATCCCAGGTGAGGGTGCGCACGGCCGTATCCGGCAGCGGCGACACGCCAATCAAACATTCCAATCCCGCATCCAGCGCCAGCATCTCCGCCACCCCGTCCAGTTTCATCTCGCTGGTGATCAGGTGGCGAATACCACAATTGCGCATCACAAACGTCAATCGAGGAGCGGGAGCAAACGGGTCTAGCGGCACATAGGCGGCGCCCGCCTTCATAATGCCATACACCCCGATAATCGTTTCCAGACTTTTGTTCAGGTAAAAACCGACCCGGTCACCTTTTTTTACACCCAATTCGCGCAGCAGATGGGCCAGTTGGTTCGATTTTGTCTCCAACTCCGCGTAAGTTAGCCCCTTACCCGAACGGCGCACCGCCGCCTTATCCGGGTGGCGTTCCGCCCCCAATGTAATCGCCTGTGTTAATTGGTAGATGGCGTTATAGCTCATCAAACATTCTCCGCTGGTTAGTACCAGGCACGGGGCTTAAAAATTGGGATTAACCAGGCTGCTTTACCCCGTGCCTGGCACTACCTTACAGCCCCAGTAAATTGGCAATGATATTCCGCTGAATATCCGAAGTGCCAGAGTAAATGGTGCCACCAATAGCATCACGCAGGTCACGTTCCACCTCAAACTCGGTCATGTAGCCATAACCACCATGAATCCGCAGCGCATCCAACCCGGACTGCACAAAACTTTCACTCAGATACAGCTTGGCTAACGCCGCCTCCATTGTGGCCGGTTTGCCCTGCTTCTTGAGCCAGGCTACCTTATACAAAATCAGCCGGGAAGTTTCCAGACGCACTTTCATATCCACCATGCGGTTGGCGATGGATTGGAATTTGCCAATGCTTTGCCCAAATTGGTGGCGGTCATTGGCGTAGCGGATGCTTTCTTCAAGCTGGCGCTCCATCGCGCCTACATGGCTGGCCAGAATACAGGCGCGTTCCCATTCCATCGAGCTATGGAAAATACGCGCCCCAATCCCCTCTGGCCCCAAACGGTTTGCTTCTGGTACAAAACAATCCTGGAAGATGAGTTCACCCATGGGCGACGTGCGCAGCCCCATCTTTTCAATATCCCGGCTAATGCTGTAGCCCGGCATTCCATTTTCCACAATGAAACCGGTGACACCCCACATGCCGCGACTGGGATTTACCGTCGCAAAAACAACCGCCATATCAGAAACGGGGGCATTGGTCACAAACATTTTGCTGCCATTGAGCACATAACCGCCATCAACCTTTTCGGCCCGGGTGCGCAGACTGTAAGCGTCTGAACCGGAGTCAGGTTCGCTCATACCATGCGCACCAATGATTTCGCCGCTGCTGAGGCGGGGCAGGTATTTCTGCTTTTGCTCCTCTGTACCAAAGAGGAAGATAGGCATTTGCACGCTCCACATCTGGGCGTTGATGCCAAAGATGAGGCCATTGTCTTTGCAGCCATAGCCCAAACCTTCCATGGTGAGCATGGTGGTCATAATGTCTTCGCCGGCGCCGCCATATTGTTCGGGAAACGGCAGGCCCAGAATGCCAAAATCGGCACATTTTTGCCAGTTGTCGCGGGCTAATTGCCCCTGTTTGTCCAGTTCAATCAGGTCCGCTTTCAGTTCACGCTGGGCAAACTCCACAACGGCTTGTTTGAATGCAATCTGATCTTCACTCCAGGAAAAGTCCATTGGTTGTTGTTGCTCCTAATTAACCGGGTGGGGATGATAAGCAGGGGCGGCGTGGGCCACGGCCGTCGCCAAATGCCCTTCAATATGGGCTATCGCTGTATCCCATGTCCACTTTTGTTCCACCAGGGTGCGTCCGTAACGGCCGTATGCCTGGGCCAGTTCCGGATCATCTAATAATCGGCCTATCGCCTCGGCAAATAATGCCGGTACTCTTTCTACCAAAAGGCCACTTTTTTCATGGACCACCGTTTCCAACACGCCACCTTCACTAACAGCCACCACCGGCGTAGCACAAGCCATTGCTTCCAGCGGCACCAGGCCAAACGGTTCACGGTGCGGCGAATAAGCGACTACTGCCGCCTGGTTATATAGCTCCACCAGCCGCTTATCACCCACATTGCCCTCTAGCTGCAACTCCACAGCCAGATCAAGCGCCAACTGTTCCAGGTAAATCTGTTCATCACTATTTTGAAAATTACTGACAATTACCAGGGGCGGACGACTATCTGCCGGTATTTCGCCAATGGCCTTTATCAGAAAATCGAACCCCTTCATCGGCGTGAGCGAACCGACCGATAAGACAAAACGTTGACGCTCCAAATGCAAAGGGTGAAAGGCTATCACATCTACCCCATGATAGCTAACCTGCGCCTCTACCTGGTAAATCTCCTCCACCGCCTGTTGCATAAATTGGGAATTGACCAATACGCGCGTGGCTGCCTGTGTGTTTTCCTGATCCACTTGCTTCAGCCGGGAGTAGTACAATTTGGGCAATGGGTCTATTTTATCAAGCGCCTGGCGGTGAGATGACTCCCCACCATCGTAGGGACGATAAGGAGCTTCTTCATACAGCTTGCGCAGCGGCTCCTGACAATAATAGACCACCGGTAGATGTGTAAATCGCCCCACAGATGGGCACTTCTCAAACTGGCAAGGATGTAAAAACAATACATCGTATCCTGCCCGGTTTATATCCTGGGCAATTGTCTGGCTCAAGCGGCGCAACCGGGACAAGTCAGCCAGCCGCGTAGCCTGATTAAGCCGGCCAAAAGGGGAATTGAATGAGGGCCACGATTCAAAATGGTAGACGTAATGGTTGTCGGCATACGGCCGTAAATCAGCAAATGTGTGATTGGCGCAAGATAACGTAAAAACATCAATTTGATGCTCATTCGTTAACTGCCGCACCATCTCATACAATGTGCGTTTGGCCCCACCTGAAGGCAAATTATGATAGAGTGCAATCCGCATTTGCCACAATCCAGTGATCAGGAGTCGTCATTGGCTACCGATTACCGTTAACTCCTTACCAATCATCAAAGTGTTAGCCAGTTAGCCCATGACCACTTCTGCTTCTGCTGGTACACGTGAGGCTAACTGTATTTCAAACCAGGCTAACACCGGTTTCACATACACATCTTTGTAGAAGTTATTTTCCAGGTCGTCTTGAATGTGATGTTCGGCCACCAACTGATCATAGTTGTAGCGACGAATAACAGGATGAAGATAGGCTGCTTCGTGGCCCTTATCTGGGTCTGGGTCGCGTTCAATGTCAAACGGATTGCCCTCAAAATGACCGTATTCCAGGCTGATGGTGTAATAATGTGGCCTGTCGTTAAAGCCCATAGACACTGCATAATCCCGGCGTACATCCGTGTAATAGTTGGCTACTTCATTGGCTTCATCAACCACCACCACATCACACAAAAAACCAGGCTGAAGGAACATGGCCGATTCTATATTGACCTGTTCAATCACCTGATTGCACAGGGCGTGGGGTGTGGCAACTAATTCCTCATTGGGCCAGGGGGTATTGTGGTATTTCAAATCAAAGAGATGGGCCAATGATTTGATGTTGTGGCGGAAGCCATGAATGAAGCCGGACATGGTGCGGCGATAGTCGCAGCCATGCATCAATGTCCCGGCAAAGTAAAGGCCAGGAACATTAGCCGATTCCCATTCGGCCGTTTGGGCCGGGAATTTACCCATGTAAATGAGTTCCGGTTTACATTCGGGGGCGAAGATGGACGAGTCAAAATGGAAACCGGTGCAAAAGATAACATGGTCATATTCCACAACGGCCGTTTGCCCTTTGGCATGAATATACGTCATATGCACCAGGAGTTTACCCCCCTGCTTTTCTATTTTGTCAACAGTAGCGTCAACCAAAGCATTTTGGGATTTTAGTTGATAGGTGTCCAGGAAATTGTTGTTAACGGCCCGCAAATGACCAACGTAGTGAGTTTGCCAGGCAAATTGCAGGGTTTCGGGAGCGCATACATGAATCACAGCAGCCGTTTCTACCAAATTTTCAGCCGTTTCAAACGCTGAGTTACCTTTGCCTACAATCAAGACACGCTTGTCTATATATTTTTCCGGGTTGACATCGTGGTCACTATACAACTCGCCCCATTCTGCGCCCGGAAAATCAGGGACATGGGATTTAGATAAGCCAGTAGCCACAATCAGACGTTTGCCGGTAAAGGTACGGCCGTCCGCAGCCGTCACCCGAAAACCACCCGCATCATCTCTGGATATTTGAGCAACGGCCGTGTTGTAAGCAATGTTTAGTTCATACCGGGCCGCAAAATCAGCCAGATATTGCACCAATACAGACGCATCCGGGAAATAACGCCGGGAGTAATTCTTAAAAAGCAGCGCCTCATCATCACACAGGAGCGAGTTCCAATCCCAACGATACTTTACTTCTGGATTTTCGGTACCGGTATGCACTTTATTTATCGAAATGAGCATCCGGTGACGGGGAAAGGTTTTGAAAAAAGCACCGGGAGAATCGGACTGTTCCAGAATCAGATAATCACGCTGTTGCTTCTCCAGAAAATATCCCAACTGCAAACCAGCCGGGCCTGCGCCAATTATCAAATAATCTACATTGGATTTCATACTGGTTGTCCCTATTTTTAGATGACCTTGGGTGATTGTTAAAATAACACAGGTTACAACCTTGTGAGCGCCCCTGTGAACAGAAATAATAATGCTGCTCCACCACAAATAATAGAAGTGTTATGGAATATGGATTCAGAGCAAGTTTGGTGAACAATTGCCAGATACCCTGAATACACTAAGCAGTAATCTATAAGCGATCACTTACATTGTCGCTTTCGTTGTCGAGGTGGGGCAGCCCTGGGGAAAATCGGCGCAGGATGATTTACTCTATTGTCAGGTGGGTGTTAGGATTGATTCAAGTTTGCAAAAGGAGATGCTTTTGTCTTGGCCTGACCGCGCTGCCGGGTATGTAAAAAGGCACGGCACAAGGTTGGATGAAGCCGGTAGAGAGTAAGCATCAATTTATTGCGCCTGTCAGCCGGATTGAGCCGGTACGCCTGTTGCAGCCAGGCAGCCACATGTGGCCCTGTTTCCCGGTTCATCAGCGATTTACCGGCCATCAGCCGATATAAGCGCGCCTGTTCGGCCAGTGGCAATGTTTGGAACTGGGGCCATTGGGTCACGGCCGTTTGCCGTTCTGCCTGACCCGCGAGTAAATTGACCAACAAGTCATAAAAAACGGCCGTTTGCACATCCAGCGGACACGCCGCGAAACGCTCCAGGTGAATCGCCTTCTCCCGGCACAGCGCCAGATAACCGGCCCGCCGCTGCCGGTCTACCTGCACCGTAATGTTCGTCTGGTGGATGCGGTACAACACCGTCCGGTCGGGTAGATTGCCAAATTGCGCCCACTCACAATAGCGCGTCAGGAAATCCCAATCCGGCCCAATGACAATGCGCGTGTCAAACTGTAGCTCCCGCTCAAAAATAAGGCTGCTGCGCAGCAAGGTGCAGGTGGGCGGGCCAAACACGTCGGAAGCGCGCACAATCTCCGGGAAAATCCAGCCCGTAAACGGGCCACGCCGTTGGCTGGAAAGCGGCTCCATCCCCTGCCCGGCCGTGTCTATGTAAATCCCATCGGTGTAAACCCCATGCAGCGTCGGGTTTGCCTGCAATACGGCCACCGTCTTTTCCAGGTGATCCGGCAAAAACTGGTCATCCGCGTCCAGAAAGGCCAGAAATTCACCGCCGAGGTTTTGCAGAGCGGTGTTACGGGCCGCCGCTTCGCCGCCGTTTGGCTGATGGATGAGCTTGATGCGCGGGTCATTATATTGGGCGGCGACAACGGCCGTGTCATCCTTCGAGCCATCATTGACAACAATCAACTCCCACTGTGGGTACGTCTGCGCCAGTACGCTGTCAATGGCCTCGCCAATGAACTTCTCCGCGTTATAAGCGGGCATCATCACGCTAATCAGGTTCGGTTGAAAGGAGTCGTTCATACGCTTGCTGCCCTGACTGGCTCAAAAATGTCTACAAGCCGTTCAACAGTACGGCCCCAGGTATGCTCCTGTTCCGCTTCCAGCCGGGCGGCCTGCCCCATCTGGCGGCGCGTGTCTGGTTGGGCCGCCAGTTGCTGCATCGCCTCGGTCAAGGCCATTTCATCGCAGGGGGGAATAATGAGGGCGGTACGGCCGTGTGCCAATGTCGCCGGCATCCCCTCTTGCCCCGTGGAAATGGTGGGCAGGCCGGCCGCCTTGTAATCAAACGTCTTCAGCCCGGAAAATTCCGGCCAGCCGCAGTAAGGAGCCAACCCCACATCCGCATCCGCCAACAGCGGCGCATACTGCGCGGGCGACAGTCGCCCGGTAAAGGAGACACAAGCGGTCAGGTCCAAATCGGTCACCAATTGTTCGGCTTCTGCCAGGCCGCTGCCAGAACCGATCAGTTGCAGCCGGGCGCACATGCCTTGCTGCCGCGCCTGAGCAAAAGCACGCAGCAGCACCAGGACGCCCTGCCAGGGATAAAAGCCACCCAGGTAAACAAACAGCGGCTCGTCTCTTGCTGGTTCAGCCCCAAATGAACGCAGTTGTTCTCGTGTTAGCTGCCCCACCAGGACTGTGCCGTTCTCAACGGTGGTCACGGCCGTTTCCGCCACCCCCCAGCGTTTGATAAATTCGCGCCGCCAGCCATCGCCGCTGACGACCACATGCGCCGCCTGCTGTACACCCCAGCCGGTGAGAGACAACGACAATTTACGTTGCATTCCCTGAGGGGCGATGCCTTTGGCTTCCAGGTCGGCCAGATGGTCGCCATTATTTTCCAGCACCAGCGGAATCCTCAACCAGCGGGCGGCAACGGCCCCGCCGTAACTGGCCCAACTCATGCGTTCAAAGAGCAGGTCAAAACCTTGAAGAGTGCGGTATACGGCCGTGCCAAAACGCAAACTCTCAAAAAAAGCCGCATACGGCAGTTTCAATTCATATTGAATACGGCGCACCGCTTTTTCCAGCCAGCGCAGCGGCCCTTTATCCAACCAGGGTACGGTGATGGGGTGAAAGGTTGCCAGGTCATCCGTGTAGTAATAACGCTCCTGGATATTCACCACCACCCGCACTTCATGCCCCATGTGTTGCAGGTGTTCCACCACTTCCCGCACATGGTTCGCCGGGCCACTAAATGGCGGCGTTTGAATGTCTACGTGTTGTTGCAGCAGATACCCGATTTTCATGTTCCCGGACTGGCTACCCTTTCCACCACCTGCCGAATTTGCACCTGAATCTGCCTGATGTCGCAATGCGTCTCCGCCAACTGGCGCAAACAGGCAATGCGCTGCTGCCGTTCCACCTCCGGCAGTTCGCCATAAGCCAGAAGGATTTCCTGAAATTCCCGGTCAGTGAAATAAAGTGTTTCCGGCGGCAGCAGTTCATCCGCCCCGGCCCACTGGTGGGAAACACAGTAACAGCCTGAAGCCATCGCCTCGATCAGCGAAACCTGCCAGCCTTCGGAATAGGCGTTGGCGATAAACACGTCAATTTTGTCATACCAGGCGGCATTGTCGGTGACTTTGCCGTCAAACGTCACCTTAGCCTGCAACCCCATTTTCTCGACCAGTTGGTGCAGGGCAATGGGGTATTCATGGAATCCCTCGGCCCCGCCGCCACCCACATACAGGTGCAAATCATCCCGCTGGCGGCACAGTTCAGCGAAGGCGAGAATGGCTTCATACACGCGCTTGCGTGGGCGCAAATGGCACAGAATCCCCAGGTTGCCACGAAAGGGTTTGGGGCGGAACTGGAACTTTCCCAGGTTAACACCTTCGGTAATGACTTCTACAATAGAGGCATGGTGGGGATAACGGGCCACAAATTCGTCCCGTTTGGCCTGGCTGACCACAATGAGTTTGTCTACGTTGGCCCAGTTGATCTGGTCGGCCCACTGGTACATTTCAAAGCGGTGCATCCGGGTGACGATGGCGCAACTTTTAGGCAGTTGGGTCGCTGCCGCCAGCAATCCACTTGACCATTCAAAAAAAACGGCGTCCTGGTTTTGCAAGAATTGTTGCAAATCGCGCCGGAACAGGGCGTTGTTGAGGCGGGCATTCCAGATGGGCAGGCTGGTGGTGCGCCGTTGAAACAGGGTCACATCGTGGTGCGCCTGAAATTCAGCATAGATTTCGTGGAAGAAGTCCCAGGTGTCTTCGATGGCAACGCCTAGTTTCATCGGTAATCCGTAATCGGTAATCCGTAATCGGTAATCGGTAAACATCGGTTTACGGATTACGGGTTACGGATTACGGTCTATGTATTGGCGACGCCACAGTTCGATGGACATGAGAGCGCCGAGTTTGATGGTGTGGTTGGTCTGGGCAGACATGTGTTCGTTGACCAGGCGGCGTATCACATCAGGGTTATAGTCGCTCCGTTCCAGGTGGCTTTTGCTGAGCAGGGTGTCTTCAACCCAACTGCGCAGGGGGCCACGGAACCAGTTGGCGTAATCTTTATACGGCCGTCGTCCCGGATAATTCACCCCTAAAAAGCTGACCTTGCTCAGATGCCAGCGCAGCAGCCGCATGAAACGCAGTTGCACGTCCCGACCACAATCAATCATAGGCAGGCCATCATTGGGGATGGGGATTTTGGCCAGGTGGGTATATTCCTTGATGAAGGCATCGCGCATCACCCGCCGTTCGTAGCGCAGACCGGGCGGCATTTGCAGGAAGAGGTCTACCAGGTCATTATCGGCAAAAGGCAGGCGCACGGCCGTGTGCGCCCGCACCATCTCCACCCCATTCAGGGTTTGCCGGGGCACCCGCTGGCGATAATCAAAATAAATGCGCTGGTCGGCCAGCAAGGTGGAGCCGGAATCATCCATGCCCTGTTTGTAGCTGTCCCAGACAGCGTTGCCGATGTCGGTGCGGAAATCGGCGCTGAACAGTTCATCCCGCTCCGGCTGCTCAAAGGTGAGGACACCCTGAGTACGATGAACGGCGAGATGGGCATGAATGCGGGTGTCGTCGTCATAGTCAGCCCAATGCTGGTGCATCTGGGCAAAACCGGCCATGGCGTCACCCAGGAAACCTTTGTAGATGACATCCACAAAGGGGGCTTGCTGGTTGAGGGTGGCACGGGCGTGCAGGTTCACCACGTTGCCCATGCCGTCTATGCGGCGCACACATTCATCGGCCAGCCCCAGCAGCCAGTCTGGGTGCAGCTCAAAGAAGTGGTGGTTGGTGCCACATTTGGCCGCCACTTCTCTGGCAAAACGGGCGTCATCACAATTGGGGATACCCCAGGTGAAGGTGTGGAATTCGCCGTTAATCAGACCATCGCGCACGAGCGCCAGCAGGTAGCGGGAATCAAGGCCACCGCTGAGCAACATGCCCAGGCGGAGATCACTGCCAGCCGATTGGCGTTTCACGGCCGTGTGCATCGCCGCAATCACCCGGTCAATCCATTCATGCTCGCCAATGAGTGGGTATTGCAAGGGGTGTTTGGGTCGCCAGGTGGGGGTGATGGTGAGACGGCCGTCTTGCCAGGTGAGCAGCGAAGCGGGCGGCAGTAGACGGATGGCCTCGACGAAGGTGCGGTCATCCAGGCAGTGGTCAAAGGTGAGGAATTGGGCCAGGGCGATGCGGTCGGGGGTGCGGGGCACGGCCGTGTCGGCCAATATCGCCCGCACACCCGCGCCAAAAACCAGGCCACCTGCCACCTGGGCATAAAAGGTGGGGTGCAGCCCCAGCCGGTCATTGGCAATGATCAGCTTGCGGGCGCGGGTGTCCCAGATGGCGATGGCAAACGCGCCGTTGAGCTTTTGCACAAAGTCACAGCCAAACTCCTCGTACAGATGCAGCACCAATTCGGGATCATTGTTTATCGTGAACTGATAACCGCGCCGGACGAGGTCTTGTTTCAGGACGGCCGTATCAAACAGTTCTCCTTCCATCACCAGACAAAGGGTCTGGGCTTCGTTCCAGATGGGCTGCGGCTGCGGGTTGAGAATGCCCAGGCTGACGCGGCCCAAACCAACGCCATCACCGACATAACTGTCTATCTTAAAGCGTTCTTCTGGCTCTAAAGCGCGAGCCATTTGGGAGAGCAAGGTGTGTGGGTCACGGCCGTGCGTCCCCCCGTTTACAAAGCCAATCAATCCAGGCATGATGTGAACTACCTCTGTGGAATCAGGCGGCGCTCAGGCCACCAGCACTTCATCAAACATCGCCTCATAGCGCGTTCCGGTATAGTGGGCGCGCAGGGCGTCGTAATTTTCAATCACTTCGCGCAAATCGTCCCCCGTGTTTTTCTTCGTTTTGCCTTGAGCGGCAAATGATTTCACGTTCAAAAAATCAAAAATTTGGGACATGATACCTTCACGGTCTTGCAACAAATCCTCATAACAGACCCGCAGAACGGGCAGTTGCAGGGTAGCCACATAATCGGCCAGTCCCTTGTCCAGCGCTTCCCGTTCTTGCACCAGAGCGTCAAATTCAGCCAGATCGAGCGTGGCGGGAGGCAGGCGGTCAGATTCGTTATACAGGTTCCAGTTACCCGTTTTGTCATGCAGCCGTTTGGCGTTGATTTTGGAGACAACGGCTTTGATGACATTGCGGCGCTGCATGTGGATGATATGAACCTGCTTTTCATGCAGCAATTCGGTGAAAGCATCCAGAGCCAGCACATCCTTTAGTTTGGTTTTGAAGCCAATGGCTTTGTCCCGCCCCAACAGGGATGGCGAAAAGTATTCTTTGGCCCAGGTTAACTGCTCGGCCGCGCTCTGTCCTTGATCTTTGAGGACGGCAAAACGTTCGTATACGATGTTGATTTCGGGGTGTTCGCTCAACATGCTGACCATATAGGTGCTGCCGTCCCGTTCGATAAACAGAATGACAAAGGGTGTGACCTGGGAGCGGAGATAAATTCCTCGGTTTGGCATATCGTTTCCTTAAATCAGTTTAGAGTGTGGGCAGTCACCCGCCGCCTACAAAACTATAACGGTCTACTTGCAACCCGGCTAAAGGTTTGTGAAAGATTGAACAGGCGGGTCAGGTGGACAGATGGGAGCGCAAGAAGATGGAGAGCGCACCGCGATTCGCCAGCCAGCCGGGTTGGTAACGCAACGCCCGGCGCACGGCCGTGCGCGTTTCGGCCATCTCTTTTTTTTCATACGCTTCAAAGGCTACCTGCATAGCCGCCCGGCCCAACTCTTGTTTGCGCCGCGTCTGTAGCGGCGTTAGCTCTGGTGGCAGATGGTTATAAATATCTTCTAAAAAGGTGAATTTGTCGCTGGTTTTAGGCAGTTCTACCCAGGCAGCAAAATGCCGGGCCAGCGCCGCCCCCTCATCAGCCATGAGTGATGGGTCAAGGACAACGGCCTGCCGCAAGCTCTCCTGGCCCGTGTGGTAATCACGGAGGCGATAAGATTGGGCCGTTTTGCGCAGGTATGCCTGGCTGTACGCTTTATCTTTTAATGCCAGCCAGTCCGGCGGCAAGGTGGGGTCAGCAAACAGCTTGTCTAGTACGGCAAAGGTGGCGGAGGTCATCTGACGGCCGTCGCGGGTCATTTGCGCCGTGTGAAAGCGATACAAGGAGACGGGCTGGGGCACGTAGCGCATCTGGCAGCCGGCCTGTGCCAGCCGCAGCCACATATCCCAATCTTCATAGGAGCGTAAACTTTCGTCGAAAAAACCTACCTTATCTTGCCAGTCACGCCGCACCAGGACGCTGCCCACGTGCAGCGGGTTGCCCAGGAGCAACTGTTTGGCGTCGGTGGGCAGCGGGGTATCAAATTTTTTGCCGACATGACGGCCGTGTTCGTCCACCGGTATGGCCTGCCCGGCCACAAAACCGACTGCGGGATGAGCGTCCATTTCGCCCACCAAAATTGCCAGCTTTTCCGGTAAAAAACAATCATCCGAATCCAGGTAAGAAATGTATTGCCCCTGGGCGTGGCGCAGCCCCTCGTTGCGCGCGGAAGAAAGTCCGCCGTTTTGTTTGTAGACGTACTGAACGCGGGGGTCGGTGAAGTTGTGGGCGACAACGGCCGTGTCGTCCGTTGAACCATCATCCACCACAATGACTTCCACGCGAGGGTAGGTCTGGGCCAACACACTGTTGACTGCCTCGGCCAGAAAATGGCCCTGATTGTAAGCGGGAATGATGACGCTGACGGTGGACATAAGCAATGGGAGATTGGAGATTGATTTAACGAAAGAAGCCGTACTTCAAAATAACGTAAATGGCGCGCACGCCGTCTTTCCAGTTGATTTTTTTGCCTTCGGCGTAGGTACGGCCATAATAAGAGATGCCAACCTCGTAAAAGACAAACCCTTGCCGGGCGGCCTTGGCTGTAAACTCTGGCTCAAAACCAAACCGGTCTTCTTTTAATTCAATCTTTTGCAAAACTTCCTTCTTGAAGACCTTATAACAAACCTCCATATCGGTCAGATTGAGGTTGGTGAACATGTTAGACATGAGCGTCAGCACTTTGTTACCCAACGAATGCCAAAAGTAGAGGAC
Organism: Anaerolineae bacterium; assembly: GCA_023382655.1. Classification (GTDB taxonomy): domain Bacteria; phylum Chloroflexota; class Anaerolineae; order Promineifilales; family Promineifilaceae; genus CAADGU01. Next base: position 324,473 of record JAHDWK010000002.1, on the reverse strand, counting down.
CCGGTGCGATTCGCCCCCGGCAAAACGCGAACCATAGACCACATCGGCATTGCCCACCAAAATAGGTTTGAGCAACCGGGGGTATTCGTTGGGATCATATTCCAGGTCGGCGTCTTGTACAATAATGACGTCACCGGTAGCGTGGGTGAAGCCGGTACGCAAAGCAGCGCCTTTCCCCTGGTTCTGCTCGTGGAAGATGATTTGGGTATCTTCGTGTGAGCGCAGGCCGTCCAGGTAATCCCTGGTGCCATCCTTAGAGCCATCATCCACAATGACCAGTTCGCGGGTCATATCGCCCAGGTCAACATCCCGCACCTTTTGCACAATGGTTTCAATCGTTTTTATTTCGTTGTAACAAGGGATCACAATGGATAATTTCATAATCTTTACCGTTCGCTTCTGACTGCATAAATGGCGCCTTCGGCCGTTTCGGCCACTGGTTGCAGCGCAAAAGATTCTACCAGTTCTTGGGGGGTAGGGATAAGCGTTCGCTGCCCCAACCGGGAAAAATAAACCACGACCGCCTGTTCCTGAGCCAGCATTTGCCCCAGGGCGGCCAGTTCCGCAGCATACTGTTCGTTTCTCACTCGCGTAGTAGCTTCCACTTTTCGGGGCAACGGCCGTGCCTCCCGGTTGGTAAGCAAATAGACGGCATCAGGGCTGTTGGTATAAATAAGGGTTTCGGTGGGTAATGCCTTGATTTCGGCAATGATCGCCGCTTCCTGCCAAGCAACGCTGGAAAAACCCAGCCCATGGGCATTCGCCATCTGTACCCAACGGCCGCTTCTGAGTGTGGCGACGGCCACAAACAGGATCAACAGGCCGGTGATGGCCAGGTGAACCACGCGCCAACGCCCGGTCTGTGCCCACAATTGGGCCAACACGTACATTCCCAGGAAAACGCCGGCGATGTAGAGGGGGGAGAGGATACGGCCGTCCAACGGTGTGGCGGCATCCAAAAAGGAGATGGAAAAGAGCAGGAAAAGCAAATACGTGGGCACAAAGATGAGGAGCAGCCGGTAAAAGGGGGGCATAGACGACGGCTGTTGGCGACGCACAAAGGGGAAAAGCAGCAGGGCAACGGCCGTGCTCAACACCACCGCTAATACCAGCAGCCGCAGCCAGCCCGGTGTGGGCGCGGGTAACAACAGCCAGTCAGAGGCAGTATAAACCGCCTGCCATAAATGTTCTCGGCCGGCCGGGTGAAAGACAAACGTGCGCCCGGTGGCGGAACCACTCTGCCCCAGGTTACGCGCCACCCACAAAACCAGGGGCAAACAGGCAATGAGACCTAAAAGCAGCACATCACGCAGGCGTTCACCCCACTTTTTGCGAGAAAGCCAGAGCAGCCCCATCCCGGCGGTAAGGACAAAGGCCAGTCCGGCATAGCGGGTGAGCAGCGATAAACTGAGCAGAACGGCCGCCCCTAAGAGCCACAGGGAACGACGGCCGTCCAGAAAAAGCGACAAAGCATACAAACCGGAGAAACCAAGCAAAATAAACAGCGGTTCCGTCCAGGCATAAGCATGAATTTCCACCAGCGGCGCGGCCAGCAAAACCAACAATGCACCCAAAGGGGCCAGCCACCAGAGTTCAGGCTGGTAACGCCGGATGATCAGCCCCACCAGCCACACATTCCCGGCAAACAACAGCGCCTGGAGCCAGCGCGCCCCGATCAGCGGGTCTACCCCAACCAGCCCAATAAGTGCCAGCAGAAGGGGGTAAAAGGGTGGCCGGAAAACCAATGCAACGTCATTGGCCCCATTGTTGCCAGACGCCAGGTCTCGCGCCGTGCTGATATAAGCCACCGAATCAGGCGAAGTACCAATGTTCCAGCGAGTCGCCAGGCAGACGACCAGGAAAGCCAGCCCACCCAGGAGGGCTATTAACCAGAGAGAGTTCAACCGGTGCATCATAAATAAAACTCAGGTTAGCGGTTGAAGGCGCGTGGCAGTTGTTTAATGGCCTGGGCGGTTACGCCACGATTGAACAACCAACCAGGGTTATAGCGAATGCCCGGCCACAAGTGCGCCTGCACTCGTTGCGGCTGATTTTGCTCAATACCGGCAAACACCTCCCTCATATGCAACTCCGCCAGCCACAAAGTACGCAGGCGGGCCAACGGCCGTGTCTGCGGCAGCACCTCACGAAACAAACCGTCGCTAAATGCCAATGCCTGCTCCACCGTCTCCTGTGGCGTGTAACGCCTTAATATCTCCGCCAGCGGTTCCGGTTTATCCAGCAAGGTCGGCTGAAAAGATAGGGCTTGTTGGCACGCTTTTTTGGCTTCGCCGGTTTCGCCGCCGACATAGGCCAGGACGGCCGCACGCAAATAATCGCGCCCCAACAAGGCCAGGAAACGGGCATCCGGATGCGCCCCGCAACGCCGCTGCATGGCCGCCTCCAAAGCCATCGCTTTGCGCATCATTTGGGGATAGCGTTGTATGTGGCTAACGGAACTGCCATGCTGCCGGTATTCATACAACGGCCGTGTCAGATTCGCCATCCTGATCACTTCCGCCAGGCGCAAACAAAAATCATAATCCTCGCTCCCGGAAAGGCGTTCATCAAAGTAAAAGCCAGCGTTTTGCAGACATTCTCGCCGGGTCAGCACCGTTGGCCCACAAAAGCACATCAGGTCTGGCAAAACCATCTGGATTTCCGCGTCTTGAGCCGGGAAGATCATGTCCTCAATTAAGTCACCCTGCGCATTTACCAGAGACACGGCCGTGCCCACCACCCCAATTTCCGGGTGAGCCACCAGAAAATTTATCTGCTCCGCCAATCGCTCCGGCAGCGAAATATCATCACTATCCTGACGCGTAATGTACTGACCGCGAGCTACTTTCAATGCCTGGTTCAGCGCCCCGCTTGCTCCACTATTCGTCTGGTTTTGTATTACCACAACCCGTGAATCTCGCCTGGCCCATTCCGTTGCGATTGTCAGACTGCTGTCAGTGGAGCAATCATCTACGATAATCAACTCCAGATCATGCCAGGTCTGGCGCAAAACGCTCTCAATGGATTGCGCCAGGTAAGCCTCGGTGTTGTAGACGGCCATTAAGACGCTAACCTGGGGTGATGGATAGTCTGATTCGTTGTGGTTCATAACAACTGTTTTCTTACGTCAGTTCAGCTACCGGCAAATCCACACTCTCTGCCAACGACGCGCCGTTTTCCAACAGTTCCGTCTGCCATTCCAGGCGGGGGCGAATGATGCCCCGTTGTTTGCCATACCAGGTGCTACCCCGTTCACCAAAGTCCACGATGTCAAAGGTGAGCCAGTCGCTTTCCTGGCGGTAAATGCGCCTGACGCCATCTTTGGCCGCTTCCACAGCCAACCGATAGGTACCCTGATTGAACAAATTAGCGGGCACACGGCAATGGCTACGATACAGGCCAACGGGGAAGGCACGGCCGTGCCAGGTTGGCTCAAAGTAGGTGTCTGTACCCAATGCAATCACGTCATAATCGGTATAAAGGTAAAATTCCAAATCGAGATATTGCTCTGGGACGAGATTCCAATATTCCGCCTCGATGATAAAGGGGGTTTCCACCGTCACCGGCTCGGACGAATCACCATTCTCCGGGCGAATGCACAGGCGGCGCAGGCGTATCTGTTCATTACCAGGAGCGCCAGCCATATCTTCCCAAACCTGCTCGCGCACGGTGGGGTTAGCCATTTGCAGGTAATTTTTCACAATATCGGCCGTGTCGCCATCGGCCACAATTTGCCCGTCTTGCAGCCAGATGCTGCGGCGGCACAGGTTTTGCACGGCCACCATGTTGTGAGAGACAAACAAGATGGTGCGCCCTTCGGCGGCCACATCGCCCATTTTACCCAAACATTTCCTTTGAAAAGCAGCGTCACCAACCGCTAACACTTCGTCTACCAGGAGGATTTCTGGCTGCAAGTGGGCGGCTACGGAAAAGGCCAGGCGCACGGACATGCCGCTGGAATACCGTTTGACGGGTGTGTCCAGAAACCGTTCCACGCCAGAAAAAGCGGCAATTTCGTCAAACTTCTGGTCTATTTCGGCCCGTTTCATGCCCAGGACGGCCCCGTTAAGATAGACGTTTTCACGGCCGGTCAGTTCGGGATGGAAGCCGGTGCCTACTTCCAGCAGGGAACCGACACGGCCGTTCAAAAATGCCCGGCCCGCTGTGGGTTCGGTAATGCGGGAGAGTATCTTTAGCAGCGTACTTTTGCCCGCCCCATTGCGGCCTACCAGCCCCACGACTTCTCCCTGTTCCACCTCAAAAGAGACATCCCTCAAAGCCCACAATATCTCGGCGTCCGTCGCCTGGCGCAGGGTAGAAGCCAGATAATCAAAACTACCCGTTACCTTTTGCAGAAGCGCCTTACGCCCCTGCTTCTCTTTGGGAGGTAAACCAATGCGATAATTTTTTGATATGTTCTCAACACGAATGACTTTATTGCTCACAGTATATCCACCACTGTTCGTTCCGTGCGCCGGAAAACAAAAGCGCCGGAAATCAACAACACTAAGACCAGTAATGAGGAAAAGACAAATATCACATTCGGGGGATCGCCACTACCTAACAATGACCAGCGCATCCCTTGAATGACCCCCGTCATCGGGTTTAACAAGAAAAGGGGTTGTAAAGGTTCCGGTATCATGCTCACCGGGTAAATGACGGCTGACAAATACATCATCGCCTGGAGCAAGAAAGTAACGGCGAAGGAAACATCCCGGTACTTCACGGAGAGCGTGGCCAGCCACAAACCCACCGCCAGGGCAAAGGCAAAAGCGACGAATGTAAACACCGGCACCAGCAGCATCTCTACACGCAGCGGCATCCGGTAAAAGACAAAAACCACCAGGAAGATCAACAAAGAAGCCACATAATCCACAATACCAGAGGCGGTTCCCGCAACAGGAATAATCATGCGCGGGAAATAGACTTTGGAAATGACACGCATATTGTCTACCAGGCTGCGCGAGGAGCGCGTAACGGCGTTAGTAAAGAAGTTCCAGGGTATCAACGCCGCCAATACAAACAGGGGATACGGCACGTTATCAGATGGTATCTGGACGATATAGTTAAAGACAAGAGTGAGCAAAAGCACACTGATGATGGGGCGCAGAAAGACCCAGGAGAAACCGAGAGCTGTCTGGCGATAGGCACCTTGTAACTCGCGCCAGCCCAGGTAATAGAGCAGTTCGCGGTATTCCCATAAGTCACGCAGCCCCAACGCCGACCAACCGCGTGCCTGTTCAATGACCATCGTATGCTGCTGTTCTGACTGCATAGTGGTAGAAGACATAGTGAAAAACTCCTTCAGAGATAGTTGCCAGAGAAGCGTAGTGCCAGCCTGTTCCGTTCAGACGATACGTTATGCGTTACGGCGGCGCAGCCAGCCCACGGCCGTGACCATCACAATCACAAATAGGGCCGGCAGTGTACCGTACAAGATAAGATTGCCGGGATTAGAGGCGGAAGCTCCCGTTGATGGAAATGTAAAAGATGCACCAGCCGGCGTAGGTTCGGGGCTGGCAGTGGGGGCGGGGGAAGGGGGCACGGCCGTAGCCGCTTCGGTGGCGATTGATGGTAAGGGTGGAATTTGTGCCCACGGTTGTGGAGGAATGGCCGGTGTATCTTTTAGCTCACACTGGATAATGGCTAATTCCAGATCAGCATAACTAAACCAGGCGGCAAAAAGCTCATTACCGCCACGAATAGCCACCGTCACAAAGTTGCCAGGATTGGGCAAACCAACCATTTGTGGCTGTCGCCATTGGGTTTCGCCTTCCCAAACGGTATGCCACAGGCCGTTGCTTTCTTCCCCAAACGGGTTTCGGTCGCCGTTACCCTCGCGGATGCGCTGGAAAACGAACAAATGCAGCCGGCCCGCACCGTCCCGCACAAACTCGGCAAAACCGTTATCGGCAATTAACCAATCCAGGGTGTCAATGGGCCGGCTCCAGGTAGCGCCCCCATCCGCCGAATACTGCGCCTGGCGGTAAGCCCGGAAGCCACCCTCCCAAAAAGCAACCAGTTCATCTTCACCCAATACCGCCAGCGTTACCCAGTCCCGTTCATATTCGTTGCCCTGCCGTTCGGCCAGCATGATGGGCTTTTCCCAGGTGAGGCCATTGTCCAGCGAACGGGCAAAAAAGATAGCCTGGCCATTACCGCTGGTGTCCCATTCCGTCCAGGTGGCATATACCTTGTCCGGCGGATTTGTCCAGACGCGCAGGTTGCTGACCCCCCGGTCTACGTAGGGCACGGTGTAAATGCCCTGCGGGGCTGACCAGGTGAGGCCACCATCGGTGGAGCGAATGTGGGCAACGACATGGTTGCCGCCTTCTTCGGGTAAACGGCCGTACACAATATGCAGTGTACCCGGTGACATGAAATTAATATCGGCCGAATATTGCGAACCCGATTGATCAAGGGCAATGTATGTGGGCATTCGCCAGGCTGTGGACTGACTGGCGCGGCTGGCATGGGCCGAACTATAAAAGAACGTGTTGTCCGGCCCTATCCACGTAAGGTGCAGATTGCCATCATCATCTACCACGCCACGCAAAGCATTGATGCGCCTGTTAAAAAACTCCCTGGGCGAGAGGAAAAGATCAACAGGCAAAGACCAAGTTTCACCATTCCAGACGGAGTACATCACGGCGTCTGGTGCATTCGTCGCGGCATCCGGGGAACCGGTAATCCGTTCGGCCCAAAATAGATGAACTAGACCAGAAGGGTCAGATAATAAGAGCGGGTCAACAGAGCTATAGTCAGGCGATTTGGAAAAGTTGACTGCCTGACCACAGTTGACTACATCACCCGGTTTTTCCTGGGCTAAGACCGGGTTGGCAACGCTGATGAAACAAATAGTATAAACCAGGGTAGCCCATAACAAAGCCTTAAGTTTTTGGGTTTTTCGTATCTTCATCTACTTTATTTGCCCTGAAATCGCCAATTATAACGGGCGGAAAGGAGGGCGCAATTTAGCGCCGCCGCAAACGCACGGTGTACAGACCTATCACAAATATGATGAGGATTAACAATAGCAAAGGGATAAGACCAAGTAACAAACCGGAAACAGGGCTTGTTGGCGGGTTGCCATTATCGGTGGGGATAACGGGAGTGGGGGATACGGCCGTGGCCTCTGGGCCGGATAATGGGGTGGCCGCTGGTTCTGGCGTTTGCGCTTGACTTACGGCCGCCGTGGCCATCGGTGTAACGGTGACACTGACAAGCGGCGTGGCCACCACACTGATGGAGACAGACTCGGTGATAGCCCGGGCCGCCGCGTGCAGGCCAAACTGTGTTTCCCCACTTTCCCCATCCTGGATTTGGGCGGTAAAGAGCGAGACCAGCCAGCCTTCCGGCATGACAGAGGCAGAAATCTGCCGCCTGGCGGCAGCCATCGATTCTAGTTGATCCACGTCAAAACCTGCCTGGGGCACCCAATTGTTATTTTTCCAGTGCCATTCGTTAACGGCCGTGTCAGACAAATTGAGCAAAAATAGTTGCCCGGCATTATCGTCCGTCAGGGTCACAGGCCCGGCAATGGAATCTACCGTCAGGGCGCGGCTCCACGTTTGCCCACCATCCACCGAATAGCTGTGCTGCAAACCAACTTCTGTATCATTCCACGCCTGCCATAGTTGATGCACGGTTTGCGTGTCGGTGGTCGCCAGGGCGCTCCAGATGAACGCCCCTTCAGCTACCAGCGTGGTAGGCGTAAAAGTCTGTCCGCCATCTTCAGAGCGGGTGTAATGAAGTGCCTGTGTCTGTGGGCCATTACCACCCAGCAGGGATTGCTGCGCCAACAGCAGATGCAATTGTCCTTCACCCGTAACCGCCAGACTTGCCGGCCCCACCACTTCCCATCCGGCTGCTGCGCCATCAAAAATCATGATTGGTTCACCCCAGGTACGGCCGTTATCCGTGGAACGCAACAAATAGACCCCACGCCCTTCATTCACGGCAGTGGTATACACCAGGTATAAAACATCCGCCTCATCCAGTACCAATGTGGGAAAGCTGGCGACGCCAGCAACGGCCGTCAGTGCCATTGGCGTTGTCCAGGTCGAGGCAATGTGGGCTTCAGCCACTGTGTTGCGTACCAGGTAGAGCTGGCCGGAGTCACCACCCCAACTGAGATATAGCGCACCAGCTGGTCCGACAACGGCCGTGAGCGCCCCCACCATCGGCTCTGGGGAGTTGATAATTTGTTCAGGCAATGACCAGCGACCCTCGGCCAGACGCGAAACATAGATTTGTCGGGTGGCCGCGCCGGTCGCATCGGCGGTTACCCAAAAAGCCAGAAAATTCCCGGCGTCATCATCCACCACTGTTTCGGTGTAATAAGGGTCTGGGCCACTGCTAACGGCCACCACCGGCGACCAGTCGGTGAGGGGAGGAAACCAGGCCGCCACAGAGCCTAATGAGCGGCTCAACAACCAGATGTCGCCATCATTAAAACTGCCTACGCGGCTATCACAGCCAACCACAGCCAGACGGTCATCTGGGGTCACGGCCGTCTGGCGGCATTGAAACGACACACTATTGCGCGTTTCCTGATTATCAAAACTCGTCAGCAGTGTTTGTAGTTGCGGATCGCTCCAACGGCTGCCATCCCAGGCCCACAAATAAACCTGACCCTCAATGGTACTTAGCAAAAAAACGGTATCTGTGTCAACCATAAACTGACTATCTCTGACACAAGTACCTAACCCTGGTAATAGCTCAACCATCGGCTGCCGCTCGCCCCACGTCTGGCCCAGATCGTCTGAGGATTGCCAGAACTGGCGACAACTGGCGCCTGCCTGCCCGTTACTCCAAAGTAAAATCAGATTGTTATCTTTAACGCCTACTTTGAGGTCAAAAGGCAGAACAACGCTGGAGCCAGATTCCGGCCCGGCCACTTCCAGCGGCTCTTCCCAAGTGAGGCCACCATTACCAGAACGAGACAGAAACACTTGCTTGCGGGAACGATTGTCCCAGGCCGCAAACACCCAGGAACGACCGCCGCTGGTGGTAGTTGTCAACTCTACATTGGCATCTTCACGCGCCAGCCCCCGCAAATAAGGGGATTGGTAAATAGGCTGCGCCAGTGACCAGTTTTGCCCACTATCTGTCGTTTGCCGGTAATAAATACCGGCTGGCATCTCAGCCGTGTCACCGGCCCATAGATAGAGGAGGTGCAATCGTCCGGTAGCATCTATGGTCACATCCAGGTCTGCGGCTGTCTCTGCCAGAGTTTGTACTGGCCCCCAGTTATCCAGCGTGACCAGACCGGTGATAGGCGCATTACTGTAAAGCAAAAATTCCTCTTCAGAATCAAACCAGAAGGCATGGGCACGGCCGTTCTCGTCAGCCAGCAGCAAGGGTGTAACCCCCGTAAACGGCAAAGTGACGCTAATTGCTGGCGTCCAGGTGCTTTCCCGCCCCTGGCTATACATGAAAACATCCGCATACGTATCTTGCCAGAAAACATGAAAGTCGCCACGGGCATCTATGATCATAAATGGGTCGGCGGTGGCCCCTGACTGGGAAAGGTTGACCGGTTCTGCCCATTCTGATGTTTGGGTTTGTGCCTGTGTGAGCGTCACTAAACCGGACAACCCGGCCAACACCCACCATCCACTGACAATTAACGCTATTCTCTGACGCATACAAATCCCGGTTTTCACCTTCGGACTAACTAACTGGGAAAAGGATAATATAAATATTCGTGAACGATCTGTGCCCAACCTGTCCCACTGACTTATTGAAGTTGACTCCCATCAGCGGCCTGCTTTTCCACAGAGGAAGACGAACAGGCTGACGCGATAGTAGGGAAACATAGCAAAATTAAGATTGTACTTAACAATAAGGTCATACCTGGTAACCGTTCAGACCTGACAGGTTTTTTACCAGTTCAACTTGAAACTTCGCAGGTTAAAAACCTGTCAGGTCTCCAGAGGGACTGAACACTTACCATACCTGACCCCCTCTGGTTGTAAAAATGCAGGCGATCACCTCAATATGGTGTTCACTTTTATCGTTTATAGCCTATTTTGACCGTCCTGTCTGGAGACAAGATACCAGTTTAAGCCAGTATAAGCTCTATCTTAGCGTTTCTGCGCCTTGCATGACAAGGTTGCGTCAATGAAAGTATAGTTATGCCGATTTTTCATCGTTGTCAGGGAACTCTCCCGGCACTTTTACAAATAAGAGAAGTGAGGAAAACAAATGAAGAACAAAAGAATTAAAATGCTGGCGGCCGCCAGTCTTCTACTTGCTTGCATCATCATCTTGCTGGCTAATATAACCAGAATAACCCGGTTGGCTGCGGACGAACCAGAAAATGGGTATTTACCTATTGTTTTGTCACATACGGCGCCAACAGAAACGGCCGTGCCCACCGACACCCCCACCGCCACCGCTACCCTCTCCCCTACCGGCGAGCCGACAGCTACCGGCGAGGCAACTTCTACCCCTTCCACTACATCAACGCCCACACACACACCGACAGCCACACACACACCCATATCTACCTCTCCCTCAACCTCAACAGCCACCACTACACCGACTGCTACTGCCACTGCCACCGCCACCGCCACTCCTCAACCACCGGGCGATGCTATCATAGTTGACCATCATTCCGTCGCCCTCTTTGATCATATTCCCGAGGAGTACATTAGTGCAGCCGCCAATCTCACGATGCTCTACATTGACCGGTCCGTAGGCGCCAATATAGACGATGGTCTGTTTTGTTTAAGCTTCTCCTCGCACGAGGAAGCCCCCAACCATTGCTCCCGTTACGAACATGTAGTCCCTGAATTTTCCGTAGACCCAGATGTGGTCAGCTGGCACCGACCCGGTGGCTATGACCGCAGCAACTGGGGCTTTCTATTTTGGGATGAAACAAGAAATTGTAATGAATGGCCGGACAAAGTGCGTTGTTTCATGGAAATGGTTACACCCGTTATGAACCAATACGATGTGGTCTCCTTCCAATTTAGCTATCTGGAAGTCGGCGATGATTCCACTATCGCCAACGAGTCAGAGGGTTACTTCTGGGACAACTCCGACAACTATGATGTCTTTGACCAGGAAGCATTTGAAGCCCAATACCCGGACAAAATTGTTATCTACTGGACGACCAGTCTGGCGCGCGGTATCGGTTCGGAAGTCTCCGATACGTTCAATGACCAGATGCGCCAATACGCCATTGCCAACGACAAGCCACTTTTTGATGTGGCCGCCATTCTCTCCCACGATCCAGATGGCAATCCTTGTTATGATAATCGGGATGGCATTCCCTACGACAACGGTAACAACTCGGAGAACTATCCGGATGATGGTTTGGCCCTGTTAGCCATTTGCCAGCATTACACCACAGAAACAGATGGCGGGCACTTGGGCAGCGTTTCTGCCGGAAAGATTCGGGTAGCCAAGGCATTTTGGGTCTTAATGGCTCGCCTGGCGGGTTGGGACGGCCTGCCCGAACAATAAACATTTCCTCCGCATCAACTACTTTCCCAGGTAGACACGATGGCCAAAACCAACGGCCGTCTACCTGGGAAAACTTTCAAATCCTCTGACGGCCGTCAGTACCATGACTACTGGGCTATATGAAATTCCCCTGCTAACTCTGTAACTTATGGGCGCGCTTTAGAAAACCCACTGTGGTATACGGCCGTTTACCAGAACCCTCATTCCCCACCATTTGCAGTTTTCAACCTGAGGCGCCCGCCCCAGGATGCTCACTGCACGGGAGCCACAAACGACTTAGTGATGAAGTGATAATAGGAGCAGAATATGAATAGCGTGAAAATAAAAACTTTCAAGAAACCTATCTTTCTTTGTTTTTTACTGGCTTTGATCTTTGTCGGCATTGTCTCGGCCCAGCAAGGAGGCAACAATACCGTTCATTTACCCATCGTCATTCGCACCCTGCCCAGTGGTGATAGCTGGCCAACGGTGGCTGCCAATCCCCATCGTACCTCCTGGACGCCTACAGAAGTTACCGGTCAAGTGAATGTTCAATGGTATCGAGCCATTGAAGCCTATATTCCCCAAAATGTGCAGATCATTGCCGAACACGGTTTGTTATACATCTCGACGTCGAAAGGACTATACGCCCTCAACCCGACCAACGGCGACACGGTCTGGCGATTTGATACCCAACTCCCGCTAGGTAATTCCCCCACCGTCGTCAATGGCATCGTTTACGTTGGCGGTTATGACCGTAAGCTACATGCGCTGGATGCCCTGACGGGTCAACACTTATGGTCTTTTAATGGCGCCGGTTCCGGATATGCTACCAACCCGCTGGTGGTAAATGGTGTCATCTATGCCGGTAACCGCGATGGCAAAATGTATGCCATTGGTGCGCACGGCACAGCCAATCAGGGGCAAATGCTTTGGCAATATCAGACGGGTGGCCCCATTCATCTCTCGGCTGCCTACCGTAGTGGGGTTATCTATTTTGCCTCTAATGACATGTACGCTTATGCCCTGAATGCTAATACGGGCGCACTCGTCTGGCAGTCGGCCAAACTGCCGGGAATGCAATACCAATCCTACTGGCCGGTCATTTATGGCGACAAAGTCATCTTTTCGGTAGCCCATGGCTACCGGGAAGGCGAGGTGCCTGGACTGAATAATGTGGACGGGCCAGGGGGCAGCACCTACGGCACCGTCCGCGAAATGCAGCTAGACAACGTCTTTTTGCCTGGCGCGACCGAAGGCACCACATTAGTGCCACAATTGCCGCCACAAGGCTGGACCAATGGCTATCCGATGGTAGATGCGGGCAGTATCACCGACTATCTGGAAAACAACCCACAGTCTAGCACTTATAAACACAAGCCCTGGCGGCGGATGCTCGTAGTTTTGAATACGTCCAACGGGTCAGAATTTACGTTTGACTCAGATCAGGATGGTTTTCCTGAATACCTGCCAGCCGGGTATTGGGGCACGGGTTCTGGCAATCGTTATCCACCGCTGGTAGGCGCAGACGGCATTTTGTACTTTGGTAATGTGCATCAGTGCTGTTCTGATTCTAAAGGGCGCGTGATGGGTTGGAACATTAACCAACCACGGTATTTGAGTATTACAGGTGGGTTTGCGGCGTTGGCGGAACCACAGGCCATTTCGGCTGGTGGGAACATGATCTACCGCAATCTATGCTGTGATCGTATTGGCGATTGGTTTAATTATCGGAATGCGGGCACGATGTCAGGACAGGCATGGTCTTACAATTTATCACAATTGGCCCCAGGATATGATGCGATGTGGTTTGCCGATCCTGGCTCTATTTCCCGGCACCGGGGCTGGTACACTGGCAATACCAATAGCGTTAATGCCGCCTACCACAATCACGGCGATCAAAATCCTATCATCCCTTACCAGGGGCGGTTATTTGTGCATCGTAGTAATGCCATCATCGCGTTTGGGCCGGGAGGGGGAATAGGGCAACGGCCGTCACTCATGGCCAATCCTGGTCAAGACACGGCCGTCACCCTCAGCAATGACCAGATACGCAGCCGCCTGGAAACCGAGATCCAGAAAATTGTAGATGCCGGTCACCTGCGACCCGGCTACTACAACATGCCCCAATTCATCATTGAAGGCGTGATCAACTACTTTGAAAACCCTGGCGATACCCTGTACACCCTCTCCATTGCTTACCCTTACCTCTCACCATCATTACAAACAGAAGTACGCACCTATTTACAGACCGAGTTCAACGCCTACTTTGACAACGAAATGTACGCCCGCACCGGCTGGTCTGGCGCCGCCAGAGAAGCGATGGACCTACCCCCAGAAGTAGGCACCCCCATCAACGGCGGAAACTACCCACCAATGGCTGGCGCTGGATCAGGGTTCATCTGGCAATATCCCCAACACAACTTCTATGCCATGTGGAAATATGCCCAAAATATACCTGGCGTCAACGCTCTGACCACCTACAACCTGGCTAAAAACAAGCTAGTCGTACCTGTCCCCACCCCACCTAACGGCAACCAGACCGATTACTTCCGCCAACAGCCTTACGAACTCAACGCCTGGATCGCCGGTTACATTGGTTTCCTCGAATTACAAGAACTGGCCGGCATGGCGGGTACAGACGCCGCCTTACGCACTCAAGTAACAAACCAACTGAACACCCTCTTGCAAATGCGCGTCAACATCTTCTCCAAAGATTCCTACTGGGGCGACCCCAACAGCCCCGGCTATCGTTACTACAAAAAACATCTGGATATTTCCCGCAATTTCATGTTCATGGTGCCCGAACTGGCAGCCCACCTGGACCAAAACATCCCAACGCAGGTGCAACAGGCAGTAGATGAATATGAATATATCGCCCCTTATTGGTTTGTCTCGCGGTATGAGGCAACCATTGGTGAGGGCGTGATGGCTAACCTGTATAGTTACAATGCCCTGTTCCAGGCAAAGGCCCAAATTTTGTGTGAACCACAGGCAGAATTAAGCAAATATCTGGATGTACCCGCTTTTATCCGCGGTGATTTGTTATACATTCAGAACCTGATAGCAGCCCTCTCTGTTTCCAGTTATCCAGCCTGCTAAACTGGCGTAGCGGCAGCAAAAAAAAGCCCGGCAAATGATTGATTGCCGGGCTTTTTTATAGTTCTGGTCAAAATTCTACTTGTTTTATCGCGGATACAGTTGCCCACGCACTTCGCCGGCAGGGTTTAACTGGGTGTGTACATTGACGTAGAGCAACCCATTCTGTAGGGCCTGCACAAATTGAGCATTGGTCATACCTACCAATTGGTTGGTAATGGTCCCCTGAATTTTCAAAACACCATTTTCCATGGTGCACTGGGCCAAGACGGCCGGCGGTGGCGCGCCACAAAGTGTCACCACAGGCGGAGCCGTCTGATCTTCTGTGGCCGGACCATGAATATGGGCCATTGTCGCGTCGCCCGAAAGACCACTCACGCTTACCTGGAAAGGAACACCATTTGGCGTCAAAGCTACAATGGCTGCGCCATGCGCATTAGAGCCAACAACTTGATGCAGTTCGGCATCTGTCGTCAAGATGGCTTTGAAAATTTGTTTATTTGCCAGAGTAGTCGCCGGTATGGCAAAGACAACAACCGCCAACAACCCCAAGAATAGTAACTGTTTTGCTGATTTCATTTTTTCCCAACCTCCGATTTCTTAAAACGAGACGATTAATTTTCTACCAACAACTTAACAAGGTCACCCAACTTTGATTTTAATTCTCCCAATAACACCTCCTCTTGAATCAGTAATAAGCAAGAAACCTGTGTCTGCTTTAGACTGACTGCCATCACAAATGAAGGGGGAAACAAAAGATCGATCACATCTCAATGCCCTGAGGCGGGCACAGAAGTGGATCGCGCGGCTATCGGCGCGCCTTCATCTGTACCTGCCCAACTGAGATGCTGCAAACCGACGCTTAATGCCGAACGCAGTGTAGACACATCAGACATCAGCATCTTTAAGTAGGTGAAAATGGGGCCAGGGCGGAAAGCCCATTCGCGGAAAGCCTGTTTTTGCCAATAGAGCAGCCGCTCCGCCGACAGATTGGGGTAATCCAACACCGTGCCTTTATCCATGTCCACATTTTCCCAGCGGGTACCAGGGCGGAACCAACCATTTTCCACCACCTCAAAGAAGAAAGGAGTGCCCGGATAAGGGGCAGCTACATGGAAAAGGGCAATGTCCAGTGGTAGTTTCTTAGCAAAATCAATTGTTTGACGAATGGTTTCTTCTGTTTCACCAGGCAAGCCGATGATGAAGTAACCCCAGTTCATAATGCCCGCTTTTTTGGCCCATTCCAGAGAACGGGCGGCTTTTTCCGGGTAAGCGCCTTTGCGGGCATGGCGCAAAATTTGTTCGTTCCCGCTTTCAATGCCCCAGGAGATGAGACGGCAGCCCGCCTTGCCCATGAGTTGCAGCATTTCCTCATCCACGTAATCAACCCGGCTATTGCACGTCCAGCGGATGTTGATGTTCTGCTCAATCATCAGTTTGCACAGTTCCACCACCTGGTCTCGATTGACGGTGAACAGATCAGCATACATGTGAATGTTGTTGATGCCCTGCTTTTTGAGCTGCCACATTTCTTCGACCAGGAGTTGGGGGGATCGGAGGCGGGCTGTGTATTGGTAACTGACATGTTTGATGCAGTAGGTGCAGCCGGCCGGGCAGCCACGACTGGTCACAATGAAGGTGAACGGCCCCTTGATCAGCGGCATCCGGTATTTTTGTAGGGGCAGCATTTCATGGAGGGGGATGGGCAGGTCGTTGAGGTCTTGGATAAACGGCCGTGTAAAATTCACCACGATCTCTTCCCCATTACGCCAGGCGACGCCCTTGATACCCTGCATGTTCACCGTACCATCTTCATTGATGGCCGGTTTGTAGAGCATATCGTGTTTGTCAAAGATATGGTTGATTTCGGGGGAGCGTTCGTCAAAACGGTTTTCCAGATGATCCAGCAAGTCACGGATGGTCAAGTCTGGCTCGCCCACCAGCACAAAATCCAGCGCGGGATACGGCCGTAACGTCTCCTTCGGAATTGGCGTCACGTGCGTGCCAAAAGCGATGGTTTTGGCGCCCCGCGCTTTGGCCAGGAAACAGCCAAACATATCATTTTCCAGCGTGGGCGCCGTCACCTGGGTCATGTAATACTTCGGTTTATAGGTGTCTAGTTGGCGGGTAAACTCTTCCCACCCCATGCGCTCGGCGTTAGCGTCAATAATGCCTACTTTGTAAACGGGGTGCAGCAGCGCCGCCATTTGCGCCAGCGACACCTGCGGCCAGACCATATTTTCACGGGTACGGCGCCCTACCCGGTGTTGGGTACGAATCCACAGACCGCCGTCCGGCGTGGGTGGATTCACCAGTAAAATATCAACGGCCGTAGACGGCCGTGTCTCCTGCAACAGTCCATGTTGTACAATCGCATCCGCATTCGGAAAATCCGCCATACGCAGCTTAGGCACACGACGGGTACCCAGATTCTCGCGCAGCGGGTCTTTTTCCTTTTTTACTTCATCGAGAGTCGTTTCACTCATCAATCAATCTCCTTAAAGTTGTAAAACCGGTTTCTTTTCCATGATGCCTGATGAAAATTAGCCCATTTTTGTCCACGATTCCCTAAATTGTCAGTTACTTTACAAATCTTCAAATGGGAGGCTCATGAGTTGGTGTCTGAACTGCCGGTCTATTTGCCCACAGTACTAAACTCCTAATACAGAGAAGCCATCATAGCAAAACACGGCAAAATTAAGATTGTACTTAACAGCCCTCTAATACCCGGTTGTGACGATGATCTAACAAAAAACCGGCTCAAAGCTGCTAAACGCTCTGAGCCGGTTAAATTTGATTTGTCCCACCGGAATTTTGGCCAACCTGCCTATCAATTCAAGTAATAGAATAAATCTGCACCCCATTGGGGCTGGCGCAATTTGCGCAGCGCATTGCGTTCAATCTGGCGGATGCGCTCGCGGGACAAATTGAACAAATCACCCACCTCTTTCAGTGTGTGCGATTGATAGCCACGCAGCCCATAACGTAGACACAAGATATTGGTCTCTTTGGGCGAAAGTTTGTCCAATAACTCCTCAATCCTTTCAGATAACATTTTGCGCGCTACCAGTTCTGTCGGCTGTGGTTCCTCACTGTCCTCCACATAACTGCCTAGCTCATTATCCGCTTCCTGCCCGGCGGGCTGCTCTAACGATAGCAGCGGCATGGTAATTTCTAGCAACATTCGCACCCGGTGAACGGGAATACTCGTTTCTTCAGCCAGTTCTTCGGGTGTAGCCGGACGGCCGTACACCTGCTCCAGTTCACGTTTGGCCCGGTACAGCCGGCGAATGGTCACCCCTTTATTGGCCGGGATGCGAATGGTACGGCCGTGATTGGAAATGGCCCGCGTAATAGATTGACGAATCCACCAGGTGGCATAGGTGCTAAAACGGTTGCCCATCGTGTAATCGAATTTGTCTACGGCCGTGATCAGCCCCACATTCCCCTCTTGAATCAAATCCAAAAAATCCAGCCCCTGATCCCGATACTTCTTGGCAATATTAATCACCAGCCGCACATTGGCCCGCGTCAGCGCCGTCCGCGCCTCGTCGCCTTCCTGGACACGGGTGTGCAATTCTTCGCGCTCAACGGCCGTCACCGTCCCCTTCTTTAGCCGCCTCGCCGCGAGTCGCCCCGCCTCAATGCGCTTTGCCAGTTGCACTTCTTCCTCGGCCGTTAACAAGGAGACGCCTCGATTCTCCGTTAGGTACATACCCAGAAAATCAATATCCTCGGCCAGGTTATCTTCACCTACCGACAGGTCGTCCTCGTCAAAGTCAAAGTTCACTTCATCCTCAATTTCACCTTCAAAGTAACTGCGCATCTCCATCACCATCTCCTTGCGACCATCTCTTGAGCCGCTCATTTGTGTACAAACACGCAGATTATATCTGTTTTGTATATATTTTGTCAAGTTTAACTCAGGCGTAAAAAAAGAGCGGTCATCCGCTCCTCATCCTTTGAGATTAGGAGATTGGGGGCCAAAGAGATCCATTAGCCCAATCTCTCCATCTCGCCTAACGCAACCACCGCGCCGCGCCCGCTCGTTGCAATTCCGCCTCCAGGTTTAGTTTGAACAATTCCATGTTGGCCGACGGCCGTTTCAAATTGTACGTATTGATGCGTTTGTTCAGCTTCTCAATCTGCGTTATCCATTTCAGACAGGTGTCATCCCAAGAGATGGTCAGGCGGTCGCGTTCGTTGGGGGTGGTCACGGCCGTGAACCGTTCCCCATGCCACGCCCACTTTCGCGCAATCTCCGCCCGCAGTTCGGCCGTTTCCGCCAACACCTGGTTTCGCTCCATAATCCAGGCTGGCGGCAAATCATTCTCCTTCAAAATCGAATGAGCCAACTCCTGCCCCGCCTCAAAATGATTACTCTTCAGATCGAGCGGCTTCCCCTTCCCTGGCAAATTGTCAAACATCCCCTTCTCCACCCCCTCCTGAATAATATCCTCCATCAGATCATTCCAATCACCCCTCATCCGCTGTTGATGTTTGGCCTTCTCCACCGCGTTTTGCATTGAATCTTTCATGTAATCATCCATTGGTTTGTCCTCACAGGTTATGCGTGTTTGTGAAAATTAACACAAATACTATACCATTTTTAGTCAGTGCCCGGCAAGGGGCAAAACCACCACAATTGACCGGATCGAACTGCCCCTTGCCTGGCACTACTCATTTCCAAACTGTGGTAGAATTGGAACTTACGTTCTGACACCCACTGCGGCCGGTTTCCAACCGCGCCGCCTTTGGAGAATACCATGCCCAAATTTGAGCTTGTTTCCGACTTCCAGCCTATGGGCGACCAGCCCGAGGCCATCATTAAACTTGTAGAAAGCATCGAGAAAGGCGACCGCTTTCAAACCCTGCTCGGCGCCACCGGCACCGGCAAAACCTTCACCATCGCCAACGTCATCCAGCAAACGCAGCGCCCCACCCTCGTCATCGCCCACAACAAAACCCTGGCCGCCCAACTGTACAGCGAATTCCGCGAATTCTTCCCCAAAAACGCCGTCTCCTACTTCGTCAGCTACTACGACTACTACCAGCCCGAAGCCTACGTCCCCCGCCACGACCTGTACATCGAAAAAGAGACGCAAATCAATGATGAGATCGGCCGGTTGCGCTTGCTGGCGATGTCCAACCTGCTCAGTCGCGAGGACGTCATCATTGTCGCCTCTGTCTCTTGCATTTACGGTATCGGCAACCCGGAAGCGTGGGGTAAAGTCACCGTAGAAATCGAACGCGGCAAAACCTACCGCCGTGACCTCTTGCTGCGTCACCTGGTAGACATTCAATACGACCGCAACGACCTGGACTTACGACGCGGCACCTTCCGCGTGCGCGGCGATACCCTGCAAATCTTCCCCGCCTACGCCGAATCCGCCTACCTGGTGGAATTTTGGGGCGATGAGGTAGAGCGCATTGCCGAATTTGACGCCCTGACCGGCGAAGTGCTGCTGGAAATGGCAAAGGTGAAGGTATTCCCCGCCCGCGAATTTGTCACTGACGAAGATAAATTGCAGCAGGCGATTGAAGATATTGACCAGGAGTTGCAGGAACGCATCTCCTGGTTCAAATCACGCAACATGCTGCTGGAAGCACAGCGCATTGAGCAGCGCACCAGTTATGACCTGGAAATGCTGCGCGAAATTGGTTTCACTTCCGGCATTGAAAACTACAGCCGCCACTTAGACCAGCGCGATGAGGGCACGCCACCCTGGACGTTGCTGGACTATTTCCCCGGCAACTACCTGTTGGTCATTGACGAAAGCCACATGAGCATACCCCAAATTCGCGGCATGTACGCCGGGGACAAAAGCCGTAAACAAACCCTGGTGGATTACGGCTTCCGCCTGCCCAGCGCCATGGACAACCGCCCGCTCAACTTTGAAGAGTTTGGTGAGCGCGTCTATCAGGCGATCTTCACCAGCGCCACGCCTGGCCCGTTTGAAATGGAACATTCGGCCGAAGTGGTGCGGCAGGTCATCCGTCCCACCGGCGTGTTGGACCCTGAAGTAGAAGTACGCCCGGTACGCGGCCAGGTGGATGATTTGTTGGGGGAGATCAACCAGCGCACAGAGCATGGCGAACGGGTATTGGTCACAACACTTACCAAGCGCATGGCCGAAGACCTGGCCGATTATTTGTTAGAAATGGGCGTGAAAGTTCATTACCTGCATTCGGAAGTACACACCATCGAGCGCACCGAAATTTTGCGCGATTTGCGCATGGGTGTGTTTGATGTGGTGGTGGGCATCAACTTGCTGCGCGAAGGGTTGGATTTGCCGGAAGTGTCGCTAGTAGCTATTTTGGATGCGGATAAGGAAGGGTTTTTGCGCTCTGGCACCTCCTTGATTCAGACGATTGGCCGGGCGGCGCGGCATGTGGAAGGCAAGGTCATCATGTATGCAGACAGGATGACCAACTCGATGAAGATGGCGATTGATGAGACCAATCGCCGCCGCGCCGTGCAACGGGAATACAACGAAGAACACGGCATTGAGCCACGCAGCATCCATAAAGCGGTACGTGATCTGACCGATGACATTGCCCATGAGAAAGAACTGGCGCTGGCCGAGAAGCGCGAAGGGTATACCACCGTCGCCGAACTGCCCAAAGATGAACTGCATAAAATCATCACGGAGTTGGAGAAACAAATGAAGGCGGCGGCGCAAGCGCTGGAGTTTGAAAAAGCGGCTCAACTGCGGGATCAGATTGTGGAACTGCGGCAGATCATGGTGTTGAAAGAAGCGGGCGCTGATGGCGACCTGCCTGCCTGGGAACGGATGCGGCGGCTGGATGCGGCGGGGATTTCTTACGAGATCGGCGATTAGGGAGTGGCGATACCCTGATGCGTATTTTGTTCACATTTATCGGCGGTATTGGCCATTTTGTGCCGCTGGTCTCGGTGGCGCGCACGGCCGTGACCATGAACCACACCATCACTTTTGGCTGCGGGCCGGGCATGGTCGCCACCGTAGCCGCCGCCGGTTTCACCGTATTTTCCCTGGGCACTGGCGCACCCGGCCCGCCAGAAAAACGCCCCCTGCACCCGCTGGACGCCGCCCGCGAAGACCAGGAATTCCGTGATCGCTTTGCCCGGCGTGGCGCGCAAAACCGGGTACCGCAGACAATAGCCTTGTGCCAGGAGTGGCAGCCCGACCTGCTGGTGTGCGACGAGACTGATTTCGGCAGCATGATTGCCGCCGAATACCTGGGATTGCCATATGCCACTGTGTTGGTCATGGCGGCTGGTTCTTTTGTGCGCACTGAAGTGGTGGGAGAGGCGCTCAACGAACTACGCGCCGACTACGCCCTACCGCCTGATCCCCGGCTGGAAATGCTCAGCCGCCACCTGGCGCTATCCCCATTCCCTCCTGGCTTCCGCGACCCGGCCTACCCTTTGCCGCCAACCGGGTTTAGCTTTCGCCCGGCCCCATCCCCAAATGAAAAAGCGCTCGCCTGGCTGACCTCACTGCCCGATCAGCCCACCGTCTATTTCACGCTTGGCACCGTTTTTAACCTGGAATCCGGCGACCTGTTTACGCGGGTACTTGCCGGGCTGCGTGACTTGCCTGTTAATGTTATTGTCACTGTCGGGCCTTTCCTCGATCCGGCGGAGTTGGGACCACAACCGGCCAATGTCTATATTGAACAGTACATTGCCCAAGATTTAATCTTGCCCCATTGCCAGCTGATCGTCTCGCACGGTGGGTCTGGTAGTGTAAGCGGCGCGTTGTTGCACGGCCGTCCCTCCCTCCTGATCCCCATGGGCGCAGACCAGCTTCTCAACGCCGCCCGCTGCCAGCAGTTGGGACTGGGCAAGGTTCTGGACCCTATCGAAGCTACATCGGACTCCGTGCAGACGGCGGCCACCGAACTGTTGGCCGACCCCGGCTATCAACACGCCGCCACCAGGATGCGAGATGAATTTCGAGCGCTGCCAGGGCCGGATGACGCCGTCCGGCTGCTTGAAGAACTGGTATAGATGAAATGATGAGCCATAAAATACAGGTGCAGATGGAGACTTCACCCACACCGGAAGACGAACTGGTCGTCTGGAATGGGTTGCACCAATACAATGAGGGGCATGTGCCCGCCGCTGGCGACACTGCCTTTGTTGTCTTTCTTCGTAACGACGATGGCGTCATTCATGGCGGCGTTCTGGCCAGAGCGGGACGCGGCTGGCTGCACATCAGCTCCCTGTGGGTAGAAGCCAGTTTACGAGGGCAAGGTTACGGCACACAGCTTATGGCCGTCGCTGAAGCCGAGGGGCGGCGGCGCGGCTGCCATAGCGCCTACCTGGACACCTTCAGCTTTCAAGCGCCGGATTTTTATACGCATTGCGGCTATGAAGTGTTTGGCGTCCTGGAAGCATTCCCAGAAGGGTACCAGCGTTTCTTCATGCGCAAGTCACTACAAGCAGGCTGACAGGCACCTTTACGGCCGTTACTTTTTGGGAGGTGATGTATGCCAGTGATTGCAGCAAGAGAATTAGCGAAGGTGTTTCGGGTGCCGCAAAAGGAACCGGGTGTTGTCGGTTCTGTTAAAGCCCTGTTTAAACCGCACCATAAATCGGTAACGGCCGTTGACGGAGTCAGCTTTGAGATTGACGAAGGGGAGATGGTTGGCTACATTGGCGTCAACGGGGCGGGCAAATCCACCACGATTAAAATGCTGACCGGGATTCTGGTTCCCTCTGGCGGTGAGGTGCGCGTCCTGGGTCGCGATCCCCACCGCGACCGCGTGAACAATGCCCGCGACATTGGTGTCGTCTTTGGGCAGCGCACCCAGTTGTGGTGGGACCTGGCGCTGATCGAATCGCTCAACATGGTCGCCAGAATTTATGAAGTGCCAGACAAACGATACCGCGAATTACTCGACCAGTTTGCGGAGACATTGGATCTGACGGAGTTGTTGTCCAAACCGATCCGCAACATGTCTCTGGGGCAAAAGATGCGTGCCGAACTGGCGGCGACACTGATTCATGAACCCAAAGTGGTTTATCTGGATGAACCGACGATTGGGCTGGATTTGCTGGTCAAGGAGCGCATTCGGGAATTTATCAAGGCGCAGAACCGCGAAAAAGGAACCACGGTCGTTTTGACAACCCATGATTTGGGGGACATTGAGGAGTTGTGCCCGCGCGTGATGATTATTGATAACGGCCGTCTGATTTATGATGGCTCGTTGCAGGTCATTAAGAACCGCTTTGGCAAATACCGCGAGATTGCTTTTGATACGGCCGTTTCCCTTAACAGTCTGGAAGTGCCACCACATGCCGAAATCATCAACCGCGAAGAGCGCCGTCTGGTGCTGCGTTTTGATCGCTCGCAGACGAGTGCCAGCAAAGTGGCTTCCTCGATCATGCAGCAAATTGAAGTGCAGGATTTTTCCTTAACCGAACCCGATTTGTCTTTGATTATCAAACAAATTTACCAGGGCGCCCTGAAACAGGAGACGGCCGTATGATCACCACCATCCGCCGCCGTTTGCACATTTATGGCGCCTTTGCCGCCGTCATACCCAAGGTGTTCATGGCTTACAGCATCTGGGTGTGGATGCAATATATCGTGCAGATCATTGCGATTATCATCATGGTCGCTTTCTGGACGGCCGTTTACGCCAATCAGGAAACGCTCAGTGGCCTCACCCAGGCTGAAACTCTCAACTACATCGTTCTCGCCCAAATCTTCATCCCGCTTGCCAACACCAGTGGCACGATTTTCTACTTTGGTACTTTGATGCGCGAAGGCCAGATGGGGATTGAGCTGCTTCGACCGCTCGATTTTCAGGCGGCCACCTACGTGCGCAATATTGCCGAAGTAGGCGTCGGGCTGGTGGTGCAAATTCCCCTGGCCATTGTTGCCTGGCTGCTGTTCCATTTTCAACTGCCCACCGATCCGCTCATCTGGCTGGCGTTTATCATCTCGTTGGTATTAGGCAATGCAGTTCTCTTCTGTTTTGACTGGATTGTGGGCTGCGTGTCCTTTTACAGCACGGAAACATGGGGGCTGGGTGTCATGCGCTTTGGCATTGCCACCTTTTTTAGCGGCGCACTGGTGCCGCTGGCAATGATGCCGGATTGGCTGCGAACGATTGCGGCCATTCTCCCATTTTCCCATGCTTTGTATGTGCCTGTCTCTTTGTTGAGCGGTATCACCCCACTGGCGGATATGCCCCGCATTTGGGGCATTCAACTGGTTTATTTGCTTTTATTAGGCATCCTTTCGCGCCGGGTCTTCAAGGTTTCGGTGCGCAAGGTGACGGTGCAGGGAGGGTAACGGCCGTATGCGACGCTACGCCAGCCTGTATTGGCTCTTCCTCAAAAACCGCTTCAAAATCCTGATGGAGTACCGCTCCAATTTTCTCATCGGTGCGTCCTCCACTATTTTTATGCAAATGGCCGGACTGCTGGCAATTTGGGTCGTCATGCGCCAGATTCCCAGTTTGGCTGGCTGGACGTTGGCCGAAATCTGGCTGATTTATGGCTTGCTGACGCTGGCCAAATCCCTGAACCACATGTTTGCCGACAACCTGTGGACATTGGGTGAACAGTATGTGCGCACGGGAGCATTTGACCGCTTCCTCGTGCGCCCCGTGAACCCGCTGTTTCATTTATTGGCCGACCGCTTTTGTCATGATGGCGTTGGTAATTTTCTGGTGGGACTGGTTTTGGTGTTTTCGGCTGCCTCTGCCCTCGATGTGACCTGGACGCCGGGCAAGATTGTTTACCTCGTGTTAGTCGTGATCAGTGGTGGCCTGATCTTTATCGCGCTCAACTTGATTACGGCCGTGTCTGCTTTCTGGGTCATGGACTCTGTGCCCATGATTCGTGTCGTCTTTGAAACGCACGAATTTGCCAAATACCCACTGACGATCTATCCAATTGCCATCACCGTGTTGTTAACCTTCTTCATTCCTTATGGCCTGGCTTCTTACTACCCGGCCAGTTATTTATTGGGCAAAGAAACCCCGCTGATCTTGGCCTGGATTGCGCCGCTGGTGGCGGTCATTCTTCTTTTCATCGGTTATCGTTTCTGGTTGTTTGGCCTGCGCCACTATGCCAGTACCGGTTCATAACAGACTTTAGACATGGTGCCCCAAAACGGCCGTTAACGCCACCACCCCCCTTTTTCCCTACAATCTCCCCGTGTCCGACTCGCTCGCACCACCCAAATTTTCCACCGGTGAGACTTCAAAGTCTGCCAATCTACCTATTTCTTTGCGCCTATTGGTCAGGTTCACACCGTGCCAGATGCAGGTATTAGCGACATTCCTCATCGGTCAGCGAACGAGTTAGCTGCGATTGCGCCAAATTTCCGCCCGACAATGCTGAGTCCCCGCCAACTGCTGTGCCGCCGTTAGTTCACGTTGACGGCACGCCTCCTGGGTCCCACGCCAATCTAGGGGGCCGTCTTATCCACATTATTAATGCGGTGACCGGTGTGCATTTGTTAACTGACTAAAGTGCAAGCCGTACAAGACATTCGATTTTGGCTCTACGGGATTTCGTGGGGTCCGGCGTTGCACGTGGTACGTGATGCGTGACCGGAGAGACCTCACGCATCACGTGTCACGCATCATGCTCTCACTGCGGATGCCCTATGGAGATTTGGGACAAGATTTGGGGCAGGGGTCACATGACGGCGGGACAGGGGAGAGTTTACAGTAATCGGCAAGCAGTCATCACTTTACGAAATGGCTGATTTGTAACCCAGTAGTCAGTAAGCAGCCAACAGTAAGCAGTTACAAGACCGGGGATTGATGTTTTTCCCAAAAACCTTGTTCGGAGGAAACTTTTATGACACCATGGAATCCTACTTTTTTTACCAAAAACGTTCCGGTTGAATGTCTGGCAACGATGAAGGAGTTTGCCTCAAAAGGCGCCCGCTTTCGTTGCATTGCCTTTCCGTTTGAAGGAGGCAACCGCTGGAGCATCGTGACCGACAAAGGCTTTTTTAATCGCAACATTCCCGACGAATGTCATGAGAAAATGCTCGAATTCACCGCGGCCGGGCATAAGATTCTGTGCGTCGCTTTTCCGCCACCTGGCGGTAATCGTTGGAGCGTCATTACAGACAAGAGCTTCTTTAACCGCAATATTCCCGACGAATGCCACGACAAGATGGTAGAGTTCACCGCAGCCGGGCAAAAAATTCTCTGGGTTGCCTTTCCACCGGCTGGCGGTAATCGTTGGAGTATCATTACCAACAAAAGCTTCTTTAATCGCAACATTCCTGACGAATGCCACGACAAGATGGTAGAGTTCACCGCAGCCGGGCAAAAAGTCCTCTCTGTTGCCTTTCCACGCGCTGGCGGCAATCGTTGGACTATCCTCACGAACAAAAGTTTCTTTAACCGGAACATTTCTGGGGCGTGCCATCGCGTGATGCGCTCCATGACCAACTGTGGCGTGGGCATGCTGCGTGTGGTGGCTTATCATCCCTCCAATGCTTTTGCCGTCCTATCGGATGCCGCTCCCCAAGGTAGGCGACATGTACCACTTGTAGTAGATGGGCAACGATTCTCAATTGACGTATTTGCCGCCAGCCTTCGGGCACAACTTGATGGGAAGGTGGTGAAGTATGGTTTTATGGTGCGCTACGGGTCGGCCATACGCGCCTGGGCGGCCGGGCCTAAACGCACGGCCGCTAACCCTCCCGCCCAGGAGTTCACCGTTTACGATTGGTTCAATCCGGCCAGTGTGACCAAAACAATTACGGCCGTAGCCCTGCTACAGCTTATTGAAAAGAACGGGCTGACCATCAACGAACCCATCCACCTCCATCTTCCCACCTCCTGGGACATTCCGGCCAGCGTAAAAACGGTCACCGTCAAAGAGCTGCTTAACCACACCAGTGGTTTTCGTTCAGGCGTCGTCACCTATGACGCCCTACAAGAACTGGTTGAGAACGGCATCAATTTGGCCGACAAAGTGCCAAAATATGAAAACACAAATTATGGACTGGCGCGTATCGTGGCTGCATACCTGAACGGTCACTTAGAAGATGACTCCGACCAGAGTAAAGCGACCTGTCAAAACTTTATCAACTATGTCCAAAAACAGATTTTTGATCCGCTGGGCATTCCGAATGTGCAATGGAAACCCGACGCGGACGACCCCACTGAGTTCTATCCTGATCCACCAGGGGAATCGGGTGGTACAAGTTATAGTGACTGGACGCTTAAGCCCGGTTCGGCGGGCGTCCACTTGTCAATTGCGGAACTGTCTATGTTTGTGGATAAGTTGTCAGACACCAACGACCTGCTCTCGGCCGCTATGCGCGCACAGATGGATGCCGAGGAGCTTGGCTGGGGCGCACATGGCGCTGGTAAGGGTTTGTACTATTCCAAAGGTGGCGCATTCCCAGCTAGCATGAACAGTGGGGCTGCCTTGCGCAGTGTCATCATCAAATATGCCAACGGTGTGCAGGCGGTCGTTGTGGTTAACGGCGATATCAACTTTGGTGACGATGACGTAGCCAACGCCTACAACGCTGCCTGGCAACCGCTCTAACACGTTGCTGTTTAATGAACGAGTACACAAGGAGGTGAAAAATGGCTTTCTTTCCCGATAGTCGCGTTTCTGTCAAACCGGTCGTCTTCTATGCCAAAGGGGTAGCCCATGATCCGCAATGGGGTCGGCGGTGGTGGGTGATGCACACGGCCGTGCGCGAAAAATACCGTCTGATGCTCAAAAACCGCGATACCTTTGAACTGGACGACCTCCTGGTGTTGGATGGAGCCTTTACGTATCAAGAATACAAAGCCCTCACACACCGCTATGGCAGCCCGGCCGCAAGCGCGACCCCGGATTGTGCCAATGGGCTGGTTTGTTCCCAAGGCCGCGAGACGATTCTGGCCGAAATCATGCAGCACCCCTCGCTGGCTCAATATAACCGTTACACCCTGCCGTTTTGCCTCTCCATCCTGGTAGTGGCTGCTTCTGACCAGGAGTGGGAATGGGGCGGCGGTCAAAATGTGAACGGAGGCGTAAACCAGGGTGGCGGCTTTCTTTTCCTGCCTTCCTGGCACTTTGACGAAGACAAACTGGTGTCCTCCCTTTTGCATGAACTGGGGCACACGTTTGGCCTCATCCATAGTTGGGAACGTGTCTCGCTCACCAATCACCCAAAACCTCCTAAAAACGTATACGACTGCTTTTATCACCAATGGCTTAGCCCGGCCATTATGTCTTACAACGAGAGCAACCAGACCAACAGCGTGGACGTGGACGCCATTCCTGGCTGCCTGTTGGGCGATGATATTGACACCTTGAGCCGAAATCGGCTGGTTTTCCCAGAACTTTTCTTTGATAAAAATAGTGATTTCGACTGTTTGCCGGTCGGCGCAAATTGCCAGGGTGTGAAACATGACGGCATCAGCCGCCAATATCCGCCCGAAAGCATGGGCAAACTGGATACCTTGTGGTGTTACACAGATTATGGGGACATTGAAGGCACCCAGGTAGAAAATCTACATGATAACCCTGACCGCTACATCCCCGGCAATTCACCGGACGAACCCTGGGCGCAAATTGCCAAGTATGTCTGGCATTCCGGGAAACTCAATGAAGAGGGGTGGGTATCGCTGGAAGTGACATTTCCACTGCCCGTCACCTTAGACCAGATCAAAGTATATTCCCAGCACAGCGGCCACCATCATGCAGCCAAAATGGTACAGGTGGAAGCACAGAAGCCAACCGGCAAATTTGATTTTGTAACACGAGTAGCCGCTGATAAACCTGATACCGATGTCACCTTTTCCGCCACCGCCGCCCGCATCTGGAAATTGAGCTTTAAGGGTGGTAACTCCAACCATGTGGTGATTCGCGGCCTGCGCTTTTTTCATGGTAAGGCTGAACTTTTCCCGCCCGAAGGCCCGCTGGCCCGCACGACCTTTGGCGAAACGCATGGCAGCAAAGTGTCCAACCTGGTAGCCATCCAGCGCCGAATTCATAGTGCTAGCCTCCCGGAAGATGGCTTTGATCCGGCCACGATGTGGCACTCCGGGCAGACAAATGAAGAGGGTTGGGCGGCAGTGGAAATTGCTTTCCCTAAGGCTGTTAGTTTGGATTGTGTGATTGTTTACTCCGGCCATAGTGGACAGTTTCACCCGGCACAAGAGGTACAAATTGAGATTATGAAGGCCAACGGACAGTATGAGTTTGTGGACCGAGACAAAATCACGGGATCGGTCGCCTTCGTTTCGTTTTCGGCCAGAGAAGCGCAAGTGTGGAAACTGGCTTTCCGGGGCAAAGTAGGCGGGTTTATCGTATTGCGTGGGCTGCGTTTTAGGTTGGGAACTCGTGAATTCTACCCACCCGCTAAATTAACTTAAATGGTGTAGACGTATTTGTATTATCCAAAGGTTAGATAACTTTTCTTTACATGGAGGTGTTCTGCAGCGCCGTTAATACGGTTCTGTCGTAAATCGAGGGCAGTCTGATATCAGACTGCCCTCGAATAGGATGTACCCAGTGCCGACAATAGGAGCGTATCATGCCCATTCAACCTAATTTTTTAGAGCGAACTGCCTTTTTCACCCTGAACGCCGCGCCGGCGCCAATGCTCGACCTGGCCGGGGCGCTGGCATTTCAGGCGGTGAACACGGCCGTGCGCCTCAACCTCTTTACTGCTTTGCAAGAACGGCCGTCTACCCCCACCGAACTGGCGCAAACCCTGAACTGCCAGGAGCGCGGGCTGGAGAAACTGCTGGCAGCGCTGGCGGCCATTGGCTACCTGGTGGAACGGGACGGCCGTTACCACAACAGCCCCATGACCAACAAATGGTTTCTGCAAGGTGAAATGCTGGACATGAATGCCGCCCTGCTTGTCTTTGACACCTTTTTTCGGGAACTGTGGCCCCATGCTCCAGAGGTGGTGCGGAGTGGGGAACGGCCGTTTAACTTCTACGACTTCACCGCCAGCACACCCGGACTCAGCCACGCCCACCAGACGACGATGCAGGGCACCGCCAACCTGGTGGGGGCAGACATTGTAAAGAAGGTGGCACTGCCGGAAACGGCCGTTCGCCTGCTGGATGTGGGCGGCGGGCACGGCCAGTTCACCATTCACTTTTGCCGGGCGCACCCCGGGCTGACGGCCACCATTATGGACAGTGAAGCCGCCCTGGAAACGGCGCAGCAAAACCTGGCAGCCGCCCAACTGAGCGACCGCGTAGACCTGTACGCCGCCGATTTGTGGTCGGCCGCCTGGGGCACGGAGTGGGACGCCATCCTGCTATTTAACCTGCTGCACCATTACGACCTGGAGACCAACCACAAGCTGCTGCAAAAAGCCCACGCTGCGCTGAAGCCGGGCGGCAAGGTGGCGATTTTTGACCAGGTGGCGGGCAAACAGTTTGGCTCGGCGACCAACGCTATCGTCCAGTTGGTGGGCTTGATGTATTACCTGTTTGCCGACGGCCGTATCTTCACCCGCGCCGAACTGACTACCTTGCTTACCCAAACTGGCTTCCAAAGCATCCAGTTTTACCCCATGCGTCAGGCCCCCGGCAGCAGCCTGCTGGTGGCAGAAAAATAACAGTTGGTGTAGGGGCGTACCCTTGTGGTTGCCCTCTGTTGGGCAGGCACAAGGCACTGCCCCTACGCCAACCAACAGGAGAAATTCATGTCCCGTTTTGATCAATACCAACAAAGATTGTTAGGTCTGGCCTTTATTGTCGGGCCGCTGCTGCTTATCACAGCCGCACTCACCTTTTTGTCGGGTATCGGCTTAAGTTCTCATGGCGTTAGCAGTTGGGTGGAAGGGGTTCTGATGGCCCTTGCCTTCTTGCTATTTGTGCCGATTTATTTGCATCTGGCTCGTGTGCTCGGTCAACGCGCTCCCCGGTTGGGGCTGATTTGCACTGTCACTGGTCTGGGTATCGGGCTGAGCATGGTACCGGCCTCTATCCGCCTCACGCAGGCAGGCCTGGATCAGATCGGCGTGGACGTCGCCCTTTTTAGTCTGCAACCGCCAGGGCAGGTGGTTTTGGTTCTGTGGACGGGTTTAGGCTTATTGACCACGATTTTGTTGGGGATCGGTTTTTTGGTCAAAGGGGGATTGCCGCGCTGGACGGCCGTTGCCTGATTGATATTGCATAGATTGAACAGGAGAAAAAGTCATGAAACGTGTACTGAAATGGATTGGTATTGTGGTGGGTGGGCTGTTGGGCCTGATTATTCTGCTGGTGGTGGGTGTTTACGCCGTCAGCGCCAGTCGGTTGAATAAGTCGTATGAGGTTACGGCCGTTTTCACCCTCCACGTCCCCCATGATCCCGAAAGTATCGCCGCTGGCGAAAAGTTGTTCGCCATTTACTGTGAGAGTTGCCATGGGGCCAACCTGGCCGGGGATCTCTTCTCTGATGATCCCGCCTTTGGGCAAATCTACAGCGCCAATTTGACGGCAGGCGAAAATGGGATCGGCCGTAGCTACAGCGATGAAGAGATTGCCAGGGCGATCTGGTATGGCGTGAAGCCGGATGGTTCACCGACTGTCGGAATGCCTTACGAATTTCACCAGGCCATTCATATCGGCGATATGGAAAAATTGATCGCCTATATCCGTAGTGCGCCCCCAGTAAATACCGACTATCCGCGCCCCAGCTATGGCCCCATGCTGCGCGTGATGCACACGACGAAGATATTCCCCCTCGTCACTGTCGAAAATGTGGATACCAGCCAGCCGCCCCTTGCGCCTATCTCGCCAGAAGAAACGCTGGCCTATGGCCAATACCTGGCCGCCTTTTGCGCCGCCTGCCATATGCCTGATTTTGCCGGCAATGAGATGTTTGGCTCGCCCAACATTACGCCGGCGGCTATCGGCGCCTGGACCGAGGCGGAGTTTTTGCGGGCGATGACGGAAGGGGTGCGGCCCGATGGTACGCTGCTTAACCCGGAAGAGATGCCCTGGGAATCATTCGGCCGTTATACGGATGAGGAATTGCGGGCGCTGTGGGCCTATATGCAAACCGTTGCGCCGGTGGCCCAGGAATAACCTATGTTGAAGCGAGTGTTGATTGGATTGGCAGGGTTGGCGATGGCAACCGTCTTCTATCGCCGTTACCGCTATGAAAAAGAGCAAGTCCTGCTAACTTTACGTGCTGGCAGCCAACTGCTGAACGGGGTCGAGTTCGCCATGCAGGGTAAGGGTAAACCGATCCTCATCCTGCATGGCGGTTTCGGTGGTTATGAACAAGGGCTGGCTACGGCCGAACTGCTGGGCCTTGACGGGCGCATCATCGCCCCGTCGCGGCCTGGGTATCGGCGGACGGGGTTGGCAAACGGCCGTACCCTGTCCGAACAAGCGCAAATTGCCTGCCAGTTGCTCGACCAATTAGGCATTGAATCCGCCTATGTGCTGGCTATTTCCGCCGGGGGGCTGTCCGCTTTGCAATTTGCTCTGAACCATCCAGACCGTTGCGCCGGGCTGATACTGCTCTCGGCGCAAGGGCCAGCCTTGACGGCAATGCGGCCTGCCGCTTACTGGTTGTGGCTGATGCGCCTGTTTATGGCGGGCGATTTCCCCCTGTGGGTCGTTTTCAAAATTGGCATGTGGGCCTTAATCCGTTTGAACG
This sequence comes from Anaerolineae bacterium, assembly GCA_023382655.1. Classification (GTDB taxonomy): domain Bacteria; phylum Chloroflexota; class Anaerolineae; order Promineifilales; family Promineifilaceae; genus CAADGU01. The sequence goes on along the minus strand of JAHDWK010000002.1, from coordinate 291,328 downwards.
GCAATCAAAGGCAAGAGGGAGATTTCGCCAAATTTTGGGCGGGCTTCTTTCCCGGCAGCGATTGGCAGGCAGGGCTGCTGAACGATCTGGATCAGCTGTTGGGACTGACGGGGATGCCGTTGGAAAATATCCGCGTGCCGACTCTGTTGATTCATGGCGATCAGGATTTGATTGTGTCTTATAATGTGGCTTTGGACACGTACGGCCGTATCCCCCATGCCCACATCGTCACCATCCCCGGCGGAACCCATTTGATCGTCGCCACCCACGGTCAAGAAATTGGCAAAGCTGTAGAGTGGTTTATTTCATGAAGATTCTCATTACCACGCTTGGTTCACGCGGTGACGTGCAGCCCTATCTGGCATTGGCGGTGGGCTTGCAGCGGGCCGGGCATCAGGTAACGCTGGCGGCGCCGCAGACCTTTGCCGCCTGGATTCAGTCATATGGCGTGGCGGTAGCCCCCGTGCAGTTCAATCCCCAGGAGGCGATGCAAAAACTGGGCCAAACAGAGGGCGGCCTGCGGGCGATGAGCGCCATGCTAAAAATCATCCGCGAAGGCATGACGGTAGCCCAAGAGGATGTCTGGCAGGCGGCCCAAAATACGGACTTTTTCATTCAATCCGCTACCGGAATGGGAGCGATGGAGATGGCCGCGCTGCGCGGTATTCCGGCGGCGTTTGCCTACCTGTTCCCCTTTGCGCCCACCCGCAGTTTCCCCATGTTCTGGCTGCCGTTTCGTTTTTCATTGGGCGGCGGCTACAATTTGCTGACGCATAAGCTGATGTCGCAGCTGTTGTGGCGTTTTGGCGGCTCGTTGAACAATCAATGGCGCACCCGTTTGGGTTTAAGGCCCTGGCGTTCGGAAAGGGAATTGTTTGCTTACGCCCGCCGCCTGAACACGCCCTTCCTCTATGGCTACAGCCCCAGCCTGTTACCCCCACCGGCTGATTGGGACGAACAGCAACAGGTGACCGGTTACTGGTTTCTAACGGCCGTTGCCAATTGGCAGCCACCCGCAGCATTATGCCAATTTTTAGAGAGCGGCCCTCCGCCGGTGTATGTGGGCTTTGGTAGTATGCACCTGAAAAATGCCGAACGGCAAACGCGGGTGGTGTTGCAGGCATTGGCTATAAGCGGGCAGCGGGCTGTTTTGGCCGCCGGTTGGGGTGGCCTGAAGCCGGGTTCAGCGCCAGATAATGTCTATTTTGTGGAGGATGTGCCCCATGATTGGTTGTTGGCGCGGGTAACGGCCGTTGTCCATCATGGTGGCGCCGGCACAACAGCGGCCGGTTTACGAGCCGGCATCCCCAGCATCATCGCCCCCTTTAGCGGCGATCAATGGTCGTGGGCCGATTTGGTGGTGAAGGCGGGGGTCGGTTTGTGCGTCGGTTCTGGTCAGCGACTACGGGCGAAACGGTTAGCGGCGGCAATGGAAACGGCCGTGACCGACCCCACCTTACGCCAGCGAGCCAAAACATTTGGCGATACCATTCGCGCCGAAAATGGTATTGGCCGCGCCATTCAACTGATTGAAAATCATGCCCGCATTCAGGAGGTAAGATGACAAACCCTTCATCCTTACCGCCAACCTTGATCATCCTCTCCGGTCTGCCCGGCTGCGGCAAAACGACACTGGCCCGGCTGCTGGTGCAAGAACTGCAACTGCCCATTCTGACAGTTGACGATGTGGTAGACGCTATCCCCGCCCACCTGACACGCAATACGGAACGGTTTTGGGAGGATATGGTACACATTCTGCTGCATCTGGTGGATGCGCAACTGGCCTGGGGCCACAACGTTATCGTGGATTCCGTGTTCATGGGCGTAGACGAGAACCAGACGCAGCACACCTGGAGCGACCGCTTGCGGGCTTATGAAATCGCCCAACATCGCGGGGTCAATTTTCGCCCCATCTATTTGTATATCTCCGACGAAACAGTCTGGCGGGGGCGGCTGGCGCAGCGCGCCCGGCAGTTCCCTGATGCGCCGGTCGCCACCTGGACGCAGGTGGATGTGCAGCGGCGCTTTTTCCAGCCGTGGCAGCCTGGTCAGGCGCTTTTTCTAGACGGGTTGAACAGCGTGGCCGATAATTTTGCCGCCGCGATGGCGTTTATTACCGACCCAACTGTCCGTTTAATGGGATGGGAATAGCATCATGGACACCTCTGTCTTTCAGTCACCGATGAAATTGAAACTAACTCTACTCTTGATGCTGATGAGCATTCTCCTGCTTGCCGCTGCCGATACTGCCGCTCAGGGGAGTCAGGGTAATGCTGCTATTGACGCCTTCATGCAGGAACGCATGGAGAGCCTGGATATTCCCGGTGCGGCTCTGGCGGTTGTGCGGGATGGCGAGATGGTCCACCTGGCGGGTTATGGCGTCGGCAACGAAGCGGGCGACCCGGTGACGCCGCAGACGCCGTTCTTGCTGGCTTCATTGAGTAAACCGGTAACGGCCGTTGCCGTCATGCAACTTGTCGAAGCGGGGCAGATCGAACTGGACGCGCCCATTCAACAATACCTGCCCTGGCTCCTGCCCGATACGCCCATCACCGTGCGCCAACTGCTGCACCAAACCAGCGGCCTGGATGAAACGCAGGGCTACCGCCGCAACCTGGAGCCAGACGCCCCCGACGCGCTGGCAGCCAGCATTCGGTGGCTGGCCGATACCGAACTGAACAACCCGCCCGGCACGGCGTTTGAATATTCCAACAGCAATTACGACATCCTGGGATTACTGATTGAAACAGTGACCGGCCAACCCTATGGCGACTACATTCAGGCCAACATCTTTAACCCACTGGAGATGAGCAGATCGTTCACCTCATTGGAAGGCGCCCGCACCGCCGGGATGAGCAGCGCCTTTTACCCCTTCTTTGGACGGCAAACCAACTTTGATAATTGGCTGCCCTACACGCGGGCCGTGCAGCCCTCGGCCGGGCTGGTTGGCAGCGCCGAAGATATGGCCCATTTTGTGCTGGCGCAATTGCAAAACGGCCGTTACCAGACTACCCCACTCCTTTCCCCTGTAAGCATGGCCGCGCTGCACACGCCTGATCCCGCCACCGGCCCGGACGTGCAGTATGCCATGGGCTGGGCCGTCTGGCCCTTTGACGACGCCGCCTTGCCCGGAGACGCGGCTCCAACTGCCCTTTCGCACGGCGGCGAATGGCTGGGATTCAGCCATATCCTCCTGTTCATTCCTGCGTACGATGTGGGTGTGGTGCTGCTGATGAACGGCCCTGGGCCCACCAACGGCTCCGCTTTCAGCAACGTCGCCTTTGACGTGGCGCTGCTGGCGTTAGGGCTGGAGGCGCAGCATTATCCGCCGCAAGAAGATTGGCTGACGCAAAATTTACGGCCGTTGGCGGCCATCCTGATCCTGCTCTTGCTGGCGAGCGGCGCAATCGCCATACGGCGGCTGCGCGGCGCGGCCCTCACCCGCCGCGACAGCTGGTTCTTCGTGGCGCTGGCGCTGGTTGACCTGGTGCTGGTCGGCTACCTGCTCTTTATCCGCCTGCCCGCCGCCAAATCCAATGTGCCGCTGACCCTGCGTTTTGAACCTGACCTGGGGCTGATGCTGCTGGTTATTCTGCTGTTGACGCTCGGGTGGGGGTTGCTTCGTTCGTTGTGGGTCGTCTGGCGCTGGCGGGCCAGCAATTGACCGCTATAAAAAACAAGGAGGGATAACAGTGAGGCTAGGAAGTTTTCGGTACACTTGAAGCCTCCCCAGATGAACACAAGCGCTTCTTCATGCGGAAATCGCTGCTACAATAGGCAGAGAAGAACCCGACATAGCACAAATTGAGCAATAGTTATTCACAACCTGGTAGAAACTCTCGCAAAACAGGTGGAAGGAGACGCACATGAATATCGAACTGCGGCCACCATCACGATCCGACCGTAACTTAATCCGGCGCATGATGGAGCTGTATCTCTATGATTTCTCGGAATTTGACGATGCGGATCTGGATGAACATGGATTTTTTGCCTACGGCGATCTCGATTACTTTTGGTTTGAACCGACGCACGCGGCCTATGTGGTTACGGTAGATGGCAAACTGGCTGGTTTTGTCCTGGTTGATAACGACGTAAAACTCGCCGATAGCGAGCGGGCCGTCACCGAATTCTTTGTGATGCGCAAGTACCGACGTCGCGGTGTGGGCAGACAGATCGCCCATGAACTTTTCAACAAGCTACCCGCCCGGTGGGAGATGGCTGTAATCGAGGAGAATAAGCCGGCGCAGCAATTCTGGCGCAAGACGCTTGGTACCTATAGACAGGGGATCTTCCAGGAGACAGCACTTAACGATGATGAGTGGCAAGGCCCCGTATTCTCTTTGGATAACCGCGAATGATGAATGAAAATGTAATTACCTCTCTGGAACAAGTGACGAATGAATGGCTCACGGCCGTACTCACCCAAAACGGCGCTTTAACACACGGCATGGTAGTCGGGTTTGACGTGGCCGACGGCCGGGGCAACTGGTCTACCAGCGGCTCGTTGAGTCTCGAATACAGCCCAGACGCGCAGGGCGAACGGCCGTCCCGCCTCTTCCTCAAAATGGTGGACGCCGACACAGGCGACGGTGAATTTTTTGGCTCGTCCGAAGTGGATTATTACCTGCGCGATTATGTGAACGTGCCGGATGCGCCGCTGCTGCGTTGTTACGACGGCCGTTACTCCGCCGCCACTCATCGTTACCATTTGCTGCTGGAAGATGTTTCCGCGACGCATACCATTGCCTGCGACAAACCGCCTACCCTGGAATTTGGTCTGGCCCTGGCCGAAGCGTTCGCCATTCTGCACGGCCGTTGGTGGGGCGCAGAGCGGCTGGCCGAGGCCAACGCCCCGATGCACGATGCCGACCATATCCGCCGCTGGGTGGCAATTGCCGAGCCGGGCGTTGAGCATATCGTCAGGCGGGTTGCCGGCGAACTGCAACCCCACTGGCCTGCCGCCATTCGTGACCTGTTTGCCCGCCATCCCCAGGCGATGATCAACCGCACCCAGGATAGCAACGGCTTCACCCTCTTTCACGGCGACGCCGGATGTTACAACATTATGGCGCCGCGGGAGGGGGAACGGCCGTTGTACCTCATTGACCGCCAACCCTTCGACTGGAGCCTGACCACCTGGCTGGGCGCTTACGACCTGGCCTACGCTATCGTCTTCCATGGCGATACGGATGCTCGCCGCCAATGGGAACGGCCGATCCTGCGCCACTACCACCAAACGCTCATCAGTCGCGGCGTACAGGGCTACACCTGGGAACAGTTATGGGACGATTACCGCCTCTGCGTGGCGATGGGCGTTTATATAGCCGTGGAGTATTGCCGCGGCCAATATAATGAAGATACCCAATGGGTCTGGCTGCCCATGCTGCAAAAAGCGCTCACCGCCTGCGATGATTTGCACTGCGCTGAGCTGTGGGCTTAACCATCCCCAAAATCGCGCAGGGAAAATGATGCGTTCTGAGATTATCCTGATAGGCCCGCCATTTGCGGGCAAAAGTACGATTGGCAAGCTGCTGGCGGAAGAATTGGGTCTGCCACAGGTATCGCTGGATAAATTGCGGTGGGATTATTACCGCCAAATTGGGTTTGACGAGGCTTTGGCGCAAAAGTTACGCCAAAAAGGTGGTTTTTTAACGGTGGTCGCTTATTGGAGTCTGTTCAACAGCCACGCCATCGAAAGAGTATTGGCCGACCACACGGGCTGCGTATTTGATTTTGGGGCGGGGCCAATTATGTTTGAAAACGATCTGCTGTGCGAGCAAATCAAACGAGCCTTATCCCCCTTTATGAATGTTGTGCGCCTGCTGCCCTCCCCAGATCCAGAGCAATCAATCCAGGTTCTACAACAGCGCAGCAGTCACCTTATTGGTACTAATGCACAAGGTTTCGACTGGAGTATATTTTTTGTAAAACACCGGCAAAATCAATTGTTGGCTAAGTACGAAGTGTACACTGAGGGCAAATCGCCTGCGGAAACTTGCGCTGAAATCATTATGCTCACCAAAATAGACGATCAGGTAAAAACAAACAGATGAATCTGGTAGAAGCTGCCCGGAAGATGACGATTGGCAAAACGGCCGTTCTCCGTGCTGTCTGGTTGGTTGTGGCCGTGATGACGTTTGGGCTGCTGGCAATGGCCGTGCCCCTACGCTACCAAATGTTCCTTGATGATGCTTACGGCTATGGTGCTCCCTTAGCCGAGATAGGGTTGTCGCTGCGTTTCTTCGCTATCTACTTTACTTTTTTTGAACTGTTGTTAGTGGGCGGGTCATGGGCAGTGGGTGTGGTGATTGCCTGGCGTAAAAGTGATGATTGGTTTGCGTTGTTAACGGCCGTAACCCTGCTCCTCTTTGGTTTTCTGCCGCCTCTGGTAGATGGTCTTATTCAGGCCAGTCCCAACTGGCAGATGCCGCTTGTTTTGGCACGATGGCTTTGCCTGACGGGGTTGCTGACGGTGTTCAGTTTGTTCCCCAACGGCCGTTTTGTCCCTCGTTGGTTGCGTTTTGTACTCATCGGCTGGATAGGCAATGCCATTATCGTCAACATCTTTTGGCCCGGCATCCTGGCAGATACGGCCGTTCTGCCCAACACAGAATCACGGGAAGATGCTTTATGGGTGCTGTTTAGTGTAGCCTGGTTTGTGCCCATTGTGGCGGCGCAAATCTATCGTTATAAGCGAGTGTCAACGGCCATTGAACGGCAGCAAACCAAATGGGTCATCTTCGGTTTCACCATGACCGTCGCCTTCAGCCTGTTCAGCGCTATTTTGCTAACAGGCTTTCCCGGTTTGCGCGATGATCCGGCCGTTAACACGTTGGCCGCGCTCACACTGGGGGTCATCTATTTGTTGGCGGCATTGCTGCTACCAATTACCTTCGCCTTTGCCATCCTCCGCTACCGTCTCTGGCAGATTGACATTATTCTCAACCGGACGCTGGTGTATGGGGGGTTGACGGCGGGGGTCACGGCCGTTTACCTGCTCATGGTCGGCGGGTTAGGGTTGTTGGCGGCGGGGCAGCAGTGGCAGCTGATCGGTGTGGTGCTGGCAACGGCCGTAACCGCCATCCTGCTCAAACCCGCACAGAACCAATTGCAAACCTATGTCAACCGTCTCATACCCCTACCGCCAGTCACGCCCACGGCCGTTACCCATCCCCTGCCCATTGATGATCAACCGTTGGATCTCATCCCGGCGCAATGGCAATCGGCCGTTCGTTTCTTCCTCCTGATTTTTGCCCTGGGCGCAATGGCCCTGCTGCTGGGCGCAATTCCCGCCCGGCTGTTGCAACTGCGAACCGTGTGCCTGGAGCCTGTTTGCCCGGCGATCGTTCTCGTTCCGGCTGATTTTGCCATCTTGCAGGAATGGGGCATCTCGGCGTCTGCCTATGCCATTTTTCACACGGCCGTCGAATTGATCTTGATTGTGCCGGTGATTGTCTTATGGGTTGTCATCTTCCGCAACTGTACCCATCGCTGGATCGGGATGTTAACCTGCCTGGGGCTTGTTTATCTAGGCGTCTCCCTGGGCAACATTCTTTGGGCCTGGACACAGCAATCAGTATGGGTAGCCTTCTTGGGCGATGTAGTCAGCGAAATCGGCGCGACGGCCTTGCTCTTGCTGCTGCTCTTGTTCCCTAACGGCCGTTTCATCAACCGTTGGACCCGTTACAGTGCCTACTTGCTCCTCTTTGTCATCCTGCCCTTTGGTGTCATCAACCTCATCCTCTCGCCAGGGCTGGATGGCAACCTGCCCGACACAATCAACGCCATGGCCTTTTTGCTCTTCATGCTGCTCGGCGCGGCGGCGCAGATTATCCGTTACCGCACCTATTCCAATCAGGCGCAAAAACAGCAGACCAAATGGGTGGTCATTGGCGTCACGTCCCTGATGCTGGGTGTGCTGTTGTGGTTTCTTTTGATGGAATTCTTTCCCCTGTCACCCGGCCTTCCACGCCTTACCTGGAATCTTTTCGGTGGAACGCTGATGATTTTCCTGGCTGCCTTGTTCCCCGTTTCTCTGGGGCTGGCTATATTGCAATACCGGTTGTGGGATATTGACATCCTCATCAACCGCACCCTGGTATATGGCGGTCTGACCCTGAGCATTGTCGTCATTTACACGCTGGTCGTGGGTGGTCTGAGCGCCATCCTACACGCGCGCGGCAACTTTGGCATTGCCTTGTTAGCCACCGGCTTCATTGCCGTTTTGTTTCAGCCGCTGCGTGAACGGTTGCAGCGCGGCGTCAACCGCTTTATGTTTGGCGAGCGGGACGACCCCTACAAGGTGTTGTCGCAGTTGGGAAGGCAGTTGGGGGAAACGGCCGTGCCCGGCCAAACCCTGCCCGCCATCACCACCACCATCTGCCAGACGCTCAAACTGCCCTACGCGGCCATCCAGCTAACCACCCCCGATGGTGGGCGGCAAACCGTGGCTATGAGCGGCCAGTCAGCCACCGGCAGCGAAGAGTGGCCGCTGCTACACCAGGGAGAGTTAGTCGGTTGGCTCATCGTCGCCCCGCGCTCCGCCCAGGAGCAGTTTACGGGCCGGGAATGTCAACTTTTAACCGACATTGCCGGGCAGACTGGCGCAGCTGCTTACGCCGTGCGCCTCACCACCGCCTTGCAACATTCCCGTGAAAAGCTGGTGCTGGCCCGCGAAGAGGAACGCCGCCGCATCCGCCGCGACCTGCACGATGAGCTAGGCCCTACCCTGGCCAGCCAGACTTTTGCCATTGACGCCATTTTAGACCTGCTCGAAAGCAATCCCCAGGAAGCAGCCCGGCTGCTGCGCGGCCTGAAAGCACAAAACCAGGAAACGGTAACGGAGATTCGACGGCTGGTATATGAACTGCGACCGCCAACGCTGGATGAATTAGGGTTGGTCGGTGCGCTGCAAGCCCACACCACCCAGATTAACAAACCACCACATCTGCACATCCAGATTACCGCCACGCCAGAGCCGCTGCCGCTGCTCTCCGCGGCCGTGGAAGTGGCCGCCTACCGCATCGCCCTGGAAGCGATGACCAACGCCGCCCGGCACGCCGGAGCGCAAACTTGCACCGTTCACCTGCAAGCAGAAGACACACGCCTCACGCTTACTGTGGCTGATGATGGTCGTGGGCTGGAGGCAAACGGCCGTTACGGGGTCGGTCTCCACTCAATGCACGAACGGGCAGAAGAGTTGGGGGGCAGGTTGACAGTAGAATCTGGAAACGGAGCGGGCGTAAAGGTAACAGCCGTTGTACCAATTTCACTCAGTGGGTGAAGGGGGCCGTCTACAATTTCAGATCGAGGATTTGGGCAAACAAGGAAAGGGAACAAGCAGAATATCTCCCTGTTTATAGATCGTCGTAGACGGCATCATCTTCGTTATCCCACACGCGAGCAAATGCTATTTCAGAATTAGCCATGGCGGCCTGAACCAGCAGTTGATGCGTATCTTCAGACCGTTCAAGGATGGTAATCAGCAAGCGGGTGTTTGGCTCTAACAAGAAAGGTACATCCAGTTTGATTTCTTTGCCGTCATAATGGGCAGGAACAGTAGTTAATGTTTTCATACGGTTATTGTAAAAGATTTAAGGCACAGGTCAAAGGTTGATTGTCACGGCCGTCATCCTTACTGTCCCCCAAAGTAAAACAGAAAGCACATGCAGATCACACCTGCTACCCTCCTCGACTTCACGGTCGCCCGGCCAGAGGATTTGCCCCTTGTGATGGAGATATTGGCCGAAGCCGCCGCCTGGCTGAAACAGAAAGGGATTGATCAATGGCCCTCGCCGCCCAACGAACATTGGCAGCGGCGCATGGCTGAAGCCATTCAGCGAGAGGAAGTGTACACCATCGGCATCGTCAAAAACCGTTTTGGCATTGTGCGTTTCACCTGGGCTGATCCTTACTGGCCCGATGACAATCTGGCCGGTTACGTGCATTCGATATCCGTGCGCAGCGAAATGCACGGGCAAAATCTGGGTGGCCTGATTTTGTTCTGGGCAATGATGAAAACGAAGCAAGAGGGGCGACAATTTCTGCGACTGGATTGTTTGGCGGGCAACGGCCGTCTCCGCCGTTACTACGAGGATCAAGGTTTCAGCTACCAGGGCGAGGTCATTGATCAGGATTACCTGGCCGCTCTGTATGAGAGGGAGATCGGCTAAAACCAATGACCCACCTCACCATCTTAGCCCTGGGTTCGCGGGGGGACGTGCTGCCTTACGTTGTGCTGGGCGCGGGCTTGCAGCAGCACGGTTTTACCGTGCGCGTCGTGACCTTCGAGAGTTTTGCGCCGCTGGCAGCCAGGCATAACCTGGAATTCACGGCCGTACCCGGCAACGCCGAGCAAATCACCACCGGCAGCAGTGGCATCTCCCTGGCCGAATCCGGTTACAACGTCTGGCAAATGTGGCAGGCGCTCCGAGCGTCCTATTGGCAGTTAACCACCGGCATCACCCAGGCTCTTTCCCATCCATCCATCTGGCAAACCGACGCCATCATCAACCAGCTACCCGGCGGCCTGTTTGGCCTGGATCTGGCCGAGAAGCTGCACATTCCCCATATCACCGCCGCCGTCATGCCCCTGCTGCGTACCCGCGCCTTTCCTATGCTCGCCTTTCCGCCAGGGCTGGCCTTTTTGCCCGGTTACACCCCCCTCACCTACCGGTTGGCAGAGCAAATCGTCTGGTCTGGCTTTCGCCAGGCGGTGAACCGCTGGCGCAGAGCGGAATTGGGGCTGCCACCACAGCCATTCTGGGGTCGTTTTAGCCAGATGGGGCAACTACCCACGCTGCTTGGGTTTAGCGAACAGATTGTGCCCCGCCCGCCCGATTGGGGCGCCAATGTTCATTTCACCGGCTACTGGCAGCCCCAAGAGCCGGAATGGATACCGACCGAACCGCTGCTGCACTTTTTGGCCGATGGATCGCCGCCCGTTTTTATCGGCTTCGGCAGTATGCCCGTGCGTGATCCGCAGCAGGTGACGCAAACGGTGCTGGAGGCCGTGCAGAAGAGTGGGCAGCGGGCCATCCTGCATTCTGGCTGGGCGGGCATTGGGCAAGCCGATTTACCCGATACCGTTTACCAACTGGATTATGCGCCATACGGCTGGTTGTTCCCCCAAACGGCGGCGGTGGTGCATCATGGCGGTTCGGGCACCACCGGATTTGGCTTTTGGGCCGGTGTGCCCACCATCCTCGTGCCCTTTTTGTTCGACCAGTTTTATTGGGGTCGGCGGATTGAGGCGCTGGGGGTGGGGCCAGCCCCGGTGCCCTACAAAAAGCTGTCGGCGGATCGGTTAGCCGCTGCCATCGAAACGGCCGTGACCAATCCCCTCATCCGCCAACGCGCCGCCGATCTGGGAAACCGGATGCGAACAGAGGATGGCGTGAATTGTGCCGTTACTGTTGTTGAACGGATTTTGCGTGATGCGTGATGCGTGACCAGAAGAATCACGCATCACGCATCACGTCGGAGTTAACCTATGAGTCATCCTATTCGCATTCTCGTGGTTGATGACCACAAGTTGTTTCGGGAGGGATTGGCGGCGCTGTTGAATGCGGCTCCGGAAACGGCCGTGGCCGGTGAAGCCGCTACCGGCGCGGAAGCGATTGCCCAGGCTGCCGCCGTTATGCCCGACGTCATCCTCATGGACATCCAGATGCCGGATATGAACGGCATCGAAGCCACCCGCCGCATCCTGGCCGACCGGCCGGACATCAGGGTCATCATGCTCACCATGCTGGAAGATGATGACTCGCTCTTTGCGGCCATGAGCGCCGGGGCGCGGGGCTACATTTTGAAGGGGGCGGATAAGGCCGAGGTGTTGCAAACGGTCACGGCCGTTGCCGAAGGGCAGGCGCTCTTTGGCCCAGCCATTGCCCAACGGCTGCTGCGCTTCTTCCAGACCGACGGGCCACTGACCGGCGAATCAGCCCCGGCCGAAACGTTCCCCGACCTGACCGACCGCGAGCGGGAAGTGTTGGCGCTGATCGCTCAGGGCAAAAGCAACAGCGACATCGCCGAAATCCTGGTCATCAGCCCCAAAACCGTGCGCAACCACATCACCAGCATTTTCAGCAAGCTGCAAGTGGCCGACCGCGCCCAGGCCATTATCCGCGCCCGGCAGGCAGGGTTGGGGAAATAGAGCCACAAGCCTTGTTCTTTGCCAGCACTTGCCCGAAGCGGCCAAACCAAAACCGACCCATCCCAAACCCCGGTCAAGTGGGTATTCTTGCCCTGCCAATTTGGCAGTACTCTCTTTGCAGTTGGAAGCTGTCTGGAGAATTCGTGCGCCAGAAGCCGGTGCTTTCACTTATACTGGCGGCAGAACATATTGAGGCGGATATACGCTGACCTAAAGGAGCAATAACATGGATTTGCCAGAAGTGCAACTGCCACGCCATTATCAGAAAGTTTTGAACCGATTTACGGAAATTTGCCAGGCTGATGAGCGGGTGGCAGTTGCTTTTCTCGTTGGTTCTTATGCTAAAGGTACGGCCGATACTCATTCCGACCTTGACCTGTATCTGTTCACTGTGGATGAAGCGTATGAGGTGTTTTGCCACGGCCGTGCTGCTTTCATCCACCAGTTGGGCAATCCCCTCTTTCTGGAAGATTTCGATATTCCCAATGCCATCTTTTTCATCTTTCCCAATGGAGTAGAAGGTGAATTGACCGTCGGTCAAGCCAGCCAGTTGCCCCACCTGTTGTACCAGCCGTATCGGGTGCTGCTGGACAAAAAGAATTTGCTGGCCGAAGCACTGTTTGCCGGGGAAGATGGGGAATCGGTAGATTTAGAGCCGCTGCGCCGTCAGATTCAATACTTCTGGCATGAGTTGTCCCACTTTATTGTCGCTTTAGGGCGCGGGCAGCTTTATTGGGCGCAAGGTCAGTTGGGGGCGCTGCGGACATGCTGCTTCAATCTGGCCCGGCTGCGGCAAGATCTGTCCGATGAGGCCGTGGGGCACGAGGGGTATTTCAAGATAGACAGCGATCTGCCCGTTGAACAGTTCGCTCCTTTGCAGGCTACCTATTGCCCGCTGGAACCAACCGCTATGCTTCAAGCGGCCCACACGATTCTGCGTTTCTACCAGGAATTGGCACGGCCGTTGGCCCAGACCCACAACATCCCCTACCCTGCTGATTTGGAACAGATAATGCTTGAACGATTGGAGGAGCTGGATAGTTGATCAGGCTTTAGTTGCCCAAAGCTGGTTGAGAGGCAGATTGAAACCGGGGAGAATATCTTCCAGCGTGAGGGCATTGTTTAACACAAACTCTTCAATGGCCGTCGGGGAGCGGTAGAGGGCGATGGTTTGTTCTTCCGGTTCAACGATGAGCACGACCGTGACCCCCACTTCAAAATACTCTTTAATCTTCTTCCGCACCTCACTCCATCGGTCAGATGGAGACATCACTTCCACAATGAGTTCTGGAGCCACATCCATAAAGCCGCCCGGCGTCACCTGTGCCAGTCGTTCATGGGAAATATAGAGCACATCCGCCCCGCGCCCTGTATCCGGGTCACGCCGGGTGTACACGCCCACTTCGCCCACCATCACCACGCCAAGATTATGTTTCTCCACAAAATTCCCCAATAATTTCGCCATTTCAAATTCATAACGGCCGTGTGGCATCTTTGTCGGACTAAACTTCACTATCCTCCCTTCCACCAGTTCACACCGGCCCAGATCGCCCATCATCGCCAACTCCTCGCCGGTAATGAGTACCTCTTCTTTCGCTTTTGTCTGGACTAAATCTTGCTGTGCGATCATACTTTTGACCCTACCACACAAATTCATCCCGCCAATCCAGCCAGCAGTATACACCATATGAGCCGAAGCCCGGAGTCCGGGGTCGGAGATCGGACTTCGGGCCTCGGATTACGGATTACGGGTCACGGATAACGGACTACCGAATCTCCACCAGCACCTCATCCCGCGCCACCGTCTGCCCTGGTGTCACATGCACGGCCGTCACCACCCCACTCAGCGGCGCTCTGATTTCATTCTCCATCTTCATGGCTTCCAACACCAGGATAGATTGCCCCGCTTCCACACTTTCCCCGACCTGTACGCGGATGTGGGTGATCAGGCCAGGAATAGGCGCTTTGACGCGGCCGTCGCCGCTGCGGGGGCGGCTCACCTGCGCATCCAGGTCTTTGATCTCCAGCCGGTGCAGCCCACTAAACGCTTTAATCCAGGTAAGATGGGGATCAATGACAAACTCATACGGCCGTTCAGCCACCACCAGCCACTCCAACTCCCCATTCAGCAGCGCCGCCTCCGGCAGCAGCACCTTCATCCGCTCCCCATCCACCATCACCTCATACCCCGACCCATTGGGCGATGGTAAATTCAACATCACCTCATACGTGTGCCCGTCTATTGTGACTTGCAAGTTACTCATTTTGGTACTCTTTTGCTCAAGTTAGCAGTGAGCGGTGCACAGTGAGCAGTGGGTGACGAACAACTGCTTCCTGCTCACTGCCAACTGCTCACTGCCAACCGCTTACTGCTCACCATTTACTATCCCCCCACCCGCCGGCTCTCCCGATGCCAACCCGACAGCAGTCGCTCCGGGGCTGCCGGGTCGAACTGCTGGTGACGCCGCACGTAGGTGATGGCGGCTATCACCGCCAGGTCGCGCAAATGGGGCGCGGCTGTGCCGTTTTCCAGAACTGGTTCTTTCAGCGATCCGGTGTGGTAACGGCCGTGGACAAACCCCTCCGCGGCCACAATTTGCTGCAACAACGGAATGTTGGTGGGAATCCCGGCTGCCGCAAAATCGGCCAAGCCCTGGCGCAGGCGGGCAATGCTGGTCGCCCGATCCGGCCCCCAGGTCGTTAGTTTGGCAAAAAGCGGCGCATAGGCCGCCGGCACCTGGCAACCACTATAGGCATACGTATCCACCCGAATATCCGGGCCGGTGGGCAGCCGCAGCCGCGTCAATTTGCCCGGACTGGGCAGAAAGTGTCGCCAGGGGTCTTCAGCGTAAATACGGGCTAACATCGCCCAACCACGCAGTTGAACGTCCGCCTGCCGGAATGAGAGCGATTCCCCGGCAGCGAGGCGCATTTGTTCCTGCACTAGGTCTATCCCGGCGCGCATCTCCGTCAATGAATGTTCCACCTGGATGCGGGCCTTGATTTCGCTAAAGTAAACGTGGCCCTCATCCGTCACCAGGAATTCCACCGAGCCGACATTCTGGTAGTTAAAGAGGCGGGCAATGGCTACGGCCGTATCACACAACTTCCCTCTTTGTGCTGGCCCCAGGCAGGGGGCCGGCGACTCCTCAATCACCTTCTGATTATGGTACATAATCGAGCCTTCCCGTTCACCCAGGCAGACTAGACGCCCTTGCCCATCGCCAATAATCTGGACGCTGATCTGGTGCGCGGGCAAGATCGCCTTTTCCAGGTAAACGCGCAAATTAGCGCGCAAGTTGCCGTAGTCGGCCTGCGATTGCTGCCCCTGGCGAATGGCGGCAGCCAGCCATTCAGAGGAGGGCGCCAGCCGGGAACCGCGCCCCCGCCCGCCCCGGTATGATTTGATGACCAGGGGGTAGCCCATCTGGTCGGCGGCTCGCTGCAGGGCATCGGCATCATCACGGCCGTAAGCATCCGGTGAACTCTCTATGGTCAAAAAACCAGCCTCCCGTACCCGCGCCAGCGCCGCCAGCTTGTCCCGCGTCTGCTGCAACACCACTGGCGGTGGACCAATAAAGGCTATGCCCGCATCCAGGCACGCCTGGGCAAAATCAGCCTCCTCGGACAGAAAACCATAGCCCGGATAAATGGCATCCACCCCCCGTTCCTGCGCCAGTTTCACCATCGCCTGGTCATCCATGAAAAAGGCCGGGGACTCTACGCGCACGCACTCATCCGCCAGCCGCACATGCAGCGAACTGATGTCTGAGGGGTCATAAACGGCTACGGCCGTGATCCCCATCTCCCGGCACGCCCGCACCGCCCGCGCGGCAATCTCTCCCCGGTTGGCGATTAAAACTTTCTTGAACATCGTTTCCTCCTCCCCTACATCGGCGAAATCCCGTGTTTGCGCGCCACATGCCGCTCCCGTTTCGAGAGCGTCAGTTCCAGCGCCCGGATCAGGGTGCGGCGCGTATCGCGGGGTTGGATGACATCGTCAATCAGCCCGCGTGCGGCCGCCACGTAGGGATTGTTAAAGCGGGCTTCGTAATCTTCCACCAATTCTTGCCGCCTCGCCTCCGGGTCGCCCGCTTCTTGTACCTCTTTGCGGAAGAGAATGTTCACCGCCCCTTCCGCGCCCATTACCGCAATTTCGGCGTTGGGCCAGGCATAGAGCAAATCGCCGCGCAGCCCTTTGCTGCTCATCACGCAGTACGCACCGCCATAACTCTTGCGCAAAATCACCATCAGTTTGGGCACGGTGGCCTCGCTGTAGGCATAAATCAACCGCGCCCCGTTGCGAATGATGCCGCCGTACTCCTGGTCTTTGCCGGGCAGAAAACCAGGTACATCTTGCAGGGTGATGATGGGCACGTTGTAGGCATCACAGATGCGGATGAAGTGGGTGGCTTTCAGAGAGGCTTTGATGTCAATACAGCCCGCCAGCACCATCGGTTGGTTAGCCACAATGCCTACCACATAACCATTGAGCCGGGCAAAACCGACCACCATGTTTTGTGCCCATAGTTGATGCACTTCAAAAAAACGGCCGTCATCCACCAGACTGGCAATCACCCGGCGCACCTCATACGGCTTGTGCGGGTCAGTGGGCACAATCTCTTCTAGTTCCGGGCAGGAGCGGTGCGGGTCGTCGAGTGGTCGCATATACGGGGGATCATCCTGGTTATTACCCGGCAGGAAACTCAGCAATTCCCGCACCCGCGCCAGACACTCCTTGTCATCCCCCGCCAGAAAATGGCAAACGCCGCTCTCCTGGCTGTGCATCAGGCCGCCGCCCAACTCCTCAAAGGTCACATCCTCCTGCATCACCGCCTTCACCACCTGCGGCCCGGTGATAAACATGTAGCTCTTCTCCGTCATAAAGACAAAATCAGTCAGCGCCGGGGAATACACAGCCCCACCCGCACACGGCCCCATAATCACCGAAATCTGGGGGATGACGCCGGACGCTTCACAGTTAGCGTCAAAAATTTTGGCGTACCCACCCAGGCTGTCTACCCCTTCTTGAATGCGCGCCCCGCCGGAGTCGTTGATGGCGATGAAGGGGCAGCCATATTGCAGCGCCATGCGCATCGCTTTGGCAATTTTGTTGGCGTGCATCTCCCCCAACGAGCCACCCATCACGCCGGCATCCTGAGAGGCAGCCATGACGTGACGGCCATTCACCAGCCCAAACCCAACCACCACCCCATCGCCATAGCGCGACCCCTTGCCGCCTACATAGTTCTCATACCGGGGCAGCACCAACGAATCAATCTCCTCAAACGTGCCCGTATCAAACAGCAAATCCAGCCGTTCCCGCGCCGTCAGCCGTCCTTTAGCGTGTTGGCTGGCTACATCCTTCTCCGTCCCCCGCGCCATCCCCTTCCGCCTATCCAAGTCCTCTTTGTAAACCTGCATCTCTTTGATCATGATCTTCTTCAACTCGTTCCACGCTCCGCGTGGAATGTCTTCCCAGGACGCTCCGCGTCCCATCCTTGACGCAGAGCGTCTTCTGACAACATCCCCACGCGGAGCGTGGGAACGAGAAATTAACCAGTGGCAATGGCCAACACAAAGTCATCTTCCACCCGCCACCAGCCGGTGAGTGGCGGTGCGGGCTTGGGCAGCCGTGTCTGGTCAAAACGAATGGCAAAGGGAGTCCACCAGGTGGGTGGCCGTTCCACTGGCTCAATCAGGCAGCTAATGGCCCGCGTATCTACCGACAAACCCAGGTGCAGGGCTTTCAACACCGCTTCTTTGGCGCTCCACACGGCCGTTTCCCAAACCGCTCGCTCCGACCCTACTAAACCATACCCCAGAGCAATCTCCGCCAGCGTAAAATACTCTTCGGCAAAACCCGCCGGGCGCGGCTGGATCAATTCCATATCGGCCCCAATCGGCGCATGGTCTTTTTCAACGGCGGCCACAAAGGCACGGCCGTGGGCATGGCTGATCGAAATGGAAAAGCGGTGGTCGGTAATCGGTAATCGGTAATCGGGGTCGCCATCGGGATTATTGGTGATCGTGATCATATCCAGGGGCAGCGTCACGCCATCTTTTTCCCAGAGTACGGTTTGCAGCAGCCGCTTGGCCGTCCAGCGGCCGAGCAGCCAATCTGCACGCCGTTTTTCTGTTTTCAACTCCTGAAAACGGGCAATCTCTACATCCGTCAGGTAGTCCTCAGCCGGAATTTCATCAAGTATTTGAGTTAACCAATGAATCATGGGGATTTATGAATTAGGAATTATGAATTAGGAATGACCGAGGCCATCCACCCTTCATAATTCATAATTCATCCTTCATAATTGAACATTGCCGGGCAATGCCACTGTACGATAGCCAGTCAGCGTGACGAACACCTGGCCGGTTTCATCAACCACCTGTGCGTTGAATTCTTCGCCGCCGTTGACGGCTTCGACGATGGCATACAGGCGACGGCCGTGCGCCTCCCGCTCCTGTCTGTAAGCCGTCACCGCGCCCATCGCCAGCGGTAGGGCCATTGTTTGCTGTTGGCGAATTTGCCACACGCCCGCCGTTTGGAAACAGAGTTCAATCAGGCGTGGCGCCATCAGTTCCGGCGCATCGGCCGGGTGCATGTTGGGCGGCAGGTTCTCGGCCAGCAGCCCAATCGCCCGGCTGCCATCCACCTGCACCGATTCCAACACCTGGTAAGCCGGGCCGTGGAAATAGATGCCATAGATGGCGTTTGCGCCCACGTCCATCTGCTCCGGCGGCGTAAAGGGCACGGGGACGGCCGTTGGCAATTCCCTACGCAACCGTACTGTGGCTGTGAAGTGCAGTTTCCCCTCTAGCCGCCCACCCTTCAACTCCCGACGAGAATGCAGGGCAGTGTGTACCAACAGATCATCACCATCTGGCACGGCCGTACCGCTTAGATACAACGTCTGGGCTTCCATCCGGTAAAACTTGAAGGGCGCATGAAATTGTTCGTCCGTCACGGCCGTGACGCGATAATCCGGCGCGATACTCTGGGCCAGTTCGGCAAATGCCTCCGTACCCATCACCCCCGGCAGCAGCGGCGTACCCTCCATGGCGTGGTCACGCAGAAACGGCTGCTCCTTCGGGTCGAGTATGGTCTCCACTTCCCACCCGCCATACACCTTCACCGCCATCACAGATTCAATCATTTTGAAACGCAAAGGGGCAAAGAACGCAAAGTTCTTTTCTTCTTCTTTGCCATCTTTCGCCCCTTTGCGCCTTTGCGTCAAAACCCCGCCGCTTTCATCCCACTCATCTACCAGCAGGCCCAGTTTGCCACCCACCAGCACCTCACCGCCACCAGCCAGCAGTTCGCGCCGCACCGTGGGAATGCCCGCTTCCGGCGGCAGCATTTCAATACCCGCCATCTCCATGATCTTGGGAATCGAGCCGCGTGTAGCCATGCCAATGCCGCCCCACGCCGTCCAGTCAATGGCAATAGCCTTCGTCTCTGGCCATGTACGCTGTAAGCTGCTGGTGATTTTGCACAGCAGGTCATTGGCCGCGCTGTAATCCGTCTGCCCGGCGTTGCCAAAACGGCCCGCCACCGAGCTAAAGACCACCGTTGCGCCAATGGGCAAATCCTGGGCGGCGTGCAGCAGGCTGTAAAAGCCGTCCGCCTTAATGTCGTACACCAGGTCAAATTGGGCCGCATCTTTTTGGTTCAGCGCCTTGCTAATCTCAATGCCGCCCGCATGAACCAGCACATCCAACCGGCCAAACTTCTCCCGGATTTCGGCGACGAGCCCTGTCAAGGCTTCGTAGTCGAGCAAATTGACGCTGCGGTACACGGCCGTACCCCCCGCCACTTCCACTGCCTCAATCGCGCTCAAAGCCGCTTCCAACCGCTCCACCGCCGCCAGCTTCTTCTCAATCATCACCGGCGTCGGCTTTTCGCCCGCCGCCTTCGTCTCTTCGATGAGCCGCTGCTTTAAGGCGTCCTTGTCGGCGCGGAAAAGGGCAATTTGGGGATCGGTGCGGTCGGGTTCTGGCGTCAAGTCTAGCAGGTAGAATGTGCCGCCGCTGGCTGCTGCCAGATCAGCCACAATGGCGCTGGTAATGCCACCCGCCGCCCCCGTCACCAGGAAAACGGTGTCGCGGTTCAATTGCAGACCCGGCTGGCCATAATCGGCAGGCTGTTCCAGGAGAGTGATGGTGTAACGGCCGTCCCGCCAATACCCCACCTCCACACAACCCGGATCCGCCAGCGTCTCCGCCAGCAGCAGGTCGGCAAAGGCGGCCGTTTTGCGGCTGAGTTCAAAATCTATGGCCTTTACCAGGGCGGACGGCCGTTCCCGTTTGTACGCTTTGGCAAAACCGGTGACGCCGCCGCCCAACGGGGCAATGGCCGGTTCCGGCCCGTAGCCGTGCAGCCCGCCCAGCCGCGTAGCCCCCACCAGAAATGTGCCTGGCTCAGACACGGCGTCATACAACGCCCGCATGGTCACAGAGAGATTCTTCACCCGCACCCGGTTCGCTTCGCGCCAGTCGGCCAGGCTCATCGCCGTCAGGTCAGGTTCGGTATCCAGCGCGGGCAGCCAGTAGGCGCCCTGCACCGGCCCGTCCGCCAGCCACTTTTGCACCTGTGCGGCTAATACTTCCGCAGCCAGCGTCACGTCCAGCGTCAGGACGGTCACGCTCAGCTTTTCCAGCTTTTTGACGAGCGCCTTGCCGACGCCGCCCTCATCCAGCGCCACTACCACGCGGCTGGCCTGGTTTAAGAGGACGCCGGTCGGTTTGCAGCGGTCAAGCGACGGCCGTAACGCAGGCATCGGTACGCGACGCGGCATCTTGTCCGCATCCGCCAGGGTGTATTCTGGCTCAACATGGGGAATCAGGGGTGGCGCGACGGCCGTTTCGGTCGCCGCCGGGCCACCCTCTACGCTTTTTTTGATGACAAGGTGACAGGTTGAGGAGGTGACACGGTGACAGCATCTTCGTTCACCCTGTCACCTTGCCACCGCGACGGCTGCGTCGCCGTCACCTTGTCACTTACCAAATCCGGGCGCATCTCGCGCACAAACCCCACCACCTTTGCCAGCGTGTTGTAGTCGCGCAGGCTCAAATCGTCGCGGCGGGGAATGTTGAACTGGGTGCGAATCGCCAGGAACGTTTCCGCCTGTTTCACCGTGTCCACGCCCAGATCCGCCTCCAAATCCAAATCCATCTCCAGCATATCGGTCGGATAGCCGGTTTGTTCGGCCACAATAGCCAGGACTTTGTCGGCGATGGGATCCGTGATGCGTGATGCGTGATGCGTGACCGGTGTTTGGTCTACGGCAGTTACCCCCTGCTCACTACCAACTGCTAACTGCTCACTTTTCACCAGATCGGGTCGCATCTCCCGCACAAAACCCACCACCTTCGCCAGTGTGTTGTAGTCGCGCAGGCTCAGGTCATCGCGGCGAGGGATATCAAAGGCGGTGCGAATGGCCAGAAATGTTTCCGCTTGTTTCACCGTATCCACACCCAAATCCGCTTCCAAATCTAAATCCATTTCCAGCATATCCGTCGGATAGCCGGTCTGTTCGGCGACAATAGCCAGGACTTTGTCAGCGATGGGATCCGTGATGCGTGATCCGTGATCCGTGACCGGTGTTTGGGCTACGGCCGTCACCAACTGCTCATTGCTCACTGCCAACTGCTCACTGATTACCGTCTGCACCCCACCGTTTGCCGGTATCGTTTCCACTTTCACGGGCACAGGCGCCGGCTGCGGCGTAACGGCCGTCGGCTGGTTATTCACCGGCCTCGGCTGCACCTGAACCGGCGCAGGCACGAGCATAGGCGCTGGTACGGCATACGGCTCACGGATTACGGTATACGGATTACCGCCCCCTGTCCGCACCACCGGTTCGGTACCGTATTGCCAGGTGGAAGGACACGGCCGTTTACCCGGCGCACCTTTCGCTACAATCCGTAAATTCCGCTTTTCCACTTCCAATTCGGCGTAATCGTAGCCACTGACATCATCCAGCCACCGCTGGTATCGTGGCTTGTTTTCCACTCGATCCAGCACGCCTGGAATCCGCCGCGTCAGCGTCAGTGAAATCTGCGAGCCAAAACCCGCCGCCAGGTGCAACGCATACTGCACCGGATAACGGCCGCCCCGGCTCAAATTCAATTCGCCTAAATCGGGGTCAACCTCTTTGTAATTGGGCACCGGCGGCACAATGCCGTATTCCAAAATTTTCAGGGCGATCACATCTTCAATGCCCACACCCATCGGATGGCCGGTAAAGCCTTTGGTGTTCGCCACCACAATCTCTTTGGCCGCTTCGCCAAAGGTTTGCCGCAGCGCCACCACTTCCGCCGACGCCGAGCCGCCCCGCGCCGGGGTGTACGTCTCGTGGGACATAAAGACCAACTGTGGCGCAATGGCGTAGCGATTGAGGCCAAAACGGTATTCGGCCGTGGTCATCAAGTCATTCATCACCATTGCAATGTGGTCTACATCCAGCCGCGAGCCGTGGAAGGCGCTGTTGCGGGTTTCTGTGCTGAGCAGTTCCACAATGCCGCGCATCCCGCGCTCCTGCACCGCGTCTTCACTTTCCACCACCAATGCGCACGCGCCCATGCCTAAAATCGTGCCGTGCCGTCGTTTGTCGAAGGGCAGTGCCGCTTCTTGTACACGATCATCAGTCGCGGCCGCGCCCACCGCCAACATGCCGGCCCCAATCCATTCCATCAAATGGTCACTGGTCACGTCGTCGGCGGCCACCACAATCACGCGGCGGCAACGGCCGTTGCGTATCCAATCCTCGGCTATCGTAATTGCCTGGGTGGTGCTGGCACAGGCCGCATTCACCTGTGTATTCGGACCGCGCGCGCCGATATATTCGGCGAACTGGCTGTGGCCCATACTCAAAATACGAAAGATGAAGCGGCGGTCAAAGATGTACGGTTCACGTTCCATCACTTCGCGCAAACTGTTAATCCGCCGCGTGATTTCCAGCAATGTCTGGTTGTCGTTGCAGGTGCGGCGCAGTTGATCCAGCATCTCCAGTTGTTCCAACCGGCTTTGATAGGTGTAATACTTTTCAAAATCCTCCGCAAAACGGTCGCCGCCGGGGAAAGCACTGGCAAAAATCACGCCTGTCTCATCACGCAGTGATTCCGGCAGCATCCACCGCTGCGGCAGATAAGAGCCGTTGCTGGCATGTTTGTAGGTCATCACCAGGGGAATGCCCGCTTCGCGCAGGGCATCCAGCCCGGCAGCGATGGCTAACTGCGTGGTTATATCCAGAGCGTCTACCAATTTTTGGGGTACGCCGTATTCTTCCGCCAGGTCAAATGAACCGGGGCGGCCAGCGATACGCACCACCTCATCAGGGTTATCAATGGTCGAAAAACTACCACCGCCATCGGCCGCTTTCACCACACGGGTAATCCGTTTGGCCACCATCTTCTGGCGGAAGCGTTCGGGAATCAAGTCTACAAACTGCTCGCCCTGCAAAATGCGTAGCGCGTTATCCGGATCCATCACCGCTTTTTCCGCGCCCGGCAGCCCCAGCCCCGTACCGCTGATGACGACGGAACCCAATGGGGGGTAAGCGCGGTTATAGGGTAGATGGGGAGATTGGGGTATTGGGATATTGGGATATTGGGGTACTACCTGGGCTTCAGCTACCGGGTAGCCATTTGTTTTTGCGGACATCGTTTCCTCTCTTCTCACTGCTAACTGCTCGCGGACGCTGCGTCCATCGCTCACTGCTAACTGTTCACTGTCAACTGCTAACTGCTTACCCGCATAACCCGCCGCATACAGCGCACAAAGTGCCTGGTTAAAAGCGGGCAGTTCGCCGGGTTTGGGATGGTTGGTCATCAGGGCCAGCACATCGTTTTTGTCTTTGAATACGTCGTTGGCAAAACCGCGCAGGGCGCGTTTGGGGCCAACTTCCACAAAGGCGCGCACACCAAAGTCATAGAGTGTGTGCAGCCCTTTCACCCACTGCACGGTGGCGGCCACTTGTTGTTGCAGGTTGTCTTTGATGGCTTCTACGGCCGTCGGGTAAAAATCACCCGTCACATTGGTAATGATGGGCAGGATGGGCGGCGTAATGTGCAGCCGGTCGAGTACCCGGCGCAGCGGTGCGCTGGCGGGAGCAATGATGCTGGTATGAAAGGCGTGGCTGACGGGGATGATCATCGCCTGATAACCGGCGTCTTGGAAGAGGGTCACGGCCGTTTCCACCGCCGTACTCGCCCCACCAATCACAGACTGGCTGCTGCTATTGATATTGGCCGGGATGACGTAACCATCCACCTGCTTTAGGGTAGCCTCCACCACATCAAACGGAGCCAGGACGGCCGCCATCTTGCCGTTGTCATCCAGCGTCAGGCTGGCCATCTCGCCGCCCCGCGCCGCCGCCGCTTCCAGCGCATCGGCAAAAGGCATAATCCCGGCCACAATCAGCGCCGCATATTCACCCAACGAATGGCCCACCACCACATCCGGGCTAAACCCAAAACGCTCCAGCAGCCGGTAGAGAGCGATGTCCATCGTCAACATCGCCGGTTGGGTGATCTCCGTTTGCATCAGGTCGAAGGTGGCTTTGTTGACGGCGGCATTGTCGTTCGGGTCTACAAAAATATAGTCGGTCAGCGGTTTGCCCAAAATCGGCGTCATCACCGCGTCCGCTTCGTCAAAAACAGCCTGCACTTCGGGGTACAAAGCTGCTAATTCACGGCCCATGTTCACATATTGGCTACCTTGACCGGGGAACATAAAAGCCACTTTCCCATCCGGCTGGCCCGAACCGCGGAAAATGCCCTGCGCCTCCATGGCTTTCCATGCCTGCGGTGAATCAGAGGCCATGACCTTCTGCGCCTTTTGCAGCCGATCCAACAGTTCCCCCTGATCGCCAAAATCAATGATCAGCCTTTCTTTGGCTGCCAGCAGATCCTGGTCAGGCAGCGCGCGCGGCGGCGTCCAACCCGTCTCCACCTGGTTCAAATAGCGGTCGAGCTTCTCTTTTAATTCTTGAGGCGTGTTCGCACCGATAGAGGCAATACCACGAACGGGTAGAGTGTCGTGCGTTGTGCGTTGTTCTCCCTCTGCGCCTCCGCCCCACCTTTGGTCGCCCCTCTGCGTTAAATCAGGCTTTTCGACGGCAAATATCTTCTTGGGCGGCGTCAATTCGCCGGGCCTGTGTTCTTCCAACACCAGATGGAAATTGGTGCCGCCAAAGCCGTAGGCGCTGACGCCGGCGCGGCGGGGCGTGCCGTTGGGTGGTTCCCAGGCACGGCCGTCGTGCAGCAAATAAAACGGCGTCTGGCTGAAATCCACATACGAGTTGGGCGGGTTGGCGTTCAGGGTGGGCGGCAGGATTTTATGGTGCAAGGCCATGATTGCTTTGAACATCCCGGCGGCGCCCGCACCTGCTTTCAGATGGCCGATGTTGCTCTTAACCGACCCCAGACCGATGCTGTTCGGCTTCGCGCCGCCAAACACTACCGCTAAACTCTCCACCTCGGCCACGTCACCTACCGGCGTGCTGGTGCCGTGCGCTTCCACCAGGGTGGCCGTCACCGGGTCCAACCCGGCCGCTTCCCAGGCGCGCTGCATGGCTAACTGCTGGCCGATGGGATTGGGGGCGGTGATGCCCTTGCCCTTGCCATCGCTGGCGCCAGCCACGCCGCGAATGACAGCGTAGATTTTATCGCCAGCACGTTCCGCATCTTCCAGCCGCTTGAGCAGGAAGAGAGCCGCGCCTTCGCCCATGACAAAACCATCTGCGCCATCACCAAACGGCCGTGTCCCCGTGGCGCTCAATGCCCCAATTTTGCAAAACTTCACAAACGACCCCACGCCCATGTTCCGGTCTACACCGCCCGTAATCACGGCGTCCACTTTATGTTCCAGCAGCAGTTCGATGCCCGCTTCCACAGCGGCAAAGCTGGAAGCGCAGGCGGCGTCGGTGATGAAGTTGGGGCCGCGCAGGTTGAGCATGTTGGCAATACGGCCGCTGACGATGTTGGGTAGTTCGCCGGGCATGGTGTCTTCAGTGATGGGCGGATATTGTTCGTCAATGTGGTCGTGCCAGCCGGTGAGGATGGCCTGGCGCGTGGGCGTGGGCAGACCGGCAAATTCGGGTACGGCCGTCAGCGCCCGCGCATAGTTGGGAAAGACAATCCGTTCGGTGGTGGTGTAATGCAGTTCCCCGCCCATGGCCGTGCCGATGATGGTGGCGGTGCGTTCGGTGTTTAACGGCCGTGCCGGATAGCCATAATCGCTCAGCATGTCGGCAGCAATGGTCAGCGCCCACTGCTGCCCTTCGTCCATGGCCGCCGCCACTTTAGGCGGCATGCGAAATCGTTTCCAATCAAATTGAAATCCCCGCACCCAGCCGCCGATCTTGGTGTAGGTTTTGTCTGGCGCTTTGGGGTCGGGGTCGTAATAATCGGCAATGCGCCACCGATCTGGTGGCGTTTCCGTGATGCTGTATCGTTTGTTGAGGATGTTTTGCCAGAAAACCGCCGCGTTCAGCGCCTCCGGCATAATGGCCCCCACCCCCACAATGGCAATGGCTCTGTCTGAGGTGTCGCTCATTTTCGTTCACTCCCTTTTTTGCAAAGTGAGCAGGGAACGGTAAGCAGTGAGCAGTCAAGACACTGCTTACTGCTTACTGCTTACTGAATGCTTCATTCAATCTCTCCGCCGCAAAATCCATATCCGCCACCAGCCCCTCTTGCGCGGCGTAAATGCCGGACAGGTCGAGGGATTGGGCTAAAGCTTGTCCTGAGCTTGTCGAAGGAGCAGGGTCGGTCTGGCCCGCGCCAATGGCCCAGCGCAGACCTTCGGTAGCAACTTTGAGGGCAGCGTCACGGCCGTGAATGCGGCTGAGCGCCTGCCGGGTGGGGATGTCCAGGTGGATGGCTTCGGTGGGTTTATCGGCAACACGCTCGGCAAAGAGTGCGGCCGTTTCCGCGTAGGCGATCAACTCACCCAGGCGGAACAGCACATGCTGGTTGCGTGTCAGCCGATCCAGGCGGCAGCGCTCCAAAATGACGGCCAATGCCCGGAGCGCCATCGCTGCATAGTTAGCCCCATTCTCCGGCTGCTCCTGATGGATAAGCGATAGGCGGTTGGCCCATTCCTTGTAGTAGTCGCCGCGTGATTTCAAATGTAGCTGCCAGCGGTCGCGGGCAATCGTCCACTCCATGATCTCCGACGTGCCTTCGTAAATGGTGGTGATGCGCACGTCGCGTTTGATTTTTTCCACCATGTATTCTTTGGTGTAGCCGTAGCCGCCGTGCGCCTGGATGGCGTCTTCGGCCGCTTTGTTGCCCGCTTCCGTGGCCATGTATTTGGCAACGGCCCCTTCCGTTTGCAGCCCTTCTTCGCCACTGTCCAGCCGTTCCGCCACCCATTCAATGTAGGTGCGGGCCGCTTCCAGCCGGGCGGCGTTGGGCACAATCAGTTTGTGGGTGTAGCCCTGCTTCTGGCTGAGGGGGGCGCCACCCTGGATGCGCTCCTGCGAGTAGCGAACGGCGCGCCGCAAGGCTTCCCAGCCCGCGCCCAAACCAAACGCGCCTACCATGAGGCGCGTGTAGCCAAAAACGGCCTGCGCCTGGGCCAATCCCTGCCCTTCTTGCAAACCCACCAGCCGGTCGGCAGGCACGTAAACGTTATCGAGGAAGAGGGCGGCCGTGTTGCTGGCGCGGATGCCGTGTTTGTCTTCCGGCTTGCCACGGGTGAAACCTTCGCTGTCCCGGTCTACGATAAACCAGCTTGGCCCGCCGGGAGCCAGCGCCAAAATCGTGTACAAATCGGCCACACCGCCGTTGCTGATCCACTGCTTTTGGCCGGAGATGTGATAGCCGGTGACAACGCCATCTTCGAGGACGGGTTCGGCTTTGGTGGTCATGGCCGCCAGGTCAGAACCGGCCTGTGGCTCCGTTGCGCCATAGGCCATAAGCAGCGCTTCGGCGGCGATACGGCCGTACCAATACCTCTTCTGCTCTTCCGTTGCACCAACGCTGATGGGGTCGGAGCCGAGGAAGGTCGCCAGGACGCCGGTGGCCACGCCCAGGTCAATGGCGGCCATCAATTCGCTGACGCGGTAAATGTCATACGCGCCACCGCCCAGGCCATCATACGCTTCGGGGATGAATAGCAGATGCAGCCCCAGAGACATAGGGTCATACAGTTCTTGTAATACTTCGTGGGGGAATTCGTCGTTGTGGTCTAGTTTGAGCAGATAATCGGGGGTGAGTTTTTTCTCGGCATACTTTTTGAGTGTGTCCAGGATCATGTCGCGGGTTTCTTTGTCTAATCCAACGGCCGTTGCTTCCGTTTTTAACATCGCTTTCTCCTCTTAGCAGTCAGCAGTAAGCGGTGAGCAGTGTGTGCAATTGCTCACTGCTCACCGCTCACCGTTCACTTTTCAAAAACGCGGTTCAGGGTAGATTGATTGTGTGATAATTCACAATCCTCATGGTACATTGTAGGCAAAATACGGGGACATCCAGAGTGACATGTGTCATCTGAAACGAAGGCGAAAAGCATAATGCAGTGTGTCATTTTTGCTAGATGTGACAGGTTTCTAAAAACATATCATGTCCCCTAAAAATGACCCTATCCAACCATTAACTTTTGCCTCGATTACGTATAACAGGTAGACTTTTATAGGTATGAGTAATGCCCGATTGCTCCTGGATGACAGAAGAGGAAACATGTCCCAATTCAAACAATTCCACACCCTACCGTTTTTATGGATTGTCTTGATCCTGGTTTTGGGCGCGTGTGGAGGGGAAGGCGAAACGGCCGTGACCACCCCCTCCGCCACCGACGCCACCGCCAACGCCCTCGCCACCCGCATCATGGCCGCCACCGATGAGGTCAACACCACTGCCAACACCGACTTCACCCAACAACTTGAACAGGCCAAAAGCCGTTGGGCCTCTCACAACATAGACGACTATATTGTTGGCGTCCGCCACAGCCAGCCTGGCTGGAACGTCCAATTCCTGGACATCACCGTACAAGACGGCGTCGTCACCAGCCACAAACAAGACTGCTATCCCACACGAGAATGTATCCTCCGCGAAATAGACCCCACTGAATTCACCATAGACGAACTACTCGCCGTCGCCGAATACGTGGGCAACCTGAACATACCCGACCATCCCGCCCAAATCACATTCAGCGAAACCTATGGCTATCCCAGTTCCATCTCCTACGAAGACGGCTTCTGGGCCATATCCAATTTTCAACCCACTACCCCCTAAACCTGACAGGTCTTCTAAGACCTGTCAGGTTCCCATGACATTCATATGGCCCGCCTGATCACCCGCAAAATCATCATCATGCTCATCATCCTGGCGCTGCTCAACTACGTTGCTTACCATTACGCCCTGTTGCACCCGCGCATCTTCTTCTCCCCGGCCGGCCGACCCGTAGAAGTAGAGATAGAAAGCCACTACCGTGAATACCTGCAAGCCCTACTGGCCGGCGACCTGGGATCAGTCGGCAATACCCCTATCAACGACATCATTCGTGACCCCATTAAAAACAGCCTCCTTCTCCTGGCCACCGCCATGCTCACCACCATCGTCTTGGGGCTGTCTTTTGGCTTTCTCTCTATCTCGCGCCGCACCCGGCGTATGCACCCGGTAGCCCTCACTTTCCTCGCCGCCGGTTCTTCCATGCCCGGCTTCGTCTTTGGCGCGGTCATCCTCTCCTTTATCGTCTATCGGCTGCTCTATTCCGCCAACAAAAAGCCCCTCCTGCCCATCAGCGGCTACGGCCTGGACAATCATCTCATCCTGCCCGTACTCGTGCTGGCTATCCAACCCACTTTTCACCTGGCAAAAGTCACCGCCGGCCTGCTGGAAAACGAACTACAAAAAGATTACATCCAGGTCGCGCGCAGCAAAGGGCTGAGCTGGCCACAACTCATCTGGCGACATGCCATGCCCAATATGCTGTCACCCGTCCTCATCACCATCGGCGAATCCATGCGCCTCATGGTCGGCGCCTTAGTCATTGTGGAGGCAATCTTCCTCTGGCCGGGAATCGGCCGTGTCTTCCTCCTGGCCATCGGTTTGCGGCTGGATGCCCGCGGGCCGGGCCAGTTTTTTGGTAACCCCAATCTCATCGCCATCATCGCCGTTGTCATGGGAAGTTGGTTGCTCATTACCGACCTGTTCACCAGTGTACTGGCCTACCGGCTCGACCCCCGCCTCAGCCGCGCCGCCGAGGAAACCGAGGTAACGCTGGCCTAAAGACCTGACAGGTCTGAGAGACCTGTCAGGTCTATCTCGCAGTTATGAAGAAAGTTTCATCCCACAACTACCCCCTCTGGATTGGCGCTGTTCTCACCGGCTTCTTTGTTTTCATTGCCATCATCGGCCCACGTCTGGCTCCGCTTGACCCTATGGAAGTATTTGATGAGATCATCCGGGTGGGAGATGAGGTGTACATCCCGTCCCGGCTGCCCGTGCCGCCGCTGACCATAGAGCAGTTTACCCTGGGCACTGATAACGCCGGGCGCGATCTATACAGTCGCCTTTTGTGGGCCATCCGCCCTACACTGCTGCTCTGTTTTGTCATCGCCTCGCTGCGCATTGGGCTGGGCACGATCTTAGGGTTGACCGCCGGTTGGTTTGGGGGGCTGGTAACGCGGGTCATTGATCTATTAACCGACGTCAGTCTGGCGGTTCCCATCTTACTTTTTGCCCTGGCGCTGATTTCGTTTATCGGCGACCGGGAATTGACTACGTTTATGCTGGCATTGATAGCCACAGGTTGGGCAAACACGGCCGTCTTCGTCAAAAACAGCACCCTGGTCATCAAACAATCACCCTATATCGAAGGGGCACGGGCGGTGGGGGTACGGCCGTTTGGCATTTTGCGCGGCTACGTGCTGCCTCAACTGTGGCCGGCCCTGCCCGCCCTCATCGCCTTTGAACTGGCGGCCACCCTGCTGGTCCTTGCCGAACTGGGCTTCCTGGGCATGTTCATCGGCGACGCCTTTGTGCGCATCGTCGAAGACCCCAACAGCGGCGGCACAGTCGCTGCCGGCCTGACCGCCGGTTTCCCGGAACTGGGCCAGATGCTCTCTGACTTCTGGAACAAGATGCTGCTCACCCCCTGGGAAGTCGCCTTCATCGGGGTCATTATTTTCCTCCATATCTTCGCCTTCAACATGCTGGGCGAAGGCTTGCGGCGGCAAATGGATGTGACTCGCCCGCGTCGTCGCTGGCGGCGGCGTTATAGCAACTGAATCATCAAAGATTTCACAGATTACGCAGATAAAAAGATAATCGGTGAAATCTGGGTAATCTTTGATAAAAAATCCATGTCTGACCTACTCAAAGTAGAAAACCTCACCACCCGCTTTTACACTCAGGATGGCGTCGTTCATGCGGTCAACGGCATTTCCTACACGCTGGCAAAGGGTGAATCCCTGGCGCTGGTGGGGGAAAGTGGCTGTGGTAAATCGGTCAGCGCCCTGTCGCTCATCGGCCTGGTGCCGTCGCCGCCGGGAAAAGTGGAACACGGCCGTGTCCTCTTCGACGAACAAGATTTATTACAAATGCCGGAACGCCAGCTACGCCGCATTCGTGGACGCGACATCGCCATGATCTTTCAGGACCCCATGACCTCGCTCAACCCGGTATTGACGGTGGGGCGGCAGGTTATGGAAAGCCTGCAACTGCATCTGTCGTTGGGCCGGACCAAAGCGCGGCAGCGGGCAACAGAACTGCTGGAGATGGTGGGCATTCCCGATGCGGCGCGACGGCTGGATGATTACCCGCACCAGTTTTCCGGCGGGCAGCGGCAGCGGCTGAATATCGCCATGGCCCTGGCCTGCCGCCCGGCGCTGCTGATTGCTGACGAACCCACCACCGCTCTGGATGTGACCATTCAGGCGCAAATTGTCAATCTGGTGAAAGAGCTAAAAGCGGAACTGGGTATGTCTGTCATCTGGATTACGCACGATTTGGGCGTGGTGGCCAGCCTGGTCAACCGGGTGGCGGTGATGTATGCCGGGCACATTGTGGAGATGGCGTCGGTGCTGGATTTATATGAACAAACCAGCCATCCGTACACATTGGGGCTGCTGGAATCGCTGCCCAAAGTGAACCAGCAGGAACGGCAGCGGCTGCGGGCTATTGAAGGCGCGCCGCCCGATTTGCTGGGGGAAGTGACAGGCTGCCCCTTTGCCGACCGCTGTTCGTTTGTGGAAGGGCGGTGCCGGGCGGAACGGCCGTTGCTGGAACTGATTGACCGTGACCACCACGCCGCCTGCTGGCGTTGGGCCGACGTGCGGCAGGCGGCCCAGACCCGATTCACCCTTAAAGAGGCCAATTAAATGGAGCATCCACAGATTACACAGATGCCACAGATTAGTGACCCATTGGTGCGGGTACGCGGTTTGAAGAAGTATTTTCCGATCCGGCGCGGCTGGCGGCGGCAGCAGGTGGGGCTGGTGCAGGCGGTGGATGGCGTGGATTTTGACATTTTTCCGGGGGAGACATTGGGACTGGTGGGTGAAAGTGGCTGCGGCAAATCTACCACCGGGCGGCTGCTGCTGCGGCTGTTACGGCCGTCTGCCGGCGAAATATGGCTGGACGGCCGTAATCTGGCAACCCTGTCTGACGCTGAACTGCAACCCATTCGCCAGCAAATGCAGATTATTTTTCAAGACCCGTATGCCTCGCTGAATCCACGCATGACGGTGGGCGAGATTATCGAGGAGCCGCTGCGGGTGCATGGGCTGGGTGATGGGGCGCAGCGACGGCAGCGGGTGAAGGAACTGCTGAATATGGTGGGGCTAAATGTGGCCGTCGCCAACCGCTACCCGCACGAATTTTCCGGCGGGCAGCGGCAGCGTATTGGCATTGCCCGCGCTTTGGCTCCCAACCCGCGCTTCATTGTGGCCGATGAGCCCATTTCGGCGCTGGACGTTTCTATTCAGGCGCAGGTGGTCAATTTGCTGGATGATTTGAAGCAAGAATTGGGGCTGACCTATTTGTTCATTGCCCACGACCTGGCGATGGTGCGTTATCTGAGTGATCGGGTGGCGGTGATGTACCTGGGCCAGATTGTGGAATTGGCCGAACGGGATACGTTGTTTACACGGCCGTTGCACCCCTATACCCAGGCGCTTCTGTCCGCCATTCCCTTGCCCGACCCGCGCGCCGAAGCGAAGCGCCAGCCGATCATTTTGCAGGGCGAAACGCCGAACCCGGCGCATCCGCCGACGGGCTGCCGGTTTCACCCGCGCTGTCCCATTGCCACGGACATTTGTCGGGTGGAGGTGCCGGTGTTAAGGGATTTGGGCACGGCCGTAGCCCCCCACCCCGTCGCCTGCCACCATGCGACAGTTAGTTAAGGTTTTGGCGAGTGTCCGAAAAATCCTTTTTCATGTCATGCCCGCGCAGGGCCTGTCCCCGCGAAGGCGTGGGGCGGGAATCCATGTTTTTGAAGGAGTTCAACATGGGCGGCAGCCTGCCACGATGAATGAAAATTTGTAGGACGATTTGCAAAATCGTCCTGGCGATTTACAAAATTACCCTACATTTTCAGAGGAGTGGATGCCTGCCTTCGCAGGCATGACGCTCTGAAGTTCCGTAGGTTATTTAATCCTCGTTCCTGAGATTGGAGATGTATGCATGTCACCTGAAGTTGTTGGAGAAGAGTACGTTCGTCTGGCGCTGGCCATTGACCAGCACATACCCGGCTACATTGAGGCTTACTTTGGCCCGGCTGATTGGCAGGAACAGGCGCAAACAGATGGGCCACGCCCGCTGCCGGAATTGGCGCAGGAAGCATCCACATTGGCCGCCGCGATTGCGGACGCCGCTGTGTTGGATGACCAGCGGCGGGAATTCCTGACCCGTCAGGTTGTGGCCATGCAAACCAGCCTGCGCCTGCTGCAAGGGGAAAACATGGCGCTGGCGGATGAGGTGGAATTGCTTTATGACGTGCGGCCCACCTGGGTTGAGGAGTCGCTTTTTGCAGAGACGTACCGGTTGCTCGATGAGCTGCTGCCGCCAGGCAATACATTGAGGGAGCGGGTGGCACGGCGCAAACAGGGGCTTGAACTTTCTGTGGCGCAGTTACAGCAGCTGATCCCGTTTATCCAGGGGCAACTGCGCCACCTCTGCCGCGCCCGGTTTCCGCTGCCGGAAGAGGAATCGGTTGATTTTGCGTTTGTGCAGGACCAGCCCTGGATGGCTTATAACTGGTATCAGGGGCGCGGCCGGTCGCAGATCGAGATCAATACGGATGTCCCGCTTTATATTACGGACCTGGTTAATCTGGTGGCGCATGAGGCGTATCCGGGGCATCACACGGAGTTTTCGATCAAGGACAGCCGGCTGGCGCAGCAAGGGGGCCGTGTGGAGCATTGTCTGGCGCTGGTCAATGCGCCGTCGTGTGTGGTTTCCGAAGGCATTGCTACTTGTGCGCTGACGAGTGTGCTGTCGGATGAGGAGTGGGTGGTCTGGCACGCGGCGGAAATCTTCCCGATGGTGGGGCTGGCGCATCTGGATGCGCAGCGTGAGCGGATGATTGAACTGGCTCTGGAGCAGTTGAATGGGGCCTATGGCAACGCGGCTTTTCTGCTGCATGAGCAGGGGGCGGCGGCGGAGCGTGTGCGGGAGTATTTGCAGCAGTATGGTTTGCTGACGGAGCAGGAAGCCGACCACATGATTGGGTTTATGAGCGCCCCGCTGGATCGCGCCTATATTTTTACTTATTACTGGGGCCAGAAATTGTTGGAAGCGCTCTTTGCCGGGAAGGGGGAACGGCCGTATTGGTATGCCCGGCTGTTGACGGAAGCGGTAACGCCGACGTTGATCCGGCAGTGGACGCGGGCATGAGCGGCTGCTAGGGGGATGAATCCCACCATTATCCTCATTGGCCCGCTGGGGGCGGGCAAAAGCACCGTCGGCCGTTTGTTAGCTGAAAAATTAGCCTTGCCTTTTTGTTCGGTTGATGCGGTGCGCGGGCAGTATTACCAGAAGGTTGGGTATGATGAAACGGTAGCGGCGCAGATTGCTGCATCTGGTCAAGGGATTCGGAGGGTGCTGCGGTACAGCCAGCCGTTTGAAGCACGCATGGTGGAAATGGTTTTGGCGGAGCATCACGGCGTCATTGATTTTGGGGCCAGTAATTCGGTTTATGATGATGAAGCGCTCCTGGCGCGGGTGGAACGGGCGCTGGCCCCTTATCCGCAGGTGATATTGTTACGGCCGTCGCCGGATGCGGCGGAGTCGACGGCGATATTAAAAAGCCGGTTAGTTCGGATGTTGACGGCAGCAGGGAGGGAGTTCAATGATGAGTTGTTTGTGTTGAATGACTACTTTGTACAGCATCCGGCGAACCGCCGATTGGCGAAACGGGTGGTTTACACCAAAGATAAAACGCCTGAGCAGATTTGTGCTGAGCTGGTGCAAATCGTGGCGTAATCGGTGCCTGGCCCTGCTTTTGGTTATAATTTCCTGAGGTGGACGACCTGTGTGGTCGGGCAATCTGTGCAGGAAAGGAGAGTACATATGAATTATTCTGGCAGAGCATATGAACTGGTGCGGCGTTTTATTGGGACGTGGCAGGAATTTACCGTCAGCGCCGATGGTGAGAGTCTGGTCGGGACGTTACAGGTGAGGTGGGAGATGGAGGATTGCCTGCTCCGTCAGGATTTTCGGGCTGGGGATGGGAGCTTTGCTTTTGTGGCCTTTGGATACCTGGACCCGGAGAGCCAGACGTGGCAAGAGACTTTTGTTCTCAATGATGGACGGGTGGCGCATTATCGCTGGCGGGAAGAGGGGGAAGTCATTGTGGTCGGGCGGTTGGGGGGCAACCCACAGGATTTGCGTCGGTTGAAGATTCGGAACTTGACGGATGTGGCCTATGAGGCTACTGAGGAGCGTTCCGGTGACGGGGGTCAGACGTGGGAGATTGTTGAGGTTACGCGTACACGGCGGGTCATGGAAAGTTAACCGGGAAGGGTGTAACAATAAAGTTGAATGCATTATTCGCTATGGTGGCAGCCGGAAGGAAACGGCCGTGCGGACTATCAACCCATGTGAGGGTTGATATACGGACGCTTTCCGTATAATAAATAGTTGGCTGGCTATCCCAAATCAATGTACATGAGAGTATGAAGAAAAAGGCAG
Source organism: Anaerolineae bacterium (assembly GCA_023382655.1). GTDB lineage: Bacteria > Chloroflexota > Anaerolineae > Promineifilales > Promineifilaceae > CAADGU01. Next base: position 255,036 of record JAHDWK010000002.1, on the reverse strand, counting down.
ACCCTAACGCTAGGTACGAGACTCAGGTTCACTATAAAATCCGAACCCGCTTATAAATATTTCAAGGAAACAGTCTGATGACACTTAAAATTCGTGGTATTCATCATGTGGTATTAACGGTATCCGACCCTGCCAAGTCAGCTACGTTTTACGAAAAAGTATTGGGCGTGAACGCATTCCCAGGCGATGAAAAGGTGAGATGTATTTCTTGTGAGAATTTCTTATTGTGCTTTCAACGTCCACCCAAACATGGTCTACCAAATGACCGTTTCGACGAAAATCGTTTGGGGCTTGACCATATTGGATTTTCAGTAGAATCACGCCAACAACTTGAAGATTTGCTCGCGGTCTTGCAAGAGTTGGGAGTGGTAACCGCTGGAATAGAATTCGATCCGGACGGAAAAGGCGAGTATGTCTGCTTTCGCGACCCTGACAATATCCAAGTTGAATTCTACGTCGGAGATTATCAGGATTAATAATTCTTGATTGAATAACGATAGAATTGTACAGTCAGAGAGTCTTGCACAACGGAACGCCGGCCAACACAGCGTGCAGCCGACAAGTGGGATTCGCCGCGGTTTCAGGCAGTTTTCTACGCCTCAGCAGGATTCCGTTTTCAAGCCTATCCGCGTCCCCGACTTGCGGCTAACGCAGGCTATTGGGCGGCTGAAATCCTGAAAAGTGTCCTGATAAAAAACAGAAGTAATTTGTGGAGAAAAACTGTATGTCAAACAAACCAGTTCTGCGCAATGTTGTAAACGATGATCTTCCCCTCTTTTTTGAATATCAACTGGATCAAGAAGCTAATTACATGGCGGCTTTCACGGCGAAAGATCCGACCAACCAGGAAGCCTTTATGGCACATTGGCACAGAATTTTGGCAGATAAAACAGTGATCATACAGACAATCATCTTTAATGGGCAGGTGGCAGGCAGTGTTTCAAGCTATGAAGAGGAAGGCAAGCCAGAAGTTACTTATTGGCTTGGGAAAGAGTATTGGGGTAAGGGCATTGCTACAGGGGCGCTTAAAGAGTTCTTAGCGCAGAAGAACCAAACTCGCCCGATATATGCACGAGTAGCCAAAGACAATCTCGGCTCGCGTCGGGTTTTAGAGAAATGCGGCTTTAGAATTATCGGCGAATCTAAAGGGTTTGCGAATGCTCGTGGCCAAGAAATTGAAGAACTTCTGTTGGAACTTGGAGAAGTTTCAACGGACAATTTGTAATCACAATTGTCGCCGCCCAACACAGCAGACAGCTGACGGTGGGTACGCGCCGCGTTTTTTGAGCATTTTTCTGGCTTTGGGTCTTTTCCGTTTCGACGGCTTCTCCACCCTCCCACCCACCGCAGCTAACGCCAGCCGTTGGGCTGCTCTCTTTGTTTGTACGAAGGCAATCGTGACATGACATCCAAATATCTCCCTATTGAGAAGATTCTGGCTATACTGAAAGAAACTCCGCCGCGCCTGGCAAAGATTACTTCCGGGCTGGCGCCGACTCAATTACATACTGCTCCCAGCGTCGGTGAGTGGTCCGTCAACGAGGTGCTTGCCCATCTGCTTGCGTGTAATGAGGTCTGGGGCGGCTACTATATTATGACGATCCTTGCCCAAGATAACCCGACGATTAAGGCTATGAATCCGCGCACATGGATAAAGAATACCGACTATCTCGAACAGGAATTTCAGCCCTCGCTGCATGCCTTTACGAAGCAGCGCAAGAAACTCTTGGCGGTATTGGAACCGTTGCCACCTAAGGACTGGGCACGTACGAATACACTTATAGGGGCGGGAAAGCCTCTCCAGCAGACGCTGATATCCCACGCAGATGGACTGGCTCGCCATGAACGTGCGCACCTCAAGCAGATCAAGCGTATCCTCAACGCGCTGCAAGGTGCCGCTTAGGTGTGGATCTGTGACCCACCTGCAAGTATCTTGATTTCAGGAGAATAGGTCATGTTGGAAATCGGAGCGATTGTATGGGGAGTGCGAGACCTTCATCGAGCTATAAAGTTTTGGAGTGAGGCACTGAATTACAAACTGAGCAGAGAGCCTGATGTGGATTTCGCTATTCTTATCCCTCAGGAAGGAGAAGGGATACAACTCTCCCTAAATGCAGCAGTTACTTCGATTAAACCCAAACGGCACCATATGGACCTGTTTACACGTGATCAGGCGAAAGAAGTGGAGCGGTTGCTGAACCTCGGGGCTACGCGAGTAGACTGGAAGTATGAGCATGAGGCTGATTATGTTGTTCTGGCGGATCCAGATGGAAACACCTTTTGTGTTGTTCAGGTAGAGCCTTAAGGTTTCTTATGAACAGTAGTCAATTTTTCTGGTCACGGCCGTGCCCTTAAAACATACGCGCACCTGACAACCGACGCCAACGGGGGGATTAGGTTGGTTCAATCTTGGAGAGTGGAACGCATTATCCGCTATGGTGGCAGCCGGCAGGAAACGGCCGTGCGGACTATCAACCCATGTGAGGGGTGATATACGGACACTTTCCCTTAAATCAACGGATAGGAGAGCACTGATAGTGAAGGACAAGAAACCACGATTGAGAAAAGGTTGGGCATTAGGCTTTCTGGGGTTACTGAGTTTCATGGGATTCCAATTCTTCCAAAGCGGAGAGTGGCTGGATTTGGCTTGGTTTGCCTACATCCTCTGGTTCATATGGTTTATTCCCGTAAAATCCGAATAGGGTAGATTGAAGCGCGGCGAGATGAATAAGAAGGTTCGGTGCTTTCGGGCTTCTGGCAAAACGCTGTTCTCAATGTAGGGTTTGCGCTCATGTTTGCCATTCCGCTCATCGCCTTACGGCCGTTCGTCAAACATGAGCGCACCTGACAAGTCGCGCCAACGGGGGATTAGATGGGTGCAATCTTGGAGATTGTCCCAAACTCTGGCTATAATCTCCCCCATGTCTGTCCAGCTCATCCAACAATATCACAATAAAGTTGAACGCATTATCCGCTATGGTGGCAGCCGGAAGGAAACGGCCGTGCGGACTATCAACCTATGTGAGGGTTGATATACGGAAACTTTCCGAATAACAAATAGTTGGGCTGCTGGCATAATCTAAATCACGCAAAGTAAGAATGGAGAGTCATTTTGATTGATGATGAAATTGCGAAAAAAGTACAATCTTTTCTAGATGAGCAAGAATCCGCTGATAAATTTTCAGGAACCGTGCTTATTGTCCATAATAACCAGCCAATCCTGACAACTGCGCGTGGATATGCAATTCGCCCTGAAATATTGCGTAATAAACCTGACACCAAATTCAATATTGCTTCTGTTACAAAAATGTTCACGGCAATAGCCGTTATGCAAATAGTATCAAAAGCAAAACTTGATCTTCATGTGCCAATTTCGCTCTATGACGCCAACTTGCCTCACGCTGACCAAATCACTATTCATCAACTTCTGACACACACCGCAGGATTTGACAGATATTGGAATGACGCATATCGGGCTGCACGCTCCGACCTTCGTACTATAAATGATTACCTGAAATTATTCGCTAACACACCTCTTGAGTTTCCGCCAGGAACACGCCATCATTACGGCAATACTGGCTATGTCATACTTGGTGCTCTAATTGAAAAAGTTTCAGGATTGTCATATTACGAGTATATGAAAAGAGAAGTTTTCGAATTAGCAGGCATGCATGATACCGACTTCTACGAGATGGACTTGCCGATTGCGAACTGTGCTATTGGCTATACTCGTGAAAACTGGTTTAGCCCAGATGACGGACAGCTTCGCAGCAATCAATATATCTATGGGGTTAAAGGTAGTCCATCTGAACATTGTTTTTCAACAGTGCAGGATATTTTCCTTTTCTTTCAAGCCCTCCAAAATCAGCAGTTGCTTGATAGCCATTTAAAAGAACTATGTTTCATTTCTCATGCAGCAGGAGAACAAGCAGGCGTCAGTTATGGGTATGGTTTTCACATCATTGATGATGGAAAACATGGGCGTTTAATAGGTCATGGCGGGCGCGCTATGGGCGGTGATGCCTTTGCCGTAATGTATGACCTTGGATACACGGTAATAATTCTCTCAAATTATGACCGTCCATCTGCCCGTGCTGTACTTAATCGTATTGCTGATTTGTTAATAAGTTGACTTCAAACAACAAAATATAGCCCTATCCAAACGCAGCCCAACACAGCGTGTCCCCGACTGGTGGGAGTCGCCGCGTTTTCAGGCAGGTTTTGTGGCTCGAAGCTGGTTCCGTCAAACTGGCATTACTTCGTCCCACCCACCAGCGGGTAACGCTCACCGTTAGTTTTTTGGTAAATATTGAAGGTTCACGGCGATTATAAGGAGCAGGTGATTGAATTGTTGGGGCGGGTCACGGCCGTGTCCCTGCAAACCATGTCCATCATCGCCCAAATGCCCGATGAGGCGTAGGGGCGGGGGGATCGCCGGGCAGATGGTCACGGCCGTACCGCCGGGCGTCTGATCAGGCAAAAAAAAGTGGGTAGCCAACGGCCGTAGCCAGCATGACAAATTTCAGGAGGTACGGTAACATTTTTCCTATGAACGAATCACCTATAACCGAATCATCCGTTGCCGATTACATCACCCAAACCTTTCCCGGCGTGGAAACAACGACCAACTTTGGTTACACCTTCTTTTTCTATAAGTCAGATCACATGTTGCCCTTTGCCACCATGGCCTCATCAGACAATGAGTATGACCGCGTTTCCAACCTGGATCGTCCCGGCGTCTTTCGCCTGAATATCGGCGTCAGCAGGCAAACCTTTCAATCCCTGTTCGGCACAGCGAAGGTGGATGTCAGCCAGTATGATTTCACCGCACTCGACGTGATCATGCCCCACCCCGATTATGCGCCGCAACATTTCATCTGCGTGCTTTCGCCGAGCCAGGCCACATTTGCCCAGGTACGCGCCTTGCTGGCCGAGGCTTATGCGATAGCCGAGCGAAGAAATACCAGACGCCATAAGAAAACATGAGTAACAAAAGTAACATACCAATGCCCCCGGCGCGTGTGCTAGAATAAGAGGCACGGCCGTTAGACGAACCACCCCCACACCATCGTCATCGCGCCAAAGGAAGTATTGGTATGACTGTAACGCCACAAACCTGGCCCCAGGCCGCCCGACCCCAGGTCGCCCCCCTCTGGCAAAGCTGGCACACACAAGCCCACGAACGGCTTGACCTCGCTTTTCGGCAATCCCCCCATCTCCATTTTGACAACAACAGCCGCCTCATCTTTTTTAGCGACATGCACCGGGGCATAAAAGATCGGTATGACTTTTTTGCACCCAACGAAAACCTTTTCCTGCACGCCCTCAGCCATTATTACGAGCAGGGCTTCACCTATATTGAATTGGGGGATGGGGATGAGTTGTGGCACAACAATTTTGCCAAGATTCGCCGCGCATACGGCCGTGTCTTTGACCTGCTGCACCAATTTCGCGCCAGCCACCGCCTGCACCTGATCATCGGCAACCACGACTCCGAGCGGGGCATGTTTGACCCCATGGAAAAAGAAGGAATGCCACTGCATCAAGGCCTGGTGCTGCACCATGTTCCCAGCAAACACAGCCTGTTTGCCGTGCATGGGCATCAGGCCCACCCCAAAGGCGACCGGCACTGGTGGTTCCAACGGCCACAAAGCCGCTACTTTGTCAAATACACCCTGCCCTTTTCCGCCAGCCGCTACCATTTTTCCGAACCGGAAAATGACCTGCAAAACCGGCAACATCTGGCCAATATGCCGCGCCGGGTCGGAAACCGAATTTTGCGTCTTGCCTGGCAGCTAGAAGGGGCGATTTTGTCCTGGGCACAGCAACAGCGGCAGGCCGTCATCTGCGGGCATACCCATCTGTGCGCCTTTCCCGACCCCCATTCAGAAAACCCGCCCCTTATCAACATCGGCCATTGTAGCACGCCGGGTTACATTACCGGCTTAGAAATCGCCGATGGAGAACTGGCGCTGGTCAAGTGGAAACCAACCGGCCAGGGAAGTTATGAACGAATGGTGTTACGGCAGATGGCGGTGACGGCCGTGTGGCCGTGAAAAGCGGTAATCGGTAATCAGTAATCGGTTATCGGTGAAAGCAAACCGATTACCGATAACCGATTACCGATTACCATCCAAATCATCCCCCCTCAACTCACCTTCCAACGACTCCCACAACTTGTTGTACGCCTCAAGGCGGGCGGCGGCGGCGCGACGGGCCGGTTCCGTGTGCATACTGGCTACCGTTTTAGTCTGCCAGTCGGCGTCACGGCCGTATAGAATCAAATCATCCGTCGTCATCGGTTTGCCTTTAGCCAAAACATTGCCGGTAAAGTGGAACACGGCCGTCAGCCCAATCTTCGCCAGCTTATCCGCATCCCATAACACCTGTGCCTCCAGGTTAGTCAACGGCGCATCCAACCACAGCCCCATATGCGCTTCAATCGCCTGCGCTACCGCTTCAATCTTCTCCGCTGGAAAATCCGTTTTGGGTAAAAATTTGCGGGCAAATTTGGCCCCTTCCTGGGGATGTTTCTCTTTCGCTTCCTTGCGCACATCATGCAGCCAGGCCGCCGCTTCCACCACCTCCCGGTCCGCGCCGGTGAGTTCGGCCAGTTTATTCGCCAGGGTGACAACGGCCGTCACATGCTCCCACCGATAATTAAACGACGGCTTCCGCTTGCCAAAACGGGCCAACGCCTCCGCCTCCGTCGCATGATGCATCACCTCTTCCACCGCTTCCCGCCAGGGTTTGTTTGATTTGTTGTTGTTTGCTGGCAATGTCTTTCCTCGTCGTAATCGGTAATCAGTTATCGGTAATCGGTCATCAGTAATCACTTTACCGATAACCGATTACTGTTCACCGATTACCGTTCACCAGGGCAGCGGCGTCAACGGCGTAATGCCAAAATACGTCTCTATAATCTGGCGCACAATCGGCGCAGCCACTTCCGACCCCTGCCCCGCATTTTCCAAAATCACCACCACCGCAATCTCCGGTTCCGTCGTCACCGTACCATCCGACCGGGTATAGGGGCCGGCGGGTGCATACCCGGCAAACCAGGCATGAGAATTACGCGGAGGGTCTTCGGCCGTACCCGTCTTACCGGCGGCAGGCACACTTAACCCGTTAAAAATGAATTCGGCCGTACCCCGCCCACTGTGCGTCACATCAAACAGCCCCTGCTGCAACGAAGCCAGATGCTCTGGCGCCAGGGGCATTTCGCCATTTACCTGCACCGGAAAAGGCTCTTCCGGCGCGCCACCGCCCGCGCCAATGCGGTCAATCACGGTCGGGCGATACAGGGCGCCGCCATTGGCAATGGCCGAGAAAATGGTGGCGATTTGCAGCGGCGTCACCTGCACAAAACCCTGCCCAATACCCATGTTCACGGCATCACCGGGCAGCCAGACTTCACCCAACGTTTCCTCTTTCCAGGCAGGCGAAGGGATCGTGCCCGGCGATTCCGCTATGCCCGCGATGCCGGTCAGTTGGCCCAATCCCATTTGTTGGGCGACAGTGGGGAAATGGTTGGGGTCTACATTGTTCATGCCCAGCGCCGCTTCATAAAAGCACGAGTTACAGGAAACCGTAATGGCGGTCTGGTAAGAAACTGTGCCATGTCCCCCTTGCAGCCAGTCTATTTTGACGAAGTTTGGGCCTAAGCCGCTCCATGTGCCGTTACTGTAATAAGTGGAATTGGGGGTGTAGAGACCACTGGTCATGGCCGCGGTGAAAGTGACCACTTTGAAGAGGGAACCGGCAGGATATTGGCCCTGGGTGGCGCGGTTGAGCAACGGCCGTTGGGGATCGGCAAATACCTGCGCTAAGGCATTGGCCGCATCGGGGCGCGCCGGGTCATAAATGGTGGGGTCAAAGTCCGGGTAAGAAGCCATTGCCAGGATTTTGCCCGTGTTCACGTCCATCACAATAGCCGCACCGGCCGTGTCCAGGGGGTAACTCTCCACAGCATCGGCCAGGATTTGTTCAACGGCCGTTTGCAATTCCACATTGATCGTCGTGTAAATGCTGCGCGCCTGTTTCGGCGCTCTTTCCGCCACCGTACCCACATATTGGCCGTTGGCATCAATTACCGTCAGCGTACCGCCCCGTTCGCCGTTAAGGTAATCCTCCGCCCACAGTTCAATGCCGCTCAACCCCACAATTTCATCACCGCGATACCCCTGCGCCTGATAGCTCTCCACCACCTCGACGGGAATAAGGCCGGTGTGGCCCACCAGATGGGGCGCTACGCCGTTCTCAGCATAAAGGCGGGCCAGGCGCGGTTGCGGTTCGGCCAATCCCTGCCCAATAAAAGGCTGCAAAGCGGCCACGTATTGCTGCATCACGTCTTCAGGCACATCGCCCACCGGCACATACCAGTTGGGCAAAGCGCGGGCGTATGTTTCTTTAATGGCTTCCGGCGTTTTGTTAAGCACCTGGCTGAGCAAGGCTACCAGCGCAGTTTCATCTTTGATTTCGCCGGGGATAATGCCCAGGCGAATCATGCTGCCCTGGTAAGCCAGGGCACGGCCGTTGGCATCATAGATGTTAGCGCGCGATGGTACGCGGTCAGCCAGCACCAGCCGGTTGCCACCGGCCAACTCCGGCAGGATCAAACTTTCGTCCCACACAATTCCCCAACGGCCGTTCTGATACGCCATCGGTACCACCAAATCGCGCACAATATCCCCCACCGCATGAGTTTGCCACGTCACCCGCACCGCCATCTCCGCCTGGTTCTCTTCCTGTGCCGCCGAGAGCATTTGGGTATGAATGGCCTGCGTCGTGGCCGTATTCATCGCCTCCTCATACCGGGCTACAAACGAGGCGCTATCCACCAACGCCTGGGTTTGTGGCGTCAGCAGGCTGTACATGCCCAGCAAATCCCCTTGCTCCCACGCCTTGAAAAAGGCCACGGCAATGCCTGTCGCATCTTCCGTAGTGGGGATTTCAGTGGGAATAGGGGTATTGGTCGGCGGCGGCGGCAAAGTCACCACCACCTGACTATCCTGAATGGTGGGCAAGTTCGCGCCCTGCCCACAGGCCGCCAACCACAAAATCAGCAGAAATAACGCCACATGATGTCTCTTCATATCGGGCTTTATAGTTATGAAGAGACCTGACAGGTTTTAAAAACCTGTCAGGTTCTAGTATTTCACCTCAATTGAGAATGAGACCCCATTGCGGGGGTACGTTGTTTCGCCTAATTTGAGAATCATAATTTACCTTCCCTGAAAATACCCTACAGTTGTTTCATCTTCGCCGAGATTGTCCTACAACGGTTTGTCAGGATTATTCCATGTTTGTTGAGAATCCCCTACCGGGGTTAATTCTCTCTAATTTTTAAGTTTGACAACCCGTCTCACACCTACCATAATACCTTAGCAGGAGACAATCACATAACTCAGAGCGATGCCGGGAAGGTGGTGGTACACCCCCCGACATCTAACCCGAAACCTGGCGGTGCAGGTTCCGAGATATGCAAAGTGTATCAAATCCCGATTGTATCGGGTAGAAACACTCAGCATAACTACTGGCGCTGTTTCTCGTTACGGGAAGCAGCGTTTTTTATTGTGGTTGTCTCCGTGCTTTCCATCCTCAATGAATCGGAGACGCTGCTCGTGGAAGTCATCCATCGTTTTTTCAGACAGTTCATTCCGCGTCCGGCCAGCGCCGAAGACCTGGCCGTTTTCACCTTATGCCTGGAATCCCTGCCACAGCATGAACCGGTAACATTACATCTGGCTGACGGGCCGGAAGCCCATTCGCTTGTCTACCCTTCCCAGGAGTTCAAGAACCAGCTATGGCTCTACAACCTGGGTACAGATCGCTGGCGAACAGAAAGCCAGGCTGTTGAATGGGCTTATGAAATCCTGGTTGGAGAAATGGTAGAAACGTTGTCGTTCCATCAAATACCTGTATTGATTGACGGCGTGTTCTACCCCTCGCTTTGCGGCCGGAAAAAAGAGCAGCTATACACCCCATCCGGCCAGCAACAGAGAATGCAGGTTTTTAGCAACCCACAAACGGCCGAAGACAGGGCACAGGCAAAAGACTTGTCCATCCACGAAGTAGCATACATGTTGGATACATTCCGTCGTTCGTCTGCACAATCGCCGCGCCTCCATCTATGGCTTGGCAGCTTTTTGGAGATAGCGGAAAAGAAGGGGTCAATGGTTCTACGCGATTGTGTCAGGGGTTTGGGTGACAACAGCCTGCCTCTGGCGGCCTTCAGTACCAATAGTTCACAGGTTCTCACGCGCATGGCGGGTCAGCTTGTGGGGCGAGAACCGGCAGCGGTCATTACCGACGCCCAGGTCTTGAGTACCCTCCTGCCCTGGGGCAGCCGGTCGCTTATGTTCCACCACCAGATTCATGCCGAGGGGGTTGAGTTATTGTTTAACTTCTGTTATTTTAAGCCGCTGGCGACTTACGCCCCCATCCGGGTTGAGTTTTTGGCCGCCCACTTTCAGGAGAGCGATGTGCCCCACCTGCTCGACCGAATACTGGCACACTTTATCTTAAACCCGGACATCATCTCTTGATGCCCGGATTGTCCATGACGACGTTCAAGCAATTCTGTAAGGGTGATTTCAAATGCATCGGAAAGTAATTCAAGGCCAGCAACTTTCAATTGGGCGCTGCCTTGTTCTACCCGATTTACATGGGCGCGAGAATATCCCAGATGTTCCGCTACTTGTTCCTGTGTCCAGCCCGCCTTAATGCGGGCACTCCGTACACAAAGCGCAATTTCCCTCACGCGCTGTTCCCGATAAACCACAACCCCAGGTTTCATAAGCTCTCAATACTTCTCAACAGTTTCAATTCGTCCCAACCAATTATAGCACTTATGTGCTACATAAAGCCGACGCCATGTGCGAAAAGGTTTATACTTTGCTGTAACAGTTTGGTTACTTGCCAACTCCTAAAACAATTATGCCTGTAAGAAAAGTATCGAACCGAGGTGGAAATATCATTGGTTATTTCCCATCTATCAAGTTGGGGAAGATGGTGGCGTTTGAATCCACGATTGAACGAGACCTGATATACCTTCTCGACTTTGCCAGTGAAGTCATTTCATTCTGCGAACAGCCTTATACCATCGGCTATCTGGATGGTGGTTTGAAGCGGCGTTACACCCCAGATTTTCATGTGCAACTGGCGGATGGACGCCACATCACAGTGGAGTGCAAACCAGAGGCGCTGGTGTGTGCAGAGGAGAATCAGCGCAAGTTTGCCGCCGGTGAAACCTGGGCGGAGGAGCATGGGTGGACGTACCAGGTCATCACCGAGAAAGCAGTGCGTGACGGCTGCCTGCTGGCAAATGTAAGGCTCCTCACGCAGTATGCCCGTCATGCCATACCCACAACGGTCAAACACAAAATCCTGAATGTCCTTGATCCTTCTGGTGGTATTGGTGGTATTGGTGCTGTTTCTGCCGTTGTCTGTGCTGTGCCAGGAGTGGAACCGGGGTTAGCGGTCGCCGCTATTTTTCAGATGGCTTTTTACCATGAACTTCTGGTAGTGGGGCTACATGAACGACCCATAGACCTGGACATAGGAATAAGGAAGTCATCACCAGGAGGAGAACAACATGAGCACCCATCGCTTTTCGGTTGATACCCGGCTCGTATGGAATTCGGTTCCCTTTTTTGTCAAGAAACTATTACCGGGCAACCGTTTAGAACTGGAAAGTTTGCAAGACGGGAAGGTCATCACGGCCACGTTTACTGACCTGTATAAGGAGTTGGCGCAAGGCTCTCTCTATTTTTCGGCGACAGGTTCACCAGCAGCGCCGCCTGTCCCGGCTTCTCTGGCAGATTATTCCGCACGGGAACAGGAGATCGCCCGGTATCGGCTGGCGGCGATTGAACCACTATTGAAGATTCCTGATGGTTTGCGTACCACGGCGGACGTGAAGAAGCGCGTAGATGACCTGAAAGCGGCCCAGGCTCGGGGCGAGTATGCAGAGATGCCAGTGAGTGTGCCATCACTCTATCGTTGGCTGAAAGAGTACGGTGAAAGTGGCAATGATATTCGTGCCCTGCTGCCGCAAAAAAGAACGCCTGCTCCACAACAGGATGAGGTTGTGGAGAAGATCATGACGCAAGTCATTGACGAACGGTATTTTGTACGCGAACGGGTGAAGGTGGACGACATTTTACATGAGGTGGCCGTGCGTCTCGGCCTGGAAAACCGTCAGCGGCGGGAAGAGGAGAAGCTCAAGCTGCCTTCCCGCACCACTATCTGGCGACGGTTGAATGCCAAAGACCCAAAAAGCATACTGGTAGCAAAGCGCGGACGGCGAGAGGCCGAGATGGAAATGGGCCAGTTTGGGGCCATGGAGTACCCTAAATTCCCGCTGGAACGGGTGGAGATTGACCACACGTTGACAGACATCTTTGTGGTGGATGACGACGACAACTTGCCGTTGGGACGCCTGACCTTGACGTATTGTCTGGATGTGGCCACACGCTACCCGCTCGGCCTCTATTTGGGTTTTGAGCCACCCAGCTATCTAACAGTAAGCGCCTGCCTGCACCACGCCATCTTGCCCAAGCCGGATGCGCGGGAGTTGTATGGCACCGAGCATCAATGGTTGGCCTGCGGGATTCCCCATACGCTGGTAGTGGACAATGGCAAGGAGTTTATCGGCGATTCACTGCAAGACGCCTGCCTGTCGTTGGGCATTCTGTTACAACGGCTGCCGGTGCAAACGCCACATTTCAAGGCGACGGTGGAGCGCATGTTTGGCACGTTTAATACCGGTTTGTTCCACATGCTGCCAGGCACGACCTTTTCCAATGTGGATGCCAGGGGGGATTATGACAGTGTGCGGTTTGCTTCGTTGCGGCAGGAAGAAATCTACCAGATGATGCACGTTTTCCTGCTGGACATTTACGCCGAGAGTTTTCATAGAGGGTTGGGCGCTGTGCCGGCGCGCCGGTGGGAAGCGGCGATGCAGGCCGGGTTTTTCCCGCGCGTCCCGACCAATCCCGAAGAGTTATCCATTTTGTTGGGACGGCTGACAGAGCGGGTTATCAATCATTATGGCATCGAGTTTGAATCGCTGCGGTATAACTGCCATGAGTTAAGCCTGCTGCGCCATCGGCTGCGCACCCAGGCGAACACGGCCGGAAGCGCCAGGGTGAAAATCAAGTACCTGCCCCATGACTTAGGGCAGATATATGTCTTTGACCCATTTGAAATGAAGTACATCAAAGTGCCGGCATTAGACCAGGCATATGCACAAGGGCTGACGCTTTGGTCACACCAGATTATTCGCAACCAGGCGCTGTTGAACCAGGATAAGGTGTCTATGGAAGCGCTGGGGGAAGCGAAGCGGAAGATTCAGGCGATTGTGGCGGCCAGCAAAGAGCGGAGCAAGAAGGGGCAGGCGCGAAAGCGGCTGGCCCGGTGGGACGCCGCCAACGGCGCCGCGCCACCAGCCAGTGAAGCCAGCCCTCCCTCGTGGCTGCCACCCATTGATCTGGATAAACCAGAAGATGGGGCGTGGGGCATTGATAATCTGGAACCTGATTAGGAGGACGGTCAGTATGGGCAACCCTTTGCCAACCACTCTCATTCGTTATCCCCGGTTTAATGAGTTACACGCCGATATTCGCCTGTGCCAGGAAGCGACAGCCCAGGCCGGAGAGCCGGCTTGCATGGCGCTGGAAGGGGTATCGGGGGCGGGGAAGTCTACGCTGGTACGCGCCTACGCTGCCAACTTCCCCCGCTATGAAGCCAGGGATGGCACACGCATCCCGGTTTTTTATCTGGAAACGCCATCGCCGGTGACGGTGAAGGGGATGGCGGTGCAGATGTTGACGGCGTTGGGTGATCCGGGGGCGCACAAGGGGACGCTGCAAATGATGAATGCCCGGCTGATTCATTATCTTCAGGTGTGTGAGGTGCAGTTGGTGATTCTGGATGATTTCCACCACCTGATTGACACGGAGACGAACCGGGTGTTGGCCAGGGTGTCTGACTGGCTGAAGGTGCTGATTAAGGAGACGGGGATTCCTTATCTGGTGGTGGGTATTGATAACTCGGTAGAAACGATTCTGCGGGCCAATCAGCAGCTTTCCCGGCTGTTTGCCGTGCGGGAGGCACTGCGCCCCTTTCGCTTTGACAATGAAGCGGAGGCGCGACTGTTTGCCCATTTTCTGCAATATGCGCAGGAGGTGGTGGGGCTATCGTTTGCGGATGAGATTCCGGCCAATGAGTTGTTGCTGCGGCTGCACTACGCGACTGATGGCGTGGTAGGGAACGTGATGAATTTGCTCCGTTTTGCGGCGCTGCTGGCAAACCACGCGGGGGTGGACGAACTGACGCTGCCGATTCTGGACGAGGCGTTTAACAAACGGCTGCACCGTCATATGTTGAAGGGGCAAAATCCGTTTACGGTTCCCATAGATAAGTTGCTGCCGGCGCGCCCGGTGAGCCGGGTGGATGGGGCGGGCAATTCTTCCCGGCCGAGAAAACGCCAGACGCCGACGGCCGCCGCTATCCTGACTAAATCGTGAATCTCAGACCTTTTTTATACCGCCCACCGCTGCTGCCCAATGAGACGCTGGCCTCTTATCTGTACCGATTGGCGTATGTGAATGGGCATAAGCCGGGTATTGTGGCGACGCTGTGTGAGGAGTATTTGTGGCGGTCGGACAGTGTAATGCGGCCGAAGCATAATGAGACGTTTGATGCTCTGGCCGCCTTGACCCAACTGGAACCATACAAGATTTATTGGGCCAGCATCTATGGGCTGACGGAGTTGGTGACGCCCCGACATGTGGCGCTGGAGACGATCTGTTTTGCGCCGGGTTTTACGTTTCCACGTATGCCGGAGGTGTATCGGCGGGCGCATTTTCGCAGTGAAGGGAAAGCGCAGTTTTGCCCGCACTGTCTGGCGGAAGCGGCGTATCAGCGGGGGGTGTGGCAGTTGAAGGTGATCGCCGCCTGCCCACAGCACCGCTGTCTTCTGGTTGATGCCTGTCCGCAATGCGGGCAGGCGATTGAGACTACTGACCTGGTATCGGCTTACTGCCATCGGTGCCGGTGTGATTTGCGCACGGCCGTGGCCATTGACCTGTCCGGGGATGAAGTGGGGTTGCAGGCGCAATCTATTCTGTACTGCTGGGCCAGGGCGGGGGCGCATACGCGGTCTACGCTGCCGCGGGAACCGGGGCGGGAGTTGTATGGCCTCTTCGTTTCGCTGCTGCGGATGGTTTTCCAGGTGCGGCAGGAGATGGAGGGGCTGCACCCGTTTCCGGCGCTGTCGCGGCCACTGCCCTGGCATAGGAGACCGGAACGGCGGTCGCTTGATTATTATGTGGCCGGGGCGATGGCGATGGGTGCTTTGCTGGAATGGCCGGAGGGGTTTCACAGCTTCTTGGAGCGGTTTTCGTATCGGGATGGGCGTGTGTTTACGGTGAGCTTGAAGTCACAGTTGGGCCATCTGTTTTCGTCTGATACGTTGGAACTGTGGCAGCAGGAGGCGTATGCTTTTGTGTATGAGGCGTTTCTGGATTATGTGGCGGCTCATACAGCCTGGCCGGTGGTGAAGAAGTACCCGCATTTTCAGGAGTATCCCATTCCGGCGAAGCGGTTTAGTTGGATGTTGGTAGAGGAGGTGGCGCAGGCGCTAGGGGTGACGGAGCGGACGGTGAAGCGGTTGGTTGAGGGTGGGCTGATTAGGGTGAAGGGGGAGACGGCGGCTTTGCGGATGAAGTTTTTGGCGCGGGTGGATGTGTTGGCGTTGCAGGAACGGTGGCGGCTGGCGATTCCGTTGGCGGATGCGGCGGTGTGGTTGGGGGTGTCGGGGGATGTGGTGAAACACCTGGTGGCGATGGGTTTGTTGACAGCGGCGCGGCGGCCGCGGGTGGCGGGCAGTGCCAGTTGGCAGATTGACCGGGAGGGGATTGATAGGTTGCTGGTAGCCGTGAAAAATGCAGCCACGACGCAAATTCAATCTGGCAGAGAACGAGTGAACCTGACGGTGGCGACGCAGATGTTGGCGGCGTATGGGGTGAATGCGGCGCAGGTGGTGGAGTTGGTAATACGGGGCAGATTACGGGCGCAGTGTAGTCAGCACCAGGCGTTGGATGGGTTGGTTTTTGGGCGGCGGCATGTGTTGGCGTTTTTGGAGGGGCTGCGGGATGAACAGGGGTTTGTGTCGCGGCGGCTGTTTGCACAGCGGATGCGGGTGAAGCCGGAGGTGATTGAGGGGTGGGTGGAGTTGGGGCTGCTGACGCCGGCGTATCGGAATGATGAGGGGACGTATTTTAGCCGGGAGGTGGTGGAGGCTTTTGCCGGGGCGTATGTGGGGACGAAGGAGGCGATGCGGATTCTGAGTGTGGGGCCGCTGACGGTGCAGAAGTGGGCGCGGAATGGGCGGTTACGGCCGGTGTCGGGGCCAGGGGTAGACAGCCGCAGTGTGTACCTGTTTCGACGGGTGGATGTGGAGCGGCTCAGCCCGGCGAATCGGCTGACGCTGGCGCAGTTGGCGGGGCATTTGGGGGTGAGTGTGGATCAGGTGCGAGTGTGGGTGAAGGAGGGGCGGGTACGGCCGTTTTCGGGGCCGGGGGTGGATGATTGTGGGCGGTTTGTGTTTCTGAAAACAGATATTTCTCTGGGCAATTTGAATAATTTGCGGATAATCTAATCATTGCCGTTTATTAGGAAAAATGGGGATGGAGATACAAAGGGAAACTAAGCCATCTCATTTTGCGGCATATTCTTAGAACTTTTCCATCCTAAAAAGCCTCCCATCTTTCCCACCATCGTGCAATTGCCTGATAATCTCATCTTGGGTAAATAACAGCTTTTCATCTCTCTCATCTCTAGGCAAATCAGAGTCAATAACACTTAGAATATGTTGAATCTCCTTTTCTGCACAGATTCGTCTTATCAATTCAAGTAATCGGACTTTTTTTCTGTCATCCAGCGCCTCAAAAATGCCATCGTGATAAACAAATCGATAAAATGAGCTATTGCTGTAAACACTCAATATAGCCAAGTCAAAACATGCCGCCAGAAGTTTTTGGTAGGAGGTTCCTTCACCCTCATGTGTCTCTTGATCAGTGGCCCCGCCAATCACCGTAATTTTAAAATCAAGATTTCCAGCACTGTTAATTAAAGTAATAATCTGAGCAGTAATTCCTAGCACATACTCGACATATTCTACAAATGTTTTTCTGATCAATCTATATACTGGGTTATTTGAACGATTGACAGTATCGTCAATTTCACTAATAGTTGTTAGAAGTTTGCTCTTTAGCTCATCTATTTGACGATTTATTGCAGCAACGTCATCCAGTTGAATCAGTTTTTGCTTCAGTTGGAGTATTTCTTCTTCTTCTCGTAATAATCCCCGTTGCAGAACTTTGTACTTTTCTATGGCCTCTCGTTCAGCTAGCAATGCTAAAGCACGAGTCTCTTCTATATTAAGTCCTCTTAGCTCTTCCTCGATTTTTGTCTTCTGGTCAATCTTTGCTTCACGCAACTCCTGCAAACTTTTTATTCTCTCTGAAGAAATTCTCCTATTAAAATCCTCAAGTTCTTGATAATCTCGAACCATTGATTCAGGCATCATTATGTTTGCTTCTCTAAATACCTGAATCATTTCATTTACATCAATTATGTAATTGGTTGTCAAAGAGCGTTCAATTTCTTCAATTTCATAGTCAATTTTGTATTTAGTTTGATTCAAGTGCGCTATTCTTACACCGATACGTTTTATCGCATCTTCACTAATATCAGATTCTATTTCGTGAAAATCAAAACGATCTAGATCGCTGCGTTTTTTTTGAGCGGCTTCCTCTTTGATTTCTATAACGCCCTTTATTTCGTCATACTGCTCACTTTTTGATTGTGCTTTTTGTTGAATTACTTCCTTTTCTCGTTCTTTGTCTGCAATTTTTTCATCAGTCTCATACTTCCTCCAGATTAGCTCATAATCAAAACCAAACACTTTAGCCACATAAGGTTTCCACTCGCGGTCTTTCCCTCTATTAAATTTTGAAATCCTAAAAGCATCACCATAATCGCTTTGCCTGCGAAGGAAATATGTCAAACCCTTACGAAAACCATATGGTTTGATAACATCTAAATCTAAAAGGCCGTCCAATATTTCTCTTGCATTGTCCAGTCCTCGTTTGTTGTATTCCCATTCGTTTTCATCTTTATTGTCTAGCTTCCCAGATACATCCAAGACACTTATACTGATAGAATTTCTACCTGTTACCTTCCTCTGGATTGTTACATATTTTCCATTATTTGCTCTAACCTCCAGGTAAAAAATGAAATCACCAAACAGGTCTTCTCTATCCTTGAAAGGATGCTCTTTATCTATTTGGGCAAGAAGACAATAATCTATAACATGAGATAGAAAAGTTTTCCCCAAATTGTGGGAGTCTTTATCCTTCAGCTTTGGTTCTTTGACTTTTGCAAACACGACATTCAAACCATTATGAAAGGTAAGGGTTGGGAAAATATTTTCCTTGTTTGTATACAAAAGAGACAATTTCATTTTGTCACGCTGCTAGTCAACAAATAAATGTTGTCATGCTCCGCATCATAATCAACACTGCCAATCAAAAACAGGAAATTTATAGCGGGAAGAAAATTGTAACCAGAGTCATCCCCAAGTTTTGCCTGAACGGACTTTGAAATTTCATCTAGTGACATCACCTTGTACAACAATAATTCTGACAATATATTGGATGCTACGTTTAAGGTGCATGTCCTCAAATCTAGATACTTATCAGGTTTCAACATCACTTTTTATGCCAAGATCACATTCGTGATATGCAAACGAAAGGAACACGTTGAGAGTACGGCCCTTCCCTTTCAAATAAGGTTTTGCTGTGTCATAAATCCGCTCTAATATGTGTTCAAAATTTCCAAATTCCCGCCTATGGGCTATTATCTTCGCGTTCAGTCCATCAATGATTTCATAATAAAGTTGTTTAGAATCTCGGTTTGCAGGATTCTGTATAAATTCCTTAATTCTTCCAAAATATGGCTGGTGTTGATCTTGGATAAACCTAAAATAATCTTCGCCCATTTGGTTTAATTCATTCTTTTTATGTAAAGACACAACACTTCTGTTGTTCTTGCTTTCTTCTCCTGATTCAGAAACGTTCATTACTTCATGCACAGTGGCTATTACTTCTTTTAATTCATTCCAATCAAATCTTATAGGAAATTGTTCTCCCTCAATTGAATCGTTTTTCAGTCTTGCTTTCATTATGTCTTGAGCTTTACGATCAATCTCCCCTTTAGTGCATCTCGCATGGCAATTTGCGCATAAAACTATCATATATCTGGGATCATGAGTGGCAAGTCTGCTAAATTCAATGATGTGATGGAATTCAAGAGAAACTGTTACAAGACAATTGGCACATCTATACTTTGCTTCAATTAGCAGAACTCGACGAGTAACCACGGGAATCTTCCGGTTCGGTTCATGGCTAAAAAAAGCCTCAATGAAGGCGTCTACTGATTCATCCGAGATATCGTAATCTCCATTGAGGGGATAAGCTTCAAGCTTAATTACGTCAGGGGTTATGGGATGCTTAATTCCCTTATTTATAGCAGCTTTGATATCATCTCTTGGCAACTGAAGGATTTCTACAACCTCGGCAAGATTCATTATGCATACCTGTTCTGTAAATTGACGGCACTATACTAGACCATATTATGCCATATTTACATAACGGGTCAATATACCATTTGTGCTATACAAGTCATTTGCTTACATCTTCCTCATTACCTGCAACATGTTTCACCCTCATTTCAAGTGTCCAAATACGTTCAATACAACGTATGATTACCTGGCTATCATTTCTCTGATCCCACTTGCGCCGAAGCTCATCTAATTGTCTTTTTGTCTCACCAGGTACCCTAAAAGTCTTAACCGGGTCATATGGTTTTTGTGCGCCCAAATCTTACTCCTATATTCTGGTTTGCTGATTTGTAACACGATTGTATTACAAACTGGGCAAAAATAAAAGCTCCAAGCCTTAGAGCTTTTGCCAATGTACTATGGAAAGCTTGATGTGGTGGCTTATTGCACCAAAGACTTCTCGCTCATAGCAGTCAGACCGTCTGACAACCAATGGCTTACCATGATGCCAAATTTCCATAGTTCAGGAAACAAGGAGAACGATCATGGTTAATTTGAGTGAATTACGCGCTGGTGATACGGTGTGGTGGGAACGGGAAGACGGGGAGCGGTTCCTGGCGAAGGTCGATCACGTTTACGCGAACATGGTTGACATCACGCTGGCCCCTTACACGCTGCCGTTCCTTGAATCTACGGCGCTGAGACAGGAATGGGTGAAGGCTGACCGACTTCATCTGGCGGTGGACACGGACGGGCTGTTTGCAGAGGCAGCGCACCTGGCGGAAAGTGCGCGTAAAACGGCCGTGGTAGTGGCGCAGGAGCGCGGACGGCCGCTTGATGATATGCAGAAGTTCTTCGTCCAAGATGCAGTTATTCACGCCTATCTGACCTTCCGGCGAAACCAGCAAGCCCAGGAGTGATAGTCGCCACCGTCCTTGAATGGAGCGGGAACGACTTTGCGGCGCCATGCCTCAGGCAAAGTGGTTGCATCTCGTCCCAAAGTTGGTATCATTTACGCACTCCTGACTGATCAACAACACGAGGAAACCGCGGGTAACACCGCACCCTCCCCTAAAACTGGCACAAAAGAAACGCGACTGGAACAACTGGTCGGTCAGGAAGAGGGCAGCGACACCCTCTCCTCGTGTTGGTCAAAGCCCGAAGCACGGCCGTCTTCACAGACGGCCGTTTTCTTTGCCTTCTCTGCATGGTGTGTTATCCTCTAATCGTGCTTTTTCCACAACGGTCTTAACGGTTTATAGAAAGGAGGAAACCTCATGTTTCGCGCTTTGAAAATTTCCATCGTCGGGTTGGCAGTTGCCACCCTGTTAGGTCTGGTATTGTTGGCGGCCGGCGCGGCCGAGCCGTTTGTTGGCGGGTTGCCGCCCGTTGGCTACCTGCCATTGGTTTTGAAGCCGCTGCCTACCCCTACCCCAACGGCCACTAACACGCCGGTTCCGGCGACGGCCACGAACACCCCGGTTCCAGCAACGGCTACAGGGACACCCTTTATCCCAACCAGAACGCCCTCACCAACTCCCGTACAAACGGCTACACAATCTCCGCCAGGCAATTGCACCATTTGCACCCACGACGCCTACAATTGCAGCGACTTCAATACCCAGGCTCAGGCCCAGGCGTGTTTTAACTATTGCTGGGCACAGGTAGGGTACGATGTGCATAATTTGGACGCCGACGGGGATGGTGAGGCTTGTGAGAGTTTGCCGATAATCAATTGGGTGGTCCCATAAAAAGCCTCTGTTCCAGGTGCCGAGTAAGAAGAGAGGCGTAACATGGTCATTGATGAGCGCATTGCTGAGATGTTGGCTTTTGCTATTGTTAATCCCTACACCGGGCAAATAGATATTGGATTGTACCGGCGACAGTTAGCTGACGATCTGACTCTCACCCTTTTCATTCAAAAAGGTAAAGGCAAAGTATCTCTGACTTCCTTGCGGAAAATAACGGAAGCCGAAATAAGTAACGTGACTAAGACGCTGTCCCCGTTGAAATGTCTGTATAATGGGCCGCTCCGGTCTGGGAAATACTATATTGCCCGTTTTCATTTTTCCGATCCCGCAAAAGAACCTCCTGTATTCGCCAGCCCACTCGACAAATATCTGACGGCCGTAAGACCAAAGCCTGCTGCTGACAAGTTGAATGGGGTGAATCCCAAACCACCACCGCAACGGGCGCCTGCCCAATCCAGGCCAGCAACACGGCCGTATGATGAATCAGCACAAAGGTTGCCCACGCTACCCGTCGCCAAAGAACCGGCAAAGCCTCGGCCCCCTCGCTGGCTTGATTTGACAGATGAACAATGTCATATTTGCCACAGGCCACTTACAGACCCTCTCAGCCTCAGAGTATGTATCGGCTCCATTTGTAGAGGGCGCATTGAGAAATTGGAGGAGCGAAATGCCGATATGTGGGAAAACATTTCGCGTGAGGAATTGGAGCGGATTTGGGCAACATACAATTCGTATGATCTGAAAGAGGCGGCAAAGTTAATATGAAGGCAGAGGCCCCCTCCCCTCATGTTGGTCAAAGCCCGGAGTACGGCCGTCTGTGAGGACGGCCGTTTTTTGTTTGGCCTTGAGAGGTCGCTAGAATCGGGCACTGGACATCGAGGTTGTCTGTAGTATACTGGCTGCTATCCTATCAGTTTTAGCCGAATCAGGAGGAATCCGATGTCAGTTATCCTTATCCTATTAGCCTTTGTTGCTATTATTGTTGGTTTCTTTTCGCTGTCTGAAGCGACTCTTGGAGTTGGGTTCATTGGTATCGCTGGTGTTTTGGGTATTCTGGCCCGCATAGCCCAGGCCGACAAACATCACAAACTGGTGATGGAGCGACTGGAGAAATTAGCACCAGCCAAAAACACCGTTAGTAAATCAGCTACTGAAATAGTTGAGTAGTTGTGTCACCACGAAAGTAACAACAACTCTTTAGAAATCAGATGAGATCCCATGAGATTGAAGCCTGGGCATTGAAACTTGTTGACCAAGTAAAGAACGGCCAACCTATCGAAGATGCCAGAGTTGAACTAAAGGCAGATTGGCCCGATGCTCGCAAAGCGGCCAGACGTATTGCGGGTCATGCTAACGCGGCAAGGGGAGTTTCCATACTCTGGCTTATTGGACTTGATGAAAAACGGGGGGTCATTGGTGTCCAGCATGGGGATTTAGCTGATTGGTATGCCCAGGTCAAATCGCAGTTTAATGAACTGGCTCCATTTATGACAGACATCAACGTGCCAGTGGCAGGGAATGTCATTGTAGCCTTGCTTTTTGAGACAGACCGGGCGCCATTCGTTGTCAAAAATCCAGACGGGAGTGGGTCTATATCACGGGAAGTGCCCTGGCGTGAGGGAACTGCAATTGATTCTGCAACTAGAGAGCAGTTGATCAGATTGCTTTCACCTCTTCGCAGCCAATTGGCTTTTGAAGTGCTAAAGGGAGGATTAACTTGCAGAGCATATGAACAGACAGAAAGCGACTTATGGAATCTAGATGTTGATTTATATGTCGAAACAGAAGTTGGGCAAGCTATCGTAATTCCGTTTCATCGTTGTGGAGTTTCAATAACTATTCAAAGCAATGGGGATACTATTACGTTTCAAAAGATCGCATTAGGGCCTCCCATCCGTTACGGTTCTCGTGGTTCGAGTGTTCAATCTAAGACTATCGAGTCAACATCCGATGAAGCTCTACTTTATGGGCCAGGCAGACTGATACTGTTAGGCGAAGCTGTAGTGTCATTCAATGATGCTCCTGCCATTCAGGTCGCAGATGATGTCTCACATGTTTCCATGCGTGTAAGCCTTCTTCCTGTATATGCAGAACAGGCAAGCATTATTAGGGCTGAGCTAGTACCTACCGCGCCAGAACATGGAGAACGTTATAGGTGGACTTTCCCTACAACGCAACCCTCGCCATAATCTAAGCTGCCGCTCAGCAATGGGCGGCTTTTTTTGTGTCGTTTCTTTGGGAGGGTGATTGAGGTGGGGAGAGAGGGGAACGGCCGTAGAGGGCTAGATACTAGGACCGGGCTATTACTTCAGAGACAATTAACGCAATGCCGGCTGCAATCTTTTTCATTGTTGGTTTTGGCACATCAGATTTGAGCAAGAGATTGCCATGATATGGATTATTTTCAAGAGGGCGCCGCTCATATGTAAGGATTCCAGATACAGTTGGTTGTTTACTTAACCTATCAAGTTCGGCACAAGGTATCCTTACTGCTCCTGCCTTAAATTGCAATTCCCCGTTCTCTCTATGTTGGCTGAGAGTTATGACAAGAGCATTACCATCGTCTTCCCAATTAACAGATTGCTCTATCCATCCATCCCCTCTCGAATATGTTTCCTCAAAATGAAATAGATGCGCTCCCACTGACCCATCTTCAATCAAATAAGTTCCATTGGGAACACCACGTAAACAATTGTCTGGGTATGACATAGATGCATCTTAAGAAAGTAAAAATATATAGGTGAGAAGCCACATGACCAGTTTTCTTTTCTCTATATCAGCACCTTCTAAATAACCAGATGCACTAATTTCCCCTAGTCTTTTATTTGAGACCAAATACCATCCAGATTCATTGAGGTCTGGTTCAACACTAAAACCCACTCTAAAGTCACTAGATATCCATTCAAACAATATCGAACCATCGTTGACCAAGAAGGCATGCAATGGAGGCAAGTTATTAAGGTCAAACCCGGTCTCACGAAGTATTGACACCAACTCTTCAATAATGCGTAACAATTCTCTGGCACCTCTGGCAACTTCTTGATTTTCGATCTGCTCCACTACCCGCCAAGTATTACTGAATAGATCTTGCTCCCATGCCAATAAATGATAAAAGCTGAGAGTACTTCCGATAGTCGCGTCTGTTGCAATCATCGGAATAGGTACTCTGATGAAAGCATCTGGCACGACGACCCGCTCCTCAAAGTCTGTTTCTTGGGCATAGGTGATCATATGCGTTGAGGCTCCATGGCATCATGAAGTTGCTCAGTGATGCACCACTGAAACAATCTAGTGCCTCGAAGGCTGAAGAAATCGAGTTTGTCTAAAGTGTCAGTGATTTCAGTTTTGTTCGTATTGAAGAAATCGCTGTCAATCATGTAACACAACTCATTATTATCTTCTACTGTTACAAAACGAGTAACTATCCTAACCTTGCTTTCTCCGTCAGCCAGATCAACATCATGTCTGCTCTCAAAAGATCTAATATGTTCTCCTACATCGGGTGACGCTAGCATACCCAAGATGTAAGGCTGCAACAAGTCAATCCAGCTATAGTTTTGGAGATTTAACTGCGAAGGTCTTATTACGTCTATATACCTTAAGCCAATTCTCGAAAAATAAGTTGGGGCATAGATGTCGATCAGGGCTTGTAAGGGAAGCTGTAATTTCTCCTTGAAGCTCTCCCATCGTTCATACCTGCTAGCCGTTAATGCAATAAAACTACGAGTCAGATTTAATTTCCACAAGCCATCTTCTGACGAGAATTCATAATTCTTGCGGGGGGTAGATTGAAGTAATCGCCTGAGAATTTCCGGCGGAACAACTTCTTTCATTTCTCCTGGCATTTCTAATCTAATCTCTGCTTTTTCAGAAAAATTCGAGAATTCTGCACGAATTCTGTCTTGAAAACTAGCTGGAATCTCAGAATCGATCCTCAAGACAGGTGGAAACCTTAGCTGGCATATGACCTGATCAAGGGGGTTTTTATCATATATCACACGTGGTTTATTAGGGAAAGGCATATTTTACCTATGGGCTTGTTTACATTATGGACGACAATACAAGCATTTTAACACACCTGACCTGAGGCGAGTAACAACCCATACCATGGTCTAATGCTCAACGTTTCTTTAAGGTAGGGTATTCTCAATCAAAATGAAACACCATTCTCAATTTCGGTGAAACGTATTCTCAACCAGGATGAAACGACTCTCAGTCTCAGTGAAACAATTCTCAATCAAGATGAAATCCTACACAGGTCTTGGGTCACACATCCAGATTACGCACTTCGTTGGAGTGGGTCATGATGAAGCGTTTGCGCGGGCCAACTTCGGCCCCCATCAGCATGTCAAAGGTCTTGTCGGCTACCACGGCATCTTCGATGTTCACCTGCAACAAGACCCGGTTGGCAGGATCCATGGTCGTTTCCCACAACTGCTCCGGGTTCATTTCGCCTAACCCTTTGTAGCGTTGGAGGTCATATTTTTTGCTCTCTTTCTGCAGGCCCTTCAGCACGGCAGCCTGCTCCGCTTCGCTGTAGGCGTACTGCATCTCTTTACCGGTTTTGATGCGGTAAAGCGGTGGCTGGGCAATGAACAGATGACCGTTTTCGATCAGGTCAGGCATGTAGCGGAAGAAGAAGGTGAGCAGCAGAGTACGAATGTGGCTGCCATCTACGTCGGCGTCACACATGATGATGATGCGGTGATAACGCAAATTACCCAGGTCAAATGTGTCACCAATACCCACGCCTAACGCAGCAATCATTGCTTTCACTTCATTATTGGCCAGGATTTTGTCCAGCCGGGCACGTTCGGTATTCAGGATTTTGCCGCGCAGGGGCAGAATGGCCTGGAAGTGCCGGTCACGCCCTTGTTTGGCCGAACCACCGGCCGAATCACCTTCGACAATGTACAGTTCACAGCGGGCCGGGTCCCGTTCGGAACAGTCGGCCAGTTTACCGGGCAGCGTCAGGCTTTCCAGAGCGCTTTTGCGCATGACCAGCTCGCGGGCTTTACGGGCTGCGTCGCGGGCACGGCTGGAGGTAAGGCAGCGTTCAATGATTTTCTTGGCCTCGCGCGGATTTTCTTCCAGGTAAGCGGAGAAGGCGTCAGCGGCCACAGAGGTGACGATCCCGGCAACTTCGGCGTTCATCAGTTTGACTTTGGTCTGGCTTTCAAATTGGGGGTCGGGGTGTTTGATGCTGACAACGGCCGTTAACCCCTCATGGGTATCATCACTGGAAAAGTTCTTATCTTTCTCCTTCAAAAAGCCATTTTTACGGGCATACGTATTGATCACCCGCGTCACCGCTGAACGCAGCCCCGATTGGTGCGTGCCGCCATCCGGCGTGTGAATGGTATTGGCAAACGAGTATTCCGAAACGGAAATACCTTCAGTAAATTGCAGGGCAACCTCCACGTCAATGTTATCCACTTCCTTGTGCGCATAAACCGGTTCATGCAGCCCCTTACGGTTCCGGTTGAGGTAACGAACAAATGATTTCACCCCACCCTCAAAATAAAAGCTCATCTCCCGCTGTGGATCTGGTCGCTCATCAAGTAAACTCAGAAAGACGCCGCTGGTCACAAAAGCAATTTCCCGAAAGTGGTTCATCAATGTTTCAAACTTGAAGGAGGCGTCTTGCTCAAAAATGATGGGGTCAAACTTAAAATGGGTAGTCGTACCCGTTATATCCTCGTTTTTTAACCGGCGCAGTTTTTTCACCGGCTCTTGTGGCACACCTCGTTGGTAGCGTTGAAACCAGAGATGCCCTTCACGGCGCACATACACTTCCATCCATTCAGAGAGGGCATTGACGGCCGCTGCCCCTACCCCATGCAACCCCCCAGATACTTTATAAGCCGCATTATCAAATTTGCCGCCGGCGTGCAGCGTGGTGTGTACCAGTTCCAGCGCCGACACTTTTTCGATGGGATGCAGCGCC
This sequence comes from Anaerolineae bacterium, assembly GCA_023382655.1. GTDB lineage: Bacteria > Chloroflexota > Anaerolineae > Promineifilales > Promineifilaceae > CAADGU01. The sequence continues at coordinate 227,708 of JAHDWK010000002.1, read as the reverse complement.
ACAGGGATGCCCACACCGTTATCGGTAACACTGATGCTGTCATCGGGATGAATGATTACTTCGATCCGGTCGCAGCGGCCGGCCAGCGCTTCATCAATCGAGTTGTCCACAATCTCGGTAACCAGATGGTGCAGCGCCTTAATGTCGGTGCCGCCGATATACATACCGGGGCGACGGCGCACCGCTTCCAGCCCTTTCAATACCTGGATATTACCGGCATCATACTGTTTTTCTGCTTCTGTCTTTGCCATAGTTTTCCCTTCAACCAAGTAATAATTACTCTAATTTTGCCAGGCAGAATTTTACCACACCTGCCCCTGACAAGCGACTTTGGCGGGGTATTATGTTGAGTTTTCTCAGGTTTTTTTGGGGGGAGGAAACGAAGTCCAAAGTCCGAAGTTATAAGCCCGAAATCCGACATCGGACTTCGGGCTTCGGACTTCGTCTAACGAGTCTTAATGATGCATTTCGTCGTGGGCGTGGTCATCATGCCCATGCGCCCCATGGTCGCCGTGTGGTTCGGCAGCCTGGTCACTACGAGGGCTGAATAGGGCAATGAGCAGGGCAAAGGCCAGCCCAACGGCGGCCGACCCTAACCAGATGGAAAATGCCTGGGTAATTGCTTCTGCTGAAAACATGAGTGATTTCTCCTTTTTACGGAGGTGCGGCGCACTTAAGAAAGTGCGTCGCACCTTATATGTTTATGCGCCTTGTCGGCGGCGAATGCCAAAAAAGGCCAGCACCAGGGCAACAAGCAAACCAATGCCGGCTATACCCCAAATGGGTGACAAGCCGGATTCTTCACTATTGGCTGCGGGCGCTGAAGTTGGTTCGGGTTGGGGCGTCACGCCTGCACTGAGCGGAGTCGAAGCGGCCGTTTCCACCACCGTCTCCTCACTCGCTTCTTCTATAACTGCCGCCGTTTCTTCTTCACTCACCGCGTCTGCCACTTCCGGCAGCACAAACACGGCCGTACTACGCCCCGGCACGGCAAACGCCCCAGAAGCAGCATCATAAGACATTTCGGCGTAACGGCCGTCGCTGCTGGCAGCCAACACCGGGTGCAAGACCATTTCCATGCCCGCCAACTCGCTGATCATAAAGGTTTGCGCCTCATCGTTGGCGTTAAACAACACCACAATCTGATCAAACTGCGGGTCTAAGTCTGTCCCCACCTGGTCAGAAAGACTCATCACAATCAGGCCGGGAATCTGGTCAGGGCCAGTATTGTCAAACTGCAAACGGGCCATGATCTCCTCGGCCGTTTGCAGGCGGAAGAGCGGCGAACTGTGGCGCAGTTGCAGCATCGTCTGGAAATGCGCCGTTGTCTGCCGGATCAATTCACCGTCAGGGGCCAACGCCGGATTAGCCAGCAGCGGTTGTTGCAGCGGCCAGTTTTCCTGGTTCTTGCTGGCAACCGACAGCCCCACGCCCCAATTATTCGTCTCATAGCTAAAATCCAGCCGGTTAAACCAATCGCCAGAGTTATAACTATCCCGGTCAAAATCTTTGGAGCGCAACAAGTCACTGCCGGCGTGGAAGAAGGGAATGCCCTGCCCCAACATCACCAGGCTCAGCCCCATTTGCTGCATCTGCGCCCGCTCTACGGCCGTTGTCCCCGCTGGCGCTTTGTACTGAATGGCATCAAACAGCGTCTCATTGTCATGCGCCGAAGCGTAATTGATTGTCTCCTGTGGGTCCTGGGCATACCCTGTAAACTGGCCGTTATACAACACCGCCCGTCCTGTTGTCGGTTCACCATCCGCGCCCACAAACTCAAACGCCTCTAAATTCCCGGCCAACCCCACGCGGAGATGGTCGGTCAGTTCCAGCAGACGCGCTAATTGTTGTTCTTCGCTACCCTGGTCAATTTCGTTGGGGTCGTAATAGAGACCATTGATGAAACCCTGATTCTGGTAATCGCCAAAGGGATTGCCGCCGCGAATGGCGTCCCGGATGCGGTCGTTAAACGTGCCAATGCCCGTACTGCCCATGTTCAACTGCGTGGCGTTGACGCCGCGCGCATTTGCGGCTACTTCGCCAAAATCCCAGCCTTCGCCATAGATGTACACGGCCGTGCCCTCCACCCCATTTTCAGCTTCCGTCAGACCGTCCAGCGCCGCCCGCACCGCCAGCATATCCTCCTTCATATGATGCCCCATCAAGTCAAAGCGGAAGCCATCCACCTTATACGCCTCCGCCCAGGTCAGCACCGAATCCACCATGAGTTTGCGCATCATGGCGTTTTCGCTGGCGGTATTGGCGCAGCAGGTGCTCCGTTCCACTTTGCCCGCTGCATTTAGACGATGGTAATAACCGGGCACAATGCGGTCTAACACGGCAAAATCGCTTTGCCCGGCGGCATTGGTGTGGTTATAGACCACATCCATCACCAGCCGCAGCCCACTCTGATTCAGCGCCTGCACCATCTGACGATACTCCAAAATGCGCACTGCGCCATCCGCGTTGGTAGCGTAGCTGCCTTCGGGTACGGTGTAATGCAAAGGATCATATCCCCAATTGAAACCGTCCGTTTCCGCCGCTGCTTCCACCAATGCCTGTTGTTCTTCCGAATCGGGCGGGAAGCCGGCCAATTCGGCAAATGCCGGGCTTTGCCAGGTCGTCTTATCTTCATTGATGGTGGCAATATCAAAGGTGGGCAGCAGGTGAATGTGTGTCAAGCCGGCCTCGGCCAGGCGGCGCAGGTGCGTCATGCCCAACGAATCGGCCACCGTGAACGCCAGATACGTGCCCTTCAGTTCATCCGGCACGGTGGGGTCATTGACGCTGAAGTCGCGCATGTGCAGTTCATACAACACAATATCTTCGGGGGCTGCAAGTGCGGGTTTTTCCAGCGTCTCCCACCCATCTGGCATGAGCGCGGCGTCGTTCAAGTCTACAATTTGACTGCGGCGAGAGTTCTGCGCCAGGCTGAAACTGTAGGGATCGGTCACGAGATTTGTCTGCACGCTGCCTTCAGATGGCACATAGACCTGCACTTCATACAGGTAATACTTCCCTTTCCACTCTGGTTCGCCGGTAATGGACCAGACGCCGGTATTGGAGTCTACACGCATAGGTGAGATCTGGGCACGTGTGTTGGGATTGCTGTCGTCAAACAGGTGCAGCCGCACCAACCGGGCGGTGGGCGCCCACACGCGCAGGGTAGGAATATCACCATCCCAGGTAATGCCCAATTCACCGTCGTAAGCATATAAATCATCCAACACGCCAGGGATTTGCAGCCCGGTGGCGTCGAGTATCTGGCCGTCGGCGGTTTGGGCAGACACGGCCGTCTGCCCCTTCAATGCAATCCGCACAAACCCCAAGTCGTCTGCCGCCAACTGCAAAGCAACGGCATTCCGCAAATGGGGGAAGCGGGCGGCAATCTCGTCGGGGATACCATCGGGCAAAACGGTGAGGGGTACGGCCGTGCCCCCACTCATACCCGTCGGCGTCAGCGAAAAGGCATTACCCGCCGGGTCATAATGGAAAAAGTATTGGTTGCCGTCAGCAGCGTCTACATCCCACAAAATGAGGTCTTCATGCACCCAATGTGCCCGTTGCTCGGCCAGGTTGCCTGTGGGGCCGGCGCCCGCGCCCACGCCAATGGTCAACAGTTTGCTGTCACTGTTCCAGGTGAAGGTAACAAGTGTGCCATCTTCGGGCACGGCAAAGGGGATGTTAGCGCCGCCGGTCGCGCCGCTCTCGCCGTAGTTTTCATCCCAACTCTGGTTGACGGCTACTTTGGCTTCATAACTGCCAGCGGGGATGCTGACGGTCTGGAAAGTAAACGTGCCGTCGCCATCGGGGTCTTGCAGCCAGGAGCGCAAACAGTCGGGCTGCCAGTCGTCAGGGCAGCCAATTTCGCTCTGGAAGTCGCCGGGTACGTTGGCGATGAGGTGATTGACACTGTCTGCCACCCAGCCGGTATTGTGGTCGAAGTAGTAGGTAACGGCCGTGTCCTCCGCCAGCACCAGCGGGATATTCGCGCCGCCCGGTTCCGCGTTCAGGCCAAAGTTGACATCCCAATTGCCATTGAGCGCCACTTTGTATTCATAACTACCGGCAGGGATGTCAAAGACGGCCGTCCAGACCTGATCCTCTTCGTCAAACGTCAACGCCGTCACTTCACACTCCGGCTGCCAATCGCCGGAACACCCCAATACACTTTGAATTGTGCCGGGAATAACCGCCTGATCAGGAAATGGGGCGGCGGGCGATGGCAAACTGCCGCCTGTTCCGCCCACCTGATCCAGCGATGTAATCAATCCTGCCGGAATTTCGTCTGTTGTCTCAACGGTGATCACCTGCGTAGCCGGATCAAAGGTGAAGATGACAGCCTGTCCTTCACCAACAGTGAAGGGGATGTTTGCGCCATCCGCAACCCCGTCCACGCCATAATTTTCATCTAAACTCTGGCCAATAGCGACTTTGGCTTCATACTCTCCGGCGGGAATCAGGCCAGTGATGAAAGTATAGATGCCATCACCGTTGGGGTCTTGCAACAGAGAACGCAGGCAATCCGGCGCCCACTCACCAGGGCAGCCAATTTCGTCTTGAAAGCTGCCCGGCACATTGGCGATAAGACTGTTAATATTGTCTGATACCCAACGGGTTTTGTGGTCATACCAGAAGGTGACAGGGCCATCTTCGGCAACCGTTAGGGGAATATTGGGGCCGTAGTATTCGGCATTGAGACCGTAGTTATCATCCCAACTGCCGTTAAGAGCGGCTTTGTATTCGTAATCCCCGGCTGCCAGCTCAAAGGTAGCCAGCCACAAATCGTCTTCGGCGCTGTACACCAATTGTGATTCAGTACAGGTGGTGTTCCATTCGCCGGAGCAGCCAAGCTGTGGCTGAATGGTACCGGCGATGGTGACGCTGTCAGGTGGTGGCAAGGAAGCGGGATCATCGGATTGGGCGTAGGTGATGCTAACGGCCGTGAGTACCAGCAGCATACTCGCCAACAGCAGGTGCGGATGATATTTCCGGTAGGTGTGAGAGCGTTTAATCATGAGCTTATTCTCCTCAAATACACCACTCATTTTACGTTAGTTTTACCGGCGCGGCGAAGGTTGTAGCTGCACACAAACGCAGAGTTTTTGCATCGGTAAAGGGGATATGTTATTATCCCGTCGCTCTCACGCTTCCAGACTTCCCTGAAGCTGGATATTGGTAGTCAAAAGCAGACTACATTACATTTTTGGAGGTTAAGGACATTGGCTAATACAGAATCTGCAAAGAAGCGGATACGGCAAACCAAAAAAAGAACAGCCAGCAACCGGCAGTACCGGTCATCAGCTCGTACCTACATCAAGAAAGCGAACCGTCTCATGACGGAAGGTAAGTTTGATGAAGCGCAAGAAGCGGCTAACGAGGCATACAAGACGTTGGATAAGGCGGCGCGTAAGAGCGTCATCCATCCACGTAATGCGTCCCGGCGCAAAGGTCGTTTGATGGCGGCATTAGCGGCAGCACAACAGACACAGAGTTAACGGCCGTATCAAACTGGCGCGGTCAATGACCGGCCATAACAAACTAAAACAAAAGCACCACCTTTTTGGTGGTGTTTTTATTTTCCGTTAGCGGCAACAAATGTGGGATGGCAGAAGATGTAACCTTTGTTACGCACTGTTCTTAAGATGACGGGGCGGGCCGGATCATCTTCTATCAGTTCGCGCATCCAGCGGATATGCACATCCAGCGTCCGCGTATCGCCAATATAATCGGTGTCCCACACATTTTGCATGAGTTGGCGGCGGCTCAGCACCTCGTTGGGATGGCGAATGAATTCTTCCAGCAATTGGGTTAACTTAGGGGTAAGCTGGCTTTCGCCCTGGCCATTCACTTCGACGGAGCGTTTGGTGCGATAAAGGCAAATGGAACCATAACGGACAACTTCTTCTTTCACTTCATCGGCGGGCAATAGGGCACGAATACGGTTTAATAATTTGCGGGGGGTAAACGGCCGTTGCATAAACACATCCACCCCGATCACATTATCCATCGATTGTTGTTCGGCACGAATATGGATAATGGGCGTGGTTTCAGTGGCTCGGCGCAGCCGATGGCACGTTCTGGCGCCATTGGTACGCATATAGGAAGCGTCAAAAACAATGAGTTGCACCGGCGACTGATCAATAGCAGATAGAGCAGCGGCGCCGGTATGCACAACATATACCTGATAACCGGCTTTTTCCAGAGCGGGTGCAAAAGAATGTTCACCCGCCTTTCCCTCCACTATCAGGATTGACGCCGCCATAAAATTCCCTCTCTATGCCAGATTTAATCAGGGTAGTCTTGACATTATAGAGGCAATCATGGTCTGCGCAAGGTCAAAAAGGTCATGTTTTAGTGGCTCTTTGTGGCGGCAACGTGAAATATGAGCCAGAACAGGTCCTCTGTTCCGGCTTATACCATCAGGCGGTTACACGAGAAGTGTGTCTGAGGCCATTAACAACCTGCACCAGTTCATCCGGGGAAAATGGTTTAGGCAGCGTGGCATCGGAGATAGCCCGCAAACCAGAAACGACAGGGTTGCTTTCTGGCCCGCTCGAAATAGCGATGATCGGTATGGTCTCGGTGTCGCTGGAAGCACGCAACTGCCGGGCAACTTCAAAGCCGTTCATGTTTGGCATTTCTGCATCCAACAAAATCAAATCGGGTCTGGCTTCTTTGGCCAGAGCCATTCCTTCTACCCCATCCATCGCCTGTAACACCTTAACATGTTGAAAGGTATAGGCCAGAAAATCAGAAATGACCATACGCACGGCCGTGTTATCGTCAACAATCAGGACAACTTGCATCTCTTGGGACTCCTTCATCATATTCTGCCTGGGGCAACGGCGGCTAAAACCGCTCTGCGAACTTCCTCTGCCCAATTTGTCTTCCACAAATCCAACTTGCCCGGAGAATGGGAAAGTTATACGTTTAATTAAAGCGTGAAAGACGGCCGTTGCCTGTCAGAAATTCGGCAAGGTTCACGACAAGATTCATACAAGGTGGTTGTTTAATGATAACGGCGAAGCAGTAAATTATTTCACAATTTGGGGATCAAAATCTGGCGCAGCAAGGGTTCCAACTGCCGCACGGCCCGGCCCCGATGGCTTACCTGGTGCTTTTCGGTGGAGCTGAGTTGGGCCATGGTCTGGCCCTGGTCTGGCAAGAAAAAGATGGGGTCATAACCAAACCCGCCGCTGCCTGCCGGGGCTTGAGCAATTACACCTTCGCACACGCCTTCGGCTTCGGCCAGGATACGGCCGTGCCCATCTGCCACTACAATCACACAACGAAACCGGGCCGTGCGTGCGGCTTCCGGCACAGTCACTAACTGCTGCAACACCAATTGGTACCGCTCCGCGTGGGTCAGTCCCGCCCCCCCATATCGCGCCGAATAAACTCCCGGCGCCCCCGCTAACGCATCTATCTCCAATCCCGAATCATCCGCCAGGGTCAACAAGCCGGTCATTTGCGCATAAGCCGCAGCCTTCAACACCGCATTTTCCCGAAATGTATCACCCGTTTCCGGCACATCCTCCGTCACGCCCACATCATCTAACCCCAACCAGGCAATAGCCATATCCTGCATCATCTCCGAAAATTCCGTGACCTTACCTTTATTATGAGTCGCTACCAACAATTTTTTCACCTGTGCCATATGTTATTTACCTCTTGATGAGCTTTTTTCTGAAATCATTTTCCCTATGTTATACTCGCCAGCCAATTCTATTCTAATTGGAGGGATTATCATGGAAAAGCAATTCCCTTCCCGTCTCCGCTTCAACCTGGGATTCTTGCTGGAAGCCTCACTGGGGACAAGCCGAACCATTGAACTGGCTTATCCCACCATCCAGGTGGCGACGGACTTAACCCTCACCCCGCTTACCGGCGCTTTTGTAGTCACCCGCACCGGCGAAGGCATTTATGTGAGCGGTTTGCTCAAATCTCAATTAGACATCACCTGTGTACGCTGCCTGGAAAATGGACGAATTGAGGTTTTACTGCAAATTGATGAGTTGTTTTATTACCCACCAACCACCGCCCCGGAAGGCGAATTTGTGGTCGGCGAAGATGGATTTATTGACCTGGCCTCTCTGGTACGCGAACTGGCCTTGCTGGAAATCCCCATCCAGCCCATTTGCAAACCGGATTGCCGCGGCCTGTGCGTGGAATGTGGGCAAAATCTGAACGAAGGCCCCTGTGGCTGCCAGAAAGAAAGAATTGATCCGCGACTGGCAGCTTTGCGTGAGTTATTAGACGAATGAGACATCCGATTTCGGCAACGACAGGTTGCTTGAGAAATCGGATGGTGACAAACAATACTATGTTTTACGATGAGGCAAAAATATATATGCGCAGTGGTAATGGCGGCGATGGCATGATCGGCTTTCGCCGTGAAGCACATGTACCGCTGGGCGGCCCTGATGGGGGCGATGGTGGGCATGGCGGCGATATGGTGTTCGTGGGCAGCCGGCACATGAGTTCACTGGCCGCATTCCATAAAAAAGTACACTATCGCGCCGGACACGGCGTCCACGGCAATACGAAGAATCGGCATGGCAAAAATGGGGAAACGCTGCACATTGAAGTGCCTGTAGGCACGTTGATTCGTCACGCAGAAACGGGCGAACTGCTGGCAGACATCGTTCAAGATGGGCAAGAAGTGCGGGTTCTAAAAGGGGGGCGCGGCGGGCGCGGCAATGCCCGTTTTGTCTCCAGCGTGAACCGGGCGCCACGTCTAGCTGAGCGCGGCGAACCGGGGCAGGAGTTGTGGGTGACGTTGGAGTTGAAACTGATTGCGGATGTGGGTATTGTGGGTAAACCAAATGCGGGTAAATCTACGCTGTTAACGGCCGTCAGCGAAGCCCGCCCTAAAATTGCCGATTATCCCTTCACCACCCTGCAACCACAGCTTGGTGTGGTCACATTGGATGAGTTTGAGACGATGGTGCTGGCCGATATTCCCGGCCTGATTGAAGGCGCAGCTGAGGGTGTGGGACTGGGGCACGATTTTCTGCGGCATATTGAACGCACCAGAGTGCTGATTCATCTGCTGGATGGCAGCGCCAAAGAGCCACTAGAAGATTGGGCCATGATCAACCAGGAATTGGCTTTGTATAACGTGGCGTTGGAAGAACGGCCACAGTTAGTCGTGCTAAACAAGATGGATTTGCCCGATGCGGTAGCCTGGGAGCCGATTCTGCGCGAGGAAATTGAAAAAACCGGTTATCCATTTTGCAGCATCTCGGCCGTAACCGGGCAGGGAGTACGCCAGATGTTGTACCGGGTGAAAAAGATGCTGGATGAAGCGCCGCTGCCGGAACCGGCCATACCCGCGGAAATCGTGATCACTGCCGACGAGGAAGAGCCGTTCACCATTGAGCGGGAAGGAGATGGCTGGCGGGTGCGCGGGCGGCAAATTGAACGGATAGCGTCTATGACCTACTTTGAATTTAATACCACCTTATTGCACTTTCAGGCTGTTTTAGAGCGGATGGGCATTTCGGCGGCGTTGGCGGAAGCGGGTGTGCAGGTCGGCGACACGGTGCATATTGGGGATGAAGTGTTGGAGTGGGGAGAGTGATGGGGTGATGAGGCGCATTGGATTGCTGGGAGGGACGTTTGATCCGCCGCATGTGGGGCATTTATGGTTGGCAGAGGTGGCGCGGGAACAACTGGGGTTAAATGAAGTGTTGTTTTTACCGGTGGGGGAACCGCCACACAAGGAAGGGAGAAGGATCACGGCCGTATCCCATCGCCTGACCATGACACAATTAGCCATTCAAGACAACCTCGCTTTTGCCCTGGACACCACCGACAGTGACCGGCCCCCCCCCCATACCACCGTCACTCTGCTACCTCTCATCCAGCCCCAATACCCAGACGCCCAGTTGTGGTTGATCATTGGCGCCGATTCGCTGCGCGATTTGCCCACCTGGGTGGAACCGCAGCGCCTGATCAGCCAATGCCGGTTGGCGGTACTGCCCCGGCCTGGTGTGGAGATTGATTGGCAGGTGTTGGAAACGGCCGTGCCCCACATCCGCACCATCACCCACTGGCTAGAAGGCCCATCGGTAGCCCTCTCCGCCACCCAAATCCGCCACTGGGCTGAAGAAGGGCGCTCGCTGCGTTATCTTATCCCCCCCGCCGTCCTGGCTTACATCCAACAGCAGCGGTTGTATTCTCATTGAGGGGAACGGAACCGTACGAGCCTCTAATCAATCACTCCGTTTAAGGATTCTGGCGCAGAGACGCTGCGGGGGCAGCGGAAAACTCTACGTCCCTGCGCCTCTGCGCGAGAAAGCGGGTTCTGGCCTGTTCGGGTCAGGTTTTACCCCACGTTAGCAATTGCCAATTGAAAACACTTGCCAAGAGCAGGGGAAAACGGTACTATGCACGCCGATTGTTACCGACTGTAAATCTATCCCATCATTTAATCTGGAGTAAGGAGCATGTTTGAGGTCAACGGTACCTATGCCAACCGCAAAGGTGAATACACTGTATTGGAAATCACACCACCTGTCATGCTGGTGCGCTACACCGATGGTGAAGAAGCGGAACTGAAAATTTCGGTGCAGGAACGAATCTGGCAGAACATTGCCACCGAATACGAAGCCCGCGCCGCCAGCAAATCGGCGCGACGCAAATCGGCCCAGGGCACCAACCACTTCATCAAAGTGGTAGGCACCCCGGCCGTTGACGAATTGGCTTTCCCCGGCTGGGCTGAACGGATGGTCATGGCGCCGCTGCCTGGCAGTACCGCCAATGTGAAGGCGGGCGACCGGCTCATCATTTACGGGCAGGAAAGCCGCACGTTCTTCGCCGTCGTCACCATCACCGGCGATTCTAAATCGGCCAATCCGAAGGATTACTTCTTCACGGTCAACATGGATCAGGTAGATTTTTTCCCCATTGATATTGACGCTACCGTGGCCCGGCCCGATAACGGCGTGGAAGTGGACGCGGTGGAACTGGAAAGCCAGCCCCGTTTCCGGCGGCTGCGTGTGGAAGCGGAAGCGTATTTGCCCATCAGTGAAGATGATTTTGAACTGCTGGCCGAGGCGCTGACAGAAGTAACCGAAGAGGAAGATGTAGACGAAGAAGAAGTGGAAGAGGAATTTGAGGAAGAAGAGGAAGAGTAGAACGTAAAACGTAATCCGTAATCGGTTTACGGGTCACGGATTACGAATTACGCCAAAAAGTACCATGAGCAACGAGTACATTCTGGTTTGCGTGGCCTGGCCCTATGCCAACGCCGATATTCACCAGGGGAATGTCACCGGTTCTTATTTACCGGCCGATATTTATGCCCGTTACCATCGGTTACGGGGCAACCATGTGTTGATGGTTTCCGGCTCGGACAGCCACGGCACACCGGTGACGGTAAAGGCGGATGAGATGGGGCAGTCGCCGCAAGAGGTGTTTGAGTATTATCACGGCCGTTTCCTGACCCTCTTCCAACAAATAGGCCTCACCTACGACCTGTTTACCCACACCGACACGGAAAATCATCACCGTGTCTCCCAGGATATGTTCAAGACGTTGGGCGAAAATGGCTACCTTTACCGCCACACCACGCCGCAAATGTATTCAGCCAAAGCGGGCCGCTTCCTGCCCGACCGGTATGTGGAAGGGGAATGTCCCAATTGTGGTTACGGCCGTGCCCGTGGCGACCAATGCGACAACTGCAATACCCTCTTTGAAAGCGCCAGCCAGCTTAAAAACCCCCGCAGCCGGGTGGATGACAGCGCCCTGGAACTGCGCGACACCGAGCATTATTTCCTCGATTTGCCCAAACTGGCCGCCGACGGGTTAGAAAAATGGATGAATGAGGGCAAGGAGTTTTGGCGGCCGCAGGTGATCAACTTTGCCCGCAACTTTGTGGCCCAGGGTCTCATTGGCCGGGCCGTCACCCGCGATATGGACTGGGGCATCCCTGTGCCCGTGCCCGATTTTGAGGGCAAGGTGCTATACGTCTGGTTTGAAGCCGTGATCGGCTATCTGTCGGCGACGATAGAGTGGGCGCACAACAGCGGCCAACCGGAAGCGTGGCGCAACTGGTGGCAAAACCCCCAGGCGCGCACCGTTTATTTCATCGGTAAAGACAACATCCCTTTTCATTCTGTTTTCTGGCCGGCGCAGTTATTGGGGTCAACGGGGTTGTATGACGACGGCGAACTCGGAGCGGCTTCGGGCCGTGCCCTGCCCCTCAACCTGCCCTACGATGTGCCCGCCAACGAATTTATGAACATGGAAGGGCGCAAAATTAGTGGCAGCATGAATTGGGGCGTGTGGATGCTGGACGCCCTGGAGCGGCACGACCCCGACCCGCTGCGTTATTACCTGACGGCCGTGATGCCCGAAACCCGCGACAGCGATTGGAGTTGGGAAGGGTATGTGGAGCGCAACAATACCGAACTGGTGGGCAACTGGGGCAACCTGGTGAACCGGGTGCTGAACATGATCCAGCGTTACTTCCAGGGGCAGGTGCCTGATCCCGACGCGTTGACCGAACAGGACACAGCGCTGCTGGCGGCCATTGACGCCGGTTTTGCAACAGTCGCCGCGTTATACGACACCTGCAAATTCCGCGCCGCCGTGCAGGAAAATTTGCGCCTCTCCTCCCTGGTGAACCAATATCTGGAAGAAACCAGCCCCTGGACAACGGCCAAAACCGATCTGGCGGCGGCCGGTCGGGCGCTGTACACGGCGCTGCAAGCCATCAGTGGGCTGAAAATGTTGTGGTCGCCCATTTTGCCCTTTACCAGCCAGCAAATTCACACCCTGCTGGGCGAAGAAGGGCAGCTATTTGGTGAACAGGTGCTGCAAACCTACCAGGAAAACACGCGCAGCCATGTGGGGTTGACGTATGTGGCGGACACGGCCGTAGGCCAATGGTCACGCGCCGATATTCCGGGGGGACGGCCGTTGCCCAAACCACAGCCCCTTTTTAAGAAATTAGACCCCACGGTAGCCCAAGAAGAACTACAACGGTTGGGACAATAGAAAGCCCGTTTTTTATCGGCCATAACAACCAGTGTTTCCCCTGAAAATCTGCGCAGCCTGATCCCAACTCAAAAAGCGAGAACGTATGACCACTGACGACAAAAAAATCATCTATTCCATGATTGGCGTGGGCAAAGTAGTCCCCCCCAACAAGAAAATCTTAGAAGACATCTCCCTCTCTTATTTCTATGGCGCTAAAATCGGCGTTCTCGGTCTGAATGGGGCCGGTAAATCTAGCCTGCTGCGCATTATGGCCGGGGTAGACCAGGATTACATTGGCGAAACTGTCATCTCCCCTGGTTACACCATTGGCTTTCTGGAGCAAGAACCACTCGTGGATGAAACCCGCACCGTGCGTGAAGTGGTCGAAGAAGGCGCGCAAGAAATCGTAGACGCCCTGAAAGCGTATGACGCCATCAATCTGAAATTTGGCGAGCCGATGAGCGACGAGGAGATGAACGACCTCATCGAAGAGCAGGGCAAACTGCAAGATAAACTCGACCACCTGAACGCCTGGGATTTAGACAGCCGCCTGGAACTGGCCATGGACGCTCTGCGCACCCCACCCGGCGACACCCCCATCGCCATCCTCTCCGGCGGTGAGCGGCGGCGCGTGGCCCTCTGCCGCCTGCTGCTCCAACAGCCAGACATCCTGCTGCTGGACGAACCCACCAACCACCTTGACGCCGAATCGGTGGCCTGGTTAGAACGGCACTTGCAAGAATACCCCGGCACCATCATTGCTGTCACCCATGACCGCTACTTCCTGGACAATGTGGCCGGCTGGATATTGGAACTGGATCGCGGCCGCGGCATCCCCTGGAAAGGCAACTACTCCTCCTGGCTGCAACAAAAACAAGACCGCCTGCTGCGGGAAGAGAAGAAAGAAAGCGCCCGCGTCAAAACATTACAGCGCGAATTGGAGTGGATTGGCACATCCCCCAAAGGCCGCCACGCTAAATCTCAGGCACGTATTAACCGCTACAACGACCTGCTCAATGAAAACTTCGAGCGCGCTAACGAAGAGCGCGAAATTTACATTCCACCAGGTCCCCGCTTGGGCGACATCGTCATCCGCACCGAAGATGTGCGCAAAGGGTACGGCGACCGGCTGCTCTATGAAAACCTGAGCTTCGATGTGCCGCCGGGGGCGATAGTGGGCATTATTGGGCCTAACGGCGCGGGCAAAACCACCCTCTTCCGTATGATCGTCGGCCAGGAACAGCCCGATGGTGGCAGTCTGCGCGTGGGTGACACCGTGCAGTTTTCGTATGTGGATCAGAGCCGCGATGATCTGAACGCCGATAAGACGGTGTGGGAAGAGATTTCTGACGGGCAGGATAATTTGATATTAGGCGACCGGCGCATGAATTCGCGGGCGTATGTGGGGCGCTTTAATTTTGGCGGCAGCGACCAACAAAAACGGGTGGGCGACCTCTCCGGCGGCGAGCGCAACCGGGTGCATCTGGCGAAGCTGCTCAAATCTGGCGCGAACCTTTTGCTGTTGGACGAACCGACAAACGACCTGGATGTGAACACGCTGCGGGCGTTGGAAGAAGCGCTGGCGAATTTTGCCGGTTGCGCTCTGATCATCTCCCATGACCGCTGGTTTTTGGACCGCATTGCCACCCATATTCTAGCCTTTGAAGGGGACAGCCAGGTGCGCTGGTTTAATGGCAGTTACAGCGAATATGAACAAGACCGGAAGGAACGGCTGGGTGATGCCGCCGACCGGCCGCACCGGATTACGTACCGGAAGTTGACCCGTTAGCCGTAATCCGTTAACCGTAGGCCGTAATCGGTAATCCGTCGGGTTACGGATCACGGGTCACGGATTACGCGAACAGGGGAGTATGGCAAATGGAAATTGTTGGGCTAGATCATGTGCAGATAGCGATGCCGCCGGGGGGGGAGGCGGCCGCGCGGCAATTTTATGGCGACCTGTTGGGGCTGCCGGAAATAACAAAACCGGCGGCTTTGCAGGGGCGGGGTGGGTGTTGGTTTGGCAACGGCCGTGTGCAACTCCATCTGGGTATTGAAGCTAATTTTGTGCCGGCTACCAAAGCGCACCCCGCTTTTCTGGTGCGTGACCTGGCCGGTTTGAGCGCCACCTTAGCCGCTGCCGGTTTTCCCTTGAAATTAGATGAAAGCGTACCGGGGCGTCAGCGAGGCCATCTCTTTGACCCCTTTGGCAATCGGATTGAGTTGATGCAAAATGGGGATGGTTTCCAGCAACGGGAATGACCCGCAAAGGACGCGAAGGCACGCGAAGATATGCGGGCGCGAAGTAGGGGCGAGGCAGGCAGGGAGGCAACTATGGCAAACAGACGGCCAATTTCCTGCCTGCCTCGCCCGTTATGAGGTAAACGTCATATGGAACGGGATTACAAAACACAGGTAGAGGTGTATGGGGATGGGTTGGTTCCGGCACGGCCGTCCGAATTGCAGCGTATGGAAGCCTATGCCCAGGAGCACGGTTTTCCCATTGTGGGGCCGGCGTCCGGGCAGTTGTGTTACCAGATTGCCCGCATGATCGGGGCGCGACGGGTGTTTGAATTGGGGTCGGGTTACGGCTACTCCACCGCCTGGTTTGCCCGCGCCGTGCAGGAAAATGGCGGCGGCGTGGTGCATCATGTGGTCTGGGAAGAGAAGCTGACGCAGATGGCAGAACAGCATTTGAAGGCTTTGGGGTTTGACGGGCTGGTGCAGTACCATACCGGCGAAGCGGTGAGCATTTTGCGCCAGACCGAGGGGCCATTTGACGTGATCTTCAATGATATTGACAAACAAGGCTACCCCGATTCGCTGCCGGTAATTGAAGCCAAACTGCGCCCCGGCGGGGTGTTGATCATTGACAACATGATCTGGCATGAGCGGGTGTGGGACACCACGAACAATGATGCCGCCACGCTCGGCGTCCGCGAATTCACCCACCGTATCACCACCAGCCCAAACTGGATCACGTCGTTGATCCCTATTCGTGATGGTTTGATTGTGGCCTATAAAGTGTAAATTGGAGATTGGGCAGCCAATCTCCCAATCTCTCAATCTCAGCTCGAAGTATGCTAACCAGACCAAAACTGCCCGTGCCGCCACCTTTGCGTGGGGCGGATAGAGGCTCGTTTGCCGAAGATACGATTAAACGACGGCTGCCGGAGATTGCCCGGCGGGTGCTGCGGGAGAATAACCTGCTGGACACGGCCCCTTCGACAGGCTCAGGGCAGGCTAAAGCCGCCATTGAAACCCTCATTGCCGAAATGCCTTATGCGCTGATACGGCCGTTAACCGACCCCCACGCCCCCGACACGGCCGTCTGGCAGCCCGCCATTGATCGCTATCGCAGCCAGAACTGGCTGCAAATCCCCTGGTTTTTTGCCGAAACGTACTTTTTTCGCCGCATCATCGAAGCGGTAGATTATTTCCATACCGGCCTGGACCCGTTTCACGCCCAAAAAGAAGAGGCGTTGCGGCAGGGGTTAACGGCCGTAGACACCCTGGCGCGCGAACTGGCGATCAGCCAGAGTGCCGGTTGGCAGGAGGGAGCATTTCGCCGTCTGCTGCTGGCCGCGCTGTGGGGCAATCAGGTAGACCTGAGCCTGTGGGGGACGGACGCGGCCGAAAAACCCGACCATGCCGATGAGATGGCGCAGCGGGCACATGTGCTGGTGGATGAGGTTACGGCCGTGACCGACTATCTCTACTCCCTCGACCAAATCCGGCTGGACATTCTGGTAGACAATGCCGGCCCCGAACTGCTGGCCGACCTGATGCTGGCCGATTATCTGCTGACCTGTGGCAAAGCGGGGCAGGTACATTTACACTTGAAGCTGTTCCCCACCTTTGTTTCCGACGCCACGCCTCAAGATGTGGCGCATACGGTGGCGAGTTTGTGTCAGGTGGCGATAGAGCCGGTGCGGTTGTGGGGGGAACGATTGGCAGCGGTGCAGGCGGACGGCCGTTTGCAGACCCATACTCCCCCGTTTATGATTTCGCCGCACCCTCTCTGGCGCTTGCCCGATGATTTTCGCCAGGAACTGGCTCAGGCCGATCTGGTCATCAGCAAAGGGGATGCCAATTATCGCCGCGCGTTGGGGGATGCCCACTGGCCCTTCACCACCCCATTTGCCGACGTCGTCAGCTATTTGCCCACCCCCACCCTCTTTTTGCGCGTTTGCAAATCAAACGTGCTGGCGGGCTTAACCCCCGGCCAGCTAACCGCCCTGAATGAACAAGACGCCGATTGGGTCACAAGCGGGCGTTGGGGCGTCCTTCAATGGGCCTGATAATTGTCAATTGACAATTATCAATTGACAATTACCCCGCTTCCCAAAACTTCCGGCTAATCCGCAGCCGGTACACCCCCTTGAAATCAGCCGGGTCGGCCGGTTCTCCTTTGCGCAGGATGTCAATGTGACCGGCTTCGGCCAACTGCCGGGCTATCAGCCGGATGCGTTTGCTGAGCGACTGCCAATCTTCGGGGTATAGCTCTATGGCCACATCTTCTGGCCGAACTTTATCGTTTGGCCCAACGGCCGTACACAACTGGATAATGGTTTCGACGACTGCTTCATCACTGATTTTGCGTTTTTTGGGTTGAGGCATGGGATTAAAGATGGAGATTGGAGATTGCACAATCTCCAATCTCTAATCTCTACATTTATGGTTTCAAAACTACCGGCAGGTAGATGTACGTTTGATCATTAACAGGTAATACGGTGACGGTGACAACGGCCGTGTCCGTCAACACCCCGTCCGTAATTGTATAGGTAAAGGTATCTATACCAAAAAAGTCTGGCGCGGGGGTGTAGAGGATGAAGGTGTCGGTGATGACGGCCGTGCCATTTCCCGGTTCGCTCACACTGTCCAGAACGGGGTCGCCGCTGCTGCCGGGCACGTCATTTGCCAGCACGTCAATAAGAACAGGTTCGTTTTCATTGGTTTCGGCGGTGTCATCTACGGCCGTTGGCGCAATCAGGGGGAGCACGGTAACGGTGACGACGGTTGTTGTCGAGTGGCTGTTAACAGAATTAGTCGCGGTGACGGTGGCCGTGTAACTGCCCGTTGTCAGATAAACATGACTGACATGTGGCCCACTCCCCGTGGCCCCATCACCAAAATCCCAGGTATACGAAATGCTTGTCCCGGCGGACACGGTGGCCGTCAAATTGGTCGCGTGACCAAGGATGGTGGGACTATCGTTAACAGCTGTTAACCCGGCAATTGCTTCATCCACGATTTCAATTGTGGTAGTGGCTGTGAGTGTACTCACAGAATTCGTGGCGCTGACCACGGCGGTATATACGCCAGCCATCGGGTAGCTATGGGTAATCACGGCCCCTGCATCCCCAAGGCCATTACCCAGGTTCCATTGGTATTGCACATTCGTTCCTCCACTGCTGGTGGCTGTCAATGTGGTGGCGTGTCCCAGCATCGTCGGGCTATCACTGGCAGCGGTCAGGTCTAGAATCGGCAGATCCCCTTCCACGGCTCCGATGTCGCAGCGGGGGTCGCCATCAGTGTCGCCATCCACTGGCCGCACAATGCCACGTTGATCACCAGGCGGACAGGCGTTGCCGCCGCTCCCGGGCACAGCCGGACTGCCAGCCTCCATGGCTGGGCTGCCCACCAAAAGCCCATGGGTAGGTGTTGGCCCACCATTGTCCCGTAGCGGCCCCAGCAAGGCGTTTATGGGATAGTTGCTAGTGCCCATTAAGTCACCCACCGTAGGGGTTAGCACACAACCCGTGTTCATCCCTACTAGATTGTAACCTTGGGAAACTAGAAGGCCTATACAGTCAGGATAACTGACTTCGGAGCTAAGGTCTGCATTTTGCGCCACAAGGGTATTTTGGGAATGTACAGGATAAGGATCAGAGGGATTGTAAACATATATCCCTCCTCCATCGCCACTATTATCGGCATCATAATCAGCCACATTCTGGGTAACAGTTGTATTGAATAGATGAATGGAAGCATCATCTAATGAGGCCAGCATTAGCCCACCACCGTCCTCCTCAACCGTATTACCACTGATTGTAGTATTGCTGATAGTGCCCGGTGCTGCCAAAAACATTCCTCCACCACTCCCTACAGCCGCGTTGCCACTAATGGTACTGCCTTCAATTCTAAGGAGACTGGTAGGATGGAACAAATAGATACCTCCTCCCGCCCAGGCCGTATTATTACGGATGGTGCTGTTCTCAATAACAACATGACCGGTGCCCTCAATCCCACCGCCGTTATTCAGTGTGGTGTTATTGGCAATGAGAGACCTTTTGACCTCAAGCGTCCCGTTATTTCTCAGGTGAATTGCACCCCCGGAATAATCTGTAGAATTCGCTATCAATGTGCTATCCCACAGATTGACGTGGTTATACATAGCAAAGATACCGCCGCCGCTGCGTGTAGCAGAATTACTGATGAAGGTGGTTCGGGTAATATCTACATTCCCCCAGGCAAATAGGCCACCGCCATTCCCATCGGCGTAATTAGCCAAAAATGTGCTATCTATGATGGTCAAGTGTGGTGCCGGAATATCCCCCCACTGATAGATACCCGCGCCGTTGCCATAAACGCCTACCCCTGGGCTAACCCCTGTGCGATTATGATCAAATGTACTATTGATAATGATCGTCGGGGCTTTTTGAATGTAGAGTCCCGCCCCAAAGGCCTCGTAATCGTCCGTCGTGTTGCTGCTGATACGGCTGCTGATGATGGACAAACGCGCTGAACTGTAAATACCCCCACCATGACCATTTCTACCGGTGGTACCATTGCCACTTATCAAGCTATTTTCTACAGTGAGCAGCGTCGTATTGCGAATACCTGCTCCATATCCTTCCTGTCCAGTCGTGCTATTGGCCACAACGACACTCTCTCGTAGCCAAAGTTCACCCGTATTGTAAATGCCCCCGCCGTGCCCCTGGAATCCAGTCGCCAGGTTATCCGTGATGATGCTGTGCCAGATAATTAAGGAACCCTGGTTATAAATGCCACCTCCGCTTTGTTCAAAGCCGGCATGGCCATGCTGCACCGTGATTCCCTTCAACTGTACTTCTCCCGCCAGAATGTGAAAGACTCTGTCCAGATTATTGCCGTCTACCACGGGTGTGGCAAGGCCGGTGCCAGAAATAATCAGGCTATGGGCGATGTCCAAATCTCCGGTGGCAGCCGTTTCATCTCCCTGCCCTAAAATGGTGAACTGGTATAACCCTGCTGGCAGGAGTATCGTGTCCCCGGCTGCGGTTACGTTGGCCTCTTGCACGGCCGCACGCAGCGTACATTCGCCATTGCCTACGGCCGTCTCACACACCCCATCACCCGGATTCACATCAGTCGCGTCTATGGTGCTGTTGACGGTGAAGGTAACGCCACCAGACGGTGGCGGGCTGGCTTGCAGCCGGGCTGTGTGCAGCAAAGCTGCCAGACCGAACAAGGGGAACAAAACTACCACCAAAATCAAAGAACGTTTCATGGTTTTCTACCTCCTGAACATGTTGTGAAATGTGCGTCAGGTTGGTGTGGTCTGGTTCCCGTTGGTTAGCGCCCGGTCCCTGGCCTGCCTACCCCCACGAGTCCACAAACATATCGCCCGACTGTGAACGGCCAAATTTTAGTGCAGGGTGGGGAGGTGTCAAGTGTTGTGTGTCATGTAGCCAGGTGTCAGGTGTCACGTTACCTGACACTTGATACCTGACACTTGGGCACATGAAACTTGCTTCCAACGGGCGTTCCCGGCAAAATCCTTACTACCACAACCACAGTAGCACGGTTCACGTATTCTAACTATCTTGATGTACTATGGAGAAACCTATGCGCATTATCCTCTATTTAGGCAAGGGCGGGGTGGGTAAGACCACAGTAGCGGCGGCCACGGCCGTGCGCTCCGCCCAACTTGGTTACAAAACCCTGGTCGCCAGCACCGACATTGCTCACAGTCTGGCCGACTCCTTCGACCGTCCCCTGGACGCCAAACCCATTGAAATTGCCCCCAACCTCTGGGCGCAAGAAATCAGCGTCGTCGCCGACATCGTCAACTATTGGGACGTGTTGCAAGGCTTCGTCTCCAACATGATGCGGGAAGGGGACAAACTGAACAAGGTGGTTGCCGATGAACTCTCCGCCTTCCCCGGCATGGACGAGATCGTCAGCCTACTGCACATCAACAAACAGGCCAAAGAGCGCCACTTTGACCGCGTTATCATAGACGCCGCCCCCACCGGCGAAACCATCCGCCTGCTGACCATGCCCGATACTTTCCGCTGGTATGCCGGCCACCTGGCCCGCTATCGCACGGGGGTGATGAAGGCGCTACGGCCGTTTGCCGGCCGTTTCCTCAATGCCCCTGTGGAAATCCTGGACGCCCTGGAAAAGCTGGACGCCGCCACCGCCGAACTGCGTACCACCCTCAGTGACCCGGAAATCAGCAGCTACCGCGTCGTCTTGCAGCCGGAAAAAATGGTCATGCGCGAAGCTGAACGCGCCGTCAGCTACCTGGGGCTGTTCAACTACCCTGTAGACAGCGTCATCATCAACCGTATCCTGCCCGAAAATCTGGGCGAAGGCGCCTTTTACCAGAAACGCCGCGAAATACAGGCCAAATACCTGGAGATGATCGAAGCCAACTTCGCCCCCCTCCCCCTCTGGTACGCACCCTACTACGATCATGAAGTAGTGGGCACAGATGCTCTGGCCCGATTAGCCGCTGACTGTTTTGGTGATGCCGACCCCGGCCAGGTTTTCTATCAAGGTAAGTTGCAAGAGATAGAAGAACTGCCAGATGGAACTTGCATCATGCGTCTCTCCATGCCCTTCGTCACCGGCAGTGATGTGAAACTGCGCAAACGGGGCGATGAGATGTTCATCACCATCGGCAATTTCAAACGCGAGATGATCTTACCCACCGTCCTGGCCAAACGGCGAGCCGGCGGCGGCGCGCTGCAAAATGGGGTGTTGGAAATCACCTTCCTGCCCCCAGAGCCGGAGCCGATAGGCAATAATCAATGATCAATTGTCAATGAAACAGTTTGTGTCCTTTGCAAAATTCATGGCCTCTTCGTGGAGGGAACAGGGTGCATGGAAATAAATGATCAAATCAATGACACCCTGACCAAGATTTTTTTGCAGATGCAGGCCCAATATGGGCGGGCCATTAAGGGTTTCTGGTTCAATGAAGAAGACGATTGTCCGGGCTGCGGCCGTGCCATTGACTCCTGGAAGACAAAGAAGGGAGACGCCCTCTCGCTCAACGTTTTCATTTACCGGGGACGGGGCATTTTGATTGGCTACTTTTTGTGCAGCCGCTGCGCCAAAGAGATATTTAAGGCTGCCAAACGCAACCCTGGTGTGCAAATTGCCCGCCACGGCATCATCGAGACCAACCTGACCAACGCCTACCTGAAACATATGCGCTCCATGGACGCCTGATGAAACAAAAAACGCGCTCCGCAGGGAGCGCGTTTTTGTTTGTGGAGATGGCGGGAATCGAACCCGCGTCCGAAAAATTCGGCCGCTGAACGTCTACAAGCTTAGTTGGTCAATTTCGCTTTGGCTACCGGGCGCCCCGACCAACAGGGTCAGCCGGTAGCAGGCCGCTGGCTCCCGAAAGAGCCTCTTTTCCTTCCTTAGCGGCATCTGGAAGAAGCACGTTGGCGCGTGTGTCGCCTGCACCCTTCAGGCCAACGAACATCCAGGGCAGACGGGGTTCCGGTCAAGGAACCATCTAAGCGCTACCCGCGCAGCTGCGGTTAGGCAGCCATCGGGAGGGCGCTATAGGTGCGTGCATTTGTGTTGGCACTTATTGGTTTGCTTCCAGTTTTACGGGATGTAAAGCGTGCCCGGCTTGCAGCCCAGGACCAACCTTCCCCGTCGAAACCGATCATCCCCAGGTTGTTAATGAACACGGGGATTATAATGACACGATGACACGGTGACAAGGGGCAGCGGTGACATTTTATCACCTTCTCACCCCTGCACCTTGGCACCTTGTCAGTTCAGGAAGGGCGCACGATGGTGTCGTAAATAGCTTGTAGGTCTTCGTCGTTGTAGTAGTGGATGACCACACGACCGCCGTTGCCACTTTTTTCGATGTTGACGCGGGTGCCCAGACTGTCGGCAAACTGGCGTTGTAGATCGGTCAATTCAGGCGGCAAGGTGGGGCGGGGTTTGGGGATGGGTTTTTGTTCGGCCAGCAGCTTTTTGACCAGCGCTTCTGTCTGGCGCACGTTCAGGTCGTGTTTGATAATCTGGTTCATGGCGGCGGTTTGGGCTTCGGGGGTAGGCAGCGGTAAAAGGGCACGGCCGTGTGCCCCGCTAATCTCCCCGTCTGACACCGCCTGTTGGATATTGGGCGGCAGGTTGAGCAGCCGTACCAGATTGGCCACGGTGGAACGCCCTTTGCCCACCCGTTTGGCTACCTCTTCTTGAATCAGGCCAAACTCATTCATCAACTGCTGGTACGCATACGCCTCTT
The DNA here is from genome assembly GCA_023382655.1 of Anaerolineae bacterium. Lineage (GTDB taxonomy): Bacteria > Chloroflexota > Anaerolineae > Promineifilales > Promineifilaceae > CAADGU01. Next base: position 204,229 of record JAHDWK010000002.1, on the reverse strand, counting down.
CCAACGGATTCAGGTCGGCCCTTTGGATGTTCTCGATAATCGCCAATTCCAGCATTTCCTGGGAGGTGGCTTCTTTGACGATAACCGATATTTCCACCAACCCGGCTTGCTGGCTGGCTCGCCAGCGCCGCTCCCCGGCAATGAGCGTGTACTGGTCACCGCTTTGGGTGACAATGAGCGGTTGAATCAGGCCATGCTCTTTGATGGAAAGGGTCAGTTCGGCCAGCTTTTCTGCGTCCATCACCGTGCGTGGCTGGTGCGGATTGGGCTGGATGGCGGTGATGGGCACGGTTTGTACCCCGGCAGCCACTTCATCTGCGCTGGTAACAGTTTCCACACCGCTGGGGATAAGAGCATTCAGGCCGCGGCCGAGGCTGCGTTTTTTGGTCATAGATCACCGAGGCGTGGCGCGGTGGGGACACCGGCCACAGCTATAACACAGGCGTTTTTGGTCATGGATTATCCCCCTTCACCAGTTCGGCCGTCAGCACCTTGTAGGCAATGGCGCCGGGCGAGGTGGGCGCGTAGGTGCTGATGGGTTGGCCGAAGCTGGGTGCTTCGCTCAGGCGCACATTGCGCGGGATGATGGTGCGAAACACCTTGCCGGGAAAGTGGGTGCGCACTTCTTCCACCACTTGGCGGCTGAGGTTGGTGCGGCTGTCATACATGGTCATAATCAGGCCGCGAATTTGTAATTGCGGATTGAGATATTTTTTCACCAGTTCGATGGTTTGGGTGAGTTGGGTCAGCCCTTCCAGCGCCAGGTATTCACACTGGACGGGGATGAGGACGCCATCACGGGCGGCGGTGAGGGCATTGACGGTGAGCAGCCCCAGACTGGGTGGGCAGTCAATGAGGATGTAATCGTAACGGCCGTTGACCTTTTCCAACACATTCCGCAGCCGATATTCACGGCCGATAGCGTTCACCAGTTCCACCTCCGCGCCTGCCAGATGGGGATGGGCCGGCAGCACATCCAGTTTGGTTTCCGGCTGGTTCAGGCGGATGGCCTCCAATGTGGCTGATTCCAACAGTAAATGATAGGTGGAAAGGGTCAGTTGGTATTTATCGTAGCCCAGACCGGAGGTGGCGTTAGCCTGCGGATCAATATCCACCAGCAGCGCCCGCCGCCCGCTCCCGGCCAGGTAGGCGCAGATATTGATAACGCTGGTGGTCTTGCCCACGCCTCCTTTTTGGTTGGCAATGGCGTAAATTTTGGTCATAGGTGTAATTGGGTAATTGAGCAATTGGGTAATTACCCCATTACTCAATTACCTCTTTATCTCATATTGTTTCGCTGCCTGTTTCACAGCTTCTGTTACCGCGTCAATGCCGCTTTGGGTCACAGAGTGAGCGGCGATGAAGTTAGCAAAATGGGCGGCCTCGATGGCGTCGCCAGTCTGATGGTAACGGATAAAGTAAGCAGTGGCAAAAATGTCACCGGCGCCGGTAGGGTCAACCTGGGGGACGGCGATGGTGGGGATACGCACGGCCGTTTCCCCTTGCAGCACCAGGCACCCTTTTGGCCCGCCTGTCAACACCAGCAATTTGCTCCATTCCCAATACTGCCAGAAAGTGGCCACATCCGGCAGGTCTTCCTGGCTGAGGACAACTACATCGGCGCGGCTGAGCATGGTCTGTGCTTCCGGCCATTCACGGGGGTGGACACGGCCGTCGCCGCTCCATTCTCGCAGCCACCCCTGCGGCGTCAGGCAAACCAGGCTGTTTGGAAAATGGTGAATGAAGCGCGCATCCACTTCATGCACCACCGGGGCCAGGTGGACAATGGCCGGTTCACCCCAGACATCCGGCAGGTGGTCGGGCGTCAGCATGGTGGCGGTGGCGTGAACGGTCTGGACACGGCCGTGAGGCGTATACACATTCTCAAACGTCGTCGTCGTGGCCGAGGGCACGTTGTGGACATGCAGGTCGGCCAACACCTGACTGCTGGTGAAATCGGGGGCGTAACTGGTGAGCACGGCCGTGTGGCTGCCCAATGCCGCCGCCGCCCGCCCTGAATACGTCACCGTGCCGCCCGGTTCGTCACCGTGTGGCGTCAGGTCGCGGGTAATATGGCCGAGCAGCAGGTAATCAGTGGCAGTCATAGGCAGGAATTCTAGTGGGCATAAGGGATAGCGGCAAACAGATAGAAGAGATTCCTCACTCCGAAGACTTTATTCGGAATGACAGGAGGATCGAGCTTCGGTTTACGGATAACGGGTTACGAACAACGGATTACGCGCTACCGCTCCCGGTTCAGCCAGCGCACGGTGAGTTCCCCCAGGCGATCGGTGCGCTGGCGGAGGACGGTGCATTCGGGCAGCGCGTCCAGAAATAACTGACCATACCGCTTCGTCAGCACCCGTTTATCTAGAATCGCCACCACTCCTTCATCGCTGCCGCGCCGGATCAGACGCCCAAACCCCTGCCGGAAGCGCAACACCGCCTCCGGGATGGAGTATTCAAAAAAGGAGTTGTCATACGTCTCCGAACGAGCCGCAAAGATGGGGTCAGAAGGTACGTCAAACGGCAGCTTCACCAGCAACACCGCTTGCAGGGCGTCACCGGGCACATCCACTCCTTCCCAGAACGAGCGGGTGCCCAGGAGAACAGCGTGGGCGTCCGGCCGTTTGAACTGCTCCAACAACTGCTGACGGGATCCGCCCGAATTTTGTACCAGGGTGGTAATGCCCCGGTCGGCCAATACCCCTTCCACCGCTTTGGCGGTCTGGCTCAACTGGCCGTAAGCGGTAAAAAGGGCCATGGTGCGCCCACCCAACGCCGTGGCCACGTCAATGATCGCTTCCTCCACGTACCGCTGGTAGCCCGGTTGGTGCGGTTCAGGAATGTCCGTAGCCAGGTAAAGCAGGGTGGAATTTTTGTAGTCGAAGGGGGTGTCTACGGCCAGTTCGCCCACTTCGTAGGCGTGTAGGCGGTTGCGCACGTAAGCGAAGGTGGGTTCGGTTTCCCATTCGCCGGGTGTGGCCGTGCGCAGGGTGGCGGAAGTCAATACAACCGTTTCCAACGCCTTGAAGATGTGCCTTTCCACCAGCGGCCCCACATGCAGCGGCGCCGCGTGCAGAGAGATGCGATCCTTGAAGATTTCCACCCAGTAAATCATCTCTTTGGTGGGCTGGATGATGATGCCGTCCAGATTGGCGCGGGTCTCTTCCAGGGTACGGCCGTTGCTTTGCAGCGCCACCATCATCTCTTCCCCTTCCTCAATTTCAAACTGGTCGGCCACGTCCGCCAGCCCCCCGGCCAATTTGTCAAAGCCACTGACCAGGCGTTTCAAGTGCGTGTTCAGGTTGTCCCAACTCAGTTCCACTTCGCTGTAGCCCGGCTGGCGGCGCAGGTCGGGCGTCAGCCGAATTTGCTCGGCAAACTGGCTGCGCCGGTTGGTAAACTCGGCCAGGAAATAGGAAAGAGTCATAAAAAACTCTTCCAGCCGTTCGGCCGCTAACTGCCCCTCGCGGCGCATGGCGTTGATCAGCTGCGCAAACTTTTCGGCAAAGTCGGGTGGCATGGCGGCCTGCACCCGGCTTTGCACATCGGTCAGCAACCCGGCGCGCGGTTTGTTAATTTCATCCAGCACCGCTTCCAAAAAGCGGCGGTCGGCTTGAAAACTGAGGCCATTGGTCACGGCCGTTTCCAGATGATGCGCCTCGTCCACAATCAAATCCACAAAGTCGGGCAGAATATGCCCTTCATTGGCTACATCGGACAACAGTAGGGCATGGTTGACGATGATGATCTGGCTCAGTTCCGCCTGGCGGCGTACATGGTGCAGCGGGCAATTTTCCAGAGCGCACTGATCCTGGGTGCAGGCGCTGTTTTCGCCACTCAGCCGCGCCCAGGCAATGCGTTCGCCAGGAGTGCGCAGGTTCAATTCGGCCACATCACCCGTTTTGGTTCGCCCTAACCAGAGCAGGATGCGGGCATAGAGCGCCATTTCGTCGCTGTTGCTGGGGCCGCTGTGGCGCATTTGCTGGAAGAGGCGGGTACAGATGTAGTTGCTGCGCCCCTTGCGCACACAGGCGTTTAGTTCAAAGGGCATAATCCGCTGGAGTTCGGGGATGTCTTTGTTGATGAGCTGGTCTTGCAGGTTGATGGTGTTGGTGGAGATAACCACGCGACGGCCGTTTTGCGCCGCCCAAAATGCCGCGGGAATTAGATACGCCACCGATTTACCCGTGCCCGTCGGCGCTTCCACAATGACATGGGAGCCATAATTGAAAGCATCCACCACCGAGAGCAGCATATCTTCTTGCTGTGGCCGGTATTCATAACCGGGCACGGCCCGCTCAAAATTACCGCCGGGACGGATGATGCTGGCAACCACGTCAGGGTCCAAGGCAATTGGCTTTTCGGCTGGGGCAAAGGAACGGCCTTCTAATTTGGGTGGATTAAACAGACGGGGCAGCCGTCCGCGCTGGCGCAGTTCACCCCCCTCAAAAGCGGTGCGCGCCCGTGCCGCCAATACGTCTTCAAAGAAAATGGTTTCCGGCCAGCCCAATTTTTTCCCGGCCATGACAATTTCATCCAACTGCGCCAGGGGGATTTGCATGGCCCGTTCTTTGAGCGCCAGGAACAATTCCACCGTCAGTTCGGCGTCGGCGTGAGCGCGGTGTGCCTGCCCTCCATTCGGCATGGGCAGGTTGAGAAAACGGGACAATGCATCCAGCCCATAACGGCCGGCGTCGGGAAACAGGATGGTAGCCAGGGTGACGGTATCCAGCCGGGGATTGCCCACGCCCAGCCGTTCCGACCGTAAAAAGCCGAGGTCAAATTCCACATTGTGCCCCACCAGCACATGGTCGCCCAGGACAGCACGCAGCCGCGAGCGCAGGTTAAACATGCCCGGCGCACCGTTAACCATCTCCTGCGTGATGCCTGTCAGCCCGGTTATGTAGGGTGGCAGATCTTTGTGCGGGTTCACCAGGGAGCCAAATTCATCCAGAATGTCATTACCGCGAAAGGTGATGGCAGCCACCTCAATGATGCGGTCGTTGTCCGGGTCGAGGCCGGTCGTTTCCAGGTCTATGGCCACGTAAGTTGTTGACATAATTCGTAATCCATTTTCCGTAATCGGTAACCGGTGGAAAGTGGGCAGAATTATAGCACGGATTTTCTATGCTTTCGGCCAATTTTGCTCTTTTGTTTCTAGACAGGTTGTGTACAATGAGCAGGAGTTTACTTGATAACGGCCGTACTCATTCACCATGACTACTCATCTCTATTTTCGCCAATTGCGCCAGATGATTGAAGCGCATTTTGATCTGCAAGATTTGCGGGAGCTTTGTTTTGACTTGAATATCAATTACGACAATTTGAGCGGCGACCGATTAAGCGCCAAAGTTATTGCTCTGGTGGAAGAGATGCGCAAAAGGGGACAAATGGAGTTGTTGCTGGTAACCCTGGTTACGGCCCGTCCGCATGTAAGCTGGCCGGAATGGTCGCCTGAGGAAGCAACGGCCGTCACTTCCCCAACGCTTGTGCCTCTGGTACGGCCGTCCCCACTCAACCCCTTTGGTCGCACCGGCCAGATTCAAGACCTGACTGCCTACCTGGTGCGCCAACCACTTACAGACGCGATCATGTACGAGCTACAAAAGCGCGTCAGCCTCTCCATTGTCGGGCCAACGCAAACAGGCAAATCCTCCCTCCTGTGGCACATTACCCAACAAGGGCCACAAAAGCTGAATATCCCACCGGAGGATTTTGTTTACCTGAGCATGGAACTGGTTCACAGCGAGACAGAATTTTTTGATTATATCTGCTCCGAACTGGGTGTTGAAACCAGCCGCGGCTTTCGTCTGGCGCGCCAACTGAAAGGACGGCGTATTATTTTGTGTCTGGACGAAATTGAAAAGATGACCTGGGAAGGTTTTACCCTCAACGTGCGTACCGAACTGCGCGGGTTGGCCGATGGTGCGCAGGCGCCGTTTACGCTGGTCATCGCCAGTCGTTCCCCCTTGGGCCAGCTTTTTCCCGACAGCCCGGAGATGACTTCACCACTGGCCGGACTGTGCATGCAGATCAACATGCCCTATTTTACGTTGACGGAAACTCATGCCCTGGTCAAACACTATCTGGGAAAGACAAAGGCAACACTGCCACCAGAAGCTATTGAAAGGGCCTGGCTGGCAACAGAAGGGCATCCGCGCCGCTTACAGGTAGCTTTGCAAGAGACGTTTACCCGTTTTCTGGAAAAAGAGGACTTCTATGAGTGAAACTGCGACGTACATCGGCCGTTACCGCATCGTCCGGCAAATTGGACAAGGGACCGTCGCCAAAACCTACGAAGCTTATGACGAGCGTTTTGGTCGTGCCGTAACCATCAAGTTATGGCCACATGTAACAACGCGCGATGATGGGTTCCGTCTTCGCTTTGGCCGTGAAGTAGACCTAATCGCCCGTCTGGAACACCCGGCCATTGTGCCGGTTTATGACTTTGGTGATGAAGAAGGGCAACCGTTTCTGGTAATGCGCTTGATGACGGGTGGTGATATGAAAAAAAGGCTGCAATCGGGGCCATTGTCGCCATCCGAAGCAAGTAGCGCCCTGCAAAGACTGTCCGCAGCTTTAGACAGTATTCACCAGGTGGGGCTGGTTCATCGCAATATCAAACCCAGCAATATCCTATTAGACCAGTATGGGACCGTTTATCTCTCAGATTTTGGCATTGCCCTGCCGACACAAGCTTTAACCAGCACTGGCGTGCAGGGGACGCCAGACTATATGTCTACAGAGGAAGTACGTGGTGAAAGGGTTGACGCCCACACCGATGTCTATCAGTTGGGGATCGTATTATTTGAGATGCTAACGGGACAACGGCCGTATAAAGGTGACACTGCCATGTCTATCTTTCTACAGCACATTCAGGATCCGATCCCCTCATTACGAGACGCCAATCCCAGTTTATCACCGCTTTACGACGAAGTTATCCTTAAAGCCCTGGCTAAAAATCCGGTAGACAGGTATGCCAGCGCCGGCGAAATGGCCAGAAAATTTTCTGCTTTGGTCAATGCGGCGAGTCAGGCCGTGATCGTCGAACCGGTCGCCAATCCGTTTGTGGTGGGCAACCCGGTAGCTGGAAATCTTTTTGTCGGGCGCACTGAAATTTTTACTCGTTTGCAAGAGTTGTGGGGCAACGATGCCAGCCATAACGTCAATTCGGTAGTGTTGTTTGGCCACCGGCGCATGGGTAAAACCTCGATTCTGCAAAACCTGCACCGGTATTTTGGCGGGGAGACGGTAGTGGCCGGGCTGACCATGCAGCGCGTGGGGCGCGTGAGCAACACCGGTGAGTTGTTGAGCTATCTGGCGCTGGCGCTCTTTGATGCTTTAGAGGATGCCGGTTTTGCAGCTCTGACCGAACCTGATCCGATCACTTATCAACCAAATGGGTATCCGACCTTTAACCGATTTTTGCGCGATGTGCGCCAGATTGTTATGGCATTTCATCATCAGGCAAAACCAGCAGAGAAACGCGGTCTTTTCCGCCGTCTGCGTGGGGAACCGACGCCATCTGCGCCCCCAACCAACCTGTCACCCGGGCGCATTATCCTGACGATTGATGAGTTCGAGTTGATTGAGGAGGCGATTGCGGACGGCCGTGTAGACACCCAATTCCTGGATTTTCTGCGCGGCGTCATCCACAGTGAACCCTGGCTAATTCTAGCACTGGCCGGGCTGCATACGCTGGAGGAGATGACGGCCGACTACTGGAATCCGCTTTTTGCCAGCGTCACGCCGGTTCGCGTCAGCTTTTTCAGCCGCTCAGCTACCGGCAACCTGCTGGCTGGCCCTGGTGAAAACTTTCCCCTCACCTTCACCAATGCTGCTGCCGACCGTATCTTTGAACTGGTGCAGGGACAGCCCTACCTGACCCAACTCATCGCCCACAGTCTGGTAAGCCAGTATAACCAGGCCATATTTGAACGCGGCCAGATACGCTCATCCGAATTCACGCCACAAGATGTGAATCAGGTAATTGAATCCCGCGCGTTTTATGACCAGGGCAGCTACTATTTCAATGGCGTTTGGGGACAGGCGGAAAAATCCGACCCTACCGGACAAATCCCCATTATGCGCACATTAGCCGCAAAGGGAACGCATCTTAGCGCCACCGAATTGTTAACCCTGACCGGATTGGACAAAACCAGCCTGCAAGCCAGTTTGAGAATATTGCAACAACATGATGTGGTGAAGAAATTGGGAGACGGCCGTTTTGATTTCGCCGTACCTCTCATGCGGCGTTGGATTGAGGATGTTAAGCTGTAATCACCTGTCACAGTCGCGCCTTTTGGCTACAATCAGCCCATGTCTTACCTGAATGAAGCGTTGAAAGGGAAACGGGTGCTGGTGACCGGGGCTACCGGCTTTATCGGCGGGCGGCTGGCACAGCGGTTGGCGGCGGAGGAAGGGGCAATTGTCACCGGCCTGGGGCGCAATCTGGCAAAGGCGTCTTTTCTGGCTGAAGCGGGCGTGACGCTACAACCGGTGGATTTACGTGATGAGGCGGGGCTGCACACGGCCGTAACCGGACAAGACATCATCTTCCACGTAGCGGCCTGGGTGGGTGGTGGTCGCATGAAAGACGACCCGACCGAGGCAATGGCGCTCAACGTCACGGCCGTAGAAACCCTCATCCGGTTAGCCTATGAAACCGATGTCAAACGGGTGGTGACAGTGAGTTCGATTGCCGCCTACGGCCGTCCCAACAAACTGGAAATTGACGAAGCCACGCCGCTGGATACTACACAAGCAGATGTGTACGGCCGGACTAAAGCGTTGGGTGATAACCGTGCCCGTGAACTGGGGGCGGGGTTAGGGCAGGAGGTTGTGGTGGTACGTCCGGCGCTGGTGTATGGCCCGCGCTCAGCGGCCTGGACGGTAGGGCTGGTGAAGCTCATCCAAAACGGGACGCCGGTGCTGTTTGGTGATGGTTTGGGGCACGCCTGGCCGGTCTACATTGATAACTTGATTGACGGGATGCTGCTGACGGCCATGCAGTCAACAGCAACCGGCAAGGCGTTCAATTTTTGTGACACGGCCGTACCCTGGCAGACGTTTATGGGCTATTATGGGCAGATTTGTGGTAAGAAGCCACGCCGTTTGCCCTTTTGGACGGCGCGCCTGCTGGCTGACGCCAACAGTCTGTTTAAATTAGGGTTGCCCCTCAACCAGGAACGGCTGAAATTTCTGACGCGCCGCTCTATTTACCCCACGCAGAAGGCAGAAACGGTGCTTGGCTACCGGGCACGGGTTCCGTTGGCAGAGGGGATGGAGCGGACGGCCGTGTGGCTGCGCGAAAGTGGTCTGGTCAAATAAAGTCAATGGCGGTAAACTTAGCCACATGAATAAAGAGATTTTAACGCAAGGGGGTGAGAGTATTGCCAAAGGTTGATTTGCGACCGAATGAAACGCAGGAACAGCTGTTCCGCCGTTTCAAGAAGTCTGTGGTAAAGAGCCGCGTGTTGACCGACGTGCGCCGCAAGCGCTGGTACGTGTCTAAGAGCGAACTGGACCGCATTGAAAAGAAAAAAGCGGTGCGGCGGCAGCGCAAGATTCAGAAACCTGGTATCTAATACAAAACGCCTCAACCAAATGGTTGAGGCGTTTTTATTTTTTTCTCTTCGCGCTTCTTCGCAGATTATTCTAGTAAGCGCCTTCGCCTTTCATCACGGCGGGGAAAGTGCGGAACAGGATTTTGATGTCCAACGATACTGACCAGTTATGGATGTATTGCATGTCCAGTTTAACCCGTTCGTCGTAGCTGGTATTGGAACGGCCGCTCACCTGCCACAGACCGGTGATACCGGGCATCACAGCCAGCAAATCGGGGCCATAAGCACCGTACTTTTCGATTTCTTCGGGGGCAATGATACGCGGGCCAATCAGAGACATATCCTGGAACAGGACGTTGAAAAGTTGGGGCAGTTCGTCCAGGCTGAATTTGCGCAGCAGTTTGCCCACTTTGGTGACGCGGGGGTCATCTTTCAATTTGTAGTTGCGGTCCAATTCGGCTTTGAGTACAGGATGTTGCCCCAGAATGTCATCGCCGTTGATGTACATGGTGCGGAATTTGAAGGCATCAAAGACACGGCCGTCACGCCCCAACACGCGCCGCCGGTAGATGATCGGGCCAGGGGAATCGAACTTCACTGCCAGCGCCAGCCCCAGGAATAATGGCCATAAAACCAGCAGCGCCGGAATGACCAGCGCATAATCTACCAGACTCTTCAAGCCAGCGTAAGCCTGTTGGGCGCTGATTCGGGTGTTATAGCGTGTGGTAAAAATTGATTCTGATGCGATCATGGCCCGTTTGCCTCCAATAAGTCAAATGAGAACTGCTGTATATAAAATGTTGAATGAATCGGGTAACTTGCTTCGGACAATGGGAAGTATAGGCAGCACCCCTTACGACCAACCTTATGAAAAACTTACGACTGGCTAACGACCGTAAAAGAAAAACCCGGCTTTTGTGAAGAGCCGGGTTTTTATTCATCATTCATCCGTGACACAACCTTCGGAGGCGGATTTGACGCTCTTGATGTATTTGTAGAGCGTGCCGCGTGTGGCCTTATACGGCGGCGCTGCCCAGGCAGCCCGGCGGGCCGCTATTTCGTCCTCCGAGATGAGGACATCAATACTGTTTTTCGCGGCGTCAATGGTGATCTGGTCGCCATTTTGCACCAGGGCGATGAGGCCACCTTCCTGGGCTTCCGGGGTGATGTGACCGACAATGAAACCGTGAGAGCCGCCAGAGAAACGGCCGTCCGTCAACAACGCCACATCCTGCCCCAATCCCGCGCCCATAATCGCGCTTGTCGGCGTCAGCATCTCCGGCATCCCTGGCCCACCCTTCGGCCCTTCAAACCGAATGACAATCACATCCCCCTTCTGGATTTCACCTTGCTCCAATCCGGCCAACATCGCTTCTTCCGAATCATAAACCCGCGCCGTGCCGGTAAATACCAGCCCCTCTTTGCCGGTGATTTTGGCAACGGCCCCTTCGGGTGCCAGATTGCCGCGCAAAATCTGAATATGGCCGGTCTCTTTAATAGGATTTTCCAGCGGATAAATGATCGGTTGGCCTTCGCTTAATCCCGGCAAATCTGCCAGATTCTCGGCAATCGTTTGGCCGGTCACGGTCAGGCAATCACCGTTGAGCAGGCCGTTGGCCAGCAGGTATTTCATCACCGCCGGGGTACCACCAACGTTATGCAAATCTTCCATGACGTACTTGCCGCTTGGCTTCAGATCGGCAATAAACGGCACACGGTTACTGACGGTCTGAAAATCATCAAGCGTCAGCGGCACACCCACCGCCCGCGCCATGGCGATCAGATGCAGCACAGCATTGGTGGAGCCGCCGGTCGCCATGACCACCACCATCGCATTCTCAAAGGCGGCGCGGGTCATAATGTCGGCCGGTTTGATGTCCCGTTCCAGCAGCAGGCGGACGGCCGTACCCGCCTGCACACATTCCGCCAACTTTTCCGGTGAATCAGCCGGATAGGAGGAACTGTAAGGCAGGCTCACACCCAATGCTTCAATGGCCGAGGCCATGGTGTTGGCCGTGTACATGCCACCGCAGGCGCCCGCGCCAGGACAACTGTAGCGCACAATGTCCTGCCGCTCCTCTTCAGTGATGCGCCCGGCCAGGTATTCGCCATAGCTTTGGAAGGCGGAAACGATATCAAGTTTGTCGTGTACGGCCGTGCAGCCCGCCCGGATCGTCCCGCCATATACCATCAAACCGGGCCGGTTCAGCCGTGCCAGGGCCATGATGCTGCCGGGCATGTTCTTGTCGCAGCCGGGCAGGGTGATGATGGCATCGTACCATTGGGCGCTGACCACCGTCTCTATCGAATCGGCGATCAGGTCGCGGGATTGCAGGGAGTAGCTCATGCCATCCGTACCCATGCTAATGCCATCGCTGACGCCGATGGTGTTGAAACGCATCCCCACCAGCCCGGCGGCCTGCACACCTTCTTTGACCTTGGCTGCCAGGTCATTCAGGTGCATGTTGCAGGAGTTGCCCTCGTACCACATGCTGGCAATACCTACCTGCGCCTTGTCCATATCGGCCGGCTGCAAACCGGTGGCGTACAACATGGCCTGCGATGCCCCCTGCGATTTAACCTGCGTAATGCGCGAACTGTATTTATTCAGTTGTGTCATTTCCTTCCTCCATAGCACTTTATGATTGCTGCAATATCTGGGCCATAAGTGGGAACCCATCCGGACAATTATTCTCACTAATAGCAGGATTTTGTGTACTGTTGACTCTAAAAAGCAGATCGTAGCCCTTCAGTTTTGGTACTGCCGAAAGCCAGGCCTTCTCTTTTCTCATCAAAATGATGATAGTTCTTCGGGCAATCGCTTTTTCCACGAGACGAAAATTATACTTCTGTGAGGGCAATATCGTTTTGACCCCACGATATCTTCGTGAATGATATGGAAAGTATTCAATACAACAAAACTTTTGAGCGACTGCTTCTCGTCCGGCAAGGTTGATTGGTTCTTTAAGTTTTTTTGACCACCATTTGGGGCCGGCAATATATTGCGGTACGGCCGTGTCAAACATGTAAAAAGGAAATCGCAGTTCCTCATGCAACAAGTTTTTTCGCCAGACATGGCGGACATGTTCATGGCCATAAAATGCAGCATCATGTACTGAAAAGCCAGGATTGAGATTGAGTAAAATGATCTCTGCTTCTGGGTTACCTAAATAAGGTTCAGGTGGCAGTTCACAGTGAAACTGATGTGTTTCACTGGCCGATGCATTAAAAGCAGAGATGGCATCTTCTTCCTGAGGAAGAACATAGGGCGGCTCTAATGGCAAATCTGACCAAGGGTTTTGCATAACATCTCACTCATTGTCCTACCATGTAGATGACATTTTCACTCGTGTGAGTAGACATCCGATTTATTGAAGAAATCGGATGTCTGGCGGTAACTAATCCAACACGGCCGTACCCTCAATCTCGATCAAAAATTCGGGCCGGGCCAGGGATTGCACACCAATCCAGGTAGTGGCGGGGGGATGGTCGCCGGGGAAGAAGGTCTTCAATCCTTCACTTACCGGGGCGGTTTTGTCCATCCAGTCATGGACAATATAGATGCGCAGGGCGACAATGTCGGCCATAGTGCCACCGGCAGTAGTCATCACGATTTCCACATTGCGCAAACTCTGCCACACTTGCACCCGTAAATCGTTTTCGCCGATGATGTTCTGGTTTTCATCCCAGGCCACCTGTCCGCTAAAATAAACCGTGCGGCTGCCCTGCGCCACCACAATTTGCGAAAAACCATACTGGCGGCTGGGAAACAACGAGTCGGGATTCAGGCTGAATTTGCTCATGGTTTCTCCGGTAACACGCTGCCATCTAAAAGGCTGTGGTGATACGACCAATCCCAGAACCAGTAAGCCAGTCCTTTCCATTTGCCCCAATCGGCAAATGCTTTTTCTACTTCGGCACGCCCGACCGGCTGCTGGTCGTACCATTCATACGACACCAGCTTATACGCCCAGGAATCCACCGGTACCGAATCGTAATGCCCCATCAGCATGAGCAGGGAAGCGGCCGCATACGGGCCAACCCCTTTGAGGGAGAGCAGGCGTTGGCGGAGTTTATCGGTGGGCAGTACGGCCGTTTTCCACCCCTCCAAATCCAACTCGCCACTGGCTACCCGTTGTGCCAATTCCAGCACATAGGGGGCGCGGTAGCCTAATCGCGCCGTTTTTCGCAGCGTTTCAATGTCTGCTGCTGCCAGCCGGGCAGGGGTGGGAAAGGCGCGACGCTGCGGGTCATCGGGCAAGGGTACGCCAAAGGTGTTGACCAGTTCCAACGCCATCCGTTTGGTGCCACCCCAGGTGGTGTTGGTGGTCAGGATGCTTTTAACCACATTTTCAAACAGGGTGGCCGCGCGTAGTAACCGCCCCTGTGCCCGTTCGGCCACATGTGCCAGTTTGGGTTCATGGCCGACGGCCGTATAAAAATCGCGGAAATCCATATCCAGCCCCAACATCCAGGTGACGGCCGGCGCGACTTCGGCGCGCTCCGCTTCCGTGAGGGCCCCTGCCAGCGAAACACACACACCACCCTCAGCCGCACCCACATGAAACGAAATGACCCGACCGGAAGTCAGTTCCAGCACATAATCAAAACCATTTTCATCATCAGGCCCGGTAAACGGGGCCAATTGCACCCAGCCATGTGAATTGACCACAGTCGCCAGCGAAAATGGGGGCCGGGCCGAAAGCATCATCTCCATCATACAACCTCACTTTGCCGCGTCAGCAAAAGCCGCAGCAAAAAAATCCACCATTCGTTCGGCATATTCATCCGGCCGATGAGCCGGGCCATCACAATGATACGCTTCTTCAATCACCCACACGGCCGTATGTTCTCCAGCGTAAGTGGCATACCGGTGCATTATCAACGATTCGCTGCCATACAGGGGATGAGATTGCCCACCGGCCACCAGCATCACCGGGCGCGGCTCAATGTGGCCTATCTGCTCAATAAGAGCCGGGGGCGGTTCCATATTCAACCGTTGGGCAAACAGCCAATCGAGCAGGTAATTGGAAGCCCTAACCAAAAAGAGCAACGGGTGGTCAGACGGCGGAATATCATCGGCGCGCACACTGGATGTGCCATCAGCCCATACGGCCGTTATGTCTGGATATTGGGCCGCGCTTTGCACAGCGATTTGCCCGCCGATGGAGCAACCAACAATTCCGATGTTCACGTTGTTGGCGTCGGCACGGCCGTGAACATAGTCCATCGCGGCGGCCACATCCGCCGGGTCTTCCCAGCCATAAGAGCGGTGGTCGCCTTCACTTTCGCCTGAAGCCCGCTGATCATACAGTAACAGGCCGTAACCGGCCTTATACAACTGTTCGGCGTGCCAGATATTACCGGTGCGATTGCCACCATAACCATGCAGCAAAATAATGACCACATCGTTTTGCGGTGGCACATACCAACCGGCCAACGCCAGGTCGTCGCCTCCGGTAAAGGTTATTTCTTCCACCGGAAAGGCCAGATCATCGGGAATTTCTACCAGGCTCGGTGCGGGCGCGGTTTCTTCGATAACCGTGCGGATGTTCAGGTATATCGTCATCAAGAAGGCAATGATGATAAAGGAGACGAGGGCGAATCCGGTTAACCTGAGGACATACACTGTGATTCGCCGGATGGCTGATTGGGGGGTGGTGGCAGGCGAAACGGCCGTTACCCGCCTGCCCCGCCGCTGTCTCATCCACACAAACAGGACAAATAGCAGGCATAACAAACCCAACAGTGCCAGC
Organism: Anaerolineae bacterium; assembly: GCA_023382655.1. Classification (GTDB taxonomy): domain Bacteria; phylum Chloroflexota; class Anaerolineae; order Promineifilales; family Promineifilaceae; genus CAADGU01. The sequence continues at coordinate 188,901 of JAHDWK010000002.1, read as the reverse complement.
AGAATGTCCGCGGGGATATTAGCCATATTTCTCACCGGCAATCACATTGGCTACCAGATCCCCCATTTCGGTACAACCCACCACGTTTTCGCCTGGTCTGGCAATATCACGGGTACGATAACCGGCAGCCAGGACCTGGGACACGGCCGTTTCCACCACCCCCGCCTCTTCATCCAGATTCAAACTGGAGCGCAGCAGCATGGCGGCGCTGAGGATGGTCGCCAGGGGGTTGGCGATGCCCTGCCCGGCAATATCCGGAGCGGAGCCATGAATGGGTTCATACAGCCCCACCCCACCCGCTTCGCCCAACGCTGCCGAGGGCAGCATCCCCAGCGAACCGGTAATCATGGAAGCCTCGTCGGAGAGAATGTCGCCAAAGAGGTTGCCCGTGACCACCACGTCAAAATCGGCGGGACGGTTGATCAGGTACATGGCCATGGCGTCTACCAGAATATCCTCGTACTGCACGTCCGGGTTTTCGGCGGCGACTTCGTGGGCCACTTCGCGCCAGACGCGGGAGACGGCCAGCACGTTGGCCTTGTCTACGCTGGTCACTTTGCCGCGCCGTTTGCGGGCCAGGTCAAAGGCCACCTGCACCACCCGCCGGATTTCCATTTCGTTGTAACGCATGGTGTTGAACCCTTCACGGCCGTGCTCCCCCACCGTTCTGCCCTGCGGCGTGCCAAAATAGATGCCGCCAATGAGTTCACGCACAAACAAAATGTCCACGCCCTGCACCCGCTCTGGCTTGAGCGGGCTGGCATCAGCCAGGGCGTCAAACACCTTCACCGGCCGCAAATTGGCGAATACGCCCAACGCCTGCCGCAGCCGCAGCAGTCCTTGTTCGGGGCGCACTTTTAAGGTGGGATCATCAAATTTCGGATGCCCGACTGCGCCCATCAGTACCCCCTGGCTGTTCAAGCAGGCAGCCAACGTCTCCTCTGGCAGCGGGTCGCCCAGTTCGTCAATGGCCGCGCCGCCGTAGATGTATTCGGGCAGGTGGAAGGTGTGGTGGTAGCGGTGGGCTACGGCCGTGAGCACCTTCTTGGCTTCCGCTACAATTTCCGGCCCAATGCCATCGCCGGGCAATAAGGTAATGGTTGCTTCCATGAAAAACTCCTTCAAGCTGTTTTCAACGCAAAGACGCAAAGAGTGAAAGGAGGCAAAGATGAAGAGGCTTAAGAAAAATCTGCGTCATCTGCGAAATCTGTGGATTATTTTTTCAAATTGGCGACTGTGCCATTGCTGGCGGATTGTAGGGAAGTGGGGGAAATGGCAAAAACGGCGAAGGGTGTACCGGCGGCCGCCCAGACCACATCAAATACCAGCAAATCTTCGTCAATGAAGATGTGAAGGGGCTGGCTGTGCCCAAAGGGGGGTACGCCGCCAATGCTAAAACCGGTTTGTGCTTTCACAAACTCGGCATCGGCGCGCTGCACTTGTTTACGGCCGACGCCGCACAGCGCCGCCAGCTTCCTCTCATCCAATTGGTTCGCGCCGGAGACCAGGCAGATAACAGCCTGGCCCTCTACCGCAAAACACAAACTCTTCACAATCTGCGCCACCATGCAGCCAATGGCATCGGCGGCCTCCTGTGCTGTGCGCGTCGTCTGGGCAAACTCCACAATCTCGATAGTCAGACCCAATTGCTGGGCCGCGTCGGCTACTTTTTGGGCGGATGGGTGCATGTTATGGTGATTTGACGGTATAGGGTAAATAAGTGGTCAAACCTTGATACGTGAAAGAGACACTCCGCAGGGCAATGTTGTCCACACAGGTATCATTGATATCGTCGGCATAGCGCCACAGCGTGAACGTGACAGCATCACCAGGATACGCGGGGAAGCCGTCCAGCGATTGGAAAGTGATCGGCAATTCCTGGATCGAAGAATCGTTCACTGGCACGATATACTGATCACTTGAGGAAGGCTCGCCGGCCCAATAAGGCTCAAATAAAGCGGCTGAATGCCCCGGCCCATAACCCACCAGCTCTGTGTTCAAAACATAAAAACAGGGGAATGAGTTGCCGCTGTATGCTGACAACAGCAAGCGCGCCTCAAAGTCACCACCGGTGGCAAAATCAGGTGGGATGGTGTAATTCACCAATGTCAATGGATAACCGGCATTGGGGAATAAAACATAGGGTGGAATGTCCGGTATGCCACCAGTGTCACCCTGGTGACTGGCGCCACTACGAACCGTGGCCGCGCCAATATCGAAATTAATAAACCTGGGGACTAAACCACTGCCACCTTGCACTGTACCTTGTTCACTGGCAATGGTTAAACCATCAGCCGCCGATTGAGCCACACCTATCACTTTTTCCACCAAAAATACACAAGCCAGCACGATTAGAAGTAGTAAAAAACGATCCAATAAACGCCTGTCCACGAGAATGTCTCCTTTTTCGTAACCCGGCAAGAGGTGCGGATTACAGAGCAGGGATTACGGTTTATTCATAATCGTAATCGTCATCAAAGTCTTCTTCAAAGTAGACCCGGTCGCGGCGGCGCTGAATGTAGCGGTCAAATTCAGGGGAGATGTCGTCTTCAAAGCTGGTTTCCAGGCTCACGTCCCAGACCAGGTCGGCGAAGTCTTCATCGGAGACATCGGTACTCTCCCCCATCTCCAAACTTTCCACCTGCGCCTGCAAGCTGTCCCGCTGCGCCAGCCGTTCGGCCAGCAAATCGCGCATCTGTTTTTCCAGTTCAGCCAGATAGTCACGGCCGTCCGCCTCCGCCTGGGCCATCTTCTTTATCATCTTGGCGCTTTCGTGTTTTTCCAACTGCGCCACCTCTTGTTTAATTTCTACCAGCCGCCGTTTAATGCGCGTCACTTCCCGCAGCAGCGTTTCCGCCAGCTTCTGGTCGGCCTGGCTGTAGTCGAGTTGGTGATTGTTTTCGGGGGATTCGGCCAGTTCATGCAATTTCTGCAAATCACCGGCCGCATACGCCGCATTGATCGCCATCATCAGTTGGGTGCGATACGCACGGTCGGTTTCGTCTACGGCCGTGTCCGGGTGAAAACGGCGCGCCAACTGCCGGTACAGTTTCTTCATCTCCGCCCGCGTATCGTCATCCTGCTCCGGGCGAGCGGTAGTGGGCGTCTCCCGGTAACGGTATTCACCCTCCTCGGTGGCGCTGTGGCCTCGCGCCCAGGCGGCGGCATCGCTGGCGGCCTCTTGATACCATTCATCGCCAAACCAACGCAGGCGCCGCCGCAGTTCCCGAATTTCTTCATCCAGCGTGCTCAACTTGCGCGTCAGGGGGCTGAGGCGCGCCCGCAGCCGGAATTCAAAGGCGTTAATAGCCGCATGTCGCTCGGCCAGTTCCGCTTCCGCGTCCACCAGTTGCGGCATCAGTTCTTCCAGTTCGGCCCGCAAGTGGGCCACCTGTTCCTGCCAATCATCGGTTGTGGGGGTAAGTTGCTGCGCAAACATGAACAGTATTGTAGCCACGAATGATACGAATTACACGAATTTTGCTTTCGGCATTGGTTGGCTACTCCGGTATTTCTATGGTGGCCAATGGCAAACGGCCGTCCGCCACCCCATCGCCCTTCACTGTCACCGGCAACCGTTCGCCCGTGTCTGGCTGGTAAAGTCCCAGCCAGAGCGTATACGTCCCCGGCGGTAAATCGGGCGGCAGTGTCAGCGTGGGCTGGTCGGTAATTACTTCACTCGGACGCCACCCTTTGGTGGGGCGCAAACCATTACCGGGCAGGGGGTCAATCTGGCCGACGATCTCACCGGCCTCATTGAGCAGATGCACGAAGAGCCGGTAATTTTCCGGGGGCTGGTTGATCGTTTGCCAATACAAGGTCAGGTTCACGGCCGTGTCCGTCTGCGCCACCTCATACGCATACAGCCCAATATCTTCGCCAAACATGACGCCCGCCGGGTCTACGTTTGCGGGCAGTTCTGTTTCCAGCGGCCAGGGCCGCACATTGATGGCGCCGACTACCACTTGCTCTTGTGACCAGGGCCGCCAGAACGGTCGTCCCTTGATCACCGTCTCCCCCTGCCGCAACTGCCAGCGCAGCCGATATACCCCTGGCTCTGTCTCCGGCGAAAAATAGAGGCCGGTTGGTTCCCGCAGCAAGGTGTGGGGCGGCAGACTTTCCAGCCAGCGCGCACCAATGGGGTCGCTTTGTGTGCGCAGTTGGCTGCCATCCAGACGGATTACTTCCAATTCGTAACCCAGGCCAACGGCCGTTTCCGCCCCCGTCTGCCAGTACAAATTCAGCGGTAAGGTGTGCCCTGGCCGCACGGCCGTATCGTAAAGCTCCACTTTGGCCAACGCCAGCCCATTGTCAAATACAATGGCGGGCGGCGTGTGGATGGCCGGGGGAACCGGCCAATCGCTACCGGGCGCAATCTCCACTTCAGCCACCGGTTGCGCCACACCGGTTGGTTCGCCGGTCAGGCCCGTTACCGGCTGCGCCAACAGTGTATACCGCCCCGGCAGAAGGCCCGGCGGCAGTGGCAACTGGTAACTTTGCCGCACCAGTTCACTGTCCGGCCAGATGGCGTCTGGCGGCTGCAACCACTGATCATGGCTGGCCCACCAGGTTGCCCCCAGTGCATCTTGCAACATAAACCGTACGGCCGTGCCGGGCGTCTCTTGGCCCGTCGCCGGGTCAGTCCCTTGCCAGTAAAGCGAAAACCAGAGCGTGGGCACGGCCACAGGTTGGGTGACGGCCAGCTCAACCCCCGCCAGGCGCGGCCAGCCCGGCCATTCTATTGCCAATGGTTGCACACTGTCCGGCAGGGTATCGGCGGCACGAGGGGTGGTTTCATAAGCGATGGCCTGCACGACGGCCGTCGTGGAAGGGAAGGTGACATTGGCGACTTCGGTCAAATGGGCATCCAGCCAGGCGCGGGTGATCTGGTCGGCGTCACGGCCGTCGGCCGGTGGGTCAGTAATGAACCAGAGACGGTCATAAGTGGCGGCCAACTTTTCCAGTTGGGCCTGGGCCACATCGCGGGCAGCATGGGGGTAGAGGGGCACGGCCGTCAGCGCCACATCGGGCCGCGTCTGGTACTGTTCATGCAGCGGCAGCAAAATGGCGTTGTTGTACACGATCACGTCGTTTTCCCCGGCGCGGGTCTCAATGAAGGCGATCATGGCGCGGAAATCATCCTTGCCGTAACGGCCGTCGAAAAAGTAGTTACCCACCGCCGCCAGGGAGCCGCCAAGCAGGATGAGGGCGCTGGCAAAGGTGAGAAGGGGCCAGAGTAAACGGTGAGCAGTGGGCAGTGAGCGGTGATGGGTGGCGCGAGGGCGGGCGCTTTGCCACTGTTCGGCGGCAAAAACAAGGCCCCAACTAACTATTAAAAGGAAGGCGGGACTGCCAATGAAAATGTGCCGCACGCCCTGGTACATTGGTTTGAGCAGCGACCCGGCCATCAGGCCCAGCACCACCGACAACAAATAAACCAGCAAAAAGGCGCGTTTCAGATTGTTCCGGGGGGCATACAACCCCAACAGCAGCAGGGCGAAGGCGCCCAGGTTGATGAGTTTGACGGCCGTTGTCTCATACTCCACACTGCGCCCCAAATGAAAAAAGCGCACCACATCTTGCAGCATGATGAGCGGGGACACATAGTAATAATTGGCTTCTGCGCCGGTGAAGAGGCGGGGTATGGTGAAGGGAATCAGGGGGATCGCCAACAAGACGGCGGCTACGGCCGTGCCCGCCAACAGCCGTTTGTGCCCCCGCCGCCAGAGCAACCACACCCAAAATATGCCCTGCCCGGCAATTAAAAAGACGGCCGTGTAATGGGTATAGACCGCTAACGCCGCCAGCAAAACGTAGAAAAAAAGATATTGGGCGATGGAGAGATTGGGAGATTGATAATCTCTTAATCCCCTCATCTCCTCTGATTGTAATACCCGCCATAACACATAACTCATTCCGGCCGTGAGCAGGGCCAGCAGTGTGTACATACGCGCTTCGTTGGCATAGTAAAGTTGCAGCGGGTTCACGGCCGTGACCAACGCCGCCATCAACCCCAGCCGCGCGCCCTGCAGCCGCCGCCCCAATTGATAGAGCAAGGGAATCAGCAAAGCACCCGCCAGTAGCGGCAGGTAGCGGTAGGAAAAATCACTTTCGCCCCACAGTTGGCGGCTGCCATGCACCAGCAAATAGAACAACGGGGGGTGGGTATCCTTTGTCACCGCCTCCTGAATGATGATCCGGTTCGACAAAATCTCAGCCACCGGATAGGAAGCCCGCAAAGGCGTCAACCCTTCGTCTGTCCAAAAGCCATAAGTCTGCGCCCCGATGAGCCGCAGTCCAAACGCCAGCCAGATGAGGAGCAGCAGCAAGAGGTATAACTGCCTATGATTTCGTTTCCACATCATAAAGATTAAGTTTACCGGCGCATCAACTACGTGGCGAATAGCCTGAGTAATATCGCTAACGCGCGGGGAAAAGCGTTTGTGAATTGTTGGACAAATGGCACAGGGTAGGGTATATTTCGCCCGCTGCCAGCCCTGGTTGACAGCCAAATCCTGCATACAAACTGGCAGCATCCCCACTACTCAGGGGTAACTGACCTGGGTGGTTGAAAGATTAGCATAACTCGCGTGAATTAAAAGCAATTTACAAATCCACAGTTAATCCGCAGATGACGCCGATTTTCTTCTGCGAAATCTGCGTCATCTTTGATTATTTTCCGAGGAGGTTGGTGAATGGCAACCCTTGCCCCAGATTTTAAGAATATTACTGATTCGCTTCTGCAGCAGATTGAAGGCTTTGACTTTGAAGTTAAGGCGCGCAGTGTGGGTACGGTCACGGCCGTGTATGATGGTATCGCCCTGGTGGGTGGTCTGGCCGACGTCAAATCCATGGAACTGGTGGAGTTCAGCAACGGCGTCGCCGGGCTGGCGCTGGATTTGCAGGCAAATAGCGTCGGCGTGGTCATCATGGGCGACTACTCCCAGATTGAAGAAGGCGACGAAGTGCGCGCCACCGGTCAGGTAGCCGCTGTGCCCGTCGGCAATGCGCTCATTGGCCGCGTGGTGGACCCCCTGGGGAACCCGCTGGATGGCAAAGGGACAATTGCGACAACGGCCGTGCGCACCATTCAACGCACCGCCCCCGGTGTGATTGAGCGGCGTGGTGTGAATGCTCCGGTGCAAACTGGCATCATCGCCGTAGACGCCATGTTCCCCATCGGCCGCGGCCAGCGCGAACTTATCATTGGCGACCGCCAGACCGGTAAAACCGCCATCTGCCTTGATACCATCATCAACCAGAAAGGGCAGGATATGATCTGCATCTACGTGGCCATTGGGCAGCGCGTGGGGCAGGTGGCCCAGGTGGTCAGCACCCTGGAAAAATATGGTGCAATGGATTACACCGTCGTCGTCGTCGCCGGTGCGTCTGACCCTGCCCCGCTGCAATACTTTGCCCCCTACTCCGGCTGCGCCATCGGCGAAGAGTTCATGGAACAGGGCAAAGACGCCCTCATCATCTACGACGACCTCTCCAAACATGCCTGGGCCTACCGCCAGATGTCCCTCATTTTGCGCCGTCCGCCGGGCCGCGAAGCCTACCCCGGCGATATTTTCTCGCTGCACAGCACCTTGCTGGAACGCGCCGTCCGTTTGCGCGACGAATGGGTCATCGTGGAAAAGGGTACGGCCGTGACCAAAGAGACCAAAGGCGTGGACGGCAAGGTCTACTTTGGCAACCTGGAAGAGGAAGCCATTGAACATGGCCTGAAAGAACTGGACGATCCCCAACAGGAAAAATATGAGGTCGTCAAAATACCCGGTTCCGGTGGTTCACTCACCGCATTACCTATCATCGAAACCCTGCTTGGCGACGTATCGGCGTATATCCCCACCAACGTCATCTCCATCACCGACGGCCAGATTTTTCTGGAAACCGACCTGTTTAATGCCGGGCAGCGGCCGGCCATCAACACCGGTCTCTCCGTCTCCCGCGTCGGTAGCGCCGCCCAGAAACGGGCCATGAGTAAGGTCTCCGGCGGTCTGAAAGCCGACCTCTCCCAATACCGGGAACTGGCCGCCTTTGCCCAATTTGGTTCTGACCTGGACGCCGCCACCCAACGCCAATTGGCGCGCGGCGAACGGCTGATGGAACTGCTCAAGCAGCCGCAGTATAGTCCCTGGCGTCTGGATCATCAGGTGTTTGTCATTTATGCCGGTTCGCGGGGTTACATGGATAATGTGGCCGTCAGCCAGGTGAGCCGCTGGATGCGCGAATTTGTGCGCTATATGGACATGGCGCATCCCCATGTGGGACAACCCATCTTGGAAAAAGGTGCCTGGAATGATGACATCGAAAATGCGCTCAAACAGGCAATCGTAGACTTCAACGCTAGTTGGTCAAACTAAATGTGTCACGCATCACACATCAAGTGACACGTGATGCATGATGCATGAAACCTCACTATGGCTACCGAACGCGAACTAAAAAAACGCATTACCAGTATCAAAAATATCTCGCAAGTGACCAATGCCTTAGCGGCCGTGTCTGCCTCTAAAGCAAACCGCGCCCAACGTCAGGTGGAAGCCACCCGCGCCTACGCCGGCAAGGCGTTCGAGATATTACACAATCTGGCCTCCCAACCGGGTGTTGGCTCCACCGGTCACCCGCTGCTCACCGCGCGGGACGAGATTAAGAATGTGGCTGTTATTCTCATCACCGGCAATCGTGGTCTGGCCGGAGCGTATAATAGCAACATGGTCACCTACACGGAAAAATTCATCCGCGCCTTCAACAAACCGACACAGGTGATTGCTGTCGGTCGTAAAGGGCGCGATTTGATGATCCGCCGCGGTTACAACGTGGTGGCCTCGTTTGACAATATCCCCGACGCCCCTTCCATTTTGCATGTGACCCCTATCTCGCAGTTGGTAACGGATGATTATTTGAGCGGCAAAGTAGATCAGGTTTTTGTGGCTTATACTGACTTTATTAACCTGATTGCCCGCCACCCTACCGTCAAGCAGCTTTTGCCGTTACGGCCGTTTGATTTTGGCGATATGGCGGTGTCTGAGTATGTGGAACATATAGACCTGTCGGGCGTTTCGGAGCGGGTGTATAGTTATGAACCCGCCCCGGCCGAGCTATTGGATGTGGTGGTACCCCGTTTTACCGACTTGCAGGTGTACCAATCAGTGTTGGAGGCGCAGGCCAGTGAACACAGTGCCCGTTATGTGGCCATGAATAATGCTACGGATAATGCGGCGGAATTGATTGAAATTTTGACGCTGGAGCGCAACAAGGCGCGCCAGGCGAGTATTACCAGCGAAATTCTGGATATAGTGGGCGGCGCAGCCGCTCTAGCGGGGTAATTATGAATTATGAATTAGGAAACCGCTTCATAATTCATAATTCATAATTTTCTTTTTGGAGGAATATGGCTACAGGAAAAGTTTCCGCCATTCGTGGCGTGGTATTGGATGTGGAATTTGGAGAAAGTGATCTGCCGGGAATTTACGAAGCCCTACACGTAGACAGCCCATCGGGGACGTTGGTGCTGGAAGTGCAGCAGCATTTGGGTGGTGGGTTGGTACGCACAGTGGCCATGGGTTCTCCCGACGGTCTGGCGCGGGGCGCGGTGGTGACTGCGACCGGCGGCCCGATCAAAGTGCCGGTTGGTCCGGTCACGCTGGGGCGTGTGTTTGATGTGACGGGCAATGCGATTGACGGCCGTCCCACCCCCATCTCCGATGTATATTATCCCATTCACCGGGATGCACCCGATTTCCAGGATCAGAGTACGGCCATAGAACCCTTCGAAACTGGCATGAAAGTGATTGACCTGGTTTCCCCCTTCATTCGTGGTGGAAAGACAGGCATCTACGGCGGCGCCGGCGTGGGCAAAACGGTAACGATTGCCGAACTCATCCGGTCGGTAGCCCGTGAACATTCCGGTTATTCCGTTTTTGCCGGCGTGGGGGAACGCACCCGTGAAGGTACTGACCTCTACTACGAATTGCGCGAATACGGCGTGGAAGAATCCGTGGCTATGGTGTTCGGCCAGATGAACGAGACGCCAGGTGTGCGATTGCGCGTCGCCCTCACCGGACTGGCGATGGCCGAGTACTTCCGCGATGAAGGGCGCGACGTGCTGTTGTTCATTGATAACATCTTCCGTTACGTGTTGGCCGGTTCGGAAATGTCGGCGCTGCTCGGCCGTATGCCCAGCGCGGTGGGTTATCAGCCCACGCTGGCTTCGGAAATGGGTATGCTGCAAGAGCGTATCACCTCCACGCGGCGCGGCTCCATCACTTCCATGCAAGCCATCTACGTGCCCGCCGACGACTATTCGGACCCGGCCCCGGTAGCCACGTTTGCCCACCTGGACGCGGTGATCACGTTAGAGCGCAGCGTCTTTGCCAAAGGTATCTTCCCGGCGGTGGACCCGCTGGCTTCCTCCAGCCGTGCTTTGCAGCCGGATATTGTGGGGGAGGAGCATTACCGCACGGCCCGCGATGTCAAACAGGTCTTGCAGACCTATAAAGACCTGCAAGACATCATCGCCATTCTGGGTATTGATGAACTGAGCGAAGATCAAAAATTGCTGGTGGCGCGGGCGCGTAAAATTGAGCGATTCCTGGGCCAGCCTATGTTTGTGGCCGAGAAATTCCATGGCCTGAACGGCAAGTATGTGCCGCTACGGGAAACAGTACGTGGCTTCCGCGAAATTTTAGACGGGGCACATGATGATTTACCTGAACAGGCCTTCTACATGGTCGGTAACATTGACGAAGCCGTCGAAAAGGCCGAACGGCTGCGGGCGATGGCATAAAAATGTCACGCATCACGCATCACATGGCAGTAAATTTTGCACGTGATGCGTGATGCGTAATACGTGACACAAAACTATGGCTTTTACATGCGATATTGTGACGCAAGAGAGAATAGTCTTTAACGGTGAAGTGAAGTCGGTTAGCCTGCCCGGTACGGAAGGGCGCATGGGGATTTTGCCGAATCATTCACCACTGCTGACCACACTGGGTTTTGGCGAAGTGATTGTGCGTGACGACGCCGGCGGCGAGCAGTATTTTGCCATCGGCGGTGGTTTTGCCGAAGTGCAGCCGGATCATGTGATTGTGCTCGCCGACTCCGCCGAGCAGGCAGAAGAGATTGACATTGAACGGGCCGAACAGGCGCGGGCACGGGCCGAACAAGCCATGAAGGAAGGGGTCAGGGAAGACCCAGACCAGTATGCCCAAATTCAAGCCTCTTTGCTGCGGGCGCAGGTGCGCCTGGACGTCGGCCGTAAACATTCCGGGCGGCAACGACGCGAGATGGCGTCTGGTTTCAGCCAGCCGCGTGATGAGGATCGTAATTAACTGTGTCGCTTTTTACAACCAGTATAGCCATTGACCTGGGCACAGTGAATGTGTTGGTTTATGTGCAGGGGAAGGGGATTGTCCTGCAAGAGCCTTCGGTTGTGGCCATCAGCGAAGATGGCGACAAGACAACCATTGTGGAGGTAGGACGGGCGGCAAAAGAGATGTACGGCCGTACCCCCGAACGAATCGAAGTGATGCGCCCTCTGCGAGACGGGGTGATTGCCGACTACTTTGTCACCCAGGGGATGCTGGAATACTTCATCAGCAAAGTATCTGGGGGATTGCGTTTCCGCCGGCCAGAAGTGATGATCACCCACCCCTACGGCATTACCAGTGTGGAACGGCGCGCCATTCGCGAAGCGGCTGTGGCGGCTGGCGCGCGCGACCCCGTTCACCTGATTTCTGAACCGTTGGCTTCAGCTATTGGTGCGGGGCTGCCCATCGGCACGCCGGCCGGTAACATGGTCGTAGATTTGGGAGGGGGGTCTACGGAAGCGGCCGTGGTGGCTATGAACGGCATTGTCTGCGCCGAATCCGTACGTGTCGGCGGCGTCCATCTGGACGAAGCCATCATCAGTTACGTGCGTAAAAAGTACAACCTGGTCATCGGCGAGCCGACGGCCGAGGCCATTAAAATCAAGATCGGTGCGGCCATGGACCTCGACGATCCAACCACAATGCAGGTGCAGGGGCGGGATCAGGTGGCCGGTTTACCCAAAACGATCACCATCAGTACCGGCGAAGTGGTGGAGGCGGTCTCGGAGCCATTACAGGCCATTGTCAACGTGGTGCGCACAGTTTTAGCCAAGACGCCGCCGGAGTTGTCTTCCGATATTATTGATCGGGGCATGGTTTTAACCGGGGGGGGCGCACTCTTGCGCGAGATTGATGCCTTGCTTACCCGTGAAACGGGTGTACCGGCCTATATGGCCGATAACCCTCTGGCCTGCACCGCCTTGGGCGCAGGTAAAGCCCTGGCCGAACTCCCCATTTTGCAGCGCAGCATCCCTGATCTCTAATTTATAAGTGCCTAAAGATAAAACGTCATCCGTTGTAACTGCACGACCGGATCGCTGTAGCTTACATGCACCCCTTTGGGCACATTCAGATGAATCGGCGCATAGTTCAAGATGGCAGTCACACCGGCGGCCACCAGCCGATTCGTAATCTCTTGAGCGGCGCTGGCCGGCACCACCAAAATAGCAACCTTGACCTGGTCTTCCCCCAGGATTGTTTCTAAATGAGCGATGTCATGGACGGTCAGGCCATTCATTTGCGCGCCAACTTTTTGGGGATCATTGTCAAACACCCAGGAAATGTGAAAACCGCGATGCTCGAAACCCTGATAATGCGCCAGGGCGTGCCCCAAATAACCCGCACCAATGAGCGCCACCTGCCACTCCCCTTTTAAGTTAAGGATTTCCCGCAGTTGGTCAATGAGGTAGCCGATATGGTAACCGGTACCTTGTTTACCAAACTCGCCAAAATGGGAGAGGTCTTTGCGGATTTGGGCGGAACTGATGCCCAACCGCTGCCCCAATTCATGGGAGGAGGTGTTGACTTTGCCTTCTTCTTCGGCTAAACGGGTCAATTCACGCAGATAAACTGGCAATCGGCTGATAACAATGTCTGGAATTTGCTCGATCACGATGGGTGATCCCCTTAGTTTGCAGGTTTGGTTTGTGCCATGATTAGCGCAGTTGCATTCGTGGAAGTTTTCACAATTGTATCATAGGGGGAGGGGGAAGGACAACCGATCAGTCAAGAACAGATTTTTATCGCACGGCCGTCAACCCTTCCCTCGCTCACCTGCTCATCTCCCTCCCAGACCAGACGCCAGTACCAAAGTCCGGTTTAACACGGCCGTGGCCTCCCTCACAATATCCCATAGTCCGTACACCGTAATCCGTGATCCGTAACTCGTAACCCGTGATCCGTAAGCGGATGTTGGGCATATGATGAGGAGAAAGGCTATGAAAACAAAACAACTCTATTTGTCTCTATTCCGCATTATTCCCCTGTTTCTTTTGCTGCTGTGGTTGGCCAAACCGGCGCAAGGGGCCGGGGTGGTCGGCAATGGCTCACCCGGCAGTTGTACCCAAAGTGCATTGGCAACGGCGTTGAATGGTGGTGGGCTGGTCACGTTTAACTGCGGTGGGGTGCATACCATTACCCTGACCGGCCAGCAAACGATCACAGCCAATACCACCATTGATGGCGGTGGGCTGATTACGCTCAGCGGCGGCGGCAGCACCCGCGTATTCAACATTCAAAACGGAGCCACCGTCACCATCCGTAACCTGACCATTGCCAATGGCTACAGCAATCAGGACGGCGGCGGCATTTTTGCCGAACGGCTGTCTACGTTGATCATTGAAAACAGCACCCTCACCGGCAATACCGGGCACAACGGCGGTGGTCTGGCGACCAACGGCTGGGGGGCGCATGATGATGGCGTGGCTGTGACTATTAACAACAGCACCTTTAGCAACAACACGGCCACGGCGGCGGCTCTGCCCGGCGGCGGCAATGGCGGTGGTGGTATCTACCTCTCCGGCGGCTCGGCGGCGACGGTGACGGACAGCACTTTCAGCGGCAACCATTCACAAAATGGGGGAGCCGTTCACCTGCTACACAGCAATTTGCACACCGTCAATGTCACTTTCAGCAACAACACGGCCAACAACACGGCGGGCGGCGGCGGCGGCGGCGCGATCTACATGGATGGCACCAAAAATTTGAGCGGCGAACTGCTGATTGAACGCAGCACCTTCACCGGCAACAGCACCAACCAGTTGGGCGGGGCCATTTTTAGCTATATTACGCAAGACGGCCGTACCACCATTAACCAGAGTACCTTTGATGATAATCTGACGACCGGCGGCAACGGCGGCGCTATTTACCATCAGAGCCGCACCACGTTAGCGCCCATGACGGTGAGCAACAGCACCTTTATTTACAACACGGCCACGGCCGTGCCCGCCGACGATGCCGGGCAGGGCGGCGCGCTGTGGCTGATTGATTCCCCCGTCACCATCACCAACAGTACCTTTGCTTATAACGAAGCGATTCATACCCAAAATCTGCCCGGCGATGACTGGCATCGGGGTTTTGGCGGCGCTATTCGCACCAGCGACAATACCACCATCATCAACAGCACCTTTACCAACAACTATGCCGGTTTTGTGGGCGGGGCCATTGCCGGGCCGGCCACCGTGCGCAACACCATCATCAGCAACAACACGGGCGGGAACGAATGGCAAATCCAGCAAAATTGCACCGATGAGTTGAACAATGGCGGCCACAATATCCAGTTTCCGCAGCGGGTGACGGGCAATTGGAATGATTATGAATGTTTTGCCGGGCAAACGGCCGCAAACCCCCTCCTCGGTTCTCTGGGCAACTATGGCGGCCCCACAGAGACGATCCCACTGCTGGCGGGCAGCCCGGCCATCAACGCCGCCGCCAACTGCCCGCTCACCGACCAACGCGGTTTTGCCCGCAACGGCCCCTGTGACATGGGCGCATATGAATATGGCGGCGGCCTGCTGCTCAGCAGCATCAGTCCCTCCCTTTCCGGTCTGAATGAGGTGCAATCCTTCACGCTGACAGCGCACGGTGTGGGTTTTACACCGGCAACGGTAGTGCGTTGGCAAGGAAGCGAGCGGACAACGACTTATGTGAGTGAGTTTGTGGTCACGGCCGTTATCCCCGCCACCGATGTAGATGAAGTCGGCGTTTTCAACGTCACCGTCTACGACCCTGACCGCAGCCTGGAATCCTCACCGTTGCCTTTTACCGTTGTCCCCATGATAGTCCACACCTATTTGCCGGTCATACAGCGTAGCCCGTGATTCGTGACCGTAATCGGCTTACGGCTTACGGTTTACGGCTTACGGTTTACGGCTTACGGTTTACGGCTTACGGTTCACGGTTTACGGATCGCCGCTTGCACGGTAAACTCGTTGGCTGCATGGATAGCTTGATAAACGCTCCCGCGATGTGGCCGAGGGTATCGCTCCTTGTTTTGAACTGGAACGGCCGTAACCTGCTGCAACAATACCTCCCTTCCCTGACCCAACTTGACTATCCAGGGCGTTATGAGATTGTGCTGGTGGACAATGGCTCGGCCGATGATTCCTTGCCCTTTGTGCAAGCCAATTTCCCCACGATCCGCATTATCGCCAATAAGGAAAACCTGGGCTTCAGCGGGGGCATGAACCGGGGGTTGCAGCAGGCGGGCAACGATGTCACCATCTGGCTTAATAATGACGTGGAAGTGCGCCCGGACTGGCTGACGGAATTGGTGCGGCCAATGCTGGCGGACCCGGCCGTCGGTATTACCGGCGCGAAACTGGTTTTTGGCGACGGCCGTACCTTGCAACACGCCGGAGCCATGCTCGAATATCCATTAGCCATTGGCCGCCATCGCTTTTATAAACAACCAGATAATGCTCAGGCTGATGAACTTTGTGATGTGGATTACGTAACCGGGGCGGCGCTGGCGGTGCGCCGCGAAGTGCTGGACGCCATCAGACTGATAGATGAAGCCTTTTCGCCCATTTATTATGAAGAAGTGGACTTTTGCCGCCGCGCCATAGAGGCCGGCTTTCGCGTGGTGTATGTGCCTACGGCCGTGGCCACCCATCACGAATCGCTGACCATGGGGCCAATGAGCGAGCGGCAGTATTATGATTTGAACCGTAACCGGCTGTATTACGTGCTGAAGCATTACACCCCCGCCCAGTTTTTGCAAGATTTTTTACCGGCGGAGCAGGCAAACCTGGCAAGCCTGTCCCATATGCCGCAGATCAAATTGATGCGCCGGGTTTACCAGGATATAGCGCTGGTGTTGCCGAAATTCAAATTGTCAGAGCAGGAGTGGTCGGCCTATCTTTCCGGGTTGCTGGCGCTGGCAACAGCCGCCAGTGAACACCTGAGTCGATCCCAAAAGAGAGTGAAGAGTGGAATGATGGATAAAAAAGTGTTATGGGAAAAAGCGGTGGTGCAGGAACGGCCGTTTACATCGCACACCCCCCTGGTCGGCCCCCTGCTCACCTGGTTCCGGGCACGCTGGAACAACATTTCGACGACGTGGTATGTACGGCCGTTGCTCCAGCAGCAAAACGAATTTAACCAACTCCTACTGCAAAATTTGCAAACCTTTAGCCAGGAAATCCAGGCGACCATCAGCCAACTCGATGAGCGCCTGGTCGCCCAGGATCACGATCTGGTCACAAACAGCCGGCAAATGGCCGAACTGACGATGCAGATCAAACAGATGAATGAGCGGCTGGCAGCGTTGGAAGAGGTGATCGGTGATCGGTAAACGGTAATCCGTTATCCGTACTCCGTTATCCGTTTGCAGTTTACCGATGAAGATAGCCTATTTCAGCCCGCTACCCCCTACGCGCAGCGGCATCGCCGACCACAGTGCCGAACTGCTACCCCACCTGGCGGCTCATGCCGACATGACGCTGTTTGTAGCTGACCCGGCTGAGGTGGCAGAGGCCATCAGGGCGCAATTTGTAGTACGGCCGTTACAAACTTACCCCGCCACCCAATGGCAATATGATTTACCGCTCTACCACCTGGGTAACAGTCACCACCACGAAGAGATTTACCGGATGAGCCTGCTGTATCCCGGCCTGGTGGTTTTGCATGAACCGGGGCTACATCACTTCATCGCCGACCGCACCATCGGGCAGGGCGACCGGATTGGCTATATACGAGAACTGGCTTATGCCCAAATTGGCCCTGGCCCGGATTACCTCACTCATTTGCAGTCTGAAGATGTGTACAAACTAACGCTGAGCGATCGGTTAATTGACATAAGTTTAGGCATGATCACCCACAGCCACTATGCGCAGGGGATGGTACAGCGTATACGGCCGTCCATCCCCACCCGTGTCATCCCTGAATTGATGACGCCACAAACCGGGCAACCCCGCCTACGCAACGATATGGATGCGCCCGATGACGCCATCATCTTTGCCAGCCTGGGCCAGATAACAGTCCATAAACAGATGGAGCTGGCACTACGCGCCTTCAGCCGTGTGCGCCAGACGAATGCCCAGGCCTATTTTCTCATCGTGGGCGAAACACTCGCCTCTGAAACGGAGTCACTCACAACGCTGATAAAGGAGCTGCATCTGGAATCCTTTGTCTACCAGACCGGGTACGTCGTCAATTTATCAGAATTTGTGGGCTGGCTGCTGCTGGCCGATGTGGTGCTGAGCTTACGCCACCCTACCATCGGTGAGACGTCAGCAGTGGCGCTGCGGGCTATGGGCGCGGCCAAACCACTCATCGTCTTTGACCAGGGCTGGTACAGCGAAATTCCCGCTGCCGCCGCTCTGAAGATTTCGCCGCTAGATGAGACGGCGCTGGTTACGGCCATGTGTCAGTTAGGGGAGAACGCGGATTTGCGAGAGCAGATGGGACAGGCCGGGCGGCAAACCATTCGCGCACACTACGCGCCGGAACCGGTTGCGGCTGCTTACCATGACTTTATCCGTCACCTGCTAGAGAAGTATGGTCGAGACGTTGGTTAGCTGGTTGGCTTTGGGCGTTATCCTGCTGTTGGGGTTGATCCCTGGCTGGCTGCTGGTGACGGTGTTGATCGGGTTACGGCCGTCAGCGGCACTCGATTGGCTGGAAAAAGCGTTTGCCGCCCTGACGGCTGGCCTGGTCATCATGGGGTGGGCGGTCGTCTGGCTGGTGGAGTTTGGCCTCTATTCACTGACGCTGTTGCTGGGCTGCTGGTTTGGGCTGACGCTGCTGTTGGCACTAGCCGCCATCAAGCGCGGTGGATTGTCGCCTTCGCTGCCTGTTTTTAACCGGCGGTCATTATTTCAGGGAGAGGGGCGTTGGGAACGGCCGTTCCTGCTGCTCTGGTTGCTGGTAGCGGGCTGGCTCTTTGTCCGGCCCCACCAGTATATTACCGGGGCGGGTGATGCTGGTGTTTATGTAAACCTGGCGGCGCATATTGCCCAAAACGGCCGTTTGCTGGTATACGACGAGACGCTGGCCGATTTAGACCCCTCGTTACAAACGGTGGTTTTGCGCCCTATTCGCAACCCGGTGGTGGAAAGTTACTTTTTGCCCGCCTTTTACGTCACGGATGTGGCGCGGGGTGAATTGACGCCCCAGTTCTATCCGCTGCATCCGGTCTGGTATGCGGTAGCCTACGGCCTGGGCGGGGTGCAGAGTGTACTGCGGCTGACCGGCTTGTGGGCACTGCTGGCGTCACTGGCGGTGTACCTCTTTGTGCGGCAGATCAGCCGGTGGGAAGTGGCGGCGCTGGCACTGGTGGGGTTGACGCTGACTGCCATGCAGGTATGGTTTGCCCGCTACCCCACCAGCGAGACGTTGACGCAGTTTTTGCTGTGGAGCGGGTTGTTGGCTACGGCCGTGTGGCTGAGTAATCGTGCCCCGGCGCGGCTGTGGGCCGGATTGGCCGGGGCCAGCCTGGGCAGCCTATTCCTGGTGCGTATTGACACGCTGTTTGTGCTGCCCATTCTGGCGCTGGTGGTGGTGTGGCAGTGGCGGCGACGGCAGGCGGGGTTGGCCTGGTTTGCCGTACCATTGATGGCGCTGGTGGCCCATTCGCTGGTTCATGCACTGTGGCAAAGCCAGCCTTACTTTTTTGATCTGTACAACTATGCCATTTTGAGCCTGACACGCGGGCAAGGTGGGTTAATTGCCATGATGTTGGTCGGTGGGGCCGGTTTGGGGCTGTTTGCCTATTTCTATGCGCCTCTGGTTGGTCTGTTGGAAAAATACCGACGGCCGTTACTCATCCTCCTCATCATCGCGTTGGCGGCACTGGCGGTGTATGGCTGGTTTGTACGGCCCTATACCGCCCCCACCCTCACCTACAATGACCTGTTCAGCGCCGGGGAACTGCCCCGATTAGACTACGAAAATCTGCTGCGGCTGGGTTGGTACCTATCGCCGATGGGTGTCTGGTTGGGGGTGGCGGGCATTTGTTTGCTGGTGTGGCGGGTGAACTGGCAAACGGCCGTGATGCTGCTCATCACTCTCTTTTTCACCCTCTTTTTCATCTGGACCATTCGCAACAACCCCACCCAAATTTACGCCATGCGCCGCTACGTGCCCGCGACGCTGCCCCTGTTCATTGTGGGTGCCGCCTACCTGCTTGGTTCGCTTTTTTTTCGTAAGCCGTTACCCGTAATCCGTAAACCGATTACGGATAACGGCTTACGGCTTACGGCTTACGGACTACAGGCTACGGCCGTCCTCCTCACCCTTCTCTGGCTGGGCAGCATAGCCTGGTCAGCGCGGGGTTTTATCAGCCGGGTAGATTATGTGGGGCTGCCGGAACAGGTAGCGGCGTTGGCGGCGCAATTAGACGAGAACGCCATTATCCTGTGGAATGATCAGAGTATCATTGGCCTGGGTGATCAGTTGGGCGCGCCGTTGAAATTTCAGTATGGACACGAACCGCTCATTCTGCGCAATTTAGAAGCGTTAGATGAGATCACGTTGGTCAATACCATCAAAGGATGGCAAAATAGCGGGCGCACTGTCTACTGGGTTGGCGACCCGGCCTGGTTGGAAACACAGCAGATGCCTTTCCGCGAAACCAGCGTGACCATTACCAGCGATTTTTTGGAAGCCACGACGGAGCATAAACCAACGGCCGTTTTACCGCTTGTCTGGTCATTGCGCCTGTCCAAAGTGGAAAATCCTTAAAGAAGCTCAACTTTTTGGGAAAAATTGAACTTCTGAAACTGAGGAACTATGAACGAGAGTGAGGCGAGGGAAGAGATTAATATCGAAGAAATTATGCTGGACATTCGCCAGCAAATTTTGGCGAAGAAAGATTTGGCGCGGCCAGATCGGGGGCCGATTGTCACCTTGTCTGGCAAGCGGCTGTCGCCCGAATTCTACGAACACCTGTACCAGGCCAGCCTGGTCTACGACCAGACAGACGTGAAGCTGTATGTAACTCTGGTGAATACACCGATTATCGGCGGGCTGTTGCAGCGCATTCGCCAGATGTTGCACGAATTGGTTGTGTATTATGTTAACAAACAGGCGGCCGAACAAATCCAGTTCAATGCCCACATCCTCCGCGCCGTAAACCTGATAGCCGAAGAACTGGAAAGGGAAAACGGATCATAGATATGTGCAAGATAGCCTTTTACAACTATCTTGACTTACTTATGTAGCTGGAAAACATAGGTGAATGTAAAAGATGATTGAGATTACTACACAACCCAGAGAAGGACTTTCTATAGAAGACTGTGTCTTTTACCACACAGTCGAATTGCCGGAGCATGGTGTCATCGAGGGTTTATGGGACTTACGTGCCCATACAGACAGATATTTGGGTAACGTTTCTTTAAAAGGCAAACGAGTTTTGGAAGTTGGTACCGCGGGTGGTTATCTTTGTTTCTATATGGAAAGTCAGGGAGCGGATGTAATTGCCTTTGACCTGGCCCCTGACGAAGTGGCCGATATTGTGCCGTATGCACGTGGTTCGTTAGCAGAACGAACCGAGAACATGCAATCCTGGATGGAAAAGATCAGAAATGCTTATTGGTTTTCTCATAAAGCTAAAGGGTCTAAAGTCCCTGTTGTCTATGGCAATGCATATGCCATACCGGAAGCTATTGGCGAAGTAGATGTGGCTGTCTTCGGCGCCATTTTGCTGCACCTCCGGGATCCATTTCACGCTTTGGCGAGTGCTTTACGCCTGACCCGGCAAACGGTCATAATTACCGAGCCGTTGTGGAGTAGAGGCCACCTCTTTCGCTTTTCTCTCATGCGGGGCCGGTATAGCCCTGTGGCTATTTTCGTACCGCAGGCCAAAAGGGCACAGCCACCCACGACCTGGTGGTGGTATTCACCAGCTATTATCCAGCAATTCATCAGTGTGTTAGGGTTTGAGGAATCAAAGGTAAGCTACCATTCCCAAATGAACACTGAATTGAAAACAATGTTTCCTTACTTTACAGTAGTGGGACAACGTACAGTACCACTTCCCTGAGCGAACGGTAGAAGGATTGTTCATGAAACTCGCTTTTGTCGTTCCCTGGTACGGCCGTGATATTCCCGGCGGCGCGGAAGCCGAAACGCGGCGCACGGCCGTGCATTTGCAGCAGTCTGGCTTTGAGGTGGAAATCCTGAGCACCTGCCTGCGCGACCTGTACAGTGATTGGAGCACAAACTACCACAAACCGGGGCTGACCAACGAGGATGGCCTGCCGGTGCGCCGATTTGCCGTGCAAAAGCGGGACAAAGCCGCCTTTGATCAGATCAACCAACGGCTGATGCGTGGCACGGCCGTCAGCCCCGCCGAGGAAGAAATTTTCCATCAGGAGATGTTTCGCTGCCCTGATCTGTATACCTACCTGGCGCAGCATCAAGACGAATACCTGTACATTTTCATCCCCTACATGTTTGCCACCACCGCCTTTGGGGCGCAAATTTGCCCGGCTCACAGTCTGATGATTCCTTGCCTGCATGATGAAGGGTACGCCCGCCTGCACATTCACCAACAAACCATCCCCCGCGTGCGGGCGCTGCTCTTTTATGCCCATGCCGAACGGGCACTGGCCGACCAACTGTTCCCGGCTGAGAATGGTCAGATTCGCGCGGTCATTGGTGGTGGGGTGGATACGGATTGGCAGGGCGACGGCCGTCGCTTTCGCCAGAAATATGGCCTGGGCGATACGCCCGTCATCCTGTATGCCGGGCGGCGTGAACCGGGCAAAAACACGCCGCTGCTGCTGAATTATTGGGCACAATATAGTCGGCAAACTGCCCACCCGGCTCGGTTGGTCCTCATTGGTCCCGGACAGGTGACGATTCCCGCCGAAGCCCGCGATTCGGTGCTGGATTTGGGTTTTATCCCGGTGCAGGATAAATATGATGCTTATGCGGCGGCGGATGTGTTTTGTATGCCGTCAGTACATGAGAGTTTTTCCATTGTGATCATGGAAAGCTGGCTGGCGGGCACGCCGGTACTGGTGCATGGTGACTGCGCCGTGACGCGGGAACATTGCACCCAGGGCAACGGCGGTCTGTACTTTAGCAATTACCCGGAATTTGCGGCCACATTGGATTATTTGCTGGCGCATCGGGAAACGGCCGTGACCCTGGGCAAACAGGGCCGCCGTTACGTGTTGCAAAATTTTCAATGGGAAGCGGTCATTGGCCAGTATACGGCGGTGATTCAAGCGATTATGGAGGAAGAGAAACGTTCGTAGTAGCCGCTTCAGCGGCGTCAGATGGCGATAAATCGCCCACTACGAACACATGATCATGTTCCCCAAAACCATTCACATCATGACTGCCGGGCTGACGCCGGGTGATGCCGTGAGCAACTTTGTCCTCAGCAGCGGCCGTATCCTGCGCGAATTTGGCGTACAGGTTTATCTGTATGCTGATCATATCGCGCCCCCATTAGCCAGCGAGGCCCGCCATTCACGCTTTTACCCCAATACCGGCCAGGATTTCCTCTGGTTCCACTACTCCATTTATGCCGACAATGTGGAACTGGCGCTCAGCAGCCGCGATGTCAAACTGCTAGATTTTCACGGCATTTGCCCACCCCACCTCTTTGCCGGGCAAAATGAACACCTGGCCTTTCTCTGCCAGCAGGGGCTGGATGTACTGCCTACGCTACATAACCGCTTTGACCATTATGTCGTTCACAGCGAATACAGCCGCGAGTGGCTGCAAAGCCTGAATTTTCCCGCTGCCCATATCCACAAGGTTTTTTATTGCATTGACACCGCCCAATTTACCGGCGAGGATGCGGCGCTGGCCGCTTCTTTAAGCCAATTGGAATACTTTCTCATGGTGGGGCGCATTGTGCCCCAAAAGGATGTGCTGGCGTTGGTAGCGATTTTCAGCCATATCAACCAGGCCAGACCAAACACCGTGCTCATCCTGGTGGGCACACGCCAGCAAACGGGCAAATACCAGCAGCAAATTGAAACGTTGATTGCCCAAAAGGGGCTGCAAGATCGGGTCTTGTTTACCGACCAGGTGAACAATCCGGCGGTGTTGGAAGCGTTGTTCCGCCACGCCCGGCTGCTGTTTGTCACGTCGGAGTGGGAGAGTTTTTGTGTGCCGGTGGCGGAGTCGTTGTATTTTGGCACGCCCACGGCCGTACACCACGTCCCCCCCTTGCCCGAAGTGGCCGGCCCCGCCGGGCTGGTCTTTGACAAGGCCGATCCGCAGGCAGCGGCGGCGCAGGTGTTGGCCTTGTTGGCCGATGACGGCCGTTACCAACAAATGCGCCAGGCAGCAGCCCCCTGGGCCGCCCAGTACAGTGACGCGGCGCTGGCAGAGAATTTGAAGGGACTATTTAACCGCATCAAACTGTCATTCTGAACGAAGCGGAGCGAAGTGAAGAATCCCAGGCAACATGTAGGGATTCCTCACTCCGAAGACTTCGTTCGGAATGACAAGAGCAGATCAGATGAAAGAAGATTTACTAGAGTTGATTTGTTGTCCGGCCTGCCAGCATGGGCTGACGGCCGTGTCCCACGAACGGCGCGAACCGGAAATCTGGACGGGGGAGTTGGTTTGTACTGGCTGCACGGCCGTTTATCCCATCCAGAATGGGATGCCCCGCCTCTATGTGGACGACGAACGCTGGCAGCCCAAAGCGGCTGAGGCTGAAGGCTGGGTAACCTTCCACAAAGATTTAGGCATTTATGAAGTGCAGACAAATGCCGTAGACTTACAGATTCCTTATTACCCGGAAGAACCGTGGCGCAGCGTGGCCCGCTCCTTTGATATAGCGCTGCAAGAATTAAAGCTGACCGGTCAGGAAACGATCCTGGATTTGGGCGCCGGGCGGGGCTGGGCAGCCAAACAATTCGCCCGGCGTAGCTGCCGGGTGGTGGCACTGGATGTGGTATCTGACGAAAATGTGGGGTTGGGCCGTGCCCGCGCCCTCATGGATGACGCCGGCACGTATTTTGACCGGCTGATTGGTGATGGTGAAAATTTGCCCTTTTTCCCAGAGCAGTTTGACCTGGTGTTTTGCGCGGCGGCGCTGCACCATTGCGCCAATCTGCCACTGCTGCTGCAAAACGTGGCGCGGGTGCTGAAACCAGGCGGGCGGTTATGCGCTATCAATGAACCCTGCCGGTCTGTGGTAGAAGGGGAACAAAGAACGCTGAAACGCCACGCAGCGCACGAACTGGCGGTAGGTATTGTGGAGACGCGGCCGGATTGGCCCACCTATGAACAGGCGATAGCGGGGGCCGGGCTGTGCGTAAAGGCCCTATACCCGGCGCTGGCGTATGCGATGGACGAAGGCGGCCTGCGGATATGGAGCACCCTGCTCGGCGTCACCCGCCCACATTGGGGACAACGCCCGGTGAGACACCAACTGGTAAGCTGGTGCCGCTATGGCGGGCGGCGGTTGGTGGCTTTGACCAGAGGTGTGCGTATGCCGGCAACTGATGGACCAGATGAGTGGCAGCGGATGGCAACGGCCGTGCTGCTGTGGGCCGGTGGGGAAATGTTTTTACTGGCGGAGAAACGGCCGTGAAACCCTTGCGCATTGGCCTGGTGGTGCAGCGATACGGTCTGGAAGTGTTAGGCGGCGCGGAAGACGCCGCCCGCGCCCTGGCCGAACAATTGACGGCGCTGGCGGATGTACATGTCATCACTACCTGCGCCACGCAGTACACCACCTGGGCCTCTGTCTACCCGCCGGGCGTGAACACGTTAAACGGCGTCACAGTCCACCGCTTCCCGGTGGACGAACCGCGAAATTGGGAAAAGGCGGTGGCGGTAAACGGCCGTTTCTGGCAAGAAGAGCATACCGTTGAGCAAGAAATGGATTGGGTCCGGCAAAACGGCCCTTATTCCACCCCGCTTTTCCAGTTTATTTACCAGTCTGAGCCAACGTTTGACGTGTTTATCTTTTTTACTTATCTTTATGCCACCACCTTTTTTGGGCTGCCGCTGGTGGCGCACAAAGCGATCTTTGTGCCCACGGCCCATGATGAGCCGTTTTTACGCGCCGACGCCTACCGTATTTTGTTCCACCTACCGCGCCATGTAGTCTACCTGACGGACGCGGAACGGGTGCTTGTGCAGCGGGTGACGGGCAACGGCCGTGTCCCCCATACCACCACCGCTTTTGGTTTTGCCGCTCCGGGCGATGTCTCCGGTGACCGCTTTCGGCAGAAATATGGCATTACCGGCGACTTTTTGTTATACGGCGGGCGCATTGCCGTCGCTAAAAATGTGCCTGAACTGCTGGCCCATTTTCAACAATACCGCCGGGAACAAAACGCGCCCGACCTCAAACTGGTGCTGATGGGCAGCCCGGATTTTGCGCTGCCTTCCCATCCCGACATCATTCCCATTGGTTTTGTGTCTGAGCAGGATAAGTTTGATGCCCTGCAAGCGGCTACGGCCGTGATCCAACCCTCCCGCTACGAAAGCCTATCTATCATTATATTGCAGGCGTGGTTGGTGGGTACGGCCGTTATTGTCAATGCCCAGTGCGCCGTCACCCGCCAGCAGTGCCAGCGCAGCAACGGTGGGCTGTATTACAGCAACTACGACGAATTTGTCGCCATCCTGAACTGCCTGCTGGCCTCGCCCCAACTGCGAACCACCTTAGGTCGCCAGGGACAGCACTTCACCCAAGACACCTACAGTTGGGATACCATCCTGCGCCAATACCAGGGCATCTTTAACGAGGTGATGTCATGATCACCCCCCCACCGCAGACCATTATCTTCCTGCACATCCCCAAAACGGCCGGCACCACCCTATACCACATCCTGGAACGGCAATATGAACCTATTGAATACTATATTGTCAACCAGCCTAAAGAGGAACTCCAACACCTTCAAAATTTACCGCCTGAACAGAAAACAGATATCCGTTTGTTGGGCGGGCATATCAATTTTGGCGTTCATGCCATCCTGCCCCAACCGGCCACATACTTCACCATTTTGCGCCGTCCTCTGGCTCTGGTTACCTCCTACTTTTACTATCTCCGTTCTGAGGTCTCGCACCCCAACTTTCATCTGGCTAAATCTATGACCTTGCCCGAATTTTTGGAAAGCCGTCTGGACGAAAATATGAGCAATATCCAGACGCGCCTGTTGGCCGGCAAGGCCCATTCGGGTAGCTATTACGAATGTACACCTGATGATCTGGAGATAGCCAAAGCCAACCTGCGCCAGTGTGCCGTTGTTGGACTCACTGAACGGTTTGACGAAACATTACTGCTCCTGCAAAAGGCATTTGGCTGGCAAAACCTGGCCTATGCCCGCATGAATGTGACCCGCAAGAAACCGTCCAAAGGTGATTTGCCACCTGATGTGATACAGGCTGCCGCCCAGGCCAACCAGCTTGACGAAGCGTTATATCAATATGCGGCCTCACTTTTTGCGGAGCAGGTGGGGCAGCAGGATACCGATTTTGCCCGGCAGGTGCGCGCTTTTCAACGTCAGAACCGCTGGTCATACCCATTCCGTTACAGCCTATGGCACTCCCGGCGGCAGCGGTGGTTGTGGCAAAAGAATGGCGCCCTCTGGCTACGTGATCTTTATGTGCGGGCGCGTAACCGAATCGGTGGAAATGCCAACGGTTAAGGCAATCAGGCTGCACACGGCCGTAATCCTCCCCAGCATGTTGCGGATGGCCCTGACTCTCTTAATTTTCGCCATCGCTTATTTTTCGCCCAATTCCAGTACAAATAGTGATTCTCGTTACTCTTTACTGGTGTCAGAGGCGATGCTGCGCCAGCAAACGATCCGGCTGGACTCTTATCGGGAGGTCATCGGCAATGAACAGACGGTAGAATGGCGGTTGGGGGGAAAAGACGGCCGTCTCTACTATCTCTATCCCCTCGGCTCTTCCGTTTTGGCCGTGCCTTTTGTACTCCCTTTTCTGTTCATGGGCCAGAGTATGAGCGTGCCCACGCATGATGACACTGCCCAAAATCTTGTGTCGGCGTTGGTGGTAGTGGCTATTTTTTTAGTTCTGGATCGGATAGGGCGTTATTATTTGCCGCCTGTGGCCAGTCTACTGGTGGCGGCTGCCTGTGTGTTAGGCAGCACCCTGATGAGCGCTCTGGGCACGGCGCTTTGGAACCAGGATTTCACTGTTTTGTGTGTGAGCGTCTGTTTGTGGCTGCTGGTGCGGCTGGAAAACAAAGCCACCTTCCCGCTGCTGCCCTGGTTGTTGGGGTTGTGTTTATTTCTGGCCTATTTGTGCCGGCCGACAACGGCCGTGTTCATTGCCCTCGTCCTGGGTTTTCTTTTTTTCAAACACCGCCGTACCTTTTGGCCCGTCGCCCTCACCGCCTTTGTCCTCCTGGTTTGTTTTAGCCTCTTTTCTCGCTATGAATTTGACTTATGGTTACCACTTTATTATTTGCCGAGCCAATTAGGTGGCTTGCTCAACTACAGCGGTCAACAGGCAACACCACTACCGCTGGCCTTGTATGGACTATTGTTGAGTCCGTCCAGGGGTCTATTCATTTACAGTCCCCTCTTTTTGCTGGCAATTCTGGGCACAATTCACTACCGGCACACGGTAAAACAACACACCCTGTTATGGCTCATTTGTCTCTGGAGCATAGCCCATCTCCTGGTAGTGGCCCGCTTCCCTAACTGGTGGGGTGGTTTTAGTTTTGGGCCTCGGCTGCTGACAGACATGCTGCCGGGGCTGGTGTTGCTCACATTTTTTGCTGTACAGGGCTGGATACGGGAACCACCCAAACGGGGACGACGGCTGGCGTTGTTGTTGTTTTTCACGGCCGTTGCCATCAGCATCATCATCAACAGCTACGTGGGCATGTTCAGCCGCACCATGCTGCTCTCGCATGGTCATTCGGTACCGCCTCAGGTAGACAAGGCCCCGTTTCTCTTATTCGATTGGCGCTTCCCCCAATTCGCCACCACACCAACCACCGTCTGTGAGCGTAACCGCGTCTACCTGGAGAGGGTTTTGGCTGAGCGCAGGGTAACGCTAACCAATTACACGGCAGGCCAGGAAATTGTAAGCGTAGAAGCCGCCCACATGGGCAATATCCCGGTGTGGGAGTGGTGGCGGCGAACGGGGGAAAATAACACGGCCGTGCCCACTCCCACACCCCCCATTGAAACATACATCCGCACCTTTCTACCCCTCATATTCAAACCTGCCGGGTTCTCCTCCAACCTGAACGCTGTCTTTGAGGGCTGGGCACTGCCCGGCGCTGACGGCGTCTGGTCCGTTTGTCCCACCGCTGAACTAATCATCGGCCCTGTGCCCACCGCTGCCCCAGGCAAACAACGAACGCTCACCATCCAGGCGCGGGGACATGGGATGCAGCCCGTCACCGTAGCCATCAACGGGGAAACCGTGGGGCAGGTCACGTTTAGTACAGAGTTTACGGCCGAACAACTCACCTTCCCCAGCACACACCTGCATTCGGATCAGAACAATTACATTTCCTTCGACATTCCCAACGCCTCTCCACCCGAATCATCAAATGATTTACGACTGCTGGGCATATTTTTACAGAAATGGGTGATTGAGGAATAGCCGCTAACTCTTCACTTCGCGCTCTTCGCATCCTTTGCGGCTGTTTCCGTAGCAAATGCTTAACAAACGGCCGTCCCCACCCCTAACCTATACCCACCACCGCCAAAAGTCATTATCATACGCCCCACGAGCAATACCCATATCAATAACCGGAAGCACAACAACGTTCCCATGGTCAGTAGCCCGAAGCCGCTTCGGGTTCGCCCACCGCAAGGGATGAAAATTCATAATTCATCCTTCATAATTCATAATTTCCACAGGAGACGCTCTATGCTGAAACAAAAAAAATTGATCCTACTTGCCATCACCACCGCCCTTTTCCTCATCTTGCATGTTTCTCCCAGTTTTGGCGAGACAACCAACGTCGTACAACCCCTATGGACGGCGCCCATCCCCCATCGCTGTACCAATCCCGACTGTGAAACCTCTTCCCCCGTCCTGGCCGACCTGACCGGCGACGGCATTCCCGATATTGTGCTGGCCACCAGCAATGGCTGGATCGTGGCCGTGCGCAGCAACGGCTCTGAACTGTGGCGGCGCGACACTGCCCCCCATTTTGGCATAGCCGCCAACAGCCAACAAATCCACTCCTCCCCGGCCGTGGCCGACATTGACGGCAATGGCGACCTGGAAATTGTGGTCGGCGTGGGCACAATTTATGGCGCCACCTGCACCCAGGGCGGTGTCATCGCCTATGACCACAATGGCAATTTCTTGTGGCGCTTCCTCACCTTTGATGAATTTACCCCCCCCTCTGGCTGCCGCGATACCGTTTATTCCACGCCCGCCATTGGCGACCTGGACAATGACGGCAGCCTGGAAATTGTGGTGGGCGCTTTTGACAAACGCATTTATGTGCTGCATCACAATGGCATATTAGACAGCCACTTCCCCATAAACAGCTACCATCACCTGCGCTTTCCTGACTGGGAGGGCTTACAAGGGCACCTGGCAGACACCATCTGGGGGTCTGCTTCCCTGGCGGATATGAATGGGGATGGTTTTCTGGACATTCTCATCAGCACCGATGAAGGCAACTTTGACGAAAATTTTCCACCGCCTGATGGTTGGGATTGCCCCTACCAGATTCCACCCCATCCCTGGCCCCAAGATTATTGTGGCGGGGCACTTTATGTGGTTGACCGTTTTGGCAACCACCTGCCCGGTTTCCCCAAACGCATTCACGATATTATGCAGTCATCCACGGCCGTGACCGACATCAACAACGACGGCGACCTGGAAATCTTTGTCGGCGGCGGTACCTTCTACTATAACAACAGCCCCGACCACCCCAGCACCGCTTTCCGCATTTGGGGCTGGGACAGCCAGGGGAACGATTTGCCCGGCTGGCAAGGGGGCAAGGTGACCACCGACTCCACCCCCGCCTCGCCATCTATTGGCGACATTACCGGCGATGGTACCAAAGAAGTCATTGCCCTGGACATGGACCAAAAACTCTATGCCTGGTTTGCCAATGGCAGCCAAGTACCTGGCTTCCCCATGACACCACGCAGCATGTTTGGTTCCGGCAACCCGGCCAATGTGGGCATCACGCCCATCCTGGGCGACTATGACGGCGATGGCAAGATGGAAATTTTTGTGCGCACTGGCCCCAATGTGACCATCGTAGATGGCAACGGGCAGCAGCTCACCGCCAGCCAAAACCCGCCCAATGCGCCCGCTTTTTACACCGGCAGCATCATGCAAAACAATGCCGCACTGGGTGACATTGATAATGATGGTAACCTGGAACTGATTGCCCACAACAGTACGCTGTATGCCTGGGATTTGCCCAACGCCACCAACAGCGCCGATTGGCCCATGTACCGCTATAACGCCGCCCGCACCGGGCACCCCCTGGTACCCCGGCTGCACATTGCCCCTCTTGTCCTGACCCAACTGCACGAAATTGATAACAACAGCAACGTGCAGATGAGCTTTACCATTCAAGGGATGGCCGAGGGAGCCATTAACTGGACGGCCGTCACCCCCAGCGGCGTCACCCTATCACCCAACAATGGCGAGGTGGATGGAACGCCAACGGCCGTGTCCGTCACCGTCTCCCGCGCCTCCCTGAACCCTGGCGTCAATAACCGCACCATCACCATCAACGGCACCATCAACGGCCAACCGGTAAGCAACAGCCCGGTACAAATCCATGTAACCGTCTATCTGGTAGATGAAATCTTCCAGGCTCACTTGCCGGTCATTCGCAAATAGAGGAGACAGACCTGGCAGGTCTCTGAAACCTGCCAGGCCTTATCACCAGTTTTCCCGTGAAAATTCTCTTCTTGACTCCCGCCTACCCGCCCTTTCCCGGCGGCGGCGAACGGTATGTGGCGGCGCTGGCGGCAGAACTGGCGCAGCGTGGGCATGAGGTCACGGCCGTCACTAGCGCCGCCACATTAGAAAAAACACTCTGGCAAGGAACGCCAGACCGCCAACCCACCACCCATGTCGAAAATAGAGTCACGGTTATTCGCTGCCCGCTACGGCCGTTCCCTGGCGGCCGTCCCGCGCTCATGGCCTGGCGTAAAACAATGGTGGTCATTTCCATGCTGCCCGGCAGCACCACGGCCGTCCTCAGCCACATGGCCCACCATATCCCGCCCATTCACCATCTGGAAACAACTTTAAGGGCATTAACCGGGCCGTTTGACGTCGTGCATGGCTTTAACATCTCCTGGGAATGGCCGCTGTTGGCCGGCTGGCAATTTGCCCGGCAGCAACACCTTCCGTATGTCGTGACCCCCTTTGCCCATTTAGGCACCGGGCATGATCGCGTCACCCGCAACTCTACCATGCGCCACCAACTACGCCTGTTGTCTGACGCCGACCGGGTATTGGGGTTAACAGACATAGAAAAAAACGGTCTGGTCGCCTGGGGCGTAGCGCCAGACCGCCTGGACGTGATTGGGTCTGGCCTGGACCCCTTGCCCAATGGCACAACACTGCCCCCTCTGCTGGCGCAATATCAGGTACAGCCGCCCTATGTGCTGTTTGTGGGGCGGGCCAGTTTTGAAAAAGGGGCGATTGACGCGGCACGGGCGGTATCGGCGTTAAGGCAGCAGGGCACGGCCGTCACCCTGCTGTTCATCGGCCAGACATCCCCCGAATTTGACCGTTTCTATGCCCGGTTGGCTGCGAATGAACGCGCGGGGATACGGCTGTTGGGCATCCTCAGCGACGCCGATAAACATGGTCTCTTGGCCGGGGCCGCCGCCCTGCTGCTGCCCTCGCGCACCGACTCCTTTGGTATTGTGCTGCTGGAAGCGTGGGCGCATAGCGTCCCGGTCATCGCCGCCCGTGCCGGCGGCCTGCCCGGCGTGGTAGATGACGGGCAAAATGGGCTGCTGGTAGAATTTGGCGACGTGCCCGGCCTCAGCCAGGCTATCCACCAATTGCTGGCCGATGAGCCGTTACGCCGCCGCCTGGGTGAACACGGCCGTATCAAGACCAACACCACCTACACCTGGACGGCCGTCGCCGATCGGGTGTTGGCAAATTATGAGATAGCCCGTAAGCCGTTATCCGTAACCCGTAATCCGTAATCGGTTTACGGCTCACGGATTACGAATTACGGTTCACGGTTCACAAAACCATGCGTATCCTCCACCTCATCCACCAATACCTGCCCGAAAAAGTCGGCGGTACGGAATTGTATGCCCAAACCTTAGCCCGCCATCAGGTACAGGAAGGTCACTCGGTGGCTATTTTCACCCCTACCAGCGCCCCCCTTCCCGAAGCCCGAAGTCCGAAGTCCGATTACCGATTACCGATTACCGATCACGCATCACGCATCACGCATCACGACTTACGCCTCTACCCTCTCCCCATCGGTGAACGCAGCCCCACGGCCGTCCTGCGCAGTAACTTTCACCATCCGGCGCTCACCCGCGCTTTTGCCCAGGTATTGGCGCAGGAAAAGCCAGATGTGGTTCACGTGCAACACCTGATGGGGCTGCCCTTTGGCCTGGTGCAGCAAATTCGCCGCGCCGGTATCCCCCTGGTCATCACCCTGCATGATTACTGGTACGTGTGCGCCAACGCCCAACTGCTCACCAACTACGACGAGACGGTGTGCCAGGGGCCAAACTACTGGCTAAACTGCGCCCGCTGCGCCCTGGCGCGGGTGGGGCATCCAAACGCGCTCCTGGCCGTGCCTTTGGTCGCGCCGTTGTTCGCCTGGCGTCACGGCCGTACCCAATCCATCCTCCGCCATGCCAACGCCCTCATCGCCCCCACCCAATTCACCGCCGACATTTATCGGCAACTGGCGGCGCTCTCCGACCCTATACACGTCATTCCGCATGGCCTTGAATTACCCACCGCCATGCCCGCCAAAACACCCCATGATGGTCTGCACGTCGCCTACATCGGCGGCATCGCCCCGCAAAAAGGCGTCCACATCCTCATCGAAGCCGTCAACCAACTCACCACCAACCAACCACCGCTCACTGCTCACCGTTCACTGCTTACTGAAAACCTACGCCTCACCGTCTACGGCGACCTCACCGCCTTCCCCGACTATGCCGCCCAGTTACAGCAGCAGGCCGCCCATCCTGGCATCACCTTTGCCGGGCGGCTGCCCCATGCCCAATTGTGGGAAACACTGGCAGATATTGACCTGGTGGTTGTGCCCACCCTGTGGTATGAAACCGCCTCGCTCATTGTGCAAGAAGCGTTTGCCGCCGGTGTGCCGGTGGTAGCTTCGGACATCGGCGTGTTGCCAGAGCGGATTCACGCCGGGGTAGATGGCCTGCTCTTCCCGCCAAGGGATGCCGCCGCGCTGGCCGACATCCTGCGCCGGTTGCAAGAACAACCGGCTGAACTGGCGCAACTGCGCGCCGGTATTCAGCCGGTGTTTACCATTCAAGAACATGTGGCGCGGGTCACGGCCGTGTATGAGCAGGCCCGTGAACTGACACTTAACAATGGCTAATAGAACGAAGGGGGAGGGAGTGTACGGCCGTTTTTGCGTTATAATTCCGCCCGTTTGATGGAGACTGGAGAAACCAGACAGATTTCCAAAAACCTGTCTGGTCTGGGAATTTTATGGATTCAAACCTGACACCCTCTACCGAAGTTTTTGATACCGACGCCCTCAGCTCCCCCTGGGGGCAGTTGCGCGAGACGCTTCGTTACAACTATTTGCTGCGCAACCTGGTGCTGCGTGATGTTAAGGTACGCTACAAAAACTCGCTTTTGGGGGTGGTCTGGAGCTTGTTGAATCCGCTGCTCATGATGCTGGTGTATACCGTGTTGTTCACCATTTTGCGCCCCGACAACAATATCCAACAGTTTCATATTTTTATCCTGGTGGCGCTGATTCCCTGGCAATTTCTGGCGGGTACCGTATTGGGCGGCACGGTTTCCATTACCCAAAATGCGTCGCTGGTGAAGAAGGTGTTTTTCCCCCGCGCTCTGCTGCCCACCAGTGTCCTGTTTTCGCAGTTGGTCAATTTTGCGCTTTCTTTTGTGGTGCTGGTGGTGTTATTATACACTTCCGGTATTGGACTGACGCGCCATGTACTGTGGGTGCCGGCTATTTTGCTCACGCAAATGGTCTTTATGTTAGGTCTGGCCCTGGCGCTGTCGGCGGCGCAGACGTTTTACACTGATACGCTGCAAATTGTGCAGGTAGGCATCCTGGCCTGGTTTTTTCTGACCCCTATTTTTTATCCATTTGAAGATTTTGCCAATACCGCCGAAATGATGGGACTGTCGTTTAATCCGGCGCGGCTGATGCGCTGGATCAATCCTATGGCCTCGATTGTAGACAGCTATCGCACGGTGTTGTGGGGCACTATGAGCAACCAGGGGCAGCCGGTGGCGATGGATCCGCTGATGTTGGCGCGGACGTTTGTTACGGCCGTCATCACCCTCGTTGTTGGGTATTACCTATTCAGCAAAACAGAATACCTCTTCGGGGAAAAACTGTAATCTCACCATGTTTACCAAATTACCACGCATTCTCTCTTTCATTTTGGTGGGGGCCAGTCTCTTGCTGGGGGGTTGTGCCTCCGCCACGCCAACGCCTTTTCCGACGCTG
The DNA here is from genome assembly GCA_023382655.1 of Anaerolineae bacterium. Taxonomy (GTDB): domain Bacteria; phylum Chloroflexota; class Anaerolineae; order Promineifilales; family Promineifilaceae; genus CAADGU01. Next base: position 153,957 of record JAHDWK010000002.1, on the reverse strand, counting down.
GTAGTTACGGCCATCGCCGAACTGCCCAGCCCCACCAACATGGCCTCAGACGCGGTGGATAGCGGGGAGGCATTAGCGGACGAAATAACACCAGCAGCGTCGGACACGGCCGTGCCACCCCAAACCGCCACACCCGGCCCCTCGCCCACCGCCTCCAACACACCGCGCCCATCGGCCACGGCCACCCGCACCCCTTCGCCTACCATCACGCCCACCTACCGGCCCCAGGTTGCGCCCACGCTGGCAGAAACCGGCGCGCCGACAGAGTTCCGCGAGGGAGTGCCCACGCCATCTACGGCCGTGCCCTCCCCGGTGCCCACCTTTGAAACACCGCGCGAGATCACCAACGTTTTGTTGCTTGGCAGCGATACGCCACTTGGTTCCGCCAGTGTGCGCACCGATACCATGATCATCGTCTCCATCAACCACGAAAACCAGACCGCCTCTATGGTCTCTCTACCACGTGACCTGTTTGTGTACCATCCGGGCAAGATTATGAGTCGGCTGAACACGGCCGTGAGCCTGGGCGGCGTCGAGCAGCTTGAACAAACCATCCTCTACAACTTTGGTATTCCCATTCACTACTACGCCCAGATTGATTTTGATGGCTTTGAACAGGCCGTAGACGCTATGGGCGGCGTCGAGGTGGCCGTGAGTTGTCGCCTGCAAGATTGGCGGCTCATTTCCCCCGAACTAGACCCGGAAGTTGAAGAAAACTGGCACCAATTTGCCCTGGAACCCGGCATCCACCATATAGATGGCGACTTGGCACTCTGGTATGCGCGTTCCCGTCTTTCCACCAACGACTTTGATCGCGGCCGTCGCCAACAGCAGTTGCTCCACGCCATGCTGAACCAGGGTGTAGACTTGAACCTGATAGCGCAAGCGCCCACCCTGTGGAATACGTACCAGGACACCGTGCAAACCAACATTGATATTGGCCGTCTGCTGCAATTGGCCACGCTGGCTCCGGCCATTCGTGAGAACGGGGTGCAACATCTCTATCTGGTGCGGGGCATCCAATCCTGGACGACGCCGGATGGCGCTTCGGTGCAGTTGCCCATTTGGGATGGCGAGGGCAATTTTGGCGAAACATTCAGCCGCCTCTATCACCCACCCACGCTGAACCGGGCCACCCGCCCAGCCATCACCGTGCAAATTGTGAATGCCAGCGGCAACCCGGATATGGCGCTGCTGGCGGCTGATAATCTGGCCTGGTATGGTTTCATCCCCGTCATCAGCGAGGAGACGCCGGAACCAGAAGCGACCACCCGGCTAGAGTATTTCCGCGATAACTTCAAAGATGCCTACGAGTGGCTGATTAGCTGGATTTTTGCGCGCCGTCGCTCCCAGATTGAGCAGGTGAATGAACCCGGCGTCACCTACCAATATCGTGTCACACTGGGCCAGGATTACAATCCCTGCCTGAACCAACTGCTGCAACCGCAAGAGTTCCTGGACAATTAACCGTGACCCGTGAGCCGTAATCGGATTACGGTTTACGGCTTACCAATCCCCCCGGCGTTCCCGTTTTTTTTCGCTTTGTTTGCGTTTTTCGGAGAGGCGTTTTTCCACGGCCGTGCGGCTCGGCCGTGTTTTTTTGCGTGGTTTGGCCGGGCGGAGCGCCTGCGCCAGCAATGTTTGGAAACGGGCCAGCGCCAGTTCCCGGTTTTGCCACTGGCTACGGGCAGTCTGCGCCTGAACGTGCAGCACCCCTTCACTATCAATCCGGTTTACCAGCTTCTCCAAAATGACGGCGCGCTGTTCTTCCGTCAGGCTGGAGGAATGGGCCACATCGAACAGCAGCGTCGCCTTCGTCGCCGTCTTGTTCACGTGCTGACCACCCGGCCCGCTGCTGCCGGAAAAGCGAAATTCAATTTCCGCCAGCGGGATGTGCAGGTGGGCGTTGATGATAATCGTGGTGGCCTCATCCATACCCTCAACGCTAAACCAATTCGTGATAGCTGGCAACTTTTTCTAATTCATGCCGCCGGATGCAATCCGGCGTCTGAGACAAAAAACGCACTAAAAGTGCGTTGTAAAACCGCCTGTTTGGTGCGGCGCATTTTCTTCAGTGCGCTTTAGCCTACTTCCCGTAGCAGCCTGGGAATTCCATTCCCAGGTGACTTTACCATTAACGAAATATCCACCCATCATTAGTCTAGTTGAAGCAGGGTCTTGCACACGTTACAATCAAATCGTGCAGAACATCTGCATCTGCTGAAAAGGAGCAATTGTATGGACGCTACGGTTCAAGTAAGACCACGAGGCACAATTACGTTACCAAATGATGCTTTTTAATCAGTTTTCTGGGGTTTTGGTATATCTGGTGGTGAGCATTGGCCTGTTGGCCGTCATTTTGAGCCGGATAGCGCCGGAAAAGCGGCGGGGTGGGCTGTTGGTGGGGGCCGCCATCCTGCTCTTTGGCGGCCTGTTCATCTTCCAGCCAGAGCAGAGCGGCGTCACGGCCGTCACGGCCCAACAAACACTCGCCGCCAGTAATGGCCGTCCCGTCCTCCTGGAACTCTACTCCGATTACTGACTGGCCTGCCGCCGGGCAAAGCCTGTCGTTGACAGGTTGGCTGCTGAATGGGGTGACAGCGTCACGGTGCTGCGCGTGAATGTGCAAGACCCCACCGCCCAACCGCTGTTGGCGGAACTCAATTTCCGTTTTACGCCGACGTTTATTTTGTTTGATGGCAACGGCCGTGAAATCTGGCGCACCAATGGCGTCATTGACCCGGATGAAGTGAATGAGCAACTCGACCGTATCTCGTAATCCGTATGCCGTAACCCGTAATCCGATGACGGATAACGGATTACGGATTACGAATTACGTCCACATCTTCTTCATGGACGGCGTGGGCATGGGCACAGCCGATGCAAACTTGAACCCGTTTGTGACGGCGCATATGCCCTATCTCAATGGGTTGTTCGGCGAGGAATGGTATGTGCCCAACGGGAGTTGGGTCAACGGCCGTCTCGCCCCCCCCCACGCCACCCTCATTCCCACCGACGCCAATCTGGGGCTGCCCGGTAAACCGCAAAGCGCCAGCGGCCAGGCGGCCATCCTTACCGGGCGCAACGTGCCACAGTTGATCGGTGAACATTATGGCCCCAAACCAAACCAGGCGGTGCGGGACGTGATGGCGCAGGGGACGTTGTTTTCAGAGGTTACGGCCGTTGGTGGCCATGCTGCCCTCCTTTCCCCCTACCCACAGGGTTATTTTGACGCTATCAAGAGTGGCAAGCGACTTTATTCGTCTGTCCCTCTGGCTGCCACCGCCGCCGGATTGGAATTGATGACAGCGGATGATTTGCGGCACGGCCGTGCTGTCAGCCCTGATTTTACCGGCCAGGGTTGGCGGGAGTATCTGGGTTATGCCGACATCCCCGTTTTTACGCCTTACGAAGCCGGGCAACGCCTGGCCCGTCTGGCCCGTGATTACCATTTCAGCTTTTTTGAGCATTGGCCCAGCGACCGCGCCGGGCATCGTGGTTCGCTGGCCGAAGCTGCCCAACACCTGGAACTGATTGACGCCGCCCTGGGGGGCCTGATTGAGACCTGGAATCAAGAGAATGACACCGGCCTACTCATCATCACCAGTGATCATGGTAATATTGAAGAAAAAGGCCACCGCCAACACACACGCAACCCCGTGCCCACCATCCTGGTAGGCCCTGGTCATGCCGAACTGGCGGCCAAAATTAACGATCTGACAGATATTGCCCAAATTGTTCGCCGCTATTTGAGATTGGGAGATGAGGAGATTGGAGAATCTCTAATCGCCAATCTCTAAAATGAGGAATATCCATGACAGTTTTATCCGATGATTACCGCGAGGTTTTGCGCCACTTTCCGGCGGGGGTGACAATTGTAACGGTGACGGCGCCAGGGCAACTAAAGCCACACGGGCTGACGGTTTCAGCGTTTGCCTCCATTTCGCCCACACCACCGCTGATCATGATCGCCATTGACCACCGGGGATTGGGACATGAGATGTTTGAGATGGATGGCGCTGTTTTTGCCGTCAATATCCTGGCGGAAGAGCAAGTTGATCTTTCTAACCGGTTTGCCTGGGTCAAGGATGAAGACCGGTTTGCGGTGGGGGAATGGGGTACGGCCGTAACCGGCGCACCCATCCTGCAAAATGCCCTGGCGTGGTTGGACTGTACGATACACGGCCGTATCGTTGCCGGCACCCACACCATCTACATCGGCGAAGTACAGGCCAGCGGCGTTCCCCGCCCGGATGAACTGCCGCTCATCTACTGGAATCGCGGCTACCGCAAACTGGCGCGTATAGAATAGTTTCCCCTAGTGCCCGGCAAGGGGCAAAACCATTTTAATTGATCAATATCGTACAGCCCCTTGCCTGGTACTTCTTGTCAACAAGCGTTCCCCGCACCCAATGCCGTACAGCCCCTTGCCTGGCACTACTTCTGCGTTTAGAATTCAAGCAAGCCCCAGTAGCTCAATGGACAGAGCATCGGACTTTAACAAAGGAGCCTCTATAACAGAAACAGAATGTATAGAGTGAATGGCGCCATATCGGTGAACCCTAACTGTTAAGACTGACATATGGCAACACCGAGGAAACCATAGGTCACCAAAATGAGGAAACATCATACCAAAACAAAAGGCGATCTAGGTGTATTGAAGGCTCAGTGCGCTCTGGCAGAGCAAGGATTTATGGTTCTTGTTCCCCAAACTGAACATTCCGAATTTGATTTAGTTGGTTACAAAAATGGCAGATTTGTCAGAATTCAAGTGAAGTATCGGAGCATAGACAAACACGGCACATTGCAGGTTCATTTTCGCTCAACCTGGGCAGATGGCAATGGCCTTCATGCTTTGCCGCTGAACAAAGAAGACGTAGATGTATATTGTGTTTACTGCCCTGATACTGACAAATGCTACTTTTTTGACCACAACATTTTTGGGAGATCAGTGGCGCTGAGGGTAGATACACCAAAGAATAATCAAAAGCAGAGTGTTCATTTTGCCGATGAATATTTGCGGGTTCCGTAGAGACTAGACGCGCTGCACCTGTGATGGTGAAGATATAGTCCAGACCACAAACATTTTCCCAAATGGCAGTGAAAACTGTAGTGGTACGCTAATCCGATGGTTGGGGGTTCGATTCCCTCCTGGGGTATTCAATTGATTGATTCGCAAAAGCCCGTGGGGTGTAGGCAAGTATGAAGCTGGTTTATCTGGCATACGGCCGTACCCTCCGGGCTTTTCTTCTTTACCGAGGCACACATCCATGATCCTCATCACCGGCGCCACCGGCTTTTTAGGGCACAACCTGGTACCACAACTGATTGCCGCCGGGTACAAAGTGCGGGCGCTCGTCCGCCCCACCAGCGATTCCCGATTTTTGCAAGAATTAGGGGCCGAACTGGCCTTCACCGACGACATCACCGACGGCTATGCGGCGCTGCAAGCGATGAAAGGGTGCCGCCAGGTGATACACGCCGCCGGGCTGTTCCGCTTTTGGGGCGATGCGCATCTGTTTTGGCAGACAAACGTGGGGGGCACAACGGCCGTGCTCAATGCCGCCCTCACCGAACAGATCGAAAAGTTTATCTATATTTCCTCTATCGCCGTTGTCGGCCGTACCCCCACCCAGGCCATTATTGACGAAAACACTGTTTGTCGCCCCCAGGAACCATACCAACTTTCCAAACTAGAAGCCGAAACGCGCGTCCTGGCCTACCACAATGAAGGTCTGCCCGCCATCGTGCTGCGTCCCGGCGCATTTTATGGCCCCTGGGGACGCTACGCCTTCAACCGCCTCTTTTTTGAAGAGCCTCTTAAAGGGTGGCGCATCAAAGTAGACGGCGGCAAACACATCATCTTCCCCGTCTTTGTGCCCGATGTGGCCCAGGGGATCATGTTGGCGCTGGCCAAGGGACGGCCAGGGGAAATCTACAATATTTGCGGCCGTTCCCTCACCCACAACGAAGCCAACGCCATTGTCAGTGACCTGGCCGGTATTCACCGCTGGCGCATCAACATGCCCACCTGGGTGGTGCTGGCGCTGGCGCGTAACTGGACGCGCCTGTCGCAAGTAACCCGCAAGGAGCCGTTCTACCCCATCAATATGGCCCCCTACGTTTTCCAGGATTGGCCCGTTTCCATCGAAAAAGCGGAGCGGGAACTCGGTTTTGTGCCCACGCCCTTTGCTGAAGGCGCTTGCCAGACCATGAAATGGTACAAAGAACACGGCATCCTAAAATTACGCCGCTTCAAAGGTTCGTAGAAGGCGATGAATCGCCTACTACGAACAGGGGAGGAATGAGGTGAAAGTTTTTTCCGTAGCGCAAATGGTTGCCGCCGAAAAAGCGGCTGATGCGGCCGGCGTTTCCTATGCGCAGATGATGGAGAGCGCGGGGCTGGCGGTAGCGGAAGCCATCATCGCCCGCTATCCCATTGCCGGGGCGCGGGTGCTGGTGCTGGTGGGGCCGGGCAATAACGGCGGGGATGGCTTGGTGTGCGGCCGTTACCTGGCACAGGCAGGCGCAGATGTAGCTTTTTACCTGAGCAAACCACGTGATCCGGCAATAGACGCCAACTACGCTCAGATTCAGCAAATGGGCTTGTTTGCCGTCCACACCGAGTTTGACCAGCGGTTTCGTGTGTTGCGCACCCGATTGTCGGTGTCTGGTCTGGTGGTGGATGCTTTATTGGGTACGGGCGTTACCCGCCCTATTCTCGGCGAACTGGCAAAACTGATGCGCCAGTTTGCTGCCGGAGTGGAAGAACGCCGCACTGCCCTACGTGAGCAATCCCGACCACGCCTGGTTTCTTTGGGGGCTAACGCAGAGGGACGACCGGTGGTCGGGCAGAGGCGCAGAGGGGAGGTTTGGTTGCCGGTGGTCGCTGTGGATTGTCCCAGCGGGTTAAACTGTGATACGGGGGAGTTGGATGTGCTGGCTATACCCGCCGATCTGACGGTGACGTTTGCCGGGCCGAAACGGGGGCATTTCATGTTTCCGGGGGCGGCGGCGTGTGGGGAATTAGTGGTCGCGGATATTGGCATACCGGCCGATTTGCCGCCGGTGCCGGCGGTAAATGTGGAGGTGACAACGGCCGTCCACGCCCACTCTCTCCTGCCACCCCGCCCCAAAGATGGCCACAAAGGGACGTTTGGCAAAGTGTTGATTGCCGCCGGGTGTGATCGGTATCGCGGCGCATCCGTTTTGGCTGCTAAAGGCGCTTTCCGCGCCGGCGCGGGATTGGTGGCGCTGGCCACGCCGGAAGTGGTGCGGCAAACGGCCGTCGTCGCCCTGCCCGAAGCGACCTACCCCCTCATCACGGCCGAACAGGTCTTGTCTGCCCCCGACGCGGCCCAATTACTGCCCACCCTGCCCCAGTATGATGCCCTGCTGGTGGGGCCAGGGTTGGGGGAAACGGGCGTTGGGGGAACGGCCGTTGGGCAGACGGCCGTTGGGCAGACGGCCGTTGAATTTCTCTCCGCATTGTTGGCAGCGCCCTACTTGCCACCGCTGGTTGTGGACGCCGACGGCCTGAACGGACTGGCGCAGTTGCCGGATTGGCCACGCCTGCTGCCCACAAACTCCGTTCTCACCCCGCACCCGGCCGAAATGGCCCGGCTGATGGGTATTCCCCTGGCCGATTTGCTGGCGCGGGATCGGGTGGAGGTGGCGCGGGAACAGGCGCAGGCGTGGGGGCAGATCGTCCTGCTAAAAGGAGCCTATACGGTGGTAGCCGCGCCGGACGGCCGTGCCACCATTCTGCCCTTTGCCAACCCGGTGCTGGCGGTGGGGGGCAGCGGTGATGTGTTGGGCGGGGTGATTGTGGCGCTGTTGGGGCAGGGGGTACGGCCGTATGCAGCGGCCATCTTGGGTGGTTATCTGCACGGCGCAGCGGCAGCGCTTTATCCCGGCGACACCGGCCTGCTGGCCGGAGAACTGGCCGATCTGATTCCCCAGGCGATACAACAGTTAAAAACCAACACCTGAACCTCCAGGGCTATAGACCTGACAGGTTTTCTGAAATCTGTCAGGTCTGCCTGGCGACCTGGACAATTACAAGCGGGGCACAGCCAGCCCCATTTCGTTCATGCTATAGCCGGGAAATACGGCCGTTACCTGCTCATTATTCAGCCGTTTCCGCAGCAGTTCCCCCAACACGTCGCGGTAATCGGTGGTGATGGCCAGGTCGCCAGGGCCGACGAGTTGCTCCGGTTGCAGGCCGGGCCAACGGCCGTATACCTGCCCGCCATTTATGCCCCCACCCAACACCATCATCATGCTGCCATGCCCATGATCGGTGCCCAGACCGCCGTTTTCCTGCACCCGCCGCCCAAATTCAGACATAACCACGGCCGTGACCCCTGCCCGCCTCGCGCCCAAATCCTCGTAAAACGCGGCCAATCCATTGGCTAATTCGCCCATCAAGCTGGCCTGCGCCCCATTGACGCCGCCTTGGGCCACATGCGTGTCCCAACCGCCTAAATCCACGCAGGCCACTTCCACCCCCACATCCGCCTTAATCAGTTGAGCGACCGTTTGCATGGCCCGGCCAAAATCGGTTTCGGCGTAGGCACGGCCGTGTAGCACATATGGTTCGCGGGCCAGCTGCGTCAGCAGTTCCAGCGAGGCGAAGGTCTGGTTGGCTGTGGCTGTCAGCAGATCAGGTTGCTGGTTGTAGAGGGCGTTGAGCAGTGTGGTCATCTCGCCAATACGGTCGTCCGCGCCGTGCAGGTGGTAGTCGGCAATGGATTGCAGGGCGGTGGCGGAAACGGCCCCGGTGAGCGCGGCGGGCAGCATGTCGCCCACGCCAATGGCGCGCAGGGCAGACTCATTGCCGGTGTCCAGCGTCGCTAGATGCCGCGCCAGCCAGCCGGTGTAATCACCGTTGCTGGTTGCGCCGCGCTCCATCAAATCCATCGCTTCAAAGTGGGAACGGGTTTCGTCGGGTGAGCCGGTGGCGTGGATGACGGCCAACTGGCCCGCGCCGTAAATCTCGTGCAGCGGGGCCAGGGCGGGATGCAGGCCAAAAAAGCCATCCAAATTAAGCACACGGCCGTCCTTCGCCCGGTTGTCGTCAGGTCGGGGAATGCCCAGGTACGGCCGTCGCCGGTAATACTCCTCGTCGCCGTGGGGAATGACCATGTTCAGGCCGTCCGCCCCCCCGCGCAAGAAGATGCAGACGAGCGTATCGCCCGCCGGGCCGATGTGCAGGTCGGCAAAAGCGACACGCGGCAGCCAGCGCGGCAGGGCTACAATGTTTGGCCCCAACGCAAAAGCCGCTACCGAGGTGAGGCTACCCGTTAAAAAATGGCGACGGCTGACACGGCCGTATTCAACACAATGGGTACAGGTTTGATTATTCACGGGGTCTCCTTGTTTTAACGAAGAGACGCGGAGGCGCAGAGGATTTTCTCCGCGTCTCTGCGCCTCTGTGTTGAAAATCACGTCCATTGAAATGACGGGCTGGCGAGCATGAGGGCGATGCTGTCGCGCAGACGTTGTTGGGTGGCGGCGTCTGTCAGGGGGGCAGTGCCCACATAGTCGGTGAAGAGGGCAGATTCGGTGGGGGTGAGGGCACGGCCGTAGACCAACCCGCTGAATAGGGCCAACGCTTGTGGCGGCGTCTGGGCGTTCCCGGCAGTGATGATTTGTTCTAACGGGAAACGGACGCCGGACAGTTCGCCATGCAGCACGGCCAGGGCCACATTCCAGCGCGGCAGTAAATTCCCGGCCCAGGCGGCGGAATCGTCGGGGTAGCCATCGGGTGGCGGCCAGTGAAATGGTAGCTGTCCCATCTGCGCCAAAACCCGGCCCACGGCCCGGCTGCGGCTGGGGCGCAGGTCGGCGTGCAGGGCGCGCAGGAGGGAGAGGAGGTAGGTGTACGGTCGTTTCAATTTCGCCGGCGCCTGAGCAAATTCCTCGCTCAAAAAGAGGACGCGCAGCACGGCTTTGATGTCGCCATCCGTTTCCTGGTAGCTTTGGGCCACGCGGTTTACCAGAGACGCGGGTGGTTCGTCGGCCACAAAGCGGCGCACCAGTTTGGTGGCGATGAAGTGGGCGGCGGCCGGATGCCCAGCCAGCATGTCCAGCAGGGCAGCTACTTCTGTTTCACCATCGTCTGATTGGAACGTCTGGCCTAACACGGTTTTGGGGCCAACGTCGTGCTGGTCGGGGTTGAAGGTGAATTGTCCTTTGTGACGACCGTTTCGCGGCACCGTCCAACCTGTCAAAATCCGGGCCACCTCTTGCACGTCGGTCTGGGTGTAACCGGCATGGACGCCCAGGGTGTGCAGTTCCAGCAGTTCGCGGGCGTAATTTTCGTTGGGTGATTCCTTTGTATTTTCGTGGTTGTCCAGGTAGACGAGCATGGCCGGGCTGTGGGCAGAGGCGGCCAGCAGGTCACGAAATTTTCCCAGGGCGTGGGGGCGAATGACCGCCCGGTCATCCAGGATTTTGAGTGTGGGCATTTGCTCATTTTTGCGCAGGTAGATGTGGAAATGGTCTGACCAGAATTCGACCATCGCTTCGTAAAGCTGCCGTTTGGAGGCGAGGGCGCGCCAGATGGTGGCGGTAAGCAGTTCGGTGGTGGCCTCTTGTTCATCCTGCTCTACCAGTTGGCTGGCGTCCATGGGGTAGAGGGTGAGGGAGCGCAGCAGCAGGTCGGCGGCCGTGTCTTCAATGGCTTCCGGGTGTAACTGCTCTTCCAGGTAGGCGGCCAGACCAAGCGTGGTGGCTCGTTCCAGATCGCCGGGGCGGGGGCCGTACCCGGCGCGGTTGAGCAGGCGGTGAATGGGGGTCGAGACGGCCGTGCTGCCCGGCAGCACCAACGTCTGTGGCAGTTCACGCTGGGACACCTCGCGCCCCATGACACTACAACCGGTGGTGGCGGCAGCGACGGCCGTGAGGCTGCCTATTCTCAGAAATTCACGTCGGGAAAGGGACATGGTTACCTCGGTAATCGGTGAACGGTAATCGGTCAGGCAGCCGACTCGCCACCGATTACCGATAACTGATTACCGATTACCGGCCGGGGAACCCAGCCTAACAGGGCAAAGGTGGCCGCGCCGATGGCCGTAATACCGGCGATGGGGATGAAGAGGAACCAGCCCACAAAGGGCACCAGGCAGGCCATTTCATACAGGACTGCGCCGCGCAGCAGGTTGGTTAATTTAGAGTTGGGGGTTGCCAGCGGCGTCAGGCGGGCGGCCAGCAGGCGAGCCATGCCCGCACCGCCAATGGAGCCAATACCCAGGCCACCGATGGCGACGATAAAGGCGGTGGTTTGCAGCAGTCCGGCGCTGGCCTGGAACGCCACCAGGGAATAGAGGACGATAAAGCCGGTGACGGGCAGCCCCAGAAAGAAGCTCTTGACCGGGGTCTGGTCGAGCCGGGTGTACGCTCGCTGCGTGACCTGGGGCATGAGCAAATTAAAAGCGACCAGCAGGGCGGGCACACTGAGCAAAATACCGATGATGATAAAGGTAACGGTGTAGACATCTGCCATTTGGGACCTTCCTTAGTAAGCAGGTAATTGGGTAATTAGGTAATTGGATGTAATTACTCAATTACCCAGTTACTCAATTACTCAATTACGCAATTACATTCCATGCCCTAAGTTACCGGACAGATTTCAAAAAGTTGCAATGGGGGTGTAAATTGTTTGTAAAAGGGTGTGGGGTACGGCCGTTACCCCATCACCTCTCCCGCCGCCCGCAGCCCGGAGAGGTAAGCGCCGTGTACGGTAGCGGGGTGGGCGCGATTCGTGGCTTCCCCGGCAAAAAAGAGCCGCGTCCCCACTGGGCGGGCCAACGCAGCGTAATCATCACCGGACGCACCGGGCGGAATGAAGGAGTAGGAGCCGCAGGCGAAGGGGTCGGCCGCCCAACGGGTGATGAGCCAGGCGTCGGGGTTGGGAAGGTCACGGCCGTACATCCCCCGCAGCACACGCATCATTCCCGCCACAATTTCTTCGTCTGACAGCGGTTCCAGGGCACGGCCAAAATGGGCCACATTAAAACCAACCAATACCGGCTGCCCGGTGTAATAAGCGATGTTGAGGAACTCGGCCCATTCCCCTTTGGGCGCGGCCATACGGCCGATCAATTCCACATCTTGTTCCCAAAACTGGCGCGGAAAACGCAGATACGTCTTGTTCAGCACCCCCATACGCAGATGCTCAATGGCCGCCTGTTTCCAGGCGGGCAGCGGCGGGGAAAAGGTGATGCTGCCCTTTTGCAACACACCTAACGGCACGGTGATGATGGCCCGGTCGCCATGAAATGTGCCCTGGTTGGTGGTGATGGTGACGCCCCCGTCTCCATACGCCACCTGGCTGACAATTTGATTCAAACGAATATCCAGCCCGGCAGCCAGCCGATTAACAATCTGATCATAGCCACCGGGAAATAACGCATCATGGCCGGATTGTTCTTCGTCCTGATTCCATTCCCACAGCGATAGCTCATCCACATCGGCCGCGTATTCCTGTTCAATGGCGCTGTTGATGACGTAATGTAACTGTACCAGTTGGGCAGGCGTCAGTTTTTCGTCTCTGGCGGCGCTGGCCAGGGGGGTGGCTAAGGGCATGTCGGTATCGGTTGACCATTGGGCGTCTGCAACCAGTTCGTCTACGGCCGTCAACACCACTTCCAACTCGGCCATTTCGGCGCGGGAAAGGGCACGGCCGTGTCCATCATACACCTGGTAATTATCGTAACGGGAACGGGCCGTTTTCACGCCAAACTGTTCGGCCAGGGCCATGATGGGGTTGCCCGACACGCCATGAATCCAGGCCGCGCCCATGTCTAGCGGGATGCCGGGCCAGGTGCGGTCTGTCCAGACGCGGCCACCAATCCGGCCACGCCCTTCCAGCACGGTGACGGCGTAGCCCGCGTCTTGCAACTGGCGGGCGGCCAGCAACTGGCGGGCGGCGGCCAACCCGGCCATGCCCGCGCCGATGATGAGGATATGTGTGGATGGGGGTGTGGTCACGGCCGTTGCCTCCTGCCTGTTCGTACACGCTGTGGTGCTACCTAACAATGAAAGTGCTGCCATTTGCATAAAAAGCCGACGATTTACGGTGGGCATGGCCGAATTATAGCTTGATTGCCCTACCGCTAAACTTTTATAATGCGGGCGGCAATCTGATTCTTGACGCAGGCGTGCATTTTTCTTTATCCCCTTCTTCTTTGCCGCTTTTGCGCCTTTGCACCTTTGCGTCAATAATCAAACATAAAAGGAGACGGGGTTATGTTCCCCAAAGAAATTGAACTGATTCTGGCGCGACATCTGGCAAGCTGCCTGGCCATGCCTATTTTTATTGTGGATGAAAATGGGAACCTGGTTTTTTATAACGAGCCGGCGGAACTGATATTGGGCCAACGGTTTGAAGAAGCGGGAGAAGTGCGCATTGACGAATGGACGGCGATTTTGGCGTTGACGGATGAAAATGGGAATGAGCTATCTTACGGGGAACGGCCGTTGGTCCTGGCCCTCAACGAACGCCGCCCCACCTTCCACCAAATCTGGATCACCCCCTTCGACCATATCCCCCGGCTGATCGCCATCACTACTTTCCCTCTCATTGGGCAGGCGGATCGCTTTTTGGGAGCGATGGCGATTTTTTGGGAAGTGGAAGCGGGGAAGAAGTGAGCGGTGAGAAGTGAGCGGTGAGAAGTGAGCAGTAGGCAGTGAGCAGTGAACCGTACTGCTCACTGTTTACTGGAGAAAACTATGCACGTCAAACTATGGGGCACACGTGGTTCATTGGCAACGCCAGACCCGGAGATGGCGCGGTATGGGGGGAACACCTCTTGTGTGGAAGTGCGCGGCCAAGAGGGGACGGTATTGGTGTTGGATGCAGGGACGGGGATACGGCCGTTGGGCAATACCCTCAACCACATCTCTCCCCGCCTGGATATTTTGCTCACCCACCTGCACATGGATCACATTTTGGGGTTGGGCTTTTTTGCCCCCATCTTCAACCCAAACATGGAAATACACATCTGGGGGCCGGCCAGCACCACCCTCAATCTACTCTCGCGCATCACCCGTTACCTCTCGCCCCCACTCTTTCCCATTCGCATCAACGAACTGCCCAGCCACATCACCCTGCACGAAGTACCCTGCCCCGCCTTTGACATTGGCGAATTTCACATTCAGACCATGCTGGTCTGTCATCCAGGGCCAACCGTTGGCTACCGCATCACCGAAAACTACCCACATGGCCCCACCTTCACCTATTTGCCCGACCACGAACCGGCATTGGGCGCTAAAAATTTTCCACTAACGCCAGATTGGACATCTGGTTATTCCCTGGCAGCGCAGGCCGACCTACTGATTCACGACACCCAATACACCCACGAAATGTACACCGCCCACCATATTGGGTGGGGGCACTCTTCCCTAACCGATGCCTTTAAGTTTGCGATGTTGGCGGAGGCAAAACAGTTAGTGACGTTTCACTATGATCCGGCACACAACGATGTGATGGTGGATCAGATCATTGCCACTGCCCTGGCCGAAGCCCCCCCCAACCTTTTGGTGACGCCCGGCCAGGAAGGCACCATTTTCTTGCTGACCTGAAAATGAAAAGAGCAATCCAGAATTGGATTGCTCTTTTGTGGTGGGCGCGACAGGACTTGAACCTGTGACCTCACGGATGTGAACCGTGCGCTCTAACCAACTGAGCTACGCGCCCACAGTGTAACTTTAGCGGACGGCATTATAGCATCGTGTGTACAGCGTCGCAACCGGATTTTCGTTCACAGAGTGTGTTGGGTATAATGCAAGCAGTCGAGCATACAAGACCGTTAGGGTTTCAGAAAACCCTAACGGTCTGAGTAGAAAAATAGGATGTGAATGATGAAAGCATTTATTACCGGTGGTTCTGGTTTTATTGGTCAACATGTGGTGCGGAAACTGATAGCGCGGGGGTATGAAGTCCATGCGTTGGCGCGTTCAGAACAGAGCACGGCCGTTGTCCGTAATCTGGGCGCTGTTCCCGTGCCGGGCGATATTACCGACACGGCCTCTATGCGCGCCGGGATGGCGGGCAGCGACCTGGTGATGCATCTGGCGGCCTGGTACCATATTGGCGCACCGGATTGGATGGAAGCGGAAGCGATTAACGTGGGCGGCACACGCCGGATTTTGCACCTGGCGCACGAAGTGGGCATACCCCGCATTGTTTACGTCAGCACGGTGGCGGTTTTTGGTGATACCAAAGGACAGTTGGTGGACGAAACATTTTTCCAGGGCGGACCGTTTCTGACGGAGTATGATCGCACCAAATGGCTGGCGCATTACAAAGTTGCCGTACCCATGATTGAAGAGGGTGCGCCCATCATTATTGCTATGCCTGGTTTTGTGTATGGGGCGGGTGATACGGGCATGGGCAACCAGATGATGCGCATGTTTTACCGGGGGCTGCCGGTGTTACCCGGCGCGGATACCATTCTGACCTATGTTCACGTAGAAGATGCGGCCGAAGGGATTGTGTTAGCGGCCGAAAAGGGGCGGTTGGGCGAAAGTTATATCCTGGCCGGGCCGGCCATTCCGTTGGGGGAGATGGTGGATTTTTGGGCGCATTTGTTGGGACGGCGAGCGCCGACGATGCGCGTGCCGGGAACGTTGTTACGGCCGTTTGCCCCCTTGATTGGCGCGATCAGCAGCGTGGTCCCTATCCCGGCTACATTTAGCGAAGAAGCGACGCGCACGCTGGGCGCTACCTATATGGCCCGCTCCGATAAGGCGCGGGCAGAGTTGGGCTGGAAGACACGGCCGTTACAAACCGGCATGTTAGAAACATTCAAATGGATTGAAGCCACCGAACCACCCCCCACCCCGGCCCGTACCCGTGAAAAACAGGTGGCGGTATTGGTACTGTTGGGGACGGCTGTGCTGCTGCTATGGTTGTTTGGGCGACGCAACCGGCACTCATAATCAACAAAACCACAAACGAAAAAGGCCGGTAATCGTTTGATTACCGGCCTTTTGTTTTGGATATATGATGTTGTTATTAGAAGGGGGGCTGTTGGCGGGCAAGCTGGCGACGACGTTGTGCTTGCGCCAGGGCTACGGCTTTGGCCTGCTCCCGCTGCCGGTGATTGTGTACTACCAAAATAACCATTCCTGATAACATTGTGCTTGCCAACAGAACTATCATGTTAATACCCCTCTTGTTGAATACCTGACGAAAAATATATGGTGCATACAATAATGTTTTTTCTTGACTTTTTCAAGCCCCTTTTATAGGACTTTCTTCTCTAACTTTATCCCATTTCAGGAATAGATGGCAACGACACACTAATTTCTCATCTAACGGCCGTTTCTAACGGCCGTTTCCCGCAGCCCAATTACTCATCACCACTCACTGCTTTTTGCACATGCGCCGTCTGGAATCCGGAGAAGAAGAGACGGCCGTCCGCCATCAACATCGCTTCCATAATGGCCCCATTTGGCAGCCATACTCCACGTACAAAGTGGCTGTACCGCCGCATATTCTCTGGCGCGGCCGTGGTAATGCCGGTCAGCACCGACCAGAGCAACGCCCGCAAAAACAACCCATGACTGAAAATAGCGACAAATTCGGCTGGCTGTTCCCGCAAACGGTGGAGTGTTTCCTGCACTCTTGCCAGTAGGGCAGCAAAGGATTCGCCTTCGCCATCTTCTTCTTCCCAGGGATCGTTACGCTCCCAATACGCCTGGGCAAAAGGGCTACGCTGGCTGCCGGTGGTGCCGTTGTACCGTTCCGGGTGCAGGTAGCTAAATTCGTGGACGGGCCAGGTGGTAATGGGCACATGGGGAAAACGGGCGCGGGTGGGCACGGCCGTTTCCCGCGCCCGCACATACGATGACACCACAATCAAATCCGGCGCTTCTGTAAACGCCTGCGCAATCAGCGCCGCCTCCTCATGCCCCCGCGGCGTCAACTCCGACTCCGCCGGATGTTTAGTGGGCAAGTCCGCGTTGGACACACTCTCCCCATGTCGAATAAACCAGACTCTTGTCATAGATCGCCAGGAAATCAGATCATTCCCCCATAAACCTGCATTGTTTAAGCAAAAATGAGGCGGCGACCTTTTGGTTCAGGAATAGGGTCATTAAACTCTTGAGCCGTTTCCAACCATAAGTCAATGGCATCTTTGGCATTCATAACGGCCGTTTCCGGCAGTTCCCCATGAGCCACACAACCAGGTAGTTCAAGTACCTCAGCTATAAAAACCTGATCTTCATCACTCCAATAAACGATAATTTCATATTTATGCATCACTATTCCAATGTTCCCCGAAGAATCTTCAATAACAGTTTATCATGTTTGCTCATTTAGTCATTCCCTAAACTACCCATGAAGCAGCAAGACAAATCTACAAACCTCTCTCCCCGCGAATATAAGGCACACCTAACGCAGCCGGCGACCCCAAGCGGTTGCGAATGGCCGCCCGCGAGCCGATCACCAATGCCAGGATCGTCAAAATATACGGCGTCATTTGCAGGAAGAAGCCAAAATTCGAATTGATATACAGCGGGTTGGTAAATCCCAACAAAATGGCCGGGCCTTGTAAATCCAGAATCGCCCGGCGTAGCGCCCCAAACAGATATGCCCCCAGCGCCGCCCGCCATGGATCCCACTGGGCAAAAATGACCAGACCAATGGCAATCCATCCCTGCCCCGAAGTCGTTTGGGCACTGTACCAACCTGGCGAGACGGACAGGCTGATGGTAGCCCCTGCCAGGCCGGCCAAGCAGCCGCCCACAAACACATAAAAATAACGCAGCCGGTACACATTCACCCCCATCGTATCGGCCGCTTCCGGCTTTTCGCCAATGGCGCGCAGGTGCATCCCTGGCCGGGTGCGGTAGATGTAGTACCAGGCCGCCGGGATGAACAGATAACCCACATAAACCAGCAGGCTGTGGTTGGCAAAAAAGATAGGGCCTATGAACGGAATCTGGGATAACAGTGGCAGGTCAAACGACGGTACCAGCGGCGGCGTCTTGCCGGTTAACCCTTCACCCAGCACCAATGCCAGCCCGGTGCCCAAAAAGGTGAGCGACAGACCGCTCACCACCTGGTCGGCCTGCAAATGGATGGTGACCAGCCCATGTGCCATACTCAAGACGCCGCCAGCGACCATAGCCACTGCCAGCCCCAACCAGACATTATTGGTCGCCAGAGACGCGCTAAAACCGGCCATCGCTCCCAACAACATCATGCCTTCTACGCCCAGGTTCAAAATGCCGGAACGTTCGGCATAAATTTCACCAATGGCGGCAAAGAGCAAAATGGTGCCCGTAGCCAGCCCGGCACGCAGAATGATGGTGAAATCCATAATACCCTCCAGGTTTGTAGTAGGCGATTCATCGCCACAAGACGGCGATGAATCGCCTACTACGAACGATGAATCAGACGAATTTTGTAGCGGAGCAGAAAATCGCTGCTGATAACCATGAACAGGACAATGCCCTGCAATAAACTGGACAGACCGGCCGGTTGAATTTCCCGGCCGGCAACAATGAGCGCACCAAACAGGATGGAAACAGGAATGACGGCGATGGGGTTGAGTTTGGCCAGCCAGGCGATGATGATGCCGGTGAAGCCATACCCCGGCGAAATGCGCTCTTGCAGGCGGTGAACGACGCCACTGATTTCCGACATGCCGGCCAGTCCGGCCAGTGCGCCGGAGAACATCATCACCAGGATGATATTGCGGCTGATATTGATGCCCGCGTAACGGGCAGCTTCTTTATTGTCACCGGTCAGCTTGATTTCATACCCCCACCGACTGCGTTCCAGCACCCACCAGACAATAATAGCCATCAGGACGGCAACGAGGATGCCCAGATGAAGCGTCATGCCGGAAAGGCTGGGGTACTGACGGGCATAATCGGTAAGACGGGGCAGCCAAGCGGCGCGCATAAATTGGGGCGTCATCTGGAAGCCAGCGTCGCTCCAGGCGTTAAATATCCAGAAATTATTCCACAAGATGGCGATGTAGTTAAGCATGAGGGTGGTGATAATTTCGTTGACGGCAAAACGGGCTTTGAGCAGGCCGGGGATGAAGCCCCACAACGCGCCGCCAATCATACCCATCACCATCATCAGGGGAATGACCGTCCAACGCGAGGCGTCGGCGCTGACCATGGGCAGGAGTACCACCAGGCTGGCGAAAAATGCACCCATGTAAAACTGCCCTTCAGCGCCAATGTTCCACAGCTTCATTTTGAAGGCAACGGTGCAACCCAGACCCACCAGGATGAGGGGGGTGGCTTTAACCAGGGTATCGGAGATAACGGCCCAACTGCCAAAGGTGGCCTGGAAAAAGAAGCGCAAGACGACCAACGGTTGCCCGCCAATCTGCTTCAGAATGATCCCGGCGATGAGAAAAGCGATGATCACAGAACCGATGGAGGTGGCAGCCGGCAGCCAGCGGGGGATGTCTTCGACACGTTTTTCCATGGAAAGGGTATAGGGGAGAGAAAACTTGCGTTTCTTGATGGGGGTAGTTGTCATACCATTCCCTACCTTATGAAGACAACCACAGATTTCGCAGATTTCACAGATAAAAATCTGTGGCACAGGTGTAATCTGTGGATTTTTTATTGCGGTGGGGCGGCACGGCCGTCACCACCCGTCATCATCATGCCAACCTGGTTCACGTCGGCTTCGTCGGCGTTCAAAACGCCCATGATGCGCCCTTCAGAGATGACGGCAATGCGGTCACTGAGAGCGAATAGTTCTTCCATCTCTTCGGAGATGAGCAACACGGCCGTACCCGCCTTCCTTTGCTCTAATAACAATGTTTGAATCGCTTCTATGGCGCCCACATCCAGGCCGCGCGTTGGCTGCACCGCTATCATCAACTGCGGTTGAGCGGAAATTTCGCGGGCCAGAATCACCTTTTGCAAATTACCCCCGGATAGTTTGCGGGCGACCGTGTCTACACTGGGGGCCAAAATATCGTAGGCGTCTTTCAGCTTTTCGGCCTTGTCGTGGGCCACAGTGTAATTGATGCGCCAGCCCTGGCTAATGGGCGTCTGGCGGTAACTCTTCATAATGGTGTTGTCGGTGATGGAGAGGTTGGGGGCGCTGCCGACGTGGGTGCGGTCTTCGGGGATGTGCGAGACGCCCTGGCGAATGGCGATGATAGGCGGGCGGTTGCCCAATTCTTCGCCGCTGATGGTGATGTGCCCGGTACACGGCCGTAACCCCGTAATCACTTCCGCCAGTTCACTTTGCCCATTCCCGGCTACTCCGGCAATGCCCAAAATCTCACCGCTGCGCACCGCCAGCGAAACACCACGCAAGGCCGGTAAACCTTTGTCATTTTCGGCGTGGACATCTTGCAAAGAAAGAACGACTTCACCCGGTTCCTGGGCTTCCTTATACACAGAAAAGATAATGCCCCGCCCCACCATCAGTTGCGCCAGCTTTTCACGGGTCATGCCCTCGATGCTCTGGCCTTCGGCCGTTACCTGCCCTTTGCGCAAGACGGTGATGCGGTCGGCTACGGCCGTGACCTCATGCAGTTTATGGCTGATGAAGATGATGGATTTGCCCTGCGCCACCATGGCGCGCATAGTGTGCATGAATTCGTCAATCTCGGCCGGGGCGAGTACGGCCGTTGGCTCATCCAAAATCAAAATACTGGCCCCCCGATACAGCGTCTTCAAAATCTCCACCCGCTGCTGCTCCCCCACCGACAACTGCCAGATTTTCGCTCGGGGGTCCACCCGTAACCCATACTGCTCTTGCAGTGCCACAATTTCCTGGTCGAACTGCTTTAGATTTAGCCGGAAACGGGGCCGGTTCAACCCCAGCAAAATGTTTTCCGTTACCGTGAGCGTCGGCGCCAACATAAAGTGTTGATGCACCATGCCAATGCCCCTGGCAATAGCATCCTTTGGCGAGTGAAAACTGACCGGCTCCCCATAGACTTTCAGCGTGCCTGATGTGGGCCGGTACAAACCGGCCAACACATTCATCAACGTACTTTTGCCCGCCCCATTTTCGCCCAACAGCGCGTGAATCTCCCCCTGCTTGAGCTTCAGGTTCACCTGGTTATTGGCTAACACGCCGGGGAAACGAACAACGATGTTTTCCATTTCCACGGCGTAGGGCGTCTCTGGCATGAGGTTCTCTTTTACGGTAATCGAGCCAGCAGACCCTAAGGGTTTCTGAAGCCCTTAGGGTCTTTTTGGTTGCTATTCAAGTTCCGGCAGTTCGGCCGTTACATTTTCATTCCACCAATACATGCAGGTCTGACACTCGCTGCCAAACTGGGAGAAACCATCCAGATCAAGCTGTTCCAGCTTTTCACCTTCGGCCAGCACCACATTACCCTGATTATCGGTAATAGGGCCGGCAAACACATCAAAGCGGGTGAACTCTCCGGCCAGCATTTTCGCCAGTGTGTCGCGGATTAATTGCAAGTCTTCGGCAGGTAATTCGGCCGCGCCCGGCATGAGGGTTTCACCTTCCATAAAGCCCAACAGGCCCATTGCCCCGGAATCAGCGTCAAAATACTCCCAGCCACCTTTCCAGGTACCGGCTTTTGACCCTTCCACGATGCGGGCATAGACCGGCCCCCAATTCCAATACATGGAGGTGAGGCAGCGGGGATTGGTGCAGTTCTCTTTGTAATCGTAAGTGATACCCCACTTGCCTTCCGGGGCGGCTTCGGCCGGGGCGGGGGTGTCTGCACCCGTCATTACCACCTGCACACCGCTGTCAAATAACGACGAGGCGGCTTCTTTCTCGACGATGGGGTCATGCCAGGTGAAAATCCAGCGCACATCCATGGTACATTCGGGGCAGGTTTCCTGTGCGCCCAGCGCAAAAGCATTGCCCAGGCGCAGCTCTTCGGGGATGGGGAAGGT
Organism: Anaerolineae bacterium; assembly: GCA_023382655.1. GTDB lineage: Bacteria > Chloroflexota > Anaerolineae > Promineifilales > Promineifilaceae > CAADGU01. The sequence goes on along the minus strand of JAHDWK010000002.1, from coordinate 132,072 downwards.
GGCAATGTAGCCCAGGCGGGGGTTGCCATCCATTTTGGCACGAGAACCGGCGAGCATCCCGGCCAGATATTTCATATCTTCCATGGCGCCAAACAGGTTGCCAAAGTTGTCTTCGTTGGATTTGAAGCCGCTGATGTGGATAATGTCCACATTGGGGAACTCTTCGGCCACTGCTTCGGAAGCATCCATGAAACCGAAGGAGGTGGTGAAGATAGTATTGAAGCCTTTGCGCGCCAGGGAACGGATGACTTGTTCGGCGTCGGCGCCTTCGGCCACATTTTCTACATAGGCGGTGTGGACGCCCTCGACGTTATCTTGCACATATTGGCGGCCGACATCGTGCGCCTGCGTCCAGCCGCCGTCATTGTGGGGGCCAACATAGACAAAACCGACGTTGTGACAACCTTCAATGATGGCGGGTATCTGGTAACTGCCCTCGGCTTCGGTGGCGGAGGCGGCTTTGCAGTCTACTTCGGCTTCTTCGCTACCGCCGCCGCTGGTACAGGCGGTCAATGCCAGCGTAAACGCCATCAAGAGCGCCATCAATTTCCAAAGGGTATGATGTTTCATTAGTTTCTCTCCTCTTTTTTAGGGTGTAGCGCGATTTGGCAAATCGCGTTACTGCTGTCCAGGTTCGTTTGCCAAACCGGGGGTTGAACAATCACATAGGACGACTTCTCCTCGTCTAGCTGCTTCTATCACCTCCTCTAAAAATTATGAATTATGAAGGATGAATTATGAACGATTACCGCCTGCCGATTACCTACAACGGATCATACCACATCCTCGTCGGCATAGGGATTGTGAGAACTGCCTAACGGCCGTCCCGCCTGTTGTTCGATAATGTGTAATTCCTGCTGGTAAACGGCCGTTTGCTGTTCATGTTCTGTTTGCTGTGATAGCTGCACCGCCTGGGTCATATCCTGGTAGGCCTGCTCATACTGGCCCTGGCGACGATAAGCCAGACTGCGCAAATGATAAAGATATGCCTGCAAACCGATCTGGTCCGCTTGATGTGTGTTCCGGCTCAGCGCCGTAAGCGCCTGGCTAAACTGGTTCACTGCTTCCGGGTATTGATTACGCTCCAGGGCATATTCACCCAACAGGCGGTAAGCAATCGCTTCCTGGCGCGGGTTTTGAATGCCCAACCGCAGCGCCTTTTCGGTATTGGCCTTGCTTTGCGCCGAAACGTGGTTGTTTTTGCCCGCCTGTAAGGCAGCCAGCAGGACGGTGGCGTCGCCATCTTCCGGGTGGGTTTGTAGATATTGCTGCAACTCGGTGGTGGCTTTGTGTTCAGCGCCGCCACGCCGCAAGCCATCAATCACTTGCATCGCCAGCGCCCGGTCTTGAGGATTTTGGGCGGCCTGCTGCGCCACTGTGTCAAAGGCAGCCTGCTCGTTTACGGTTTCAAAACCGGCCATTTCAAACCAGCCGGCCCGGTCGGCGCGGTAGAAGAGGTAGAGCGTGGTGATGTGGAGCACGGCCGTGACCGCACTCAATACCGGCGTCGCCGAGAAATCGTAAATGATGCGCCAATCGCTAATGGTGGGGATAAAAAGGGTAAAGACCGGGTAATAGACCAGGGCAAAATACAATTGGAAGCGAAGCGCCCGCAAACCAAAATAGCGAAAACTGCTGGCACGATGGTGGTGCAGCGCCAGCCACAACCCCGCGCCAAATAGCAGATTGGCCCACGTCCCGGCAATGGCAATCAACCAGTTCTGTGCCGGTGTAAAGTCCCCCACTGGCACCACATACCCCCAAAAGCCGCCATAGCCAAAATCCACAATTTGCCCGCCTACCAGCCAGGTTGCCAGGGCGTGGAACAGTTCATGCAGCGCCACCGACGGCGGCACGGCCACAAAAAAAGCTGCCTGGTCGCCCAACCACTTTTTGGCGCGGGTCAGCGGCTCCTGTAGCAGCAGCCCCCATTGGCGCACAATCTGCCAGACAATCTGCACCCCACGAAAGATGTAGACCAGTGCAAAGAGGTTGAATAAGATGAAGATAGGGTTCATTGTATGGAAGTCAGCAGTGAGCAGTTGGCAGTCAGCAGTGAACGGTCTTACTGCCAACTGCTCACTGCTTACTGCCTACTGACTCAATCCACGTCCCCGTCTCCCGCTTCAAGGCGCGGGCGATGTTCGGTGGGTTGGTGATGAGAGCGGCTTTGCCGCCGCCATCCAGGTAAGACAACACGGCTTCAATTTTAGGTTTCATACTGCCCGGTGGGAAGTGATCTTCCTCCATATATTGGCGCAGTTCGGCAGGCGTTACGTGGTCTAAATTGCGCTGTTGGGGGGTGTTGAAATGGACGGCCACTTGCTCCACGCCGGTAGAAATGAGGAACAGGTCTACCTGTAACTGCCTGGCCAGGATGGCGCTGGCCCGATCTTTGTCAATAACGGCAAAAACGCCATTCAGTTCGCGCAATTCACCACGTGGATTATGCACCACCGGAATGCCGCCGCCGCCCACCGCAATGACAATAGAACCGGATTGCAGCAAACGGCTGATGGCGTCTTCTTCAATGATACGCAGCGGCTGCGGTGAAGCGACCACACGCCGCCAGCCGCGCCCGGCATCTTCCACCACCTGCCACCCTTCGGCCTCAAATTTGCGGGCATCAGCCTCGCTCATAAAGCTGCCAATCGGTTTGGTGGGGTGGGCAAAGGCCGGGTCATCCCGGTCTACCAATACCTGGGTGACAACGGAGACAACGGGGCGGCGCATTCCCCGACTGTGCAATTCGTTACGCAGGGCTTGCTGCACCATGTAGCCAATCGCCCCCTGGGTATCGGCGACAATGAGGTCGAGTGGGGTGGTGTGGACTTCGTGGGCAGCCAGTTCATTGCGGCGCAGGATGTAACCCACCTGAGGGCCATTGCCGTGCGTAATGACCAGCCGCCAGCCATCTTCGACCATATCGGCCAGATGGCGGCATGTTTCGCGGACGGCGTCCCATTGGTGGGGTACGTCGGGGTGTTTGTTATCGGTGATGAGGGAGTTGCCGCCAATGGCGACGAGAGCGGTTCGGGACATGGTTCCTCTGGTTCAGTGAGCGGTGAGCAGTGAGGCAGTGCTAACTGCTTACTGCTCACTGGTTACAGCTTTCGCCATAGCGCAAGCAACTCGGCTTCGCGTTCGGCTTTCATGCCGTTGCGCCATTGGTAGTCAGCGGCACGGCCGTCCGCCCAGTCCAGTGTGTCGCGGATGGTGTCGGTCAACGGCCGTGTCAGCAATCCCGCCCCTATCGCTTTCTGGCAGTTCACCGTGTCAAAACCGGCAAATTCGGCCGTTACCCACAGCGGCATTTCGGTGTATTCACCCACTTCGTTCGCTGTCAAAAATTCGTCACTGACCCAGGTGAAGGTGGCGTCACTGCCGCTGACTTCTTTACAGGCGTGCAAAAGCTGGCTCATGGTCACGGGTTCGTTGGGACCGGTGACGTTATACGGGCCAGTCAGCCGTTTTTCCGTTGCCTGCACCGTCCAGGCGGCAATATCACGCACATCAATGAACTGTACCGGCGAATGAGGCTCGCCGGGCGACAACACTTCCCCACCCTGCGCCACCCGATAGGGCCAATAGGTGAAGCGGTCAGACAAGTCATAGGGGCCAACAATCAGACCGGCGCGCACGTTCAGGGCACGGCCGTGCATACTGTCCGTCGCCGCTTTTTCACACAGCACTTTGAGCGGGCCATATGTGTCCCCGTCTACCGTCTCCACCGTCTCATCCTCGATTGTGCCCAATGGCGCGTCTTCGTCAATATGCGCTACTGAGGGGTCGGAATAGACAGAAATAGAAGAAATGAAGGTGTAGAGTTCCACCCGGTCGGCCAGCAGGGTGGCGGAATCGCGCACCAACCGGGGCACGTAACCACAGGTATCAATGACGGCGTCCCAGCTACGGCCGTGCAGCACCCCCAATCCGCCATCCCGATTCCCCACCAGCGTTTCCAGGTTAGCATACAGGCCAGGGTTGCTCTGCCCCCGGTTAAACAGGGTCACATCATGCCCGGCAGCCAACGCCACCTCCACAATGGCCCGCCCTAAAAAGCGTGTCCCGCCGATGATCAATAGTTTCATACGTTGCCTCCGTCTTTCGTAAACCGTTATTTGTAATCCGTAATCCGAAACCCGATCAGTTTACGAATAACGGGTTAAGGATTACGGCTCACCGCCACGAAGCATAACAAAGATTAGACCGTTGTCTAGCCTGACGTGATATAATCGGCCAGTAACAACATGAGTTCAGGGCATCATGTCATTCCAAATGAAATGAGGAATCCCAGAAAATCTTAAAAATCCGCGTTCATCCGCGTCCGATTAAAACCTATTCAGGAGCAACCTATGAAGATCCATGTAGTACAGGGCAACATTCAAGAGAGTACGGCCGATACCCTCATTGTCAATTTGTTTGATGATGTGACCACACCGGCCGGGGCTACCGGGGTCATAGACGCCGCCCTAAATGGCGCGATTAGCGAACTGATCGCCCATGGCGACCTGACCGGCAAGGCCGGGGAAGTGGGCGTCCTTTATCCACGTGGCGCGATTCCGGCGAAGCGGGTATTGGTGGTGGGGCTGGGCAAACGAGATGGCTTTGATCTGGAAGGGGTGCGCAAGGCCGCGGCAGCAGGTCTGAAACGCGCCCGTGACCTAAAGGCGCAGCATGTTGCCACCATTGTGCATGGGGCCGGTGTGGCCGGGCTGGAGGGGCAGGCCGCCGCGCAGGCCACGGCCGAAGGTTCACTGTTGGCGGCATATCAGTATGACGCGCCTAAACAGCGCGAAGAATCGCCCCACGAGATCGAATCGTTGACGATAGTGGAGTCTGATAAGAAGAAGGTGAAGGCGATTGAGCAGGGGGTGGACACGGCCGTAGCCATTGGCGAAGGTGTCATCCTGGCCCGCAACCTGGTTAACCAGCCACCCAACGTCATCACCCCCACCAAAATGGCCGAAACCGCCCACGTCATCGCCGCCACACACGGGATGCGCATTACCGTCGGCGGCCGTAAATGGGCCAGAGAACACAACATGGGCGCCTTTCTGGCGGTGGCCCAGGGCGCGGGCGAAAAGCCCAAGTTCATCGTCCTGGAACACAACGGCGACCGGGAAGACCTGGACACTATCGTCCTGGTGGGCAAGGGGATTACCTTTGATACCGGCGGTATCTCCATTAAACCGGCGGAGCGCATGGGAGATATGAAGTCAGACATGGGTGGGGCAGCGGCCGTGTTGGGGGCTATGAAAGTGGTGGGCGCGCTCAATTTGCCCCTGCGCGTCATTGGCATTACCCCCTGCACCGAAAACATGCCCGACGCCAACGCCTACCGCCCGGCCGACATCATCACCGCCAGCAATGGCAAAACCATCGAAATCATCAACACGGACGCGGAAGGGCGCATGGTGCTGGCCGATGGGCTGGTATACGCCGGCCGTTACCAGCCTAAAGCAGTGATTGACCTGGCCACGCTGACCGGCGCATGTGTGGTAGCGTTAGGGTCTGGTGTGGCCGCCGGCATGTTCAGCACCGATGATGGGCTGCGCGACAAACTGCTGGCAGCGGGCGCGGCCACGCATGAGCGTGTCTGGCCTTTACCTTTGTTCCCGGAGTATCGCAAATCCATTGACTCTGATGTGGCCGATGTGTTGAACAGCGGCGGCCGTTTTGGCGGCGTGGGCACATCCGCTATGTTCTTGAAAGAGTTTACCGACTATCCCTGGGTGCATCTGGATATTGCCGGGATGGCGCTAGCGGAAAAAGACAATGCCTACATTCCCCGCGGCGGTACCGGTTTTGGTGTACGCCTGCTGGTGGAGTTTTTAAGAAATTGGTAGTGGTAGTGCAACCGCAGTGCCAGGCACAGGGCAAAACCATCTGAATAAACCAATGCCTTATGCCCTGTGCCTGGCACTTGTTTTAGCAATTGTTTGATCACAAGGAGAAAGCTATGGCTGTGACCACCCCCCCGTTAACGCTTGGTGTTGAGGAAGAGTACCAGATTATTGATCCCCAAACGCGCAATTTACAGGCTTATATTTCGGAGTTTTTATCGCAGGATCAGGAACGGCCGTACAAACTAGACCTCAAACCGGAACTCATGCAGTCACAGGTGGAGGTGGGCAGCCACGTATGCCGCAATGTGAAAGAGGTGCGGCAGGAACTCGTTCGGCTGCGCCGGGAAGTGATTCGTATGGCCGACGAAAACGGCCTGAAAATTGCCGCGGCTTCCACGCATCCGTTTGCTCGTTGGGAAGAACAGGCCATCACCGAAGGGGTGCGTTACCGGGAATTGATGGATGATATGCAAGGGGTGGCCCGCCAGCTTCTTATTTTTGGGATGCATGTGCATGTGGGTTTTGGTGGTGATCTGGAATCAAAGAACCTGATGATTGAGATGATGAACCAGGCGCGCTATTTCATTCCCCATTTATTGGCGCTCTCTACGAGTTCGCCGTTTTGGCACGGCCGTGACACCGGCCTGAAATCCTATCGCAGCGTCATCTTTGAAGCGCTGCCCCGCACCGGCATTCCCCACAGTTTTGACTCCTGGGGCGAATACAAAAGCTACGAACGTACTCTGGAACTGGTGGGCGCGTTTGGCAAACAGGATAAACGGGCCAAAATCTGGTGGGATATACGGCCGCACCCCATTTTTGACACGCTGGAATTTCGCATTACTGACATCTGTACCCGCATTGAAGAGGCCGTCTGTATTGCCGCCCTCTTCCAGGCCATTTGCGCCAAACTGCTCAAACTGCGCCAGCAAAATATGTCCTGGCGACATTACCGGCATATGCACATCACCGAAAACAAGTGGCGCGCTGTGCGGTATGGCGTCCATGGCGAGTTGATTGATTTTGGTCGGGAACAGTCAGTACCCTTCCACTTTTTGATGGAAGAACTGCTGGAACTGCTGGACGATGTGGTGGATGACCTGGGCAGCCGCCAGGAAGTGGAATATGTGCGCACCATTCTCAAAAACGGCACCAGCGCCGACCGCCAGACCGCCTGTTATAAAAAACATGGTGGTGACGAAAACAACGAGGAAGCACTGCGGGCGGTAGTAGACCAATTAGTCGCGGAAACGAGAGAGGGCATTGATTAAATCTCGCAAATCGTAACCCGTAATCCGTGAGCCGATGTCGGACATCGGCTCACCAGGCAAAAATATGGCGCAACATTCAATTTCAGCTTCGGCTTTGATTCCGGCCCCGCCTGCACAGGTCTACGCTGTCATTGCCGATTACCAGAACGGACATCAGGCCATTTTGCCCAGACCGCCTTTTGTGTCGTTGACAGTGGAGAAAGGGGGCATTGGGGCGGGTACAGAGATCGCCTTTCAAATGCGACTCATGGGCAAGTTACAATCCTTCCGTGCGGCCATCACCGAACCTGAGCCGGGTCGGGTGTTGGTGGAAACTGACCTGGAAACGGGCACTGTGACTACCTTCACGGTTGAACCCGGCGCTGATGGTAAAAGCGCGTATGTTACGATCACAACCGAAACCAAAGTGCGGGATGGTATTTTGGGGCGATTGGAAGGCTGGTTCGCCACCCGACTGCTCCGCCCTGTTTACGTGAAGGAATTGGCGCAACTGACGGCCGTTGTCACGCAATAAGCCGTATACAAACCTACGGACTGCTGGCGGTTTCTCTTACCGGCTCCACAATGACTTCACGGGTGAAATGGCTGACACGGCCGTACCCATCCAACGCCGCCATACTCACCGCATACGTCATTCCCGAATCAAACCCTGTTAAAGCGATATTTCCTGCTTCTCGTGCTCGCACATAACGAAACGAGGGGTAGCGCTCCTGAGCCATCGGTCGAAAGGCAATCACATATCCCGCCGCCGCCGGATCCACCGGCCAATTCAGGCGATACTGCCCGGGCTCGTCCATTGCCCGAATGAGCGGCACTTCTGGTGTGGCCGGGGAACCGGCCAGATTCGCCACGACCGCCACATTCATCTGTACCACCTGCTGCAAATAGCGATAATCAATTTGTGTCCAGGTATCACCGCGAGAGTTAAGTAAATCGGGGTTTTCAATGGATTGTGTCAGGCGAATGGCCGGCATACCGGCGTTGACAAACTCCCGGTGGTCGCCGTAACGACCCTCTCGATCCAGCGCGTCAATCAGGTGAATGGGAAAGGCGGGCACATACAGCCCGCCCACATATTCATAGTAACGCGCCAGTTCGCCGTGTGGGGATTGGCGCATATCAAGGGCAAACAGGCGAATGTTTTGCGGGATACCCACCTCGCCACCCACGCCGTCATAGTTGATGGCGGCAGTTACGTCCATCCCACTCAAAAAAAACTCTTGTACAAAACGGCGTGCCCCCTGCGCGTCCTGTTCTTCAGCAGCGGCAGCCAGAAAGACAATCGTCTGGTTCCATTCACGGGAACTCATCAGGCGGGCAGTCTCCAACAACAGGGCAATGCCGCCGCCATTGTCATTAGCACCGGGGGCCAGGCTGGCGCCGTCAGTGGCGTCGTCGGGGCGGGTATCGTAATGGGCCATGATGACGATAGCGTCGTTGCTGCCGGATGTGCCGGGTAGGGTGGCCACCACGTTCCAGGCTTCGGCGGTGTAGCCAAAGTAGTAGACGGGGAACCTTTGGAACTGCACCTGGAGACGGCCGTTGCCCACCCGTTGAAATTCGTTAAAAATCCACTGGCGGGCCGCACCAATGCCAAATGTTGGATTGTCAGTCACACTGAAGGTGTTGCGGGTACCAAAACTTTCCACCGCCTGTACATAGCCCATGAGTTGCTGTTGGGAGACGGAACTGACCAGACTGGCAATATCCGGGTCCACCGCCGGGACCACATTGCTCACCGGATCAAGAATCAGGTCACCCACCGGCGCCTGGTCAAGCGACCACGGCTGTGCTGTGGCCACAGGCGGTGGCAGGGGCGCCTCTTCCAACATCTCGCCCAGCGAACAGCCCGGTAACAAGAAAAAAAACAGGAAGTAGAAAATTCGTATGGCGTAGCCCCCGCCGGTTGCGCCATACGTCATATGTTTATGTCTGTTTTGAGGATTCTTTCTCTTGTCCACCATAACGGCACGAATTATACGCTGTTTTGTCCTAGATTGGCTGTGATTATGATGAGGAAATGGATTGACTTAATAGAACATCTGTGCTATTATTCTGTTCAGACATACAAACCCTCTTCCCTCTTCTCAACACATACCCTCTTCCCCTTTACAGCGCCGGCAAGATGCGACCCTTGCCGGCGCTACCTCTCTCTAGCCCACATCACACCTGGCGGCAGAAGGTATCAGGGATACAAAATTTCAGACCTGACAGGTTTTCTTAAACCTGTCAGGTCTCAAAAGGTTTCAGGAACATCTATTATGCGAAAACAGGGCGTATTTTTCCGGGGCAGCGGTGGCCGTCCCGGCCAGGGGCCGGAAGAGGAGTCACAAACTCACCTGCTGGCAAACCTAAACTTCTCACGCAAACTGATTGCCGGCGTCATTTTGTTGGTAGCGTTGGTGGCGTTTGAGTTGTTCAATTTTGATACCACCCGCTATGCGCTGGACAATTTGCTGGGCGACGTAAGTTTTGCCGGGGTACGTTGGGCTACCATTCTGGCGGTAGCTTTTTGTGCCATTGATTTTGCCGGGCTGGCTCGTTTGTTTACGCCGGAGCGTGGACGGCAAGAGCCAACGGCCGTGTGGTATCTGATGGGCGCCTGGCTGATTGCTGCTACCATGAATGCCATGATGACCTGGTGGGCGGTGTCGGTAACGTTGCTGACTCATGACTTTGGCAATGAGGTCTTAAGCCGGGAACAACTGCTGCGCTGGGTACCATTTTTCGTGGCGACATTGGTATGGCTGACACGCATTTTGTTCATTGGTGCTTTTTCTGTGGCTGGTGAATACATTTTTGATGTGCGTGATCTACGTCGTTCCCCATCACCATTGGCCGGAAAAGAACAATCAGAACAACCAACGGCCGTCCGCACCACCCGCCCCGTTTCCCGGACGCCAACCGCTGAACCCCCAACAGACGGAACACCACTTTCACCACCCCGTTCCCACCCGAGGCCACCCCGACCAGCCCCCCGCCCGGCCATGAGTGCCAGACCACCCGCGTCTGACGGCCGTTCGGCACGACCCGAAACCCCTTCTAGTTCACCACCGCCGTCCCCAACCCGCCGTCCCCCTCGTTAATTTCCATACCCGTCTGGCGTTTTGGTAAACGCCAGACGGTTTGCCCGCCAATCTTAATGATGGTTGTCGCTTCATCCTGGCTGTGCTACCATCTTTCTCGATTGTTTTGGTTTTATCCTGACGATTGTTTTTTATTCATTTTATTAACAGATTGATTTGGGCAAAAGGGATTGAGGCTGTTCTTGTGGTGAGGGTAGATAGCACTTTTTTATTCGTTGGGAGTCCTTGCAATTGATAGTCCGTACAACCAGTTTCCACTCTCCTGCACAAACCGCCATCGTGTGACGGCCGTCACACCAGATTTATATGACCATATTGCGGTGAATATACCGGAAGGTTGTTTGCCCTTTTGCCATGACAGATACCGACGAAGAAGGTCATATTCTCATGCGAATTAGTACCGAATTTATCTTTCGTATTATTGGCGCTATTGTCGGCGCTTTGCTGGGCGCTTATTTGGGGCAGCAGTTGTCTATTGTTTTTGAGGGGCCGGCCGAAACGTATGCCTTTATTTTTGCCCTCATTGGTTTTCTAGCCGGGTTCATTCTGACTCCTTATCTGACCATTCGGCCGCTCCGCTATGCCACCAACCAACTGATCACCATGCCGCCAGAACGACTGGTGGCCATTATCATTGGCCTGTTTGTGGGCTTAATGGCAGCCGCTCTGTTGGCGCTGCCCCTTTCCTTACTCGGTTCACCTTTCCGGCAGATATTGCCACTGACAACAGCTTTTGTGTTTTGTTACCTTAGCGTGATCATCATGGTTTCACGCCAAAATGAGTTAAAATCATTTCTCAGTGGGCTGCGCCTTTCACAGGGGGGAAATGGCAGCGGCGGGGATGGTAGCAGCAATGCACCGCAGGAGCAGTTCATTTTGTTGGATACCAGTGTGATTATTGACGGCCGTATCGCCGACATCAGCAAAACGGGGTTTATTCGAGACACCCTGCTCGTGCCCAACTTCATCCTTTCCGAGCTGCAACACATCGCCGACAGCCCCGACCCACTGCGCCGGGGGCGCGGCCGTTTAGGGCTAGACGTTCTCACCAACCTGCAAAATGAAGCTCCCATCCCCACCAAAATCACCGACATGGATGTCTCTGAAGTGCGCGAAGCTGATAGCAAACTGGTGGCATTAGCCAAACACCTGCACTGCCCCATTCTGACCAATGATTACAACCTGAATCGCGTGGCCGAACTACAAGGTGTGCCCGTTCTCAACATCAACGATCTGGCCAATGCCGTCAAAGTGAATATGTTGCCGGGTGAATCATTGAACATCAAAATTATCCAGGAGGGGCGCGAGCCAGGGCAAGGCATCGGATTTTTGCAAGACGGCACCATGGTCGTGGTGGAAGATGGCAGCGCGCTGATGAACAAAACCCTGAATGTCACCGTCACCAAAGTGCTGCAAACTTCGGCCGGCCGCATGATATTTGCCCGCACCTAGTGGCAAGATTGAACCAATCTATACGGAGTTTTTATGCCTCTCAAAATCTACAATGTCCTGACCCGTAAAAAAGAAGAATTTATGCCCTTGACCGAGGGCAAAATTAACATGTATGTTTGTGGCCCCACGGTGTATGACTATTCACATATTGGTCACGCCAAAACCTATGTCAGTTTTGATGTCATTGTCCGTTTTCTGCGCTATCTGGGAAATGATGTCCTCTATGTGCAAAACATCACCGATGTCGGCCATATGCTGGATACAGGCGAAGACCGCATCCTCAAAAAGGCGCGGCAGATGTCGGCCCGGCCCATGCAGGTGGTGGAGACCTACATGCGTGAATACTTTGCGGACATGGATGCGCTGGGCGTGCAGCGCCCGGACATCAGCCCTCGCGCCAGCGGCCATATCCCCGAACAAATCGAGATGATTCAAGAACTCATCAAAAAGGGACATGCCTATGAGGTGGAGGGCAACGTCTATTTCAGCGTGGTCTCATTTGCCGAGTATGGCAAACTGAGCGGACGGCGCGTGGAAGAGTTGGAGGAAGGCACCCGCGAAGCCGTGCGCGAAGACAAACGACATCCACTCGATTTTGCCTTGTGGAAAAAAGCAGAGCCGGAACATATGATGCGCTGGTCTAGCCCCTGGGGAGAGGGCTTTCCCGGTTGGCACATTGAATGTTCAGCGATGGCGAACAAGTATTTGGGGGCTACTTTTGATATTCATGGTGGCGGCATTGACAATATCTTTCCCCACAATGAATGTGAGATTGCCCAGAGCGAAGCCGCGCATGGCGAGCCATTTGCCCGTTACTGGATGCTCACCGGCTCCCTCACGCTGGATGGGGTGAAGATGAGCAAGAGCCTGGGTAATACGTTAACGGTGAAGGAAGCGTTACAACGTTGGCGACCGGAGGCCATTCGTACCTTTATTTTATCCAGTCATTACAGCAATCCCCTGGATTTTTCTGACGAAGCGATGGAAGCGGCGGCCAAAGGATGGCAGCGTATGTGGGGCGCGGTCACGTTGGTGCGTGAACAGCTACGCCAGGCAGCGGGCGGCGAGTTGTCGTCGGAAGCGGCGCTATTGTTAGACAATGCCAAAGCGGCGTTTGTGGAGAAGATGAGCGACGATTTTAATGCACCGGCGGCGCTGGCAGTGCTGCAAGAGCTGACACGGCAGGTGAATGTGTTGGTGAATGAACAGGGGCCACAGACAAAAGGGACGTTAACGGCCGTAGACCAGCTCTACCGTGAATTGGGCGGTGCGGTCCTGGGCATCATTCCCGACCAGGCCGAAAGTGGCGCCAACGCCGAACGAGAAGATGGCCTAGTACGGCTGTTGATTCAGCTACGCGCCGAAGCCCGCCACAAAAAAGAGTGGGCCACCGCCGATGTGGTGCGAAATCAACTCAAAGCCCTGGGCATCATCCTCGAAGACCGCGCCGATGGCACTATTTGGAAGGCAGAGTCGTGACCCGTAAACCGTAAACCGACGGATCACGGATTACCGATTACGGATTACGGATTACGTCATCATGCGCGAATACCTCATCCGCCGTAACACCGTTTGGGAAGCATTACGGGGCAGCCGCCGCGAACTGCATTGTTTGTGGTTGCAGCAAGGATTAGAAGAGAAAGTGTCACGGCCGTACCAGACCGCCGCCCACACCCGCTACCTCCCCATCCGTATCGCCGACAAAAACCACCTCACCAAACTCGCCGGTGACAGTTCCCATCAAGGCATGGTCTTGGAAGTTGGCCCTTATCAGTATAGCGACCTGGATGACATCCTGGCCCTGGCTGCGCAACGTCATGAAAAGCCCTTTTTGCTGCTGCTCGATCTGCTGCATGGGCCACAAAACATCGGCCAACTGCTACGCACGGCCGAAGTTGTGGGCGTGCATGGTGTGGTGCTGCAAGACAGACGCGCCCCCGACATCACCCCGACAGTAGCTCAATTTTCGGCCGGGGCAACGGAGCATTTGTTGCTCGCGCAGGTTACGAATCTGGTTCAGGCCATCAAGCGTTTGCAAGCTGAAGGCATCTGGATTGTCGGGTTAGACCTGGATGAGGGCAGCCAATTGCTGCCAGAAGTTGATCTGAACATGCCCCTGGGCATTGTGGTGGGAAATGAAGGAGAAGGGATGCGGCGGCTGGTGCGCCAGAACTGTGACATTCGTCTGAAACTACCGCAAAAAGGGCAGGTAGATTCCCTCAACGCCGCTATCGCCGGTTCAATTCTCCTCTATCAGGCATGGCAGGCCCGGAAATTTTCATAAGCCATTGGTGATCAGCGATTCACCGGTTTCCAACCCCTAATCCCCCCTCCATCTATACAATTCATCCAAAATTCTCCGGCCAATTTTGTTGACTTGTCAAAAATTCGTGATATAGTTGATATATCAACTGTTGCGTTATCAACTAAGTGGCAGCTTGATGCACGAAGTTTCAAAAAGGCGCAGGCAATGAACAACAAGGAATATCTCTATAACCTGCTGAAAGAAACTTTCATCGTCATTGATGATGGTGACCGTCGCCTGTTTCACCGTTATGGGTTGACGCCACCCCGTTTTTATGTGCTGCTGCACGTCAGCGAAGAACCTGGCATTTCCTCAAGTGATTTAAGCCAAAAGTTGTTATGCGATAAGAGCAATGTGACGCGCATTGTCAAAGGGTTGGAGAGTACCGGGTATTTGGAACGGCGACCACACGAGAGCGACGGCCGTGCCCAACGCCTCTACCTGACCGCTCACGGAGCCACCGTTTGCCGTGAAGTGAACACTGCCCACAAAGCCTACAACATGGCCCGGCTAGATAGTATTGACACGGCCGTGCAAAACACCCTCATCGAAAATCTAAACCGCCTACACCACCTGCTCCAGGAGGAACTGGCGCACCAATCACCGTCGCCAAACGGCCGTCAACTTTCATAATTCACCCTTCATAATTCATAATTTTCCAGGAGGTGATGCTTTCAAAAAACGCCCAACTGATTTAACCACATTTATTTATTGAAACCCTTTGGGTAAATTCAAAAAAATCGAGGAGAGAGATGAAACTCAAAAACTTGACCATTCTGTTTGTATTATTACTGGTTGGCGCGCTGGTATTGAGCGCCTGCGGTGGCGACACCACCCAAGAACAAGTGGAACAGGCTGCCGAAGAAGCTGTGGAGCAAGCAGGGGACGCCATCAATGCTGCCGCTACCGAAGCTGCCGCTGCTGCGGAAGCCGCCGCCGCCGCCGCGGAAGAAGCCGCCGCCGAGGCCGAAGCTGCTGCCGAAGAAGCCGCCGCCGAGGCTGAAGCTGCCGCCGCTACCGCCGAGGCTGAAGCTGCTGCGGCCGCAGAAGAACCAACAGAAGAAGCGGCAGATTCAGGCCTTAGCCTGACCATTTGGGCAGACAACACCCGCGCCCCCATCCTGCAAGAGCTGGCTGCTGATTTTGAAGCGGAATACGGCGTCACCCTGGTTGTGGAAGAACTTGGTTTTGGCGACATCCGTGATCAACTGACCATCGCCGGCCCTGCGGGTCAGGGACCAGACATCATCGTTGGCGCGCACGACTGGTTGGGTGAACTGGTTAGCAATGGCGTGTTAGCCCCCATTGACCTGGGCGCCAAAGAAGCCGACTTTGCCCCGGCAGCCATCCAGGCTTTCACCTATGATGGTGAACTGTACGGCATGCCCAACGCCACCGAAAATGTCGCCCTGTTTATCAATACCGATATCGTACCCGAATGCCCGGCCACCTGGACAGAAGTACAAACTATTTCTGCAGAGCTGGCTGCCAACAACACCGATGATGTAGCTACCAACACATATGGCTTCGTGCGTATGGAAGGCGACCCCTATCACTTCTTCCCCATCCAGACCGCTTTTGGCGGTTATGTCTTTGGCGTCACCGATGAAGGGTATGATCCCACCGACGTGGGCATTGACAGCGAAGGTTCTCTGGCCGCCGCTACGTATTGGGATGAATTTGTGAAGGCTGGTTTGCAGCCCCCGGCCGTTGACTGGGAAACCATGCATCTGATGTTTGAAAGCGGCCAGTCCGCCATGACCATCACCGGGCCGTGGGCCATCACCCGCATCACCGATTCCGGCGTTCCGTTTGCTATCTGCCCTATTCCAGGTGAGGTAAATGAGAGTGGTTCCCCGTTCCTGGGCGCGCAAGGTTTCATGATCAGTGCTTTTGCCAAAGATCCGCTGCTGGCGCAAATCTTCCTGTCAGAGTTTGTGGCGACGCCGGAAGTGATGCAGGCATTTTATGATGCTGACCCGCGTGTACCCGCTTACCTGCCGGTTTTAGAAGCGTTGGATGACCCCAATATCGCTGCTTTAGGCGAAGCCGGCGTCAATGCACTACCCATGCCCGCCATTCCCGAAATGGCTTCCGTATGGGATGCCTGGGGTAATGCCGTCGTCCTCATCTCCCAACAGGGTGACGAAGCGGTGAATGCCTTCACCAATGCCGCCGAACAAATCCGCACGGCAATTGCCGAAAGCAACTAACCTTCAAGACCAAGACCTGACAGGTTTTCAGAAAACCTGTCAGGTCTTTACAATTGGTGGATTAGTGATAAAACAGGGGACAGGGAACAACCATGTTCCCTGTTTTAGTATCACCGACTCGTAGCGGGCGGTGGGCTGTCTCCTACGAGGGCGGTGGTGGGAAGGAAGAAGGAGTAGGGGCTATGCGGGCAGTCAATGTTCAGGAAGAAAAGAAACAGGATAAGGGGGGTAGTGGTTCGCTTACCGCCAGCAACCTGGCGTTGCGACTGTTGGGGCTGATGATTTTTGATGCGGGCGCCTTTTGGATGATCTGGACAATGTGGAATGATGGCTACTGGCAGTTTGCGACTGTCATTGCCGTGATCACCGTCTTGATCAACTATATCTGGTTAAGGCCAGAAGCCTACCCACTGCGCTGGATGTCCCCGGGTCTGGCGTTTATGATTCTCATCTCCGTTTATCCCATCATCTACACCGTTTATATCTCCTTTACCAACTATGGCACCGGCCATTTACTGCCCAAAGTGCAGGCGATTGAGGTATTGGAGCAGCGTCGTTATCTGCCGGAATCTGGGTTGGCTTATAACTTTACCCTTTACCAGAATGCATCTGGCGAATATGCATTGGTGTTGACGCCAGAAGGGGACAGTGAGGGGGAACCCATCGTGGTATTACCGGAGCAAGATGTTGAGGAGAGCGAGTTTGGTCCATTGGGTGATGATGGCCTGCCCATCAATGTTATCATCGTCGGGCAGGAGGACGCGCCCTATAACCGGGTAGCACGGGCGACCTTGCTGCGGTCGCTCTCAGATTTGCAGCAAACGACGTTTGGCGGGGAGGGAACGGCCGTGCAAATTCGGGGTATTGACCGCGCCGCCGCCTTGCAACAACGCTACGTCTATGATGAAGAGGCCGATACCATCACCGACAACCAGACGGGCATTGTTTACATTGGTGATGATGAAAGAGGGGAGTTTATCTCCGCCGATGGTAATACCCTGATCCCCGGTTATTCCGTCACTATCGGTTTCAGAAATTACCAGCGCTTCCTGGGCAACCCCGCCTTTCGTGGCCCTCTTGTATTGATATTTGTCTGGACGGTCATATTTGCTCTCTTTTCCACCGTGCTTTCATTTGCGCTGGGGTTGATGATTGCCCTGGTGTTCGGCCGGAGTATGCCGGGGCAAAAAGTGATCAAATCGTTGCTCATTATCCCCTTTGCCATTCCGGGTGTACTCACCATTCTGGTGTGGCGCGGTTTGTGGAATCCGGTGAATGGCATTGTGGGTATCTGGCTCTCTGAATTGATGGGCACACCGATTAACGTATTTGCCGATTCGTTTTGGGTGAAGGTGGCACTTATCACCATCAATGTCTGGTTGGCTTACCCTTATTATGTACTGATCAACAGCGGCGCCTTACAGGCCATTCCGCAAGACATGTATGAAGCGGCCGATATTGATGGCGCCAATGCCTGGCACCAATTCCGCGCCCTGACGCTGCCGTTGCTGTTGGTAGGTGTTGGTCCGCTGCTCATCGGTTCGTTTCTGGTGAACTTCAACAGTTTCAACCTCATTTACCTGTTTAACAACGGTGGCCCGCCCATTGTAGGCACCCCCACGCCGGCCGGGCATTCTGATATTTTGATCAGCTATGTGTACCGACTGGCGTTTGCTTCGGCCGGGCAAGATTTTGGTTATGCTTCGGCCATCACCGTGATCATCTTCTTGATTCTGGCGGCAATTACCATGTTCCAGTATCGCTTCATGCGTACCTGGGAAAAGGTGGGCGAAAGTGTCTAATATAACCTCTACTCCAACAAAAGGCGCAACGGAGTTGAGCCGGTGGCAAGTGTTTTGGCAATCTAAGAAAAATCAACGCCGCATTGTCACGGCCGTTAAACTCCTGATAGCCGTGGTAGTCTTGTTTTATTCGCTGCTGCCCGTTGCCTATACCATCTCGTCAGCCTTTAGCCCAATTCAGGGCGTCAGCCGCCAGCTCATTCCTGCCAATCCAACATTGGATAATTTCCGCGAGATTTTGTTTGAAGAACCATTTGGATTATGGATGTGGAACACGACGAAGATAGCCCTCATCTCCTCGCTCTTATCAGCGATGATCACCACGCTGACAGCCTATGCCTTTTCCCGTTTTCGTTTTGCCGGGCGCGGCCAGATGTTGTTGGGCATTTTGTTGATTCAGGTGTTCCCGGCGCTGATGGCCATGATTGCCCTCTATTCGCTGTTAGACCAATTAGGTCGCTGCTGTATTCCCGCTTTGGGCCTGAACACACATGGCGGCCTGATCCTGATTTACATGGGTGGGGCTATGGGGCTTAACGTGTGGCTGATGAAGGGCTTTTTTGATTCCGTTCCGCGTGATATTGATGAGTCAGCGATGGTGGATGGGGCTTCCCATTGGCAGACGTTCTGGTATCTCATCTTCCCGCTGGTACGGCCGATCGTCATCGTCGTCGTCATATTGACCTTCTTTGGCGTCTACGGCGATTGGATTTTGCCCAGTATCATGATTGGTACCCAGTCAGAACTGTTTACCCTGATGTTGGGTCTGCAAACCTTTATTGGCAACAACTACGGGCAAAATTGGAGCGTGTTTGCCGCCGGTGCGGTGTTGGGTTCTATTCTGCCGGTATTGGTATACATTTTGTTGCAAGACAAGATTGTGGGTGGCCTGACGACGGGCGCGGTGAAAGGTTGATCAATCGTGGCAAGTGGCAAGTGGCAGGTTGCAGGTAGCAGGTTACTTGCCACTTGCAACCTGCCACTTGCAACCTGATTTACCGGCTATCCAGAAATGAACGGTTGAGATGGTAGCCCTGTGCGGTGTGCAGGGCTACTTTATTTTGAGGAGTTTGTGATGAAGCGGTTGTTTTTGTTACTTGTTTTATGCGGGTTGCTGCTGGCAGGGTGTGATATCGGCCACACTGTGATAACGGAAACGGCCGTGCCCCCCACACCAACCACCGTAGCTACGCCAATTCCACCCACCCCAACGCCCATCCCCACGCCGGTCAGTTTGCTGCCGCAGGGCAGCAACGGCCTGCCCTGGTGGAACGATACCGTTTTCTACGAAATTTTCGTGCGCAGCTTCAAAGACAGCGACGACGACGGCATCGGCGATTTGAACGGGCTGATCAGTATGCTGGACTATTTGAACGACGGCGACCCCACCACCACCGACGACCTCGGCGTGACCGGCCTCTGGCTGATGCCCATCATGGATTCCCCCAGCTATCACGGCTATGACGTGGTGGATTATTACACCGTGAACCCCGACTACGGCACAAACGAAGATTTCCAACGGCTGATGGAAGAGGCCCATAAACGCGGCATTCGCGTCATCGTGGACATGGTGCTGAACCATACCGGGCGGGATCATGAATGGTTTGTGGAATCGCGTACTCCGTCATCGGAATGGCGCGACTGGTATGTGTGGGCCGAGGATGATCCCGGTTTTATTGGCCCCTGGGGGCAGCAGGTCTGGTATCGCACCCCCACCGGATATTATTACGCTGTGTTTTGGGATGGAATGCCAGACTTAGATTACACCAACCCCGACGTGACCGAAGCCATGCTCGACGCTTCCCGGTTCTGGCTGGAAGAGATGGGCGCCGATGGCTTCCGCCTGGATGCCATCAAACACCTGATCGAAGATGGTTCTGTACAAGAAAACAGTGACGAGACACACGAATGGTTGCAAGGCTTTTACACCTTCTACAAAGAGGTCAACCCGGAGGCGCTGGCTGTGGGTGAAGCATGGACTTCCACCCGCGAAGTGCTGGATTACACCGGCGACGAAGTAGACATCGCTTTTCAATTTGACCTGGCCGAAGACATTCTCACCAGCGCCAAACGGGGAACGGGCACGGCCGTAGCCCAAACGATGGGCAACATTGTGGAGAGTTATCCACCCGGCCAATATGCCACCTTCCTGGCTAACCACGACCAAAACCGGGTCATGTCCCAATTGATCGGCGATGAGGGCAAAGCCAGAGTCTCCGCTTCTGTTTTGCTCACCTCACCCGGCGTGCCGTTCATCTACTACGGCGAAGAGATTGGCATGACGGGTACAAAACCGGATGAAGACATTCGCCGGCCGATGCAATGGACAAGCGATGACATCAAAGTGGGTTTTACCGCCGGTTCGCCGTGGCGCAGCCCGGCCAGGGACTATGAAAATCGCAGCGTGGCTTTGCAAGTGGATGATCCCGATTCGCTGTTCAACCATTACCGGCAGCTCATCCATTTGCGCAATACCCACGAGGCGCTGCGCGGGGGCGATTGGCTGGAGGTGGAAAGTGACCCGGCGTGGGTATACGCCTTTTTGCGCACCACCGCAAATGAGACGCTGCTGGTGGTGATCAATATGTCTGACGAAGCGATTGCCGAATACACGCTGCACCTGGAAAGTGGCCCGCTGGCGGCGGACGCAACGGCCGTACTCCTCTTTGGCGAAGGTGATGTGACCTCTCCCACCGTCAATACTTCCGGCGGTTTTACCAACTATGTACCTCTGGCGGAACTACCGCCCTTCAGCACTTTTGTGATTGATTTGACGCCGTAAAGTTTAGACCCTAAGGGTTTCAGAAAACCCTTAGGGTCTACCCCATCTATGAAAGAATTCGTCTTTGGCTCCCTCTCTACCATCGAACAACGGGTGGCGCATATGCGCAACTGGCGGCAGGGCATTAAACATCACAACCGCCTGACGCCACGCGCCCCCCGTGCCCATGACCAACCCATCCTCACTGTGACCGTGCAGCTAGACCGGCCCATTGCCCGCGTAGAATGTGTGGTGATTGAGCCGAGCACGGCCGTCTTTCCCCTCCAATTTGTCAAAACCGAATGGGATTTGCTCAACTGGGCCTACATTGAAACCTGGCAAACCACCTTGCCCGCCGAGCCGGATGGCACGTTGGTGCGCTACCGCATCCGCGCCTACCCAACGGATGGCTCACCGCCGCTAGGCACCGATGATGAGGAGGTCTTTTCCTACCTGGTGGGTGAACCGCGCGCCCCGGAATGGGCCGCCGGCTCGGTGACGTACCAGATATTTCCCGACCGTTTTTATCCGGGGAACGGCCGTGCATGGAACCACGTTCACGGCCTCAACGACATCTACGGCGGCACCCTGCGTGGCATCATTGATAAGCTGGACTACGTTGCCGATATGGGCTTCAACGCCATCTGGCTCAACCCCTTCTTCCCCGATGACAACACCCATCACGGCTACCACGCCACCGACTACTTCAACGTCAATCCCCGCCTGGGCAGCATGGAAGAGATTCACGAACTGGTCGCCGCAGCCCGCAAACGGGGCATCCGCCTGCTGCTGGACTTCGTCGCCAACCATTGGAGCAGCCAGCACGAAAGTTTTCAGGAAGCAATCAAAGACCCCACCAGCCGCTACTACGAGTGGTATCACTGGATTGACTACCCGCATGATTACGAGACCTTCTTTGGCGTCATGCACCTGCCGCAGGTGAATGTGAACCATCCCGACGTGCGCCGCTATTTGCTGGACAGCGTTTCGTTCTGGTTGGGCGAGGTAGGGTTTGACGGTCTGCGCTGCGATTTTGCCCTGGGGCCGTCCCATGACTTTTGGACGGAGCTACGTCAGGTAGTCAAGCGGGTCAATCCCGACGCCTGGATTTACGGCGAAGTGGTGGAAAGCCCGGCGACCATTTTGAGCTACGAAGGGCGGTTTGATGGCTGCCTGGACTTCCCGCTGATGCAAGCGATGCGCGATACCTTTGCCATGGAGCGCATGGGGTTGAGCGCCTTTGACACCTTCCTGCACCAGCACGAACGTTACTTTCCATCCACCTATAGTTTGCCCACCTTTCTGGACAACCACGACATGAATCGCTTCTCCTGGCTGGCGGAAAACGATATGCGCAAGTTGAAACTGGCGGCGCTCTGTCAATTCACCTTGAGTGGGCCGCCGGTGGTGTATAACGGTTCGGAAGTGGGCGTGCGCCAATATATGGGCATGTGGGAACAGGGCAGCCAGGGCATGGCCGAATGCCGCCAGCCGATGTTATGGGGGGATGAACAGGACGCCGATTTGCGCGAGTTTTATCGCTGGCTGATCCATTTGCGACGCGATCACCCGGTGTTGTGGCACGGCCGTCGCCAGACCATCCATCTGGACGAAGCCGCTAAAACCTACGCCTACGCCCGCTTTGATGAAAACCAGACCATCCTGGTGGCCTTAAATTTGAGTGAGGAAGAGCGGGTGGTCACGGCCGTACACCAAAATATCACCCACACCTTCACCCTCCCCCCCTGGAGTGGCGATGTGTTTGTAATTGAGTAATTACCCAATTACCCAATTATCAATGTGTTACAATAGCGGCATGATCACACAAGACCTGACTTCCCCATCCCCAAAGGGAAAAACCAACCATTACTGCGTAGCGGTGGTTAAAAGCCCCTAAGGGTTTTCTGGAACCCTTAGGGGCTTTACAAACAATGCAGTCACCAGCCAGTCGCCTCACCGAATCCTTTCCCCGACCGCTTACTTCCTTCATCGGGCGGGAAGATGAAATCCAGGAAATCACCGGGATGTTGGCTGACCCCGACTGCCGTTTGTTGACGCTGCTGGGGCCGGGTGGTATCGGCAAGACCCGGCTGGCCATCCAGGCAGCCACTCTTGCCGCCGCCGAATTCGCCCACGATGCCCACTTTGTCAACTTGCAGCCAACGCCATTCCCGGCAGCGCTGCTGCCCGCTATCGCCGACGCCATCGGTATACCGCTGGGTGGGTCAATACCGCCAGACACCCAACTGCTCACCTATCTGCAACAAAAAGAAACGCTCTTAGTTCTGGATAATTTTGAACATCTGGTAGATGGCGCTGATATCCTGTCTGAACTGCTGCATACGGCCCCCAGCTTGAAACTGCTGGTCACGTCCAGGGAGGCGCTGAACCTGCAAGAGGAGTGGCAATATCCGGTAGGCGGTCTGGCTTTCCCCACCGACCACCTGGAACCGGCGTGGGAGCAATCAACCGCCGTGCAGTTGTTTGCCGACCGGGCGCGACGGGTACGGCCGTCCTTCAACCTCAGCGATGAAGCCGCAGGCGTGCTGCAAATTTGCCGGTTGGTCAACGGCACACCGCTGGCCCTGGAACTAGCCGCCTCCTGGACAAAAGCGCTGGATGCCGCCACCATCGCTGCCGAAATTGAGAAGAATATCGCCTTTTTAGAAACCAACCTGCGCAACGTGCCGGAACGGCATCGCAGTATACGCGCCGTGTTTAACCAGGCCTGGCAGCAGTTATCCCCAGTCGAGCAAGATGTCTTCCGGCGGCTGGCTGTCTTTCGCGGTGGTTTTTTGGCGAAGGCGGCGCAGGCTGTCGCTGGCGCATCGCTGGCTATCCTCTCGGCACTGGTAGACAAGTCACTGCTGCGATGGGAGTCATCGGGAGGGCGGCAAGATGGGCACGGCCGTTACCAGATTCACGAACTCCTGCGCCAGTTTGCTTCCGGCCAATTGGCTGCCGCGCCCGATGACGCCGCGCAAACGCTGGCGCAGCACAGCGCCTATTACTGCGCATTCTTGCACCGCCGTGCCGCTGAGTTGATTGGCCCCAGCCAGGTCAAAGCTGTCCGGGAAATCACGGCCGAGCTAGAAAATGTGCGCGCCGCCTACGCCCATGCCGTGCAGCAGGGTGACATCGCCGCTATCGGCCAGGCTTATTTCGCTTTTCAAACCTTTTGTGACTATCAGGGCCGTTTTCGTGAGGCGGAAAATGCACTGCGCACGGCCGTAGACCGCCTGCAAACGCTCCCGACCAACGACGAAACCCACCAACTGTACGCCGGTTTACAAACCTTTCTCGGCTGGACGCTCATCCGCCTGGGACATCTGGCACAGGCCCAGGACGCTTTTACCCACAGCCAACAGCTTTATGGAAGCCTGATGGTTGAACCACCACCCGGTTTTGCCAGAGACCCCGTCAGCGGGTTGGCGCTGGTCGCCAACATCCGGGGCGACTACCAGGCAGCGCTCGCCCATTGCCAGCAGGCGCAGCAATTAGCCACCGCGCGCCACGATGCTGCCGGTTTACAGGTTGTCTGGTACGTGTGGGCGGATGTGCTGCTGCACCTGGGCCGCTACGACGAGGCGCGGCAGGCTGCCCAACAGGGGCATGAAGCCTGCCAGGCCACCGGCAACCTGTGGATGCTGGCCTACCTGCTCATCGTCATGGGCAATATCGCCCGCGCCCAGGGTGATTATGCTCTGGCGACCCAGCAGTTCCAGGCCAGTTATGACCTCAAGGATGGCATGAATGACCCGGAGGGCATGGCCCTGGCGGTGAACTACCTGGCGCAGATCGCTCATTTGCAGGGGCGATATGCGGATGCCCGCGAACTATACCGGCGCAACCTGACTATTTACCGGGAGATTGCTGACCAGGGTGGGTTGGTACGCACATTGCAAGGAGCCGGCGACACGGCCGTGGCCCAAGGTGAATGGAATGTGGCCGTTGCCTGTTACCACGAAGCCCTGCAAATTTCCACCCACATGCAGTGGGAGCCACTCATCCTCTCCCTGTTGGTCAGCATTGCCCATCTGTTGCGGGCCGCCGGTGAAAAAACGCGCAATCTGGAACTGGTCGCTTTTGCTCACCAACACCCCGCTGCCGAACAAGAAACCAGGGAACGGGCCGCTGCTTTGCTGTCCACCGGCAAGCTCATGTTGCCGCCGCCGGAAAGCAACGTCATTACCATTGCCACCCAAACGCTGACCGAATTAGAGATGCAGCCCCTCCGTTTTCCCCTGGCAGGCCAGCCTTCGCCATCTGCACCCGGCCAACCACTGGTAGACCCGCTCACCGGCCGCGAACTGGAAGTGCTGCGCCTGATTGCTGACGGTTTATCCAACCAGGAAATTGCCGACCAACTGGTCATTTCCGTTGGTACCGTCAAATCTTACAGCAGCGCCATTTACAGCAAACTGGCAGTTGCCAGCCGCACCCAGGCCGTCGCCCAGGCGCGGCAGTTGGGTCTGATTCAGACCTGACAGGTTTTGCAAGACCTGTCAGGTCTCTGAGCCGAAATACTCCCGACTAACGCTCAATAAACGCTCCCAACCCCCAACCCAACCGCTAAAACCAACCTTTGCCAGATTACGGGGGCACGGCCGTGCCTTACACTCTCCTCATTGCTTGCCACCAAACAAACGAATTCGTGAAACGGTGCAACCACTCGAAATTTTCAAAAGGAGATTGATATGAAACGTATAAAATTTGTGGCCGTTGAAGTGACGCTGCTGTTACTGGCTGTGTTGTTCTTGAGTAGCTTTGTCTGGTATCCACGCCAACCCGCTGTTACTTTGAATCCGGTGCATGACCCGGTTCTGGCTGACGTGGCGGAAACGACGGACTCCCTGGACAGGTATGCAAAATGGGCGGCGGCCGTTCCCGCCGAGGCCAAACTGGACTACGCCTATGCCTACCCCTGGCTGGTGAAGGACAAAGAGGCGGCCACACGGCCGTACAGTGACGCTCTGGCGCTGCGGTATGCCCAGCAAAACGGTAACAGGCCGCCCGCTCCGCCCGAACAGGCCCCGCTGATGGACCTGACGTACCCGCAGCAGTATGGCAATTGGCCCCAAACGCACTAACGCTTGATAGGTGCCGGTGGCAGGTGACTTGCCACCGGCCACCGACCAAAAACAAACAGGAGATTGATTGATCATGAAACAGAAATTGACACTTTTAGCTTTACTTATTCTGGCGGCTTTGTCCCTCACGGCCGTCGCCGCCGTCGCCGCCCCCCGGCAGGCCCCCAAGCCCGACACCATCCGCGTGGATGTCGCCGAAAACGGCCTGCGCTTCATCTTTGACGATGCGCCCGTTTTCGCCGAAGATGGTATGCCCGCCTATGGCAATTCCTTTGTCACCGAAGGCTACCTGTACCCCCCCGGCACCCTCTCTTGTAACGACGAAGGCTGCAACGGCATCCTGGATAACGGCGAACCGGAATTCCCCGACCTGGTGATTGGTACCTGGAGCTGCCGTGGCTTTTTTGTAGGCGATGGCGGGCATACCGTCACCGGTCCTATGGTTGTGACCACGCAGATGTACGAACTGAACGGCGACTACATCGTCACCGATGGTTTTGAACTGGCCGACATTGGCGTGGCTGTCAAACGTTCTATCACCGGCGGCACCGGCCCCTACAGCCAGGCGCGCGGCGAAATGCAGCAAATCTTGCTTGGCTTCAACCAGCACATGGGCGTGGCCCTGCAAGTGGAATTGAACGTAGCGAAGTAATTTAGCCAGGCGACACACACGCAGAACGTGTGTGTCGCCTGACTGAGGAAAAAAAAACATGATGACATTCACACCAACCCTGGAAATGACAGTGGCCAAGGCTGATGTAGCCAGACTGGAACTGGCTTTACAAGGGCAACTCATCCTGCCCGGCGACCCGGAATACGATACCGCCCGCGCCGTGTGGAACGGCATGATTGACAAATATCCGGCGCTGATTGCGCGCTGCGAAACGGCTGAAGATGTGGTCACGGCCGTGACCTTTGCCCGCCGACACAACCTGCTGCTCTCCGTGCGCGGCGGTGGGCACAACGTCGCCGGGCACGCCACCAATGACGGCGGCCTGGTCATTGACCTCTCGCCGCTGAAGCAGGTGGTGGTAGACCCGGAACGGCGCACGGTGCGCGTAGGTGGCGGCGTGACCCTGGGTGAACTGGACGCCGCCACGCAGCAGTACGGCCTGGCGGTACCCACCGGCGTGGTGTCCGAGACCGGCATCGCCGGGCTGACGTTGGGCGGTGGTTTTGGCTGGATGCGCAACAAATACGGCCTGACCTGTGACAATTTGCTATCGGCGGAAGTGGTGCTGGCCAACGGCCGTGTCCTACACGCCAGCGAATACGAAAACAGCGACCTTTTCTGGGGGCTGCGCGGCGGCGGCGGTAACTTTGGCATCGTCACCGAGTTTGAATTCCAGGCGTACCCCCTGGGGCCGGAAGTGATGCAGGTGGCCGTTTTCCACGATGGCGAAGCGATGGCCGACGTGCTGCGCTTTTTCCGCGATTTCTGCGCCACCGCCCCGGACGAGATCAGCCTGTTGGCCGCCTGTGGCGTCTTCCCACCCGGCGCGGAGATATTCCCGAAAGAGTTGCACGGCCGTCACTTTGTCGCTCTCATCGGTGTCTACATCGGCGACGCCGCCGCAGGAGAGCGGGTGTTGCAGCCCTTACGCGATTTCCGCCCACCGCTGTTTGACGCCAGCAGCCGCCTGCCTTACGTGACCGCGCAAACCTTTTTCGACGAAGATTACCCGGCGGGTGAGATGCGCTACTACTGGAAATCGCTCAACCTGACGACGCTGGACGCCGCCGCCATTGACACCCTGGTAGAACATGCCCGCCGCCAGCCATCGGCGCACAGCACCACGGACATCTGGTACAACGGCGGCGCGATTCAACGGATGGATGATGAGGCCATGTCTTTTCACGGCCGTCATGTCAACTTTGTCATCAACCCGGAAGCCAACTGGGAACACCCGGCGGAAGACGCCGAGAACATCACCTGGGTACGCGACTTCCTGGCGGCGATGCAGCCTTACTCCGACGGCAGCCGGTACCTCAACTTCCCTGGTTTCCAGGAGGAGGGCGACGACATGATGCGCGCCGCCTTCGCCGCCAAGTATGATAAACTGGTGGCCTTGAAACGGAAGTATGACCCGACGAATCTGTTCAGCTTGAACCAGAACATCAAACCTGGTTGATTCGGCAAGACCCAAACATGATGCATGATGCGTGACTGACCTCACGCATCACGCATTACGCATTACGCATCACGATGATAAAGAAAGTCACGGCCCTTCTCCTTTTCCTCTCCACCCTCTGGACCGCACTGCACCTGTTGTGCCGCGATAAAAGGCGCGCGGGCAAACCGGCTATTGTCGCCCACCGGGGGGCGGCGGGGCTGGCCCCGGAGAATACTCTGGCGGCCATTCGCATTGGTCTGGCCCACCATGCGCCGTACATTGAAATTGATGTGCAACGGTCAGCCGATGGGGTGTTGGTGGTGATGCACGACCAGACCGTTGACCGCACCAGCAACGGCCGTGGCCCGGTGCGAGAGTTGCCCTGGGCGGAACTGCGCTGGTTGGATGCAGGCAGCTATTTTTCTCCTCGCTTTGCCGGTGAAACCATTCCCACGTTGGCCGATGCCCTGCTTCTCCTGCAAGACAAACCGGCGACGCTGGTGATCGAGATTAAAGACCCCCATTTTTACCCGGCCATCAGCCAGCAAGTCCTGGCGCTGCTGGCAGAATACCAGGCGCAAGAGCGGGTGGTGGTTATCTCCTTTGATCGCACCGAATTAGAGACATTCCATGGCCTGGCCCCCGGCATCCCCATTGGCCTGGCCGTCCCCAAACCCTGGCCCATCCCGCCCATTGCCCCGGCGCAAACGGTGGGCGTGTTCTGGCCGGGTGTTCTGCTTGACCCAACGTTTGTGCGCCGGATGCACCGGCGTGGTTATACCGTCTGGGTGTGGACGGTCAATTCGCCCGCCTTGATGCGCCTGTTGGCCTGGCTGGGGGTGGATGGCCTGACGACAGATCATCCTGAGCGAGCCAGCCGGTTATGAGAACGGGTGACATCTATCGTGGGGGTCACGGCCGTTTGGCACTACGCATTTTCCCCAACACGACTTATCATTCCCCTGGATGTGCCGGATACAAATTTGCACAAATAAAGGAGTATTAGATGAAAAAGTTATTTGTGGCCGCCGGGCCAAACGAACTGCAAAACTCAGCCAATCAAGACGGTAAGATTGCCGGATTCTGGCAAGGGCTGTGGCATGGGTTCATTGCCCCCTTTGCCTTTGGCATCTCCCTTTTCAAAGACAATGTGGGGGTGTATGAGCTGCACAACAACGGCCGTTGGTACAATTTTGGCTTCATTCTCGGCCTGATGATGGTTTTTGGTGGCAACGCCGGGGCCGGTAAACAGTCGGCCGCCTGGAAGAGGAGCCTTGACGCTTCCGCAAACGATAACGGTTGATTGGCCAGAACGGGCAGCAGATGGGCAGTCACCGTTTTCTTCGTGTCCAGTGCGGATTTTTTTTAGGCCCTCAACCGTTCGTAGCCCCACCGTTGTCCATTCGTTTGCTTTAGCTGTTGTTTGCCCAGGATAACTTCTGCATACTTTCGGTAAGCCGTAAAGGAGGCAGAACATGATAGCCGCAAAAGCAAATATCCTGGGATTGTTGTTGGTTTCATTGATATTGGGAGGGTGTACGCCAGAGGCAGTTATGCCTGCCACCCTTCCCCCTACTCGTACAGTGGTAGTAACAGAGACGGGTATGGGTACGGCCGTAGCCCAACCCCCATCCACCGCCACCACAATCAGCCCAACGATACCTGACACCGCCACCCCCGATCCATCCCAAACCACAGATTTACAAATCATCGAACGCACCCCATCCACACCTGTGTCCACAAACACACCCCGACCCACCTTTACCCCTTCCCCTACACCCACACCCGCAGTTTTTGATTTACCTGAATGGGTGGCGGATCCGGCTGTGAATGTTTTGCTTCTTGGCAGCTACCATGATAATGAAACTATTACGCTGTTTAACGCGGATACCGGAGAGCAGTTTGAAATCCATGTGGAGACAAGCGATCTTTCACCACAGTGGCTTTGGCAAGAGGGGAATTATTTCTTAAGCCCGACATCCCCAAGGATTGGTCAAGATGTTATTGATATTGAGACAGGAGAAGTTGTGAAGCTGGCTGACGTGAACGAGGATGTATGGTCAGCATTGTCACCGGACGGCCGTTACATTGCACATATTATCGAGAAAGATGAAAGAACAGATGTTATTACCATCAAAGACCAGGAAACAGGCGTGGAAAAAGAGTTATATAACCCGTTTCAGGATTCGTCTGGTGATTACTGGCAATCTGGCCAACCTCATTGGTCGCCAGATGGGGCTTTACTCGCTGTGGTATATGACAAGCGGGATTACTACGATAATAGTGATTATGACTTGGCTATCTATATGCCATCCGGTGAACTTTTCCGGCAGTTTGGGAACATGAGGACGTTTTGGTACGCGCCCTGGTCACCTGTACTGCCCTACAGAATGTTAGTCACTGATGGTCAATCCTATATATCCCGTCAACCATGTATATTGGATGTCATTGAAAACAAACAAAACTGCATCGAAACGATTGCGGAGCGGGTGGATAATCAGAATGTGTGGCCAACTAACTACATTTGGTCACCGGATGGCAGCAAAATCAGCTTTATTCATTTTGCGCGAGAGGAGCGGGTGAACATTAACGGTGTCTGCTACATTGAATTGGCGACTGAAGAGATATTTTGCCCCATTACACCAGATGATTTGCAGCTTGAGGAACAGATAAACCCTCGATTGCACTTTTGGTCACCAAACGGCCGTCACCTCATTCTATTTCTCGATAGACACGGAATGGTTGATGTTTCTAGCCCACTTGCGGGGGCTTTGGTCAATAGCGACGGTCAAAACTTTCAGATTATAGGACGGGATTTTTCCTTGCCGTATACCAATCCCTGGCGGCCGTCCATCCCCTCCCCATCACAAGAGTAACATTTCCCCCATACCCACGTTATTTGCTATAATGCCGCCGGAGAAATGTGATGCACAGGTCAAAACTTGTAAAAGAAGTGGGGCCACAATACCTGGCTCTGGTAGATGATCTCACCCAACCCATTATTCTGGAACAAGATGGCGAACCGGTGGCTGTATTGATGAGCCTGAGCGAATATGAAACGATACTTGCGGCTCGCCAGCCGGTATCAGCCGTTCAAGCCCGACGCGCGGCGGATAAGGTCGTGCTGCAAAACCTGGTGGGCTGCGCTTTGAGCAGCGGTGAACCTTTCTTTGCGCCCATGCCGCAACCCCACTGGCGGGTACCTTATCGTTACGTAGATGGCACATTATTGGCAATTGTGCCCGTAAACGCTCAATCCGGCTTTGTTTCCATCACCGGGGAAGAGCGAGATGTCCTTTTAGCCCAAGTTGAACAATTGGCAGCAGTAAATGCCCCGGCTTAAACCGCCGGTTCATATCCAACAAAAAGGGTTTGGATATTGTTTACCTGCTTGTGTGCAAATGGCGCTGGCCCAGTTTGATATTTCCGTAACCCAGGAACAATTAGCAAGTCTATTAGGTGTGCGCCCCGGTATTGGTGCGCCCTTTTCACATGTACGTCGGTTGAAACAGGCACAGGTGATTGTGACGGAATGGGGATCTGTGCAGGCTATCGTTGAGG
The DNA here is from genome assembly GCA_023382655.1 of Anaerolineae bacterium. GTDB lineage: Bacteria > Chloroflexota > Anaerolineae > Promineifilales > Promineifilaceae > CAADGU01. Next base: position 100,568 of record JAHDWK010000002.1, on the reverse strand, counting down.
CATTGGGAGAGAGGACGGCCGTAATCACCGCACTCAAAACATCGCCAGCATTACCTGGTTGGCCGGATTTACAAGTTCAGCATACCGTGTTGGTTGTTGAGGTTACGGCGGATGCCGTGTTTTATCATGATCCGGCGTTGGATAACGGGCCGGTAACTGCTCCCCTAAACGAGTTTTTATTAGCCTGGAGCGAAATGTCTGAGTTGGCTGCCTTTGTAAGTGTGAAGTAGATCTGTGTGGCAGTGCCAGGCACAGGGCATCAGGTCTCAGTCAGACCAAAAGGTTTTGCCCTGTGCCTGGCACTACTACGACGCTGCTTCCGCGTAGGCCTCTACCGGCGGGCAGATGCAAAACAGGTTGCGGTCGCCGTAGACATTGTCAATACGGCCCACGTAAGGCCAGAATTTGCGCTCCCGCACCCAATGGGCCGGGTAGGCTGCCTGTTCACGGGAATAAGCCCGATTCCAGTTGTCGCTCATGATCACTTCGGCTGTGTGCGGCGCCTGCGCCAGGGGGCTGTCCTCATGGGCGATCTCTCCATTTTCCACCGCCCGAATTTCGGCGCGAATCTGGATCATCGCCTCGCAAAAGCGGTCTAGCTCCGCCTTCGATTCACTCTCCGTTGGTTCGATCATCAGTGTGCCGGGCACGGGGAAAGACATGGTGGGGGCGTGGAAGCCAAAGTCCATCAGCCGCTTGGCCACATCATCCACCGGCACCAACTCCTTGAAGTGACGCAGGTCCACAATACATTCGTGGGCAACACGGCCGTTGGCCCCGCGATACAACACCGGATAATACGGCTCTAACCGTTCAGCAATGTAGTTGGCATTCAAAATGGCCACCTCTGTCGCCACCTTGAGTCCCCAGGCGCCCATCATGGCAATGTAGGCATACGAAATGGGCAAGATGCTGGCGCTGCCCCAGGGCGCCGACGACACCGGCCCAATGGCCTGCGCCCCGCCCACCCCGGCCACAATCGGATGCCCTGGCAGGAAGGGCGCGATGTGGGCTTTGACGCCAATCGGCCCCATGCCCGGCCCACCGCCGCCATGTGGAATGCAGAACGTCTTATGTAAATTCAAATGGCACACATCCGCGCCAAAATCACCCGGACGGGTCAGCCCCACCTGGGCATTCATGTTCGCCCCATCCAGGTACACCTGCCCGCCAGACTCATGCACAATCTGGCAGATTTCTACAATGGCCGCTTCAAACACGCCATGCGTGGATGGGTATGTGACCATCAGCGCGGCCAGCTTTTCCTGATGTTTTTCTGCCTTGGCGCGCAGGTCGGCCACGTCAATGTTGCCTTCCTCGTCACACTGCACCACCACCACGTCCATGCCCGCCAATGCGGCGCTGGCAGGATTGGTGCCGTGCGCCGAACTGGGAATCAGGCAGACGTTGCGGTGGGTATCACCTCTGGCGTGGTGGTAAGCGCGGATGACCAGCAGGCCGGTGTACTCCCCCTGCGCGCCAGAGTTAGGCTGCAAGGAAAAAGCGTCAAAGCCGGTAATTTCCATCAGCCAGCTTTCCAGGCGGCGGAACAGTTCCTGGTAGCCCTGGGTCTGTTCCAGTGGGGCAAAGGGGTGCAGATGGCCGAATTCGGGTAGGGTGATGGGCAGCATCTCGGCCGTGGCGTTCAGCTTCATGGTGCAAGAACCGAGCGGAATCATGGAGTGGGTGAGGGAGAGGTCCCGGCTTTCCAGGCGGCGAATGTAGCGCAGCATCTCCGTTTCCGAGAAGTAGCTGTTGAAGGTGGGATGGGTGAGAAACGGGCTGGTGCGCTGGTGGGGCGCGTCGTAATCCAGAGAGACAGTGTCGGCCATGGCCTCCAGGTCAAACTGCCCTGGCTGCCCGCCAAAAATCTCCAGCAGCGTTTCCAGATCGTGGCGGCGGGTGGCCTCGTCCAACGAGACACCCACCGCGCCATCGGCAAAGATGCGCAGGTTGACCCGCCGCGCCAGGGCGCGCGCCTGAATTTGCGCCTGGGCCAGCGGGCCGCCGCTCACTTTCAAGGTGTCGAACACGGGTTCGCCGTTCAGTTCATAACCTAATTCGCGCAAACCGGCGGCGACTATTTGCGTCATTAGCCGCACCCGCCGGGCAATGCGCTTTAGCCCTTCCGGGCCGTGATAGACGGCGTACATGGAAGCCATGACGGCCAGCAAAACCTGCGCGGTGCAGATGTTGCTGGTCGCTTTTTCGCGGCGGATGTGCTGTTCGCGGGTTTGCAGCGCCAGCCGGTAGCCGGGTTTGCCCTGGGCGTCAATGGAGACGCCAATCAGGCGACCGGGCATGATGCGTTTGTGGTCGTCTTTGGTGGCCATGTAGGCGGCGTGCGGGCCGCCGTAGCCCATGGGCACACCAAAACGCTGCGAGTTGCCCACCACCACGTCCGCGCCCATTTCGCCGGGTGGCCGCAGCAGCACCAGCGCCAGCAAATCGGCAGCCACAACGGCCAATGCGCCGTGTTCATGCGCCTGCTGGATGAATGGTTCGTAGTCGAGGATGTCGCCGGTGGTGGCGGGGTATTGCAGCAGCACGCCAAAGGTGGGCTGGCTAAAGTCATAGCTGGTATGGTCGCCGACGATAATGTGGTAGCCCAGGGGTTCGGCGCGGGTTTGCACCACGGCGATGGTTTGCGGGTGGCACAATTCAGACACGAAAAAGGTGTTGGCTTTACTGCTGCGGGGCATGGCGCGCTGGCAGAGGGTCATGGCTTCGGCGGCGGCGGTGCCTTCGTCCAGCAGGGAAGCGTTGGCAATCTCCATGCCGGTCAGATCGGTGATCACGGTCTGGAAGTTGATCAACGCTTCCAGCCGGCCCTGGGCAATTTCGGGCTGGTAGGGGGTGTATTGGGTGTACCAGCCGGGGTTTTCCAGGATATTGCGCTGGATGACGGGTGGGGTAACGGTATGGTTGTAGCCCATGCCGATGAAGGAGCGGTAGACCTGGTTTTGGTCGGCCAGGGCGCGCAGTTCGTCGAGCACGGCCGTTTCACTGCGCGGCCGTTCCAGGTTCAACTCTCCCTTCATGCGGATGTTGGCGGGCACGGCCTGGTCTACCAGTTCATCCAACGAGTTGAGGCCCAACGTATGCAGCATCTCCGTCACATCTTTGCTGCGCGGGCCAAGATGCCGTTTCACAAACCGGTCAGCAGGACGGAGCAGGTCGTGGTTGGGCACAACCGTACTCCCGTTCTCACCGGCTTCTATGATTTCGTGGGTTGTCATGGGTTTCCTCACTTCGTTATCCGTAATCCGTTATCCGTAAACCGACTTCGGATTACGGGCTACGATCATTCCCTTTCCGCCAAAAACTTCTCATACGCCGCCGCATCCATCAGGCCATCCACATCGGCCATGTTGTCGGGGCGGACGCGGATCATCCAGGCGTCGCCGTAGGGGTCGCTGTTGACGAGTTCGGGGGTATCAATGAGGGTGGTGTTCACGGCCGTGACTTCCCCGGCAATAGGCATCAGCAGGTCGGCCGCCGCTTTCACCGATTCGACCACGCCGAAGGCGTCGCCCGCGCCAAAGGTGTCACCGACGTCGGGTAGTTGCAGGTAAACAATATCAGAGAGGGCGTCTTGGGCGTGGTCGGTGATGCCCAGCACCACTTCGTCGCCTTCAACGCGCACCCATTCATCATCATCGGAAAAACGGTAATTTGCAGGGATTTTGGACATGATTTTCACTCCTTGATGGGGGCAAGATAGCATCTTACCCTACGAAATAAAAAAGGACGCATGGCAAAATAAAGTTTTGCCAGCGTCCTCTGTCATCAACCTGAGAGATTGGCAGCGGGCGATTTGTCGCCAGCCGGTTGCCCCTTCGGTATGCGCACTATTACGCATTTTCCAGATACACCCTGCCGTCCGGTCCTTTTACCTGAGAGATTCGCCGCGGAGAAGCGCGTTAGCTGCTCGTCCGCCGTTTGCCCCTTCGGTGACCCGTAACCCGTAATCCGTAGTCCGTAATCGGTTTACGGATAACGGTTTACAGAAAGGTACTCTCCCACACGGCCGTTTGTTGTATGTAGTTTTCAAATTGCTTGGATGGTATACGTTGGTATACGTTGATAAGATTAGGCACATTGTACCGGAGCGGGGGGAAAGTGCAAAGGTTGGAGAATGGAAATGATGAATGGAAAAGTCTGTTTGGTGACGGGCGCGAATACGGGGATTGGGTATGCCACGGCCGTTGGCCTGGCAGAACGTGGCGCGACGGTGGTGATGTTGTGCCGGGATGAGACAAAGGGGGCAACGGCCGTACGCGACGTGCAACAATCTACCAGCAACCCTCAGGTGGAACTGCTGCTGTGCGACCTGGCCTCGCTGGTTTCCATCCGCCAGGCCGCCGCCGAGTTTCAAACACGACATGAGGCGCTGCATGTGCTGATCAACAATGCCAGCGTGATCCCCCGGCAGCGCGAGGTGACGGCCGATGGGTTTGAACGTCAGTTTGTCGTCAACCATCTGGCCTATTTTCTGCTGACTGATTTGCTGCTGGATGTGCTGAAGGCCAGCGCCCTGGCGCGCATTATCAACGTCTCGTCGCAGGTGCATACGGGCGGCGTGGTGGATTTTGCCGACTTACAATCAGAACGTGGCTACCGGCCAACACAGGTGTATGCCAATACCAAATTGATGAATGTGCTGTTTACCTTTGAACTGGCGCGGCGACTGGCGGGCAGCGCCGGTGCAGCACCGACCGGTGTTGCACCGGCCGTTACCGCCAACTGCCTGCATCCCGGTGTGGTGGATACCAACCTGGGGCGTGACTATTCCGGGCTGCCCCGGAGTGTGTCACGGCCGGGTCTTAGTTGGGCAGAAGGGGCACGGACCTCGCTTTATCTGGCAACAGCGCCGGAGGTGGCAGGGGTGACGGGGCGGTATTTTCGGAATGAGCGAGAGGAGCGGGCCACGGCCGTGGCCTACGACGAAGCGTTAGCCCAACGATTATGGGCAATCAGCGCGGAATTGACAGGGATATAATCCCGTCAACCACCTTGTTGAGGAGAGCGAGAACCATCTGCATATGCCAAACCAGTTGCATCGTTTTGAGCAAATGTGACAAAACCAGAGCTAACGGTGGTTCTTTATGAAGCAGGATCAAGAAAAGCGCCTGGCAGTTGACGTGCCAGGCGCTTTTTCTAAGGAGGAGGCAGTTCAAAGAGATAAAGGCTTCGGCAAGACCTTTACTCTTTTTACCAACGAGTTAAGCCTGTTTCACCTGATGCTCTTTATCCGAATGGGGGCGCCGCGGCAGCAGGTGTCCGGCCGGCCGCAGGTAAATAAACCAGTAGACCAACCCCACCATCACCGCCCCACCCACAATATTACCCAACGTCACCGGCAGCAGATTGGCGAAAAGGAAGTTGCCCCACGTCAGGTTGGCGTAGTCGGCGGCAGATACACCCGCTGCGCTCCAAAAGGAGGGCGGCGCAAACTGCTTGATGAACAAGCCCATGGGGATGAAATACATATTGGCGATGCTGTGTTCAAAACCGGCGGCCACAAAGGCAGTGATAGGGAAGATGATGGCCAGGATTTTGTCGGTGGTGGTGCGGGCGCTCATGCACAGCCACACTGCCAGGCAAACCAGGGCATTACACAACACACCCAACACAAAAGCCGGGAAAAATTCCAGCCCGGATTTGTTATTGGCAATGGTCAGGGCATTCACGCCCAACGCGCCGTTGGCGCTCATGTATTGGTGGCTCAGGAAAACGAACACGGCCGTGACCATCGCCCCAATAAAGTTCCCCACATACACTATGCCCCAGTTGTACAGGAGTTTCCTCGTACTCACCTTGTGGCTGGCCCAGGCCATCACAATCAGATTATTACCGGTAAACAGTTCCGCCCCGGCAATGACCACCAGAATAAGCCCCAGGCTAAAGACTAATCCGCCTAACACTTTAGCCACGCCAAACGCCATGTTCCCGGCCGCGCCGGTAGTGGCCGTGGTGGCAAACATGGCCCCCAGTGCAATAAACGCACCCGCCAATACAGACAGCGCCAACATGCGCCATTTACCCAGGTTGGCTTTAGCCACCCCGGCATTTTCGGCTTTTTGCGCCATTTCCGGTGGTAACAAGGAATCGAATGAAAAACTAATGTTTTGTTGTGCTTCTGGCATTTTTGTTTCTCCGTTTTAATTGTTTGTAGTAAGCGATTTATCGCCGCTTGACGCCGCTGAAGCGGCTACTACAAACGGTGTCTTGTTAAGTTTCACCGCGCAGACCTTATATTCAGGAATTTTGGCGGTGGGGTCTACGGCATCAATCGTGAGCAGGTTCACGGCCGCTTCCGCATAATGGAAGGTCATAAACACCGTTCCCTGAGGGGAGCGGCGGGTCACTTTAGCGGCAGCCAATACCTCGCCGCGCCGTGAGGCCACACAAACCCAATCACCATTAGCAATGTTTAGTTGGGCAGCATCCACTGGGTTGATTTCCACCTCGGCTTCCGGAGCGATGGCTTCCAGCCCCGGCGACCGGCGGGACATCGTGCCGCCGTGCCAGTGGAACAGGATGCGCCCGGTAGAAAGGATGAATGGGTATTCCTCATCCGTTTCTTCGGCGGGTGGGCGGTAGGCGACGGGGCAGAAGAGGCCCAAGCCGCGCGTGAATTGGCTCGTATGCAAGACCGGTGTGCCCGGATGGTCTGGCGTGGGGCAAGGCCATTGCAGGCCATCCTGTTCCAGCCGCACGTGGCTCATACCGGCATATTGCGGCGTTAACACTGCCATTTCTGTAAAAATTTCGGCCGGGCTGCCATACTGCCAGTTGTGTCCTAACCGGTTCGCCAGTTCGATAATGATCTGCCAGTCCTGGCGCGCCTCGCCAGGCGGGTCGAAGGCCGTGCGTACCATTTGCACCCGCCGCTCGGTGCTGGTGAAGGTGCCGCCCTTTTCGGCAAAACTGGCAGCAGGCAAGATGACATCGGCAAGTTCGGCCGTTTCATTCGGGAAAATGTCTTGTACCACCAAAAAATCTACGGCCCGCAGCGCCTCTTCCACGTGGCTGAGATTGGGGTCAGAGAGCATCGGGTTTTCACCCATGATGTAGATGGCGTGGACACGGCCGTCCAACACCCCATTCATTACCTCCGTCACCGTCAATCCCACAGTGGGGCTGAGCGATTCATAAGGCACATCCCACCCGGCAGCAAATTTACGCCGCACGTCTTCACTGGTGACGGGCTGATAGCCAGGGTACACATTCACCAGGCCGCCCATATCACACGCCCCCTGCACATTGTTCTGGCCGCGCAAAGGGTTTAAGCCGGTGCCTGGCCGACCAACATGCCCGGTAAGCAGCGCCAGGTTGGACAGGGCCTTCACATTGTCTGTGCCGCTGGTATGCTGCGTGATGCCCATGGCCCAGAAGATGGCGCCATTGGTGGCCTGGGCATACAGTTGGGCGGCGGCCACAATATCCCGCGCCCGCACGCCGGTAATGACGGCAGCCCGTTCCGGCGGCCAATCGGCTAATGCTTCTTTGAGGGCAGCAAACCCTTCGGTGCGTTCGGTAATAAACTGCTCATTGATCCAACCGTGGGCGATGATGGCATGGGCCATGGCATTGAATAACGCTACATCCGTGCCCGGCTTATGGCGGAGGTGCAGGTAGGCAAAGTCGGCCAGTTCAATTTCACGGGGATCAATGAGCAGGAGTTTAGCCCCATGCTGCCGCACGGCTTTTTTCATTTGCAGCGCCAATACTGGGTGGGCTTCGGTGGTGTTGGAACCCGTCACCAGCAAGACATCGGCCTGCGTTATATCGCGGATGGAATTGGTCATCGCGCCTGAACCGAGTGTGGTGGCCAGACCGGCCACGCTGCTGCTGTGTCAGAGCCGGGCGCAGTGATCCACGTTGTTCGTGCCGATCACCGCGCGGGCGAATTTTTGCAGCAGATAATTTTCTTCATTGGTGCATTTGGCCGAAGTCAAAATGGCAATGCTGTCCGGCCCGTACTTTTCGCGGGTTTCCCGTAGCCGGGTGGCGACGGTGTCCAGGGCATTCTCCCAGGAGGTGGGGTTGAAACCTGACAAGGTGACAGGGTGAGGGGGTGACACGGTGAGGGAACGGTCTTCTGTCACCTTGTCACCTTGCCACCCTCCGATTGCTGCAATCGGCGTCACCTTGTCATTTTTTATGAATGGGCTTGTCAGCCTATCCGGGGCGTGGATGAAGTCGTAGCCAAAGCGGCCTTTGACGCACAGTTTGCCGTTGTTGACATCGTTGTCGAAACGGCCGTCTACACGATACACCATCTCATTTTTGATGTGCAGATCAATCTGGCAACCTACCCCGCAGTAGGGGCAGGTGGTGGGGACGGTGCGGTCGGGTGTAATCATGGCTTCTCCAAGAGGTAATCGGTTATCGGTAAACGGTAATCGGTTGCTCTTTACCGATAACCGATAACCGATTACTGATTACCAAAATCAGGGCGGCTAATGAGCATGGCGCAGTCGGCACTGCGCAGCACTTTTTCGGTGATGCTGCCATATCGCCAGCGCGCCAGACCAGTACGGCCGTGTGTAGACATAACAATCAAATCTACCTGGTGAGTTTCTACGTAATTCAGGATGGTGGGCGCGGGTTTGCCGTAGCGCACGGCCGTGTCTACCACCAGATCATCCCGGCGATACCGTTGCTGAATACGCGCCAGATACTCCTCTGCGTCGTGGTAAAGCGACTCCTGGTACCGTTCACCCAAGCCTGGTTCGTTCCGGTTCAATTCCACCACTTCTTTGGGATCAATCTCATCAGAAGTGTCATCCACCCGCAGCAAAGTCACGTCCGCACCGAGGGCCTGGGCTACCGCCAGCCCACCCGGCAGGCTGGCTTCCGCCAGCGCCGAACCATCCAGCGTAATGAGCACCTGACGGATGGGGGGCTGACTGCGGATGACCAGCACAGGGCAGGGGGCATGGCGCATCACCTTTTCGGCGACGCTGCCCAAGACCCAACGGGTGACGCCAGAGTAGCCGTGTGTGGACATGACAATGAGATCGGCTTTTTCTTCAACGGCCGTGTCCAGAATACGACTGGCCGGGTCGCCGTCTTCCAGGCGGGTATAGCAGTTAAAATTGGGCTGCCCTGCCCCAATTTTGTGGTTGATGCCCACCAGATATTCTCGCGCCGCCAGCTCTTCCCGGCTGAAAGCCGTTTCCGGCACATACAGATTGTGGCTCATCACGTCTGGCCCTTCGGGGATAAAAACGGCATGGTGTTCCAGCACATGCAGCAGCACCAATTCGGCCTCAAAGCGTTCGGCCAGTTGGATGGCCGGCGATAAGGCATATTCCGCCAGATCGGAACTATCCAGGGGGACTAAAATTTTCTTGAACATAACTACCTCCATAGGGCAAGGGCAAACAAATTTTGCTCACATCTTTCCCTACAGCGTAGTATGCCGAATGGGAAGCGCCGCCTGTAGTGACAAAAGGCACTTTATTTGTGAAAAACATCACGATACCAGAGGAAGCAGTGTCAGGCACACGGCGGAAAGCATTTGCCTGACCAGGTGGTTTTACCCTGTGCCTGACACTGCTTAGCGGGATACAATCTGGTAACGAGGATCACGTTTTTTTAACTGGAGTGTGGCTAAAGTCACCACTCTATCATCCAAACAATCAGCATGAAACGATGGCGCAGAGTTGAAACGGAGACACAAGCAGAGCCAAATGTTGGCCCTTTGAGCCGACAAATGGCTCAGGTTCTGAGTCGGACGGAGTTTCGCGGTTTGTGTTTGGAGATGAGTGTGAACCCGGACGAACCGCCGGAAACGACGCTCACCGGGCAGTGTGGCTGGCTGATTCACTTTCTGCAAAGCGACGGCCGTTTGCCTAAACTACTCGCTCTCCTGAAACGGGAACGGCCGCACATTGACTGGCAGCGGCCCAGTGTGCCCACCGGCCGTGATATGCGTAACCGCCTGAATGTCTTGCAAAACATCCAGGCAACGTGGATTGAGGGGTTTTTACACCAGTCGCTGGCGCAGGCGGTCACGTTGGAGCTAAACCTGAGCCATGAACCAACGGCCGTTGCCCGCAAAACCCTCACCGCTCCCGGCCAATCAGGGATGCCGGTGGAGGATGTACGAGAGGTGTTTGAGGCCTACGGCCGTGCCCTGCTCATCCTCGGTGACCCCGGCAGCGGCAAGACGATTACCCTGCTGCAATTAGCGGAAACGCTCATTGCCGAAGCGCAGCACGACCCCAGCCAACCTATCCCGGTGGTACTCAACCTGGCCTCATGGGTGCAAGCGAAAAAACCGCTAACGGAGTGGTTGGTGGAGGAAATTTTCATTCAGTATCAGGTGGCGCGGCAGCTCACCCGGCAGTGGATTGGTCAAAACCTGTGGCTGTATCTGCTGGATGGCCTGGATGAAGTGGCTGAGGATGTACGCGATGACTGTGTGGTCGCTATTAATACCTTCAAAGCGGAACACCCGGCGGAGATGGTGGTGTGCAGCCGGGTGGGGGATTACGAAAAGTTGAAAGAGAAGCTGAACCTGGGTACGGCCGTGCGCCTGCAATCACTCACAGACGGCCAGATTCAGACTTATTTAAGCCAGGATGAGGCGTCATTATCGGCCGTGCGTGAAGCCATCACCACGGACGCCGACCTGAACGAATTAGCCCATACCCCCCTTTTCCTCAGCATGATGACGCTGGCGTATGGTGGTCGCTCACTCGAGCAAATGGACACTTTCGATTCGATGGAGATGAAATACAACTATTTGTTTGCGACTTATGTGGACGAGATGTTCCGGCGACGGCCGTTGCCGCCCAATAGCCGCTACACCCAGGAACAGGCCCGCCACTGGCTGGCCAATGTGGCCGATGGGCTACAAAGGCACGGCCAAACCACTTTCTATATTGAACGTCTGCAACCAACGTGGTTAAATTCGCCGGCATCTTTCCTCTACCTGCTGCTGGTGGCGTTTATCTGTGGGGCAATGGCCGGGGCGCTTTGGGGGCTGATTGATGCCCTGGAAACCGCCATCTTTAGAAACAGTTTATTGAACGGACTCCTTTACAGCCTGACCGCTGGTTTCAGTGTGGCTATCGGTGTGGGGATGAGCGCCAAAATAAAAAACAACTTACTGCGTGTGGTGGCCAGTGGTTTTTTGAGCTGGTTTTCATTTGCCCTCCTAGGGGTGGTGGTTACGGCCGTGATCCAATTCAGTCGCCCCTTCTATTCCGCCACGCTGCCAGAGTGGTTGGTTCTGGGATTGCTCAGAGGGTGGAACAGTCTGCTCATAGGCTGCCTCATCGCCTACAAACTGGAAATAGAAAACATCGAGCGCATCGTGTTTTCCTGGCCCACACGCGGCACGCTGGCCAGAGCGTTACGAAAAGGAATTCTTTATGGCGTCCTATCTGGATTGGGCATTTTCTTAATCCTCGGCACCATAGTTGCCCTTGTCTATAACCTGACTGTCCAGCAAGAGTTCCCGCCCATCATGGGATTGTTTGTCAGCTTCATTTGGGGAGGTTGTATTGGCATAATGGGGCTGGGCTTGGGCGCATTGGTCGGCGGTTTTCTGGCATTACTCAACTCTTGTTTACAAAAACAGCAGATCGACCAGAAACTGCGACCAAACGAGGGGATGAGCAATACGCTCAAAAATACGCTCACTGTGGTACTGCTGATGGTAATCCCGTTGGGTTTGCTTTTGTGGCTGGCCTATAGTTGGGCGGGCAATCAGGGCATCAGGTTCGTCTTTTTTTTCGCATACCTGGCACTACCTTTTGCGTTTTTCTACCTCGGTGGGTTGGCGCTTATACAGCATGTCAGCCTACGGCTTTTACTGGTGTGGCAAGGGGTTTTGCCGCGCTCGCTGGTTGCCTGGCTCGATGATATGACGACCCACATCCTGCTGCGACGGGTAGGTGGTGGTTGGGTCTCCATCCACCGCGCGCTGCTGGAATATTTTGCGGCGCTCCATCCCGATTCATCTCAAAGCAGCGATTAACCTGCTCCTTTCTTGCCAAGATCAAGACAATCGGCAATAAGTATGGGCAGATTCGGTATTCCAAAGCTGACGCCTTTGGCTGGCTGGCGATTGTGTTTTATATCGGGGTCTTCGTGATAATGGTGAGGAAAAGTGCCCGCTAATGCCGGGTTTTCGGGGTGCGGTTGAGGGTCATACCAGCGAATCTTATCATTACCGCGATACACGGCATAGCTGTAGTTCTGTATACGGCCGTTCTTAAAATCCAGGATCTCCAGGACACGAAGTTTCAGGCCGTTTGTGAATGCCACCTCGCCTTCAACGACGGCCGTTAACGCACTGGTGCTGTACAAACGAAGCGTCGAAGCTGTTACTTCCGGGTAAGTACCGACTACCCCATAAATGAGCGATTCATATTCGTGCCGAGCGGGAAAGGGCATGGGTTTGGGTTATGAAACAGTGAGTACTGGTTCGAGAGGATCAATGGCGATGGACGCGCCGCCGCTTTGCCTGTGCAACTGCGTCAGGCGACTGTGGGATAATTCTTGTAAAGCTGCTTCCCGATCTTGTTTGATCTGGTAAAAGCCAGCCCACATGGCGAAATCTTCGGCGTGTTCACCGTTATCCAGCCGCCCTTGCTGGTAGAGGTCGTAGAAGTCGGCGGAACTCAACCAATAACGCCGTTCAAAGCGGCGTGTTACCTCATCAGCCGCTCGCAAATCATCCAGAATTTCCGTAATTGTTATCTCTGCCATTATCAATCACCTACCTGCCAGTTTCAGCCAATCATACTGAGAGTGGTGGAGTACGTCAATTGGAGCAACGGATAGAAACAAAAAAGCGGATGGTTCGGTCAGGCCATCCGCTTATCTGTTCATTATCCGCTATCCGGTTTAGCCTGCCAGACCGTAGGCGGTGGCGTAGCGCAGAAAGGGGGGTGTGAAGGAGCTGAGGACACGCATGTAGTTGGCCCGTTCAAAGGCAGCCGGTTCGGCGCAGTTAATCTGGCTCATGCTGCCCTGCAATTGGGCCAGTGATTCATATTCATGATCGATCAGCCAGGATTCGATGCCAGAGCGCAGCACCATCAACCGGGGAATGCCGTTGGCCAGCAGTTCAGAAGCGAGCATGGTGACGGAAGCGCCGGCAGCCACCCCTTTGAGGACATCCATGACCGTATGCACGCCGGTGGTGAGGGCCAGATCGAGGGGGACACGGCCGTACAAAATCGCAATCCACCGCAATGGCAGCCGCAGTTCGATGGATGAACTCAACTTCAAGTTTGGCACTACTTCCAGCTCTTCCAGGTCAAGGTCGGGCTGGTAAAAGCGATTGAACAGCACCAGCCCATTCGCGCCGCCATCAGCCAATCGTTTGGCCATATGGCCCATGGCGCTGAAATAGGGGCTGAGTTTCATGGTGACGGGGATGGTCACGGCCGTTTTCACCACCGACAACGCATCCAGATACAACCGCTCCACGTATTCGCTGCTCATCTCAATGTCGGTGGGTACGTAATAAATGTTCAATTCCAATGCGTCAGCCCCCGCCTGCTGAATGTCTTTGGCAAATTGCATCCACCATCCGGCCGAAACGCCGTTCAGGCTGGCAATAACGGGAATATCCAGCGCTTCTTTAGCGCGACGGATATGCTCCAAATACTCCTCCGGCCCGGTCTGGTATTCGGGCGCGTCGGGGAAGTAGCTGAGCGCTTCGGCATAGCTTTCCGTACCATGCGTCAGATATTCGTTGAGGGTGTGGCTTTCCAGCCGCACCTGTTCCTCGAAGAGCGAGTGCAGCACCACCGCCGCCGCGCCCGCATCCTCCATCTGCCGCAAATTACCCAGGCTGCGCATCAACGGCGACGAAGACGGCACCAACGGGTTTTTCAGTTTCAATCCCAGGTAGGTTGTTGATAAGTCCATTTTTCTCTCCTGACTTTAGTCAGTGAGCAATAAGCAGTTGGCAGTTAGCAGCAAAAGCCTACTGCTCACCGTTCACTGTTCACTGCTCACTTATTCCCATTTGCTAACCGTGCATACGAATCCCACCGGGCCTGCACATCCCCCTTGGCCTGTTCCAGCAGGCGGGCGGCGGCTTCGGGGTTGCTTTGCTGCAAGATGCGGTAGCGGCCTTCGCGGTAAATATACTCTTCCAGACTGGTTTTGGGGGCCTGGCTGTCTAGCTGGAAGGGGTTTTTGCCTTCAACCGCCAGGTCGGGGTTGAAGCGGAAGAGCGGCCAATAGCCAGAGGACACGGCCGTGCCCTGCTGCTGCAACCCATATTTCAAATCATAGCCATGGGCAATGCAATGACTGTAGGCAAGGATGAGCGAGGGGCCGTCATACGCTTCCGCCTCCAGGAAGGCATTCACCGTTTGCGTATCTTTGGCCCCAAACGCCACCCGCGCTACATAGATATTGCCGTAGCTCACCGCCAGCATGGCCAGGTCTTTCTTGGGCAGCGGTTTGCCGGCAGCGGCAAACTTGGCGACGGCGCCCCGTGGCGTGGCTTTGGACATCTGCCCGCCGGTATTGGAATACACTTCCGTGTCCAGCACCAGCACATTCACGTTGCGCCCGGAGGCCAGCACATGATCCAGCCCGCCGTAACCAATGTCATAGGCCCAGCCATCGCCACCCACAATCCAGACGCTCTTTTTGACGAAGATGTCAGCCATGCTCAAGAGATTGGAGATTGGAGATTGGAGATTGCTATTACTGTTGGTGAGTATCTCGTTCAGACGGGTTTTGAGCTGCGTGATGCGGGCGCGTTGGGTGTTGATGTCTGCTTCTTCGATCTGGTCGGCAAAGAGGATGTCTTCCACCAGGTCTGTGCCGATCAGGTCGCGGTGTTCGCGCAGCAGGTGGGTGGCGGCGTCCAGCCGTTGGTCCAGCGCCACGCGCATACCCAGGCCAAATTCGGCGTTGTCTTCAAAGAGGGAATTAGACCAGGCGGGGCCACGGCCGTCGGCATTTTGCGTCCAGGGTGTGGTGGGCAGGTTGCCACCGTAAATGGAGGAGCAGCCGGTGGCGTTTGCTACCACCGTCCGGTCGCCAAAGAGCCGGGTGAGCAAGCCCAGATACGGGGTTTCACCACAGCCTTCACACGCGCCGGAGAATTCAAACAGCGGCGTCAGAAGCTGGTTGTATTTAATCTGGTGCAGCGGAATCTGGGTCCGGTCAATTTCCGGCAGCGTCTTGAAGAAGTTCCAGTTTTCGCGTTCGGCGGCCCGCAAACCGTCTACGGGGTGCATATTGATCGCCTTAAATTTTGGCTGCTGTTTGTTTTTCACCGGGCATACGTCCACGCACAGCGAACAGCCGGTGCAATCTTCAGGCGAGACTTGCAGCGTATAGGCCATCTCTTTCCACTCTTTGAAGCGGGCGGGCGTAGATTTGAATGTCTCTGGGGCATTGGCGACCAGCACATTGTCATACACCTTCAGGCGGATGACCTGGTGCGGACAGACGAGGGCGCATTTGCCACACTGGATGCAGATTTCCGGGTCCCAGACCGGGATTTCGGTGGCGATGTTGCGTTTTTCCCATTGGGTGGTGCCCGTGGGGTAGGTACCGTCGTTAGGCAGGGCGCTCACGGGCAGGTCGTCGCCCAGGCCTTCGATGATGCGGGCGGTGACGGACTGCACAAATTCGGGGGCGATGGCGGGGATGAGGGACGGCCGTTCCCACGTACTGGTTACTTTCTCCGGCACCGCCACCTGATGCAGGTGCGCCAGAGCCGCGTCTACAGCGGCAAAGTTCTGCTCCACCACCGCCTGACCCCGTTTACCATAACTCTTTTCAATGGCATGTTTGATGGCGGCAATCGCCTCATCGGTGGGCAGAACGCCGGAGATAGCGAAGAAGCAGACTTGCATGATGGTGTTGATGCGCCGCCCCATCCCCGTTTCTTTGGCTACCTCGTAACCATCCACTACATAAAATTTCAACTTCTTTTCGATGATGGCTTCTTGCAAACTGCCTGGCAGCGTGTCCCACACTTCCTCCGGGCCAAAGGGGGAATTGAGCAGGAGGACGGCCCCAGGCGCAGCCAGCCGAGCCACATCATACCGTTCCAGGAAGCTCAGTTGGTGGACGCCAACAAAGTTGGCCGATTCAATAAGATACGGGGCGCGGATGGGATGTTTGCCAAAACGCAAATGGGAAACGGTGACGGCGCCCGACTTTTTGGAGTCATAAACAAAGTAACCCTGCGCATGATTATCGGTCTCTTCGCCGATGATTTTGATGGAGTTTTTATTGGCCCCCACCGTACCGTCCGAACCGAGGCCATAGAAAACGGCGCGCACCGTGCCGTCCGGCTCGATGCTGAACTGTTTGTCCCAGGGCAGGCTGGTGTGGCTGAGGTCGTCGTTGATGCCGATGGTGAAGTGGTTTTTGGGTTTATCTTTTGCCAGTTCATCGTAAACGGCTTTGACCATGCCGGGCGTGAATTCTTTGGAGGAAAGGCCATAACGACCGCCAATAATTTTGGGCAGTGAACCCGACCATTGTTCAACAATGGCCGAGACCACGTCCAGATACATCGGTTCGCCAGATGAACCGGGCTCTTTGGTACGGTCAAGAACGGCAATGGCTTTGGTGGTGGCAGGTAAGGCGGCCACAAAGCTGGCGATGTCAAATGGACGGTAGAGGCGAACCTTGAGGACGCCCACTTTTTCGCCGAGGGTGGAGAGGTGTACGGCCGTTTCCGCCACTGTTTCCGCCCCTGACCCCATGATCACAATCACCCGTTCCGCTTCGGGATGCCCTTCGTATTCAAACAGGTGATATTGGCGGCCGGTCAGTTGGGCAAATTCGTCCATTGTTTGCTGGACAATGCCGGGGCACGCCTGGTAAAACAGGTTCACACTTTCCCGCGCCTGGAAGTAGACATCCGGGTTTTGCGCCGTGCCGCGCATCACCGGTGCGTCTGGCGTCAGGCCACGCGCCCGGTGTGCCCGGATGAGGTCATCGTTCATCATGGCCCGCAGCACGGCGTCATCCAACGGCTCAATTTTGTTCACTTCGTGCGAGGTGCGGAAACCATCAAAGAAATGCAGGAACGGCACCCGCGCTTTCAGCGTCGCCGCCGAAGCAATGAGGGCAAAATCGTGAACTTCCTGCACATTGTTGGAAGATAACAGGGCAAAGCCGGTCTGCCGGGTGGCCATCACATCCGAATGGTCGCCGAAAATGGACAAGCCCTGTGCGGCAATGGAACGGGCGGCAATATGAAACACCGTCGCCGTCAGTTCCCCGGCAATTTTGTACATGTTGGGGATCATCAGCAGCAAGCCCTGGGAGGCGGTGAAGGTGGTGGTCAGGGCGCCCGTTTGCAGGGCACCATGCACTGCGCCGGCCGCGCCACCCTCCGACTGCATCTCCACCACCGAGGGCACCGCACCCCAAATGTTTGCTTTCCCCTCCGCCGACCACTGGTCGGCCCATTCCCCCATCGCCGAAGAGGGGGTGATGGGGTAAATAGCAATAACCTCGTTAATTTTGTGGGCAACCATGGCGGCCGCTTCGTTGCCGTCAATGGTGATCATTTGTTTGGTCATAATTCCGTTCTCCTTCAAAAGAGTTGCAAGTGGCAAGTGGCAGGTAATTACTTGCCACCTGCCACTTGCAACTTGCCACTTATCATGCTGTCCAAAAGTATCAACCAATACTCCCACCTCCTGTAGTGACAAATCGCCACGATGCAGGGGAAGAATGTCACGAACTATGACGCCTGTCATAGAGAATGAATGACGTTACGCGCTGACGGTGTATGGGGGAGTGGCTTATACTGCTATTTGAAGAGAGTGAGTAGTAAGCGGTTAGCAGTGAGCAGTGAGACCAATACTGCGCACTGTTTACCGCTCACTGCTTACTGAAAGAGAGGCGCACCATGAAAGTGATTATTGATCGCGGCTTGTGTGATGCGAGTTTAGGGTTTTGCCAGCGGTGTTCAGCGGCACTGATTCGCCACCCGGAAGGGTATGACCGCCCCTGTATTATGGATGTGGTGGATGACGGCCGTGAGGTACTGACGATTGAGATGTATACCGACGGCCGTCAACTGGAACTGCACCTCACCGATGAAGAACAAGAACTGGCCGCCGTGGAAGGCTGGGAAGCGCTGGCCGACTTTGATCCCGCGCTCTTTCGCACCGGGGCCATGGAACGCTGGCATCACATCAGCCAGTTACCGGCCGAACATGATGTGGGTTAGAGCGGTACGGCCGTAAGCCCCGCCAACTTGCGCCCGGCAATCACATACATCGAGTGAACCACACCCCCTTCGGCATGTAGAAAGGGGGCAAAAAACGGCCGTCCCTCGGCCGTTCGCGCCAAAATAGCCCGCTGCCCGTTCAGCATGGTCAGTTCGTACTGTGTGGTAGGTGGTGACAAACGGTACGTGCCTTGAATAAAAGCCACAACCGCCTCTTGCCCTCTGAGCGGGCGAATGGCCGCGCCGCGTTGCCCACCACCATCCCGTATCAGCGCCGCATCTTCCGCCTCCGTAACTGTGCCCAACATGCGGTATGCCATGGCGAACAGCAGCGGCCGATATTGTTCAAATAGTTCTACGGACATCGTTTAGCGGAGCCTTTGTTCTGGCTCAACCTGAAGCACGCGGCAATGTTCAACCACGGAAATGTCCTGCTCGGCCAACGCCTGCCGAATATGTTTTTGGATACGCGGTCCTTTGAATGCGCCAGCTTCACCCTGCGTGATCAAGGTAGCTGCGGCCAGGGGATAGATGCCTATAAGCTGAGCGGCCATTTCAATACCCGTTGCGCCGCCACCCACCACAACAGTCCGAAACGGCCGTGCTCCCCTCGCCTTCAACCATTTATGCAACATATCGGCGGTCAGGTTGCCATAGGGGTCGAGTATATAGGCGTATTCATCCACACCGGGGACGATCTGCCGGTCAACCCGGCTGCCCAGCGCGTTGATCAGGTAATCGTAGGGCAGGCGCTGCTCAGCAACGGCCGTGTCTACCACCACTACCTGTTCATCAGGCAGGATGGTTTTCACCCAACCCTGCCTGAATTTGGCCCTACTGCCACGCAGCATCTCTTGAATGGGCTTGCCATGCAGCGGTGTACCGGTGGCCTGTTCATGTAGGCGCGGCCGTTCGACAAAATAATCAAGAGCGTTAATGAGGGTGACGGTCGTTGGCTGCCGTTTGGTCTTCCCGGCCACGCGCAGTGCTGCCATGATGCCGGCATACCCACCACCCAACACCACTACTTTTATTGTCTCGTCTGTCATCTTTCACCTCACTGATTTTAGATTTCACTGAATAAGACCAGTGAGGCAGGCATTTCGTGACAGAGGGTGCGACTCAAACAAAAGAGGGTAGAGATGATGCCATCTCTACCCTCAACTATTTAACTCCTGCGAAACAGACATCCGATTTCTCCAAGAAATCGGATGTCTGATGACAACAAATTTTACTTCATGTCCGCCAACGCTGCATGCGCGGCCGCCAATCGGGCAATCGGGACCCGGAACGGGGAGCAGGACACGTAGTTGAGACCCATCTTGTGGCAGAGGGCGATGCTGGCGGGGTCGCCGCCGTGTTCGCCGCAGATGCCTACTTCCAGATCGGGGCGGGCGATACGGCCGTCCGTCACCGCAATCTCCATCAACCGGCCCACACCCTGCGGGTCAATGCTGGCAAACGGATTCTCCTTCAAGATGCCCTTCTGCATGTAATCCATCAGGAATCCTGATTCCGCATCGTCACGGGAGATGCCAAACGTCGTCTGCGTCAGGTCGTTGGTGCCAAAGGAGAAGAACTGGGCGACTTCGGCGATCTCACCCGCCGTCAGCGCGGCGCGCGGAATCTCAATCATCGTGCCAAATTTGTAATGGATGGTCATACCCTGCTCTTCCATCACCTCTTTTGCCACCGCTTCCAACGCCGTTTGCTGCACATGCAGTTCGTTCACATGTGAAGTCAACGGAATCATTACTTCGGGGTGTACATCCACACCTTCTTTGGCGCATTTGCAGGCCGCTTCAAAGATGGCCCGCACCTGCATCTTGGTCAGGTCAGGGATGAGAATGCCCAGGCGCACGCCGCGGGTGCCCAACATTGGGTTTTGCTCTTTCAGAGCCACCACCCGCTCCAGGTAATCCTGTTTCACGCGCACTTCGGCCAGCGCGGTGTCAATCTCGCTGAGGGTGTGGTAATGCTGCAAGCGCACTTTCAGGTCGGCCAGGTCTTGCACCAACTCTTCGTAAGCGGGCAGGAACTCGTGCAGCGGCGGGTCAATCAGGCGGATGATGACCGGCAGACCATCCATGGCCTTAAACAGACCTTCAAAATCGCCGCGCTGCAAGGGCAGCAGTTGATCGAGGGCATCTTTACGATCCACGGCATGTTTAGCCATAATCATCTTTTGCACAATGGGCAGCCGTTCCGTTTCAAAGAACATATGCTCGGTGCGGCAGAGGCCAATGCCCTGCGCGCCATATTCGCGGGCACGTTCAGCGTCGCGCGGGTAGTCGGCGTTGGCCCACACGCCCAATTTGCGAATCTCGTCAGCCCAACTGAGGACTTTTAGCAGATACGGATTGTTGATGTCCGGCACGACGGTGGGCAGTTGCCCCTGAAAAACCTGACCGGTGGCGCCGTCGAGGGAAAGCCAGTCCCCTTCTTCAATCAAGACATCGTCGTTAATAGCCATACGCCGGCCGACCAGGTCAATTTCTAGTTCGCTGACGCCGACGACGGCCGGTTTGCCGAACTGCCGGGCAACGAGGGCGGCGTGGCTGGTGCGCCCACCGCGACTGGTTAGGATACCCTGGGCAGCTAACATGCCATGCACATCATCTGGTTTGGTTTCTGGCCGTACCATGATGACCTTTTTGCCCTCTTCTTTGGCCCAACGTTCGGCCGTGTCCGCATCAAAGGCGACAATACCGACGGCTGCGCCGGGGGAGACATTCAGCCCGGTGGCGATGGGTTTGTGTTCACGCACGGCCGTAGCATCCAACTGTGGGTGCAAGAAAAAGTCCACCTGCTCCGGCTTCACCCGCTTCACCGCTTCTGGTTTGGTGATGAGACCTTCGTCTACCATGTCACTGGCGATGCGGACTTCGGCTTGCGCGGTGCGTTTGCCATCGCGGGTTTGCAGCAACCATAATTTGCCCGCTTCAATGGTGAACTCCATGTCTTGCATATTGCGGTAATGTTTTTCCAGTTTGCGGGCAATCTCAGCAAATTCGGCGTAGAGAGTGGGCATCTCCGCTTTCAAATCGGCCAGGGGTTGGGTGATGCGAATACCGGCGACCACGTCTTCGCCCTGGGCATTGATGAGGAAGTCGCCTTCCAATTCCGGCTCGCCGGTGGAGGCGTTGCGCGACATGGCGACGCCGGTAGCAGAGTTATTGCCCATGTTGCCAAAGACCATCGTTTGAATGTTCACGGCCGTGCCCAGATTATGGGCAATCTTGGCGGCGTTCCGGTAATCAATGGCTCGTTTACCATTCCAGCTTTTGAACACCGCTTCCGTCGCCAGTTTCAACTGTTCGTAGGGATCGGCGGGGAAATCTTTGTTGGTGAAGGTGCGGAAAATCTCTTTGAATTTGCGCGTCACCACCTGCCAGTCCGCGGCCGTCAGGTCAGAATCACTGTCCACCCCCGCATTTTTGCGCCGCCGGGTGATGACCGCTTCAAACACCTCATCGGGCACGCCCATGACCACGCTGCCAAACATTTGCACCAGGCGGCGGTACAGGTCATAGACAAAACGGGCGTCATTGGTCAGCTTGACCATGCCTTCTACCACTTCATCGTTCAGGCCGATGTTGAGGATAGTGTCCATCATGCCGGGCATGGAGAATTTGGCCCCGGAGCGGCAGGAGACGAGCAGCGGATTGTGTGGATCGCCAAACCGTTTGCCGGTTTGTGCTTCAATCGCTTTCACGGCGTCCAGTTCTTGCTCCCACATGCCTGCGGGGAACTTTTCGCCCGCTTCCAGGTAAGCGTTACACGCTTCGGTGGTGACGGTGAAGCCGGGCGGTACGGGCACACCCAGGCGGGTCATGTCGGCCAGGTTGGCCCCCTTGCCGCCGAGCAGGCCGCGTACCCCATCCCACGTGCCGCCGACGTATCCTTCGGCCTGTTCCACTTCGTTGAAGAGGTAGACGAATTTAGTTTTTGGTTTACGGCCGTTGGGCTGTTTGGCCAGGGTTGGTTCTGCGGTTGGCGATAAAATTGTCATCGTATTTCTCCCATTTAGAGTAAGCCTCCAGATATGAGCAGTTGCGGCAACTGCTCATATCTGGAGGTTCGTATAATTTCTGTTAAACCTTGTAGATCGTAAGGGGGAGGGAGATTTACGATTAGTGACAGATGACATATAGATAGGCGCAGAAGGTCATGGATGAATAGATGCCCGGTTTATGCACAGGAGATTGGCGGCCTGCTCCATAAGCGTTATCTGAGCGACGGCCGTCCCTTTTTGCTCATTTCCTCATTCCCAGGTAAAGTTCCATCATTACCAATTTAAGTGTTTTGTTTTAGTTAAGATAAGACCCAACTGGATGCGCATCTTCAGGATGACCACGTCCAGGCAGCGTTATTCCCCCTAAAATAAGACCCCAAAGCTATTACAGCAAAGGAGATAATAATAATGAGCGAAACGATGCAAGGCACCGTGAAGTGGTTTAGCGACCAAAAAGGGTATGGCTTCATCACCAAAGAAGATGGCAAAGACCTGTTTGTGCACCATTCAGCCATTCAAGGCAACGGGTACAAATCATTAGCCGAAGGCGACCGGGTCAGCTTTTCCATCGAACAGGGCCAGCGAGGCCCGTCTGCTGCTGACGTGCGCAAACTGTAGGTCACGGCCGTAAGGAATACAATATGCTTACAGTAACCGACGGCATCGTCGTCAGCCTGGACTACACCTTGCGCCTGGACGATGGCGAAATCATTGACGCCTCCGAGCAAGAGCCATTGGAATTCCTGCAAGGGTATAACCAGATCATTCCCGGTCTGGAACGCGCCCTGAACGGCATGAAAGTAGGCGAAAGCAAAGAAGTCATTGTCGCTGCTACCGACGCTTATGGCGAAGAAGACGAAGACGCTTACCAGCTTGTGGAGCGCAACATTTTTCCGCTAGATATGGAACTGGAAGAAGGGATGCAGTTACGGATGCGTGACGCCCAATCCGGTGAAGCGGTAGACGTGGTCATCGCCGAAGTGAATGAAAGCAACGTGCTACTGGATTTCAACCACCCCCTGGCCGGTGAAGAACTGCACTTTCAGGTGAAAGTAGTAGACCTGCGCCCGGCTACCCCGGAAGAACTGGCCCATGGGCACGCCCATGGCGCCCACGACCATGAATAAAAAACGGCCAGCCACAAGCTGGCCGTTTTTCTTTGTCCACGTGTAAGACCCCTCAGCTAATCATGGGTTGCTTTGTACGAGCGGCAGGTAGTGTACGGCCAGCCAATACTCGTCAGCGCCCAGGGTAGGGCTGTCTGCTGGGCGGGGTTGCCCATCAATATCCACCGGCACGCCGGCGGGTAGGCCCCGAAAACGGGCGGCGGAATTGGCCATGATGTGGTAGCCATCGGCGGCGAAGTGCGGGTCGCCAAAATGCTGGTGGGAGATCGTTACCTGAGCGTTTGGTTCCGCCTGGAAAGGAGTGGGCGTATCATACCAGAGGACGCCGTGCAGGCTCAGGCTGGAATCGGCAGCGACAAACGCCCCCACAGTATGGCCGGTCAGGATGGTGTTGGTGAACACGGCCGTACTCGGCCACGGCACAGGTGGAAACTCCTGGCACCAATCTGGTTGGGCCAGGTGCAGCCCATAACCGGTGTTACGCGCTATCGTCAGATGAACCGCTTGCAGACGACTGTTACAGATGAGGTGCAGCCCATCCCCCTGGTTATCTATCACGGCTGTGTTCAGCATCATCGTCTCATCCTCTTCCAGAACCATTCCCCCGCCCCTACCACTGGCCTGATTGTGACGGATGATATTGCCCGTCAGATATGCCTGGTTGGCCGCCAGGTACAGGCCGCCGCCATGCCCGTCAGGGCCAAACCCGGCGGCCACATTCCCGGCGATCTCATTTTGATCCAGGTACAGTTGGGCCACACCGGCTACCAGGCCACCACCCAGACCTACACCGCCGGTAACAACGGCCGTATTACTGAGAATCATGTTGTGTGTCAGCGTAATCACGGGTCGGGGCAACCCGACATGGGGGCCAAAAAGAATAGCCACGCCGCCGCCAATGCCCAATGAGCCGGAGACAACGGCCGTATTACTCACCATCCGGTTCTCGTGCAGCGTGACCAAATCAGGCAACGGTTCATCTGTTCGTGGCAAAATGGCGATACCACCGCCCTGGCCATACCCGGCAAGGCTGGCGCTGTTTCCCTGAACCTGGTTGTGCGCCACCGTCAGATCGTCTAAACCTTCAATGTACAAGCCGCCGCCAAAGCCGTTACCACTATTAGCCGCGACATTGTAGCTAATCCGATTGCCCCACACCTGGCCGCTGCTGTAGACCAACATCAGACCACCGCCGTAGCCGTAAGCATTCAGAGGATTCAGACCTTCTATCTGTAAAGCTGTGTTATGGGACAGGTCATTGTTCTCAATGATCACCTGGCTTTCAAAAACATAGACACCGCCGCCGCTGACAGCTGTGAAACCGGCCTCCTTGTCTATAGTGGCCGTATTGCTGAAAATCATGTTGTTTTGTAATACAAGCGTACTCTGCCGGGCCGCCAAACCACCGCCGTGATTCTCGCCATAGCCAATGTTTTGCTGAATTTGATTATCACGTAAGGTAGCGTGAACGGCCGTCAAATAAACGCCACCGCCATACCCAGGATTGCTGCCGCCAAATCGGTTGCCGGTGATGACGTTATCCTGCAACAGGACGGTTGCGCCCGCCGCATACACCCCGCCACCCGACTCCCGCTCTATGAATCCACTGGGGTAAGACGCACCGCCGGTCAGGTATAAACCCTCGATGGTGACACTGATGTCCCCCGTAATGAACAAGACGCGCCCCCACTCCCCGGCATCCAGCGTCGTCACGTGCTGCACCGGATCAGGCGGGTCGCTAAAGGGAATGGTATAGCCGCCGCGAATGGTGACGCTTTCATCCACGTAGACAACCTGCGTGACAGAATTGCGTTCGTGAACGTCGGTATAGACGCCGGTAGCCACCCAGATTTCACTGTGGGGCACGGCCGTGTCCACGGCCGTCTGCACGCTGGTGAACACCTGGGCACAATTCGCAAATGGGCCGGTCGGTTCTCCGGGCGGTACCACACATAACACACCGCCCGCCGCGTAACCGGGGCGCTGCGTCCACAGCAAAAGGACGGCCGTCCACAACACCAAAACCATGCCTGCTACAATCGCCACAGGGACACTTGTTTTTCTACTCATAGCCATACCTCCAGAGTGATATTTGTCACCATAAACGAAAACTTTGGGTAGCTTACCGGTAAATCGTTTATGGATCGTGGATATACGCCTGAACAGTGCCCTGTTTGCAAAATAGGACGGAGAAACGAGAAACTTTGAATGTGTGACGAAAAAATTACTCTTGCGGCGTGGCGGATACGGCACAACGAAAGCCCACGTCATCTCTGGGCGCAGCGGGGTCTAGTGGCAAACGGTGGGTGGTGCGGGCTTCATCCAACCCCAAAAAATCGAGCAACTGGAAGCCGCCCCCGCGCGCCACTTTCTCTGTACCATTGGCCGGGCCGGTGGGATTCTCCGCTGGGGATTGGGCATAATAATTCGGGTTATACCAGTCGGCCGTCCACTCCCACACATTCCCGGCCATATCTTGCAGGCCAAACGGCGAGGCGGCCTCCCGAAAACTGCCCACCGGGGCCGTACCGGCCAATACATTCCCACTGTTGTTGCGTACGTCCCCCCGTTCGTCTCCCCAGGGATAGAGGAAACCCTGAGAACCCCGCGCCCCATATTCCCATTCTGCTTCGGTGGGCAAACGGCCGTCAATCCATTCACAGTAAGCGACGGCATCGTCCCAGGTCACGTTGGTCGCCGGGTACAATTCCTGCCCTTCGGGGTAAATGGCCGGGCCTAAAAAAGCGGG
Organism: Anaerolineae bacterium; assembly: GCA_023382655.1. Classification (GTDB taxonomy): domain Bacteria; phylum Chloroflexota; class Anaerolineae; order Promineifilales; family Promineifilaceae; genus CAADGU01. The sequence continues at coordinate 74,475 of JAHDWK010000002.1, read as the reverse complement.
CGCGAGCAATTCTGTAATATCCTCAAAATGCAGGGCGATCCAAAAATTCTGGGCTTCGGCATAGTCTGTGCCGGGGAAGAGCCAGTAGGAAATTTCTCGATCATCCGGGTCAAGGCTGCTATCGGCCGGAGCGGAAGGCGAGAAACAGCATTGTCCATCGGCGCGGCGGATAAAATGGGCGGTATCGTCGCGGACGCCATCGCTGTACATGAGGTGCGTACCGAGGTCGGGAAACAGCAGTTCGTCATTGAAGTACAGATCGGCCGTGCCCCAGGTGCCGATGTAAGCGGTCATTTCCGGGTACATGGCCAGTTCGTTGCCACTCTGACCGTGCATATGCACCAGATCGCCAATGCCGCCTTCTTTGAACGCGGGAAAGGGGGGGCCGTCGAAGAAAAAATCTTGTTCAATGCGGAAAGTACCGGCGTAAATCTCGTCGGCGGTGGGACGCAGTGTGCCGGTAAACACGGCCGTCAACACCCCCTTGTCTGTATCCGCATCCAACGTCATGCTGATGGTGCCTGTCACCGGCTGCACGTTGACGCCATCATACATGAAGGGGTCGTCTACATCCCCGGCAATGTAAACATCTTGAGCCGTAATTTGCCATTGCGAGGGATCAGGCTGCCGCCAATAAGCTGGCGCGGCGTGGCCGGTTTCGGCCACAAATTGAGCATAGGCCGCGTTGGTTACTTCTGTTTCATCCATGAAAAAATCACCCACTGTCACCTCATGGGGTGGCTGTTCGTCGGCGTTGCCCTGGGCATTACCCATCATAAACGTACCGCCGGGCACAAAGCGCATCCCGGCCAGCGGCGGCGTGGGCGTAGGGGTGGGGGAAGGGAGGGGCGTTTCCGTAGGAACAGCCGTTTGCGTGGGGGTAGGCACGGCCGTATCCTCCCCTACCGGGATCAGCACGTCCGCACTTTCACTCGTCACACCGGGTGCGGTCGGCTCTGCGGGTGGCGTGGCCCCACTCCCCCGCGCCAGCAAAAAGCCCACGGCCACCAGGGCGACCGCGGCCACGGCCACCACCGGCCATACCCAACGGGGCGTACCCCCGGCAGCTGTAATGAGGGTGGGCTGTGGTTCGGGGGACACGGCCGTATCTGCCGACGCAGGATGCACGGCCGTGCCGCCAGCTTTTGTCCTGACACCGGTGGGGATGGGGATGTCTACGGCCGTGCCTGCTTTAGCTGCCGCCAATGCCTGCCACAATGCCGCCGCATTCTCAAATCGCTCCTCCGGCTCCTTTGCCAGCGCCTTCAATATCACCGACTCCAAAGCGGGCGAGATGTCCGGCACATGGGTGCGCGGCAGTTCCGGCGGTTCAGTCACCTGGTTCATCATGACCGTGGCCGGGTTGCCACCCTCAAAAGGCAAATGGCCTGTACTCAACTGGTAGAGCATCGTGCCCAGCGCATAAATATCGGTAGCCGGGGAAATGGCCCCACCCGTCACCTGCTCCGGCGACATGTACTGGGGTGTGCCTGTACTCATGCCACTTTGCGTGAGCCGGGTATCACCCACAATTTGGGCAATACCAAAGTCGGCCAGATACGGCCGTTCCTCACGATCAACCATAATGTTGGCCGGTTTGATGTCCCGATGTACCACTCCCTTTTCATGCGCCACTTGCAACGCGCCACAAATTTGCCGGTAAAAATCCATCGTTTGTGCGGGTGGCAGGGGCAGCGGTTGGCGCAGCAGATATTTATCAAATGACTCCCCGTCAATGTACTCCATCACCATGTAGTACAGACCATCTGCCGTCACGTCAAAATCATAAATCTGCACAATGTTGGGATGGCGCAGGGAAGCGGCGGCGCGGGCTTCACGGCGGAAACGCTCCACAAAACCAGGGGTGTCGGTGAGGAAGGGATGCAGCACCTTCACCGCCACCTCCCGATCCAGATCGGGGTGGCGCGATTTATACACTTCGGCCATGCCGCCGCGCCCAATCAGGCTTTCCAGGATGTACTTGCCAAAGGCGCGACCACCATGATAGGCAAACGCTATGCTGGCTGTGTCGCTCATAGGTGTAGATTGTATGGGAAATTGTGCAGCCCGTCACCTGCCCGGTCAGTTAAATCCGGCCAAACTCACGCGCCAGTTGGGCCACGGATAAGTAGATGAAGGTTGGGCGACCTGACGGGGTGGTCATGGGGTCCTGGCATTGTTCCAACTGCTGCACCAGCGCGGCCATTTGCGCCTGGTTTAACGATTGCCCAGGGCGGGTAGCCACGGCCGTACACACCAGTTGAATCAGGTGCAGGGGCAAATCGGCCGTTGCCGGTGGTTTGCGCTCCACCCCTGTCACCATCGCCAGCAGCAGATGAGCGGCGTCGCGGTCGGCCGCCAGTTGGGGGATGCTGCGGATCATAAAGGTTTGCGGGCCAAACGGTTCCACCTGGAAACCGATTTCGGCCAGGGTGGGTAACTGGTGGTTAAGCCAGTCGGCTTGTGAGGGGGAGAGGGTCACGGCCGTGCCCGCCGTTAACGCCTGCACCTGCACCTGCCCCGCCTGCCACTCACCATGATACCGTTCATACAGTACCCGCTCGTGCGCCGCCTGCTGGTCAATCAGGAATAAACCATCCGGCCCTTCGGTAATGATATAGGCCGCACCCACCTGCCCCACCACGCGCATCACCGGCAATTGGCTGCTACGGGGCACAGTTTGCCCGGCAGCCGGTTCGATGATCTCTTCCGGCGGCCATTCCAGTTCCATTTCTGGCTGGCTGGCCTCGTCGGGGCGGACAAAGGCGCGTTGATCCAGGCTGCCTTCCCAGCCCGGCGTCATCGCCTCAAGCTGGCTGCCCACCTGCCAGGCGCTCATCTGGCGAATGGGCGCATCGGCCACCAACGTTTCACGCACCACCCGCTGCACCTCGGCAAAAGGGGCCTTGTCACCGCGAAAACGCACTTCCGTTTTGGCGGGATGCACGTTCACATCCACCTCCTCCGGCGGCAGCGTCAGGAACAAAATCGCTAACGGGTAGCGCCCGGTCGGCAGCAGGGTATGGTATGCCTGGATGATGGCGAAGGTAAGCTGGTTGTCTTTGACCCAACGGCCGTTGACAAACAACACCATCTGCCCCCGGTTTGACCAGTGGACAGCGGGGTTGCCGATGAAGCCGGAGATGGTGAGGGGGTGATAAGGTGACTGTTCTTCTCCGCGTCTCTGCGCCTCGGCGTTAATTTCTAGTAGTTGGCGGGCCACGTCGGGGCCGTAGATGGCTATGAGTACGTCCAGGACGCTGCCGTTGCCGGTGGATTGGAAGGTAATACGACCGTTGTGCGTCAGCCGGAAACGAATGTGCGGGTAGGCCAGCGCGTAGCGGGTGACAAATTCGTCAATCAACCGCTTCTCGGTGTTGTCGCTTTTCAGGAATTTGAGGCGGGCAGGCACATTATAGAAAAGATTTTCTACGGCAATAACCGTGCCTTGCGGCGCACCGGCCATTTCCCGGCTCACTTTCGCGCCGCCGTCCAGCACCAGCCGCGTACCCGTTGTTTCCCCCTGCGCCCGCGAGATGAGCGTCACCTGGCTGACGGCAGCAATGGCCGCCAGCGCCTCCCCCCGAAAACCGAGGGTGCGGATAGCAGTCAGGTCTTCGACTGTTTGCAGCTTGGAGGTGGCGTGGCGGTGGAAGGCGACTTCGATTTCCGCCGCCGGGAGGCCCTGCCCATTGTCGGCGACCTGAATACTCTTGCGCCCGCCCTCGCGTATGTCCACATTGATGGCAGTGGCCCCGGCGTCAATGGCATTTTCCACCAGTTCCTTAACGACGGAGGACGGCCGTTCTACCACCTCCCCCGCCGCAATTTGCGAGGCCAGTTTGTCTGGTAGGATGTGGATGGTCATGGGGGGTGTGAAAAGTGAGCAGTGAGCGGTGAACAGTAAGCAGTAAAAGCACGGCTCACTGCTTACTGCCTACTGAACTTCCGATCCGGCCATCAGCAAACCCACCTTCTCACGGGTGGCTTCTTCGATGGGTAGATTGGCAACGATACGGCCGTCGAACATCACCACTACCCGGTCGGCCAGGCTCAACACTTCGTCCAGTTCCGCCGAAACGACCAGTACGGCCACACCCCGGTCGCGCTGGGCCACAATTTGCTGATGGATGAACTCTATCGAACCCACGTCAATACCGCGTGTGGGCTGAGCAGCAATGAGCAGCTTCACCGGGCGGGAAAATTCGCGGGCCACAATCACTTTTTGTTTGTTGCCGCCAGACAGTTTGCTGGCATTCAGATTGGCGTTCGGGGGGCGTACATCAAACTCTTGCACCAACTTGTCACCCTGTTCTTTGATAGCCCGATGCCGCATGACCACGCCGCTGGCAAATGGCTGCTGGTAGTAGTTGTTCAACACCATGTTATCGGCCAGGGAGTAGGCCATCACCAACCCATGCTTTTCGCGGTCTTCGGGGATGTGAGCCACGCCCAGTTCGGTGTTCTGGCGCGGCGAAAAATGGGTGGCATCCATACCGGCAATGGTGATACGGCCGTCCGCCACCGACCGCAATCCGGTTAACGCTTCCACCAGTTCACGCTGCCCGTTGCCCTGTACCCCGGCCACACCCACAATTTCACCGGCGTGCACTTCCAGGTCTACACCACGCACGGTCATGTGGTGGCGATCATCTTTGACGAACAACCCTTCCACCTTCAGCACCATCTCGGCCGGTTTTGCTTCTTCTTTTTCCACCTGCAAAATGACGGTGCGGCCGACCATCATCTCCGCCAGACTGGCCTCGGTAGACTCTCCCGGCGTGGTGGTACCCACCAACTGCCCCTGGCGCAGTACGCCAATCCGGTCAGCGATGGCCAACACTTCTTTTAATTTGTGGGTAATGAAAATGATAGAGACGTTTTGTTCCGTCAGTCCCTTCATAATGTGGAATAGTTCGTTGGCTTCCTGGGGGGTGAGTACGGCCGTTGGCTCATCCAGAATCAAAATATCCGCTTTCCGATACAACGCCTTGATGATTTCCACCCGCTGCTGGGTACCGACGGGCAGGTCTTCGACAACGGCCGTGGGGTCTACCTGTAACCCATACTGTTCCGAAAGCGCCCGCACCTGCTGCTGCGCCAGGTGGCGGTCTAACACACCACCGCCTCTCGTCACTTCCGACCCCAGCATCACGTTTTCGGCCACCGTCATCACCGGCACCAACTGGAAATGCTGGTGTACCATACCCACACCGCGATCAATGGCATCACGCGGGTTTTTCAGCCTGACCACTTCCCCCTTGATCCAGATTTCGCCTTCGTCAGGATGGTACAGGCCGTACAGCATGTTCATCAGGGTGCTTTTACCGGCGCCATTCTCCCCCAACAGCGCCAAAATTTCCCCCTGATGCAGCTTCAAATCCACATGATCATTTGCCAGTACACCGGGAAAACGTTTGGTAATACCTTTGGCTTCCAACACAACAGGGCGGTTTATTTTGTCCATAATGCCCAGTTACTCCGATTCATACACCTGCCCTACGGCGGCGGGGGCGCGGGAACGGCCGACAAAACCGGCCAGGACGATGATGGTAAGAATATAGGGCAGCATACCCAAAAATTGGTGTGGGATTGCAAGGCCACCGGTAAATTGCAGTTGGGTTTGCAGGGCGGTAAATAAGGCAAACAGCAGCGCCGCCCCCCAGGATCCCAACGGCGTCCATTTGCCAAAGATCATACAGGCTAGAGCAATAAAGCCACGGCCGTTGGTCATGCCCCGTTCAAATGACCCCACCGCCTCCAACGTCAGATAGGCCCCGGCTAACCCGGCAAAACAGCCAGCCAGCATCACATTGATGTAACGGGTGCGGTGCACATTGATGCCCACCGTATCGGCCGCGCTGGGGTGTTCGCCCACGGAGCGGGTACGCAGCCCCCATACCGTGCGGAACAGGGCAAACTGCATCACAAATACCAGAATGATGGCCAGAAAGGTGATGGGTGCATTGGTGAACAAAACCGAACCCACCAGGGGCAGGTCGGCCAGGGGGCCAAGCCGGAGGGGCTGCAATTTGCCCAACGTGGTCAGGCCGGTCTGGTAAAAGAAGCTGGTAAAACCAACAGCCAGACCGTTTATGACGGTGCCGCCGATGATCTGATCCATCTTCAAGCCCACCGACATCCAGGCCAGAAACAGCCCCATGATCGCCCCACTGAGGACGCCAATGAGTACCGCTAACAGCAGCACCACCGGTAAAGGAAATATCCCCAACCGGCCAATGTACACGTTGGCCAGAAAAGCCAGGAAAGCGGCCAGCAGCATCTGGCCTTCAATGCCGATGTTGATGACGCCAGAGCGTTCGCCGATGAGACCACACAATGCGCCCAAAACCAGCGGGGTGGATTGGCGCAGGGTGGCCGCGTACACGGCCGTTGCCTGCAACGGCTGACGTATATAGTACCCGGCCAACAAAGCCACAATGACGACGCCCAAAATCATGGTAATGGTACGGCCGTCTACCCTGAACCCCTTCCTTGCCTTTGTGGAAACCGTCGCGTTCATACTCCTCCGTTATCCGTAATCCGTAAGTCGTCATCCGTTATCCGTACCGTCGTCGGTTCACGGGTCACGGATTACGGATTACGAATCATCCACCACCCCACCCCGAACTCAATGTCACTTTGTCTTCATCCACCGCGCTGGAACCCAAAATCTTGCGCACAATCAAATCCGCCGAAACAAAGAACAAAATAAGTGCCTGAATAATATCAATGATTTGAAAACGTACGCCGGCGTCAAACTGCATCTGCGATGCGCCCGCCTGCATCGCCCCCACTAAAATAGCCGCCGGTATCACCCCCAACGGATTTGTTTTGGCCAGCAGGGCAATGGTGATGCCGTCAAACCCCAGGCCAATGTTAAAACCGGGTTGAAAACGACCAATCACCCCTAACGTCTCAATCGAACCGCCCATACCGGCCAAAAACCCGCTGAATGCCATCGTTAACACGATAATATGCGGCACCTTGATGCCGGCATACTGGGCGGCGTGGGCGTTCAAACCGGTGGTGCGGATGGCATAGCCCATGGTGGTGTAATAGAGCAGATAATAGGTCAACACGGCCATCAAACAGGCCAGAGCAAAACCCAGGGGATAGCCACCAAAGCGGGGGATCACGGCCGTTTCCAACACCAACGGCGTCCGGGCGATAATCCCTTCTGCTTTCCACGGCCCATTGGATAAATAATCGGTGATATTGATGGCAATGTAATTCAGCATGATGGTGGTAATCACCTCATGCGCCCCCGTATACGCCTTCAACGCCCCGGCAATGGCCGCATACGCCGCCCCCGCCAGGCTGCCGCCCAGCAGCGCCAGCGGCATATGAATGATGAACGGCAAGCCGCTAAAGGCAAACCCAATATAGGCCGCCACAATCGCCCCAATGAGTAACTGTCCCTGCCCACCAATGTTGAATAAGCCGGCCTTAAAAGCAAAGGCTACCGCCAGACCCCCTAAAATGAGCGGCGTTGCCTTTTCCAGAGTACGGGCAAAATTTGCCGCGTTGCCAAACGCCCCTCTAAACAGGGCGACATAAGCTTCTATAGGATTGGAACCGGATATCAGGAGGATGATGGCGCCGATGAGCAGCGCCAGCAGAACCGACAACAGGGGAACGCTGACCGCTTTCCAGATGCGCCGTAATACGGCCGTTACTCGCCCCCCTTCTTCCCTTTTAAATTCTGCTGTCGCCATGGCATAAACAAGAATGTGCGACACGCCCAACGGCGCATCGCACATTCTACCCTTACACTATACAAGACCTGACAGGTTTTGGGAAACCTGTCAGATCTAAAAGTTTTGTAATCATTGATTACCCGCCAGGATTGTAACCTGTTTCAATGGAGCCATCCTGCAAACCGGCGTCAATCTCCGCCAGTGTGTCTTTGATTTCCTGGGAAATCTGAGCGTCAAAATCATGGAACGGAGCCAGGCCAACCTCACCAAAGAAGTTGCCGGCCGGGAAAGCCCCATCTTTCGCCGCACTCACCAGGTCAAAAACACCGGGGGTGATCAACTTCATGGCGCTGGAAACCAGGCAGGCATGCGCTTCCGGCACCGTCTCCCACTGGTCAGTGTCTACGCCGATGCAAAACGCGCCTTCCTGTCCGGCCACTTCAATGAGCGCACCGTTACCGGTCTTGCCACCCGCGCCAAAGATCACGTCCGCGCTCTGGTCCAACGCCTGCCGTGCCGTGCTGGCGCCCCATTCCGGGTCCGTGAAGGCCACATCCAAACCACCGGGGTGGAAAGTGGAAATCAACGTGATGTCCGGGTTGATGTAAAGAGCGCCGTTTTCATACCCTTCTTTGAAAGCCACGACGGGTGGCACCAGGTCAGTACCCAGCACCGCGCCGATGGTACCCGATTCCGTCAGCATGGCTGCCAAAGCGCCTGCCAGGAAACCGGCTTTGTCTTCATTGAACATAAGCCCGGCCAGATTGGCGATATCATTCGAGCTGTCTTCGTCAAACTGCCATGCCTGGAACTGGTCTACACCGATGAAATAGATATTCGGGTACTCGGCGGCAGCAACGGCCGTGGCTTCACCCATAGCAAAACCAACGGTGACAATGACATCGTAGCCATTGTTGGCAAAGAGGCCGATGTTGGTTGCGTAATCTTTAGCGTCTTGGGTCTCGATGAAGTCAATTTTAGCGCCCACTTCAGCTTCGGCCCGCACAACACCTTCCCAGGCAGACTGGTTGAACGATTTGTCATCAATTTCGCCCACGTCCGTAATCAGACCGACGCAGAAAACATCGGGGCTGGCGCAGTCAGAAGAGGCTTCTTCTTCCATCGGTTCTTCGGCTTCTTCTTCCATGGGTTCTTCAACCGTTTCTTCTTCCATCGGCTCTTCGGCGGTTTCGGTGGTTTCGGTCTCTGCCTCTGGCTCGTCGCCACCGCTGGTACCGCTACAGGCGGCTAACAACATGGCGAACAGCAACAATAAGGTTAACCACAAACTTGACTTTCGCATTTTCTCTCTCCTTTTGATTTTCTTACCCTGTTAGTTGGGTACAGGGTTTTATAAAAGTCACCTGATTATAGTTTGCCTCTCACGTTATCGCAAAAAGCAGATAGCAGTCTAGTACTATCCCATTTCGGAAATGATTCGGCTTAATTGATGGTGAATAGCTTCTACCATTATGGCGTGTTCGGCCGAATGCATACGTGCTTCGAACTGCTCTAGTGTGTCTTCAGGGTAAATGGGCACGGTGGCCTGGGTGATGACTGGCCCGGCATCTACTTCGGGAATGGTCAGATGCACCATACACCCACTGTGGCTGATTTCGCCGCGTTGGTACGCTTCGTAAGCGCGTTCGATGGCATGAGTACCGGCAAATTGGCCGGGCAGCGCCGGATGCAGATTGATGACACGGTTGGGGAATTGGTTCAGGAAACCGGCGCCCAAGACGTGCATCCAACCGGCCAACACGATGAGATCGGGCTGTAACGGCCGTACCCTCTCTGCCAGATCCGCCTCATACTCCTCCCGACCTTTCCCGGCATCCCGGTATGGCTTTAGTGGATGGTAAAAGGTGGGGATTCCGTTTTCGGCCGCCCGCACCAGCCCATATGCGGCCTTACGATTGGAAACGACTATGGCAATGTCTACATTCAGTTCCCCCGACTGCACGGCATCTATAATCGCCTGCAAATTGCTGCCGGAGCCGGAAATGAACACGACGATGTTTGATTTTGACACTATTTTTTCTGTCCGTTATCCGTTATCCGTAATCCGATGTTCGATAACGGATTACGGGCTACGGGTTACGAAATTCAACGCCTTCCACGCCAGCCACCATCTGCCCTACGCTATACACCTGCTGGGGACCGAGGACGGTTTGTGCTTTGGCGGCGTCTGGGGCGGGGACGATGACCAACAATCCTAAGCCCATGTTGAAAACATGAGACATTTCGGCCTGGGGGATACGGCCGTGCTCCTGAATCAACTTAAAAATAGGCGGTACAGGCCAGGATCCCCACTGCAAAACCGCGCCCACCCCTTCAGGGAAAATGCGCGGCGGGTTATCAATCAGACCGCCGCCGGTAATATGGGCCAGGCCCCGAATGTTTATACCTGCATTGTGCAGTTTTTGTACGTCGTCCAGGTAGCTGCGGTGTGGTATGAGCAATGCATCACCAATGGACCTGCCCAATGTTTCTTGATGCGCCTGCCAGTCCAATTCGGCTAACGCCTGGCGGGCCAGGGTATAGCCGTTGGTGTGCAGCCCGTTAGAGGGTAAACCCAGAATGACATCGCCAGGTTGGATGTGACGGCCGTCAATAATCTGCTCTCTCTCCACCATTCCCACCACCGTACCTACCAGGTCAATCTCACCTGGGGTATACACGCCCGGCATCTCGGCCGTTTCGCCGCCAAGTAGAGCGCAACCCACCGCGCTGCACGCCAGGGCAATGCCGCCGACAATGGTGGCAATCTGCTCCGGGTCCAACTGAGAGGAAGCCACATAATCGAGGAAAAATAACGGCCGTGCGCCTTGCACCAAAATATCATTCACACAATGGTTGACAATATCGTGGCCGATGGTGTCCCAACGATTGAGCGCTGCCGCCACCTTCGTTTTGGTGCCCACGCCATCGGTTGAAGCCACCAGCACCGGCTGCTGCATCATTTTCAGCGCCGACACTTCAAACAAACCGCCAAATGATCCGACACCGGACAACACTTCCGGGCCATAGGTGGCCTGTACGGCGGCTCTCATCAGCTGCGTGGCTCGTGTTCCCGCCGCAATATCCACACCCGCCTGGGCATAAGCACTTTTGGCTGTCATTCAAACCCCTTAGAAATTAGTTCGTGGTAGGCGATTTATCGCCGTCAGACGCCGCTGAAGCGGCCACTACAAACCAAGAGACTTACATCCTCTCCGGTATCTCAATCCCCAACAAATTCAACAACAGCTCCATCACCCGCCGGAAAAGCTGCGTGAGCGCCAGCCAGGAAGCCTGCACCCCCGCATTTTCTTCGCGCAGGATGTGGCAGGTGTTATAAAAGCGGTTGAACTCATTGGCCAGGGCATACACATAATCGGCCAGATGATTGGGCATGCGCGTATCATAGGCCAGTTGCAGCGCATCCGGCAGCCCGGTAATGAGCAGCATCACGGCGCGTTCGGCGTCGGCCACTGGCGGCAAAAGCGGGCCAGGGGCCAACCCTTGTTGGGTGGCTTTGTGCAGGATGGAGTGGGCACGCACGGCCGTGTACAGCAAATATGGTCCCGTCCGCCCCTCAAATGACGAGAAGCGATCCAGGTCAAACACATAATCCTTTGTGCGCTGGTTCATCAAATCTGCATATTTCAGCGCCGCCAGCCCTACCATGCGGGCAATCTCCTGCTGTTCGGCATCGTCGTACCCTTCGGCCACGTGACTTTCGGCCATGCGCGCCAGTGCCGCCTCAATCACCAGGGCGATTAAATCCTTCAGCTTCATGGTGCCGCCCTCGCGCGTCTTAAACGGCTTGCCATCCTTGCCGTTCATGGTGCCAAAGTAGTTGTGTTCCAAACCTATCGTGGATGGGGCAATGCCGCTTTTGTAGGCAGCACGGAAGATTTGCTCAAAATGCTGCCGCTGCCGGTGATCCACCACATACAAAATCAACTCGGAGCCAAATTCTTGCACGCGCATCTCAATGGTCGCCAGGTCGGTGGTGCCATACAGCACCGCGCCATCAGACTTGCGCAACATGAGCGGCGGCATCGGCTTTTTGTCATCTGGCTCGGCAATCTCCATGATGAGCGCGCCATTGCTTTCACTGGTAAAACCCTGCGTTTGTAGGCGGGCGATCATGTCGTCCAGCAGATCCTGCACGTCGCTCTCACCCAGCCACAGGTCAAAGTGAATGTCTAACTTGTCATAATCTTCCTTGAGACCGGCCACCGAAACATCGTGGAAATGCTGCCAGAGCGCGCGGTACCCCGGACGGCCGTTCTGCAATTCCGCCGTCGCTAACCGGGCCGCCTCCGCATACGCCGGGTCTGCTTTGGCCTGGGCGCTGGCAGCGGGGTAAATCTCCTCCAGATCGGCTAAAGTAATGGGAGATACGGCCGGGTAAGGGCCAGTGTAGCTGGCCTCAAAATAGGGTAAATCGGGCAGCCGTCGCTCCAGTTCCACAATGACTTGTCCCATTTGTGTACCCCAGTCGCCCAGATGCACATCGCCGGTTACATCATCGCCCATAAAACGAAACAGCCGCTTGATGCTTTCGCCAATAATACCCGCTCGTAAATGACCAACATGCATAGGCTTGGCCACATTGGCCCCGCCGTAGTCCACCAACACCCGGCACGGTTCGGCTACGGCCGTCACCCCCAACCGTTCATCATCCGCCATCTGCTGTACAAAACCGGCCAAAAATTCATCGGTCAGGGTCAGATTGATGAAACCTGGCCCAGCCAGACTGATCTCTTGGAAAATAGGCTGTGCCTGCAAGAGATCGGCAATTTGTTGGGCAATGTCGCGGGGGTTACGGCCGTATACCTTTGCCGCCGGTAACGCCCCATTACACTGGAACTGTCCCAGGTCGGGCCGGTTGGAGACGGTTACTTCACCGTAACGGCCGTCGTAGCCACTCTGCACAAAAGCCTCGCGAGCCAGAGTAGTAAGTTGTTTTGTTAGCGATTGCATGAATTTTATACCATCCGAAGTTCGTAATCCGCAGCCCGTCATCTGTAATCTGAAGTCCGATTACCAGCCCCTGGGCAAGGTGGCAAAAGCATAACTTACCGCCACACGGTAAGCAAATAGAAGCAAGGTGTGGTTGGTCTGGCTTTCCGTGAAAAATTGTTGTAATGGAAATCTTTTCACCATACGCTCAAGCAACTCCCTCGTTCATCCTCCTTAGTCAATCCCTTATTCAAATTGAAAATTGCTGCTGTCCAAATGTCCAAAAAAATCTTTGGACTGTTTGCAAAAAAAATGTTATGCTACGGTTCTGGTTTATAGTTTTTAGGCAAGTTTGCAGCATGGCCGCAGACAAGCGCAAAATGGAGATTTTGGTAAGTTGAACAAGAAAATATATGTAGGTAATTTGTCGTTTCAGGCCACAGAGGATGAGGTTCGTGACTTGTTTGCGGAATTTGGTTCTGTGGAGTCAGTGGCCATGATCAACGATCGGGACACCGGTCGTTTTCGCGGCTTCTGCTTTGTAGAGATGGAAGAAGATGCGGCAGAGCAGGCCATCGCAGCCTTAAATGGTAAAGAAATAGACGGCCGTGAACTGCGCGTCAATGAAGCCAGACCACGTGAAGAACGCAGCGGTGGCAGTGGTGGTTATCGCGGCGGCAGCGGCGGCAATCGCGGCGGCAGCAGTGGTGGTTATCGCGGCGGCAGCGGTGGCAATCGCGGCGGCAGCAGTGGTGGTTATCGCGGCGGCGGCGATTCACGCAACAAGGGTGGTAGCGGTCGGCGGGATGATAATTACCGTCGCCGTGATGACTCTGGCGGTGGCGATCGCTGGTAAACTACTGCGGTGGAAGTGCAATTTGCTGTTGCCAAAATAAGCAAATACGCCTCCAGTGAAAGTGGTGATACGCTGGAAATGATAGAAAGGCCGTCCGGCGGCCTTTCTTTCGTTTTGGCAGATGGGCAGCGTAGCGGTCTCTCGGCTAAACTTATTAGCAATATGGTCGCGCGCAAAGCCATCCAATTACTGAGCGAGGGGGTGCGTGATGGGGCGGCGGCCCGTGCTGCCCATGATTATCTGTATGCGCAGCGGGGTGGTAAGGTCAGTTCTACCCTCAATATCCTCTCCATTGATCTGGTCAGTAAAACCTTTGTTATTTCACGCAATAATGCGGCGCCGGTGTTAGTGTATACCCATGCTGATGGGCACATTCTGTTGGATCAACCTTCCAAAAGTGTGGGCGTTAACCGCAATACCAAGCCGGTGATTACAGAACTGCCACTGCTGGTGGGGACAATAATTGTGGTGTTTACCGATGGGTTGCGCCATGCCGGGGATTGGAGTGGCCACAATGGATATGACCCTTCTTTCTCTTTTAGAGATATGACCGCTGCCGGTGTCACCTCACCGCGGGCGATTGCTGACTCCCTCTTGGCGGGAGCATTGGCAAAGGATAACGGCCGTCCCAAAGACGACATCAGTGTGTTGGTGACGGCCGTGCTTCCGGCCACAGCAGATGCCAAAATACGACGGATGGATGTGCATTTACCACTCTAGCGCCCGTTGGTATGGGTTGCTAAAGCGGGAAATATCCAATGGATACGCCGCCCCCTCCTGAGCCTGATAGTAAGCCCTTACGTGTAGCCGTGGTTGGCCCCTGTTCCGCCGGCAAAAGCACCCTGGCAGAAACGCTCAAATCGCTTGGTTTTGATACGCGCCAGCCGGCCCAGGAACATTCCTATGTACCTGACATGTGGCGGCGCATCAGCCGGCCAGATGTTTTAATCTACCTGGATGTAGATTATGTGAACTCACAGCAGAGACGTCCCCATTTAGGGGGTGGGTTGCCACGCCTACAAGTGCAGCAACAGCGCCTGCACCATGCCCGGCAGCATTGTGATTTTTATCTGGATACCAGCACCCTCTCCCCCGATGAGGTTCGGGAAAAGGTGGTCGCGTTTTTGAGCCAAAAGACGCGCCATTAAAAAAGAGATTAGGAGATGGAGTGATTGTCAATCTCGCATCTCTTGACCGCTCTTTTAGCCAAACAACCGTCCTGTACGATGGCCTTCGTTTTTTCTGGCCTTAATAGCTTCATGCAGTTTCACGGCTGGGCCAAAATCGGGCTGCAAACGCAGGGTTTGTTGGTTCACCTTCTCAGCTTCATCAATGTTTTCTTGTTGCCAGTAAATCAGGCTAATTTTGTGCCACAATTTCACGTTGCGGTTGTCAAAATGGATAGCCTCTTTGTAGATAGCCAAGGCCTCATCCAACTGGTGCAGTTCAAAATAGAAATCACCCAATCGAGCGCGCATACGCAGCCGTTGCGGTACATTGTCGGCCGCTTTTGCCGCTTCATTAAACCAGTGTACAGTTTCGTCCACATCCCCTTGTGGCTTCCAGTAGGCGACTTCAGCTTTGGCTAATTGATAATTATAAGGGTCAACTTCTTGTAAATAGTCAAGCACCAGACGGGCATCTTCGTAACGGCCGTGTCCCGCATAAATCATCGCCTCAATCACATTGATCTCCAGCACATCCGGGGACAGTTCTTGTGCCTGTTCCAGCCACTTCATACTCTCCGTCAAACCCGCCGGTGTATAGCTGCCATCGCTCTCCTGCGCCGCCACTAACAGCGTATAGGCCACGCCGGCACAGGCATACGGTTTAGAATTTCCCGACTGGAACGCCCGCAGCGCCGAAGATAACAACTTCACATCGCCCTCAAATTCATCTAGCCGTTCCAAACCCACCATATATGCCTGGCGTCCTTGTTCGGTTGCTTCTGGTAGCTGCGGCCACTCCATTTTCTCTAAAGCCGGAAGGAGTTTTTCAAGTAATTGTGCGCTCATGTGATGAGTTTACCAAAGGCGACTGAAAAACAAAAGACCCCCAGGTGGGGGTCTTTATTTAAGCATGAATAATATATCGAAGTGGCACGGTTGGAAAGCAGCCTTTCAGGCTGAGAGGCGGCCACAGCGAGTATATGACACGCGGTTTAGAAATCCATACCGCCCATGCCGCCGGGAGGCCCACCGGGCATTGACTTCTCAGGCTCAGGAATATCGGTGATCAGCGCCTCGGTGGTCAACACCATGGCCGCGATACTGGCCGCGTTTTCCAGCGCGCCACGAGTCACTTTGGCCGGGTCAATGATGCCCGCTTTCACCATATTGACGTATTCGCCGGTCATCACGTCGTAGCCAATGTTCTTGTCGCCCAATCTTTCTTGTTCACGCCGCACATTTTGAATGATGACATCACCATTCTGCCCGGCGTTTTCCGCAATTTTGCGCATGGGCGCTTCCAGCGCGCGGCGCAAAATACCCACGCCCGTTGTCTGGTCGCCTTCGGGCATGCTCACATTATCCAGAGCGGGCAGCGCGTTCAACAGCGCCACACCACCACCGGGCACAATGCCTTCTTCTACGGCGGCACGGGTCGCGCTTAGCGCATCTTCCACGCGGTGTTTCTTCTCTTTTAGTTCCACTTCGGTGGCCGCCCCAACACGGATGATGGCCACACCACCGGCCAATTTAGCCAGACGTTCCTGCAATTTTTCGCGGTCATAATCGCTGGTGCTACGATCAATTTCCACTTTAATTTGTTCCACACGGCCCTTAATTTCCGCTTCTTCGCCGGCGCCATCCACAATCGTGGTGTCATCTTTACTGGAGACGATTTTGGCGGCACGACCGAGGTCGGCGATCTGTACGCTTTCCAGTTTACGCCCCATTTCTTCGGTAATAACCTGGCCGCCGGTGAGAACGGCAATATCTTGCAGCATCGCTTTGCGGCGGTCACCAAAACCAGGCGCTTTAATCGCCAGGGCATTGACCATACCGCGCAGTTTATTCAGCACCAGAGTTGCCAGTGCTTCACCATCCACGTCTTCGGCAATGACCACCAGGTTTTTCTTGCCAATCTGGAGCATTTTTTCCAGTACGGGCACGATGTCCTGGGCGGAGCTGATTTTCTTGTCGTGAATGAGGATGTAGGCGTCCTGAATGACCGCTTCCATCGTGTCGGCATCCGTCACGAAGTAAGGGCTGATGTAGCCGCGATCAAACTGCATACCTTCGACGTATTCGGTTTCAAATTCCAGGCTGCGGGATTCTTCAACAGTAACAACGCCATCTTTACCCACTTTGTCCATGACGGTGGCGATCAAGTCGCCAATTTCGCGGTCTTGGGCGGAGATGGAGGCCACGGAGGCAATTTCTTCTTTGCTGTCAATGGTGATAGCCATGCTGCGGATTTTTTCCGCCAGGGCATGGGTGCCGCTTTCAATGCCCCGTTTCAGGAGCATGGGGTTGGCACCAGCGGCGATGTTCTTTAGCCCTTCATTGATGATATTTTGGGCCAGAACGGTGGCGGTGGTGGTGCCATCGCCGGCGATGTCGTTGGTTTTGGTGGCGGCTTCTTTCAGCAGTTGGGCGCCCATATTTTCAAAGGGGTCTTCCAGTTCAATTTCTTTGGCGACGGTGACGCCATCGTGGGTGATGGTGGGCGCGCCAAATTTTTTGTCCAGGGCGACGTTGCGCCCCTTAGGACCGAGAGTGGTGGCTACGGCCGTAGCCAGAGTATCAATGCCTTTCTTCAGCTTACGCCGGGCATCTTCGGAAAATGCAACTTGTTTGGCCATGTTTTAGTTTCTCCTTCGTGGTTAGCTCTCGACAATGGCGAGAACATCAGATTCTTTTAGAATGAGCAATTTCTTCCCATCAATTTTGACTTCGGTACCGCCATACTTGGCGTAGAGTACACGGTCGCCAACACTGACGTCCATGGCAACACGTTTGCCATCATCATCACGGCGGCCAGGGCCAACAGCGATGACTTCACCTTCTTGCGGCTTTTCGGCCGCCGTTTCCGGCAGAATAAGACCGGAAGCTGTGGTCTGTTCGCGCTCTTTGGGTTCCACTACCAGGCGATCACCCAGGGGCTTAAGATTCATACAGCAATTCTCCTTTTGTTAACTTTTATAGGATTTCTCTTGGGGCTTTAGCACTCTCTGTATGGGAGTGCTAAAAATACGCTGGCATTTTAACACAGAATGAGGGGATGTCAAGCCATTTTTAGCAATCAAGGAACATGAGTGCCAAAAGCGTGGGGATAATAATCTACCTCAGGCAAAAATGCAATTATTGACTGTCTTCCAGTACGGCACGGCGGCAATCTAACAGGTATTGCTGTGCCTGTTCCCCATAAAACTGGTTCGCATCGGTGACGGCTTGCAGCAAGGGAATGGCCTGAGGGCAATTTTGCAAACCGGCCCGGATATAAGCATCGGCCAACAGGTAAAAGAAGCGAGCATTGGTTTCCGTGGGCGAGCCGTAGAGGGAAGTGGCTTTGGTAAATTCTTCAATGGCCAGGTCAAATTTGTTATTGCGCATGTAGGCTTCACCAAGACGGCCGTGTGCCCGGGCCACATTGGGGTTTAATTCTACTGACCGCAGGGCGTTTTCTTCAGCCTGCACATCGTCGCCCAGTTGCAGATACATATATGCCAGACCATCATAGGCCGCAGCATTATCTGGATCTACTTCCAGGGCATCCTTGAACCAGATGATGGCTTCCGGCAGACGACTGTTGGCGAAAGAGTTATAGGCCATCTCAATGTAAAGATCGGCATAATTCGGATTAGATTGAAGGCCCAACTGAAATTGTTCACGCGCGGCATCATAAAATGCCTGCACGGTAAAGATTTGCCCCATGAAGTAACGGGCCAGGGCATTATTGGGGTCTAAGGTAATGGCTGTTTCGGCTTGAATTTGGGCGTCCTGATATAACTCTGGTTTGCGTTGGGCAACCAGGCCGCCAGCCACATAAGCGTAAGCCGTAGACAGGGCCGTAGGATCGGTGGGGTTCAGGCCGATAGCGCGCTCGGCGGCTGTGACAGCCTGGGCAAATTCCAAATCCGCGCCGTTGGGGTCACCGGCGTCGAGCAGCCGGTAGCCATTGGCCAGATAGGAAGCGGCTACGGCCGTCCATACGCGCGGATTGTCGGGGGCTAAGACAATGGCTTCTTCGCTGCGCGCCAATGCTTCCTCAATGCAATTGATGGTCTCACCACTTGTGCCTAGCTCCAGAGAGGGGCAGCCGTGGGCCACTAACAATTCAATATACCGAATGTAGATTTCCGGTTTAGAAGCATCCAGACGCAATGCCTGACGGTAATAGCCAATAGCTTCGACCCTGCCGCCGTCTTTCTGACTGATTTCGGCCAGCAAGGCAAACTCGGTGGCCGACCGAGTTGGCTCTGGCGTAGGGGTGGGGATGATTACATCGCGGACTTCATCCGCATTTTGAATGACAAACAGGGTGACGGCCATGCCAAAAATGACAAACAAAAATAGCAGGCAAGATGGCCCGCGGCGCGGATAACGTGGGGGGGTTCGTTTGATTACCATTGGTTCTAAAAAGCCGACGGGTTACGTCGGCTCAAAATCGTGGCAATGGTAGCACCCGGCGGGGAGGGGGACAAGGCAGGTTAGGGGTTCTCTCATGGTGTTCATGTGAACACCTGAACACGTAAACACCTACCGGTGATGCCAGCGCCACCAGAGGCCGACCGGATAGCCGAGCATTTTGGCCACATCACCGACCAGACGGATGATGGGGATGAGGGCGATGGCGCGCAGGCGGGAGGGTGGACGCCAACCCCAGGTGTTTTGCCAGAGGCGTTGGGTGGGGCGGCGGCAGTACACGACCGTCCCCCCCCCCACCAACAGCCAGCCCCACACTTTCTCGCGCCAGATGAGGCGCAAAATGAGGGGCAGAGCGATCAGGTAGGTGGCATAGCGGATGAGGTGGCGTAAAGGCCAGAGGTTGGCTTTGCCGTCGCCGCGACTGTAACGGTAGTATTGTTTGAAGAAGGCGGTGAGGCTGGGGCGGGGGCGGAAATAGGCCACGGCCGTGTCCACAAAAACAAAGTCGCCTACCTGTTCCTTGAGGGCAAAGTCGAAGACCAGGTCTTCACTGTAATCAAGCCATTCCGGGTAGCCGCCGGCGGTCTCCCAGGCGCTTTTGAGGAAGGCGACGGAACGGCTGGAAGGGAGAAAGGTGGCGGGGTTAATGTCACGGCGGGTGGGCAACACAGTTGCGCCCATGACGACTTCAAAGTCGGTGTAGGGATCGGCTTCAAACCAACCGGCAGCAACGGCCGTTTCCCCCTGTTCAATGGGCGCGACAATATCTTCTAACCAGCAGGGGGAAAGTACCACGCCAGCGTCGGTGGCGGCAATGATGGGGCCGGCGGCGGCAGCGATGGCCCGGTTACGTCCCTGGCTGATATTGGCGCCAGGGGCCACGAACACGGTCAGGGGCAGCCAGCGTTTGTATTCGGCCAGGATTTCCAGGGTGTTATCGGTGGAGCCGCCGTCACAGATGATGACTTCATCGGGGCGACGGCTTTGCTGGATGAGGGAATCGAGCAACGGCCGTATGCCTTCCCCTTCGTTTTTCACCGTGACGATGACGGAAACGCCCAGAGTGGTTTCCGGTTTAGCCGGGCGTATATCTGTTGTATAGAGTTCGTTGTCTACCTTTACCAATGTTCACTTCTCCAATCAAAACGTCATGTTATAATCGCCTGTTTATATTGCCGTAACGCTTATGATCACCCTGTTTAACCCCATGTGCGGAGTGGGGTTGCTTAACGGGGATTGGGAGATTAAGAGATTGAATCTCTCACTCTCCCAATCTCTTAATTTCTTTGACGCTCACTATGTATACCAAAGACCTGTCCATTATTGTGCCAGTTTTTAATGAGGTGGAAAATTTACGGCCGTTACTCGATGAAATAACGACGGCACTGGCGACGGAACCGCTGGATTATGAAGTGGTGTTTGTGGATGATGGCAGCACGGACGGCAGCGCCGACCTGCTGCGCCAGTTGGCGACCGAAAATCCACGTGTGGTGGTTATCCGGTTCCGGCGCAATCATGGGCAGACGGCGGCATTTGCGGCGGGCTTTGATTATGCCTACGGCCGTACCATTCTCACCATTGACGCTGACCGCCAAAATGACCCGGCCGATATTCCCAAACTCGTTGCCAAATTGAATGAAGGATATGACGTGGTGAACGGCTGGCGGCAAAACAGAAAGGATGCCTTCCTGATGCGTAAGCTGCCTTCTTATATTGCCAACCGGCTGATTGCCCGCGCTTCCGATGTGCAGTTGCATGATCGTGGCTGCTCGCTGCGCCTCTTCCGCGCGGAGGTGACGCAGGATTTGCATTTGTATGGGGAGATGCACCGCTTTATCCCGGAGATGGTGAATTTTGCCGGGTACAGCATGGCGGAGGTGCCGGTGAACCATCGCCCGCGTGTGGCGGGGGAATCCAAATATGGTATCAGCCGCACTTTTCGCGTCCTGGTGGATTTGCTGACCGTGCTGTTTCTGCGTAAATACAGCGACCGCCCCATGCATTTGTTTGGCTATCTGGGGCTGGCTTGCGGCGGGGTTGGTGGTTTGTTTTTGGTGTATTTGGTGCTGCTGAAGTTGTGGGGTGGGCTGACGGGGGGCTGGGCCGGTTTTCATGCGACGGAGATTGGGGAACGGCCGTTACTCTCTTTGGGCATCTTGCTCATCATCCTCAGTGTGCAATTCCTGGTGATGGGCCTCATTGCCGAACTGATGGTGCGCACCTATTATGAGAGCCAGAATAAACCGGTGTATCGGGTGCGGGCGGTGTACGGCCGCGAAGAGAGCCAGGTGTAGCTCATGGTGCATCCCGTTTTTTCTGCTTGTTGGTGACAAAGCTATACAAGAAGGGATTCCATTCAATACTGGAAATATGGAACATCTCATGCCGTATCTTGACCCATGCCGTTTGTTCTTCATGGGCCTCATTAAGGAAATGAACGAGGCGATAGGTGGCCCAATCACCCCGGATGCCTAGCAAGCGCACTCTTGAGCGGATGAGTTTTGGTTTTTCAAATTTTGGGAAAGGGCCGGTATCAAAGGCGCCCGGTGATTCTTCGGAAATGTAGGTGAAGCCAAACTTTTCCAATTCTGCCATTAACAAAGTGCGGTACGAACGCTCATGCCGATATAACCATAATCCAATAGGCGCGAGGACCAAGGCCAATAACCACCAATAACTACTTAACCAGGTAAACATAGGGATACAAACATCCTTTTTGGAGGAAAACTGTTTTGGCATGATGAGAGATTATTTGCTTTTTAATCTCCTAATCTCTCATCTACACAAACGCGATATTACCGCAGGGGGTAATGCCAAAGGCGACCCCATGCTCTTGCAGGGTGGCGATTTTCACCCGTTTAGTCAAGTTTGTGGTTACTGCCTTCATCATGGCAGCATTATAATAAAAAAAGAGACGGCCGTACCCCCTACGGCCGTGCATCAATGGGCACAATTAGTTTATCCAGGGCATAACCCGTCTCCAGCAGCTCTTTAAAATACTGCACAAAACGGGCGACCGGCGCGCCATCGGTCACATCATGATCAAACATCACCGTCAGGCTGAGGAATTCCCGGATTTCAATGGCGTCGCCCACGACACCGGGCTTGCGGGCAATGCTACCTACGGCCACAATCAACGGGTGAATGCCCAGCGGGATGCCCCACCCGCTGCCGCCGCCTTTACCGGCATCCCCGGCTGAAGTCACTACAACGGTGCCCATCGCCTTTTTTGCCCGAAAGGGATTGTGCGTCAGCCGCCGCCAGACGAGCAGGTTGCGCAAGAATGTGGGCAGCATGGCAAACAAGCGGGTGGCAGACACACGGCGTCGCCCGCCGATCTGCACCTCATCTTTTGCCAGCGGCGTTTCCTGAGCGGCGCGGATTTCATTGTGGATGGTCTGGACGCTTTTTTCATTGGCTTTTCTCACCACGTAGGGCATAGGCAAGGTCTGGACACGGCCGTCGTCGCGCGTAACCGTTCTTTCCACCAACACGGAGACATCCACATCATCAAACAGGATCAGCCGCCGTCGGCCTTTGCGCAGGGCGTGGACATGTTTGTGTTCACCAACCGCCTGCCCCACACACGTAATGATCCAGGCCGTGAAAGAGATGGCTTGCCCCGTTTCGGCCTTGATCTGGCGCAGATAGCTGCGCCCCGCGGTGACATCAATCTCTAGCAGCAAGGGGATATGGTGCTTTTTACGGCCGTGTTCCAATACATCAATCGTCGGGTTGCGAAACGCCGGAAATTTACGCTCCTGGTATGTGCCAATGTCATCCATAACCACACTTTCAAGGGGGACGGCCGTAGGGGATACGGCCGTTTCCTTGCCATTGTGCCCATACGCTGATTTTTACGGTGATGACCATGCCGTTTGAACGTTGTAGGCTTGAAACGCTTGATCTTTCGTGATAAGAAGCATTCCTTCTTGTAAGGCCTGGGCAATCATTAGCCGGTCAAACGGGTCATTGTGATAGTAAGGCAACGTATGAAGAACATCGAGGTGTGCAGGCGTGATGGCTAAGAGGTCAATCGCATTTGCCCAGATATGTTCGTGGATTAAGACGCTTGGTGGTGTAGGCACTGTCAATCTACCAAGACTGGACTTGATCGTAACTTCCCAAACACTGCCCACGCTAAGATAGCGTTCGGTGGCTGTGTCCTCAATCAATTGTCGGGCGTAACTATCTAGCTGAGAATCACCGGCAATAAACCACAAGAAAGTATGGGTATCAAGCAGAATCTTCACGGCATATATTCTTCCAAACCAGCGATGGGTTCATCAAAGTCTGGCCCTATTTGAACCAAACCCCGCGCGCTGCCAAAAACGGGTTGGGGCAAACGCGGCAAAGGCATTAGTTTGAATGCCGAGCCATCAGAACCAATAATCACCACTTCCTGGCCATGGGCGACCTTGTTCAGAAGTTTATCTAGTTCAGTACCAGCCTGCTTCACTGGAATCTGTATCATGGTGTCCTCCACATGGCGGCATTATAACAGAAAAAGAGACAGCCGTAGGGGGTACGGCCGTCTCTTCGGATTACAGATTACGAATGACGGAAGACGCCCTACTGCAACCCCGCCATAATATCCGCCAACGCCTGGGCCGACGGCCGTATCTTCTCTCCATCCAACAGCGCCAATGGCATTTGCGACAGGTGGCTCACTTCGGCCAGCGACGGCCGTTCCGGATCATAATAAATCAACCCCGTAATAAACTCTTGCTGCTCCTGCGCCCATTGCAGCCGGTGCAGCGCCCCCAACTTATGGGTGGGGTCATAATCCTCTTCCAACTTACGCAGTTGAATGTGTGAACCATCGTGCATTTCCACCACACGCATTTCGCCCGGATCATACTCGGCAATCGCAATCTCTTCGGCAGGTGGCACCCAGCCAAAGTCATGCAGCGGCGCTTCGTGGTCTTTGCCGTAGCCATAGCTCTTGGTGGACGTATCAAGGTTGTTAAAGGCCACACATGGGCTGATGATATCCAGCACGGCCGTGCCCCGATGACTCAACGCCGCCTTCAGCAACTCCCGCACCTGCTTCGCATCCCCCGAAAACGAGCGGGCCACAAAACCACACCCGGCAATCACCGCCTCCATACAAATATCAATCGGCGGCAGTTCATTCACCCCGGCATATTTCAACGCCTGCCCCTCATCGGCCGTCGCTGAAAACTGCCCTTTTGTCAGTCCATACACCCCATTGTTTTCCACAATGTATACCAGACGCACATTGCGCCGCAGCAAATGTTTGAACTGTCCCAGGCCAATGCTGGCCGTATCCCCATCCCCACTTACGCCAATACCGCGCAAGTGATGATTTGCCAGCAGCGCGCCCGTAGCCAGACTGGGCATACGGCCGTGCAGCCCATTCAAGCCATGCGACTGCCCCAAAAAGTACGCCGGCGACTTGCTCGAACAGCCAATCCCGCTCAACTTGATAATCTCATGCGGCTTCACGCTCAACTCAAACGCCACCTGAATCACCTGGCTGGCAATCGAATTATGCCCACACCCCTGGCACAACGTCGTCGGGCTGCCATTATAATCCACCTTCGCCAGCCCGATTAAATTTGTATTAGGTTCTCGTCTCGTACCCATCTTTTTATCCTTTGAAGTGAGCAGTTAGCAGTAAACAGTTAGCAGCAAGCCCGATTCACTGCCCACTGCTCACTGCTCACTGCTCACTGATAGCCTCAACCACCCACCGCGCCGTCAGCGGCATCCCATCCAGATACGCCAACGACACCAACCGCGTCGCCAGTTCCGGCGCTTCCGTCTGCAAAATGGCGTGCATCTGCCCATCGCGGTTCATCTCAATCACATACACCCGCTCATACCGGCGGATGAAGTCACGTACCACGTCGCTGACCGGCAGCGCCCGCAGGCGCATAAAGCTGGTCTTGATACCATCCGCTGCCAGCCGATCCCGCGCCTCTTCAATGGCATAGCGCGTGGTGCCATAGGCAATAATACCGATCTCCGCCCCTTCCACTTCGTCAATCACCGGGCCGGGAACCATGTCACGAGCCGTGTCAAATTTGCGCCGCAGCCGCTCCATATTCTCGTACCAGTCGGACGGCCGTTCGCTGTAAGTCGCCCTGGCATTATGCCCCGTCCCCCGCGCAAACCACGCACTCCGCCGGTTCTCGTCGCCTGGCAAGGTCCGGTAACCTATACCATCGTCGTCCACATCCACATACCGCCCCCAATCCAACGGAATCTCGTCGCCGCGCAGCACCTTGCCCCGCTGAATCGGTTCCGCCGGATACTCAAACGGCGCCGACATCCAGTTGTTCATGCCCAAATCCAGGTCGCTCAACACAAATACCGGCGTTTGCAGTTGGTCGGCCAAATTATGCGCCGTCGTGCCAAATTCAAAACATTCCTTGATGGTCGAGGGGAACAAAATCACATTCTTCGTATCCCCATGCCCCAGGTAATAGACAAAGGTCACGTCGCCCTGCCCGGTGCGGGTGGGTAACCCGGTGCTGGGGCCAACCCGCTGAATATCCCAAATCACCGCCGGAATCTCGGCAAAATAGCCCAACCCGGCAAACTCCGCCATCAACGAAATGCCGGGGCCTGAAGTGGCCGTCATGGCCCGCGCCCCGGCCCAACCCGCGCCCAACAACATACCAATCGCCGCCAGTTCATCCTCCGCCTGCACCACCACATAATTGTGTTCACCCGTTTCCGGGTCGCGGCGCAGTTGCGGCAGATATTCATTCAGGGCATCAATCAGGCTGGTAGACGGGGTGATAGGATACCAGGCGGCAAAGGTGACACCCCCAAAGACAGACCCCAGCCCGGCGGCTTCATTGCCGGTCATCAAAATCAGCCCTTCCGTTTCATTCATCGGTTCCACGCTGTAAGGGTCGCTTTTGACGATGTGTTCGGCCGTCCACGCATAAGCCGCATTCACCACATTCAAGTTCAGGTCAACCAGCTTGCGCTTCCCACTGAAGTTGAAGCTCAACGCCTCTTCGATTTTCTCCAGGGGAATGCCCAACAGTTGTGCCGCCGCGCCCACGTAGACCATATTCGCCACATAATCTTTTTGTTTGCCGGTCGTGCCTGTTTCTTTCACAAACTGGTTGACGGGGATGGCGTACATGGTCACATCGTCCCGCTGCGGTATATTGCGCCAGTCAGCATTGACAAGGCACATCCCACCGGGCGGCAGGTTTTGGATGTCTTCGGCGACGGTCGCCTGGTTGAAGGCGATCAAAATCTCCGACGTGTGCCGCCGGGCGATGTAGCCATCCTTGCTGACGCGAATGTGATACCAGGTGGGCAGCCCCTGGATGTTGCTGGGGAAGATGTTTTTGCCATTAACGGGAATGCCCATTTTGAAGAGCGCCCGCAAAATGGTCAGGTTGGCCGTCTGGCTGCCGGTGCCGTTCGCCGTGGCGGCTACCAGCGAAAAGTCGTTGATGATGCACGCCGAACCCGAAGCGGCTTCGGGCCGTGTAGTGTCCATCTGCGTGTGAGGCATCAATTCTACAAGCCCCATGAGGTTATTCTCCTTGTGCTATGTCATGCGCTGCTCTGGTTAGGGAAGTGTCCATCACAGCGATTGAAAATGAGATACAAAAAGCGACGGATGACCGTCGCCCTTTGTGCGGAAGTATTCCACAAACCACTATCAGTTGCAACCTGAAAAAACCTGACAGGTCTCAGAAGACCTGTCAGGTTTGAATGTCTATTGAGACGGCTGTTTGGAACCAATATCAGAGGTCTTCGTCGGTTTCGTCTGGCTCATGGCTCCCTTCATCTGCGGGGGCAGCGGACGTGGGCGCGCCGTCCCCAGGCAGCACCTCACGGGCTTTGCTGGTGCCGGTGGGGGGGCCAACAATGCCCATCTCCTCCATCTGGTCAATCAGGCGGGCGGCGCGGGTGTAGCCAATGCGGAAGCGGCGCTGCAAGAGCGACGTGGAGGCTTTGTTTAGCTGGCGTACCATGGCAATGGCTTCGGGCATGAGTTCGTCTTCGGCGGTGGTTGGCTCGTTTTCGATTTCTTGCAGCGCTTCCCACAAGGGTTGTTGTTTGGCTGGTTCGGGTTTGGGCGTGGGCGGCAGTGGCACGGCCGTACCCATTACCACCACGGGCTTGCTCGCCGGTGTTGGCCGGGCTGCTGAACTGCCCATGTTGATCACCGGCGGGGCGATGGGGGGAGCGGGTTGGGTCACGGCCGTGTCCGGCATACCTGTTTTTGCCCGATTTTCCGGCACAACCGGTTCGTCATCTTCATCTATTACCTGTTCAACGGGGCGTGGCTGTGTACTTTCCGTGGCCGGAATCAGGTTAAAGCGGCGGGCAATACGCCAGTAATCAATCAGCTTGTTCAATTCACCATCACTGACAAAACAGCCCTGCGCCCGAATCGGCGAAGCCGCGTCCGGCGCTTGATAGAGCATGTCCCCCTGACCCAGCAGCCGTTCCGCGCCGGTCGCGTCCAAAATAACACGGCTGTCCGTGCCGGAAGCTACGGCGAAAGCGATGCGCGCCGGGAAGTTGGCTTTGATCAGGCCGGTCACGACATCTACCGACGGCCGTTGCGTGGCAATAATCAGGTGCATGCCCGTCGCCCGCGCCAACTGCGCCAGCCGGGTAATACCCCGCTCCGTCTCTTCCGGCGACATCATCATCAGGTCGGCCAGTTCGTCCACAATGATGACAATGTAAGGTAGCGACTCCACATCTTTCTGGCGGCGCACTTTTTTGTTGTAATCGGTGATGTTGCGCGCCCCTACTTCGGCGAACAGCTTGTAGCGGTTGTCCATTTCGCGCATCGCCCATTGCAGCACGCCAATCACCCGATCCATCTCTACTACCACCGGCGCCGCCAGATGGGGAATGCCGTTGTAGCCGGTCAGTTCCACCCGCTTGGGGTCAACCATCACCAGTTTCAACTGGTCGGGTGTGTTTTGCAGCAGCAGACAGGCAATGATGCCATTGACGCACACCGATTTACCGGAGCCGGTGGCCCCGGCAATGAGCAAGTGCGGCATTTTGGTCAGGTCAGCGGTGATGGGCTGCCCGGCTACATCCTGCCCCAACCCTAATCCCAGCGGGGATTTGATTTTATGGAATTCGGTTGTTTCCATCACGTCGCGCAGGGAAACGAGGGCTTTGGCCGGATTGGGCACTTCGATGCCCACGTACCCTTTGCCGGGCACGGGCGCTTGAATGCGAATGGCGGCGGCGTGCAGCGCCAGCGCCAGGTCATCGGCCAGACCGGCAATTTTGCCTACCTTGACTTTGGTGCGTTTGCCGTTGCGCATTTCCAGGAAGCTGGGTTCCACGCCAAATTGGGTGACGGTTGGCCCCTGGTTGATTTCCACCACCGTGGCCGGCGCGCCGAAACTTTCCAGGGTATGTTCGATGATTTCCACCTGTTCGCGGATGATCGTACCGGAGGGGTCATGGTCGGTGCCGGGGTTGAGCATGTCGGTGATAGTGGGTAACTGCCAGTTGTGGGCCGGACGGCCGTTGTTCCCCAGAAATACCGGCGAGACGATGGTCGGGGCTTCGGGTTTGGCGGCGGGTTCTTTGGCGGGGCGTGACGGCCGTAACTGTACTTTGGGCGGCGCAACTTTAGCTGTATCCGGTGGCGGGGTGGCCTGTTCGGGGGCGGCTGCCAGCGGTAGGGGTGGCTGGTTGGGGTCTAGCGTTTGTGCCGGGCGGCGCGAACGACGGTTGTTGACCACCACCTCTCGCTCCGGCAGTGTGGCCTCCTCAACGGGCAACCCTTCTCTCAGCTGGTTAATGAAGTGGCTCAACCCTTCTCGTGTGACGCCGGAAAGCAGCACCGCGCCAATCACCGCTACCACAATCAGGGTGAAAGCTGCACCCAAATTGCCCAGACTGCCCTGCAGACCATAGGTAATGATGCCACCCAGATAGCCACCGCCCTGCCCGGCTTTAGCCACCGCCCAGACATCAGCATACGTCCCCCGCCCCAGGACAACCTGGGTGGCAAATGCTTCAAATGAGAGAAAGAGCAAGATAAAACCGGTGACGCGAAAGGCGGGCACTTCGGGTTGCTGATCCATGCCCCACAACACCAGATACAGCCCAAGGCCGCCGGTGATGAGCGGGGCCAGCAGACCACCCCAGCCAAATAGCTGCCGCATCATCATGGAGAGCGTTTCCGTTAGTTGCCCCTGAGTGGGCGAGAGCAGACTGAGTACCAGGATGACGGTGAGAAAAACAATGACGATACCGAAGATGAGCGCTTTTTGCGCCAGATTCAGGCGCAGTTCGCGGGCTGTTTTGCTGCGGCGGGTGGCCGTCTTGCGGGGTGGGGTCGTTTTGCGGGGCGTTGCTGTTTTGCGGGGTGCAGGCGATTTTTGGGTGCCACCGCGAGTGGGTTTGCTGCTGGCAGTCGTTTTCTGGCGCGTTGGTTTGGCGCTGTTGGCTGTGGCACGGCCGTTGCCGGTTGTACGGCCGTTGCCGGTTGTACGGCCGTTCTGCGTTGTACGGCCGTTGCCCTTACTGTTGCTACTCGTTTGCTTATTAGCCATAGCTCAGATGTTCCGTAGATTCGCGGGCATTATAACATGGATGAGGTATGTCGTCAGCCGTTATGTGAAATTAGCGGTGAGAGAGTTACCTATTACCCCTTGTGCCACGTCTCCTGTGTCGGATAATAAAAAGGAAAGGGATCATATGGGCAAAGTACTCAATCGAGAATCGGTAAACAAACTCTTCGTCAGGGGAGCGCAACTCTATAGCGGTTTCATCTTGTTATGGCTGTTCCTCCGGCACTTTTTTGCCGATGCCCACTGGGTATTGGCAATTTTGAATACCAGTGCCATTTATTGTTTTGTTCCCCTTGTTTTTCTGATAGGGCCGGTCATCTGGAATCGTCAAAAATGGGCCTTCATTAGTTTATTGTTCCCCATCGCTGCTTTTTTCTGGTTTTGGGGCAGATTGTTAATACCGGCCCCCTCCTCCGCATCCGCTTCCCCCTCCTTGCGGATCATGACTTTTAATGTGCTGATTTCTAACACGAACACCGACAAGCTGGCGCGGGCTATTGCAGCCGCCCGGCCCGATGTGATTGGATTTCAGGAATTAAGCCCCAGAACGGCTCCGATCATCCGCGCCCAGTTTGCTGAAGAGTATCCCTACACCACATTTGACGATGCAGAAGTGCGCGGGGTGGGGTTGATGAGCCGCTTTCCGATCACGGCCGTATACCACTTCCCCTTTCCCCCCAAAGACCTGGCCCTTCAGGCCGAGGTTGATTGGAACGGACAGCCTGTTCACATATTTGTCGTCCATCTCTCGGCCAACAACATCTTTAACCATTCGTTGAAAGTGCTGCCGCAACTGACGCGGGAGCGGTACGCCCAACGTGCTGACCAGGTGACGCGCCTGGAAGATTTGCTGGATGCCATTTCCGACCCGGTCATCCTGCTGTGTGATTGCAATTTCACGGACACGTCAGAGGCTTACGGCCGTCTAAACACCCGTCTCAATGACAGCTACAAAAAACCGGGTTGGGGCACCGGCCATACCTTGTATACCCGGGGCATTCCCTTCCGCGTGCAGCGTGTAGACTACGTGTGGCACAGCGACCATTTCATTGCGCTGCGCTCCTTTGTCGGCCAGGATGGCGGTTCTGATCATCGTCCTGTTGTTTCCACGCTCAGCTTTAGAGGCTCTGAAAAGTAATGCGTGAGGCGTGATAGAAACGTCCTCACATCATGCATCACGCTCCCACTTCCCCAACACCCCAAAACCCCCATAATCGGTATAATCCAGCCAATCCGTATGTAGCCCGATTTTCCAAATCGGGCGGCGATTTGAAAAATCGCCCTACATTTTTGAGGAGACTCAGCCATGAACCCTGATAAACGTCGTCCGCGCATTCTCATTTGTGACGCCATTCACCCTGCCGGGATTCAGCTACTACAAGAATATGCCGATGTGGACATCAAAACGGGATTGTCGGCGGGGGAATTGTGTACGGCCGTGCCCGCCTATGATGGTCTGGTGGCCCGCAGCGCCACCCAGGTTACGGCCGAAGTAATCAAACACGGCCTCAATTTGAAAATCATCGGCCGCGCCGGTTCCGGGCTGGACAATGTAGACGTGGAAGCGGCCCGCGCCGCCAACATCACCGTGGTGAACTGCCCGGACGCCAATACCCTGGCGGTAGCCGAACACACCCTGGCGCTGCTGCTGGCGCTGGCACGGCGGCTGCCCCAGGCCACCAGCAGCATGAAAGCGGGCAAATGGGAAAAGAGCAGCCTGCTGGGCGAAGGGCTGGCGGGTAAAACATTGGGCATTATCGGGTTTGGCCGGATTGGGCGGCAGGTGGCGCTGCGGGCGCTGGCTTTTGGCATGAAGATTTTGGTGAACCAGCGCCAGGCCACGCCTGAGCTGCAAATGGCACCGGCGGTCACGGCCGTAGACCTGTATGACCTCCTGCAACAGGCCGACTTTGTTACCCTGCACGTCCCCTTCAAGCCGGAAACACAAAACCTGATCGGCGCGGCCGAACTGGCGCTGATGAAACCGACCGCTTACCTGGTGAACACGGCACGGGGTGGCGTGGTAGACGAGGTGGCATTGCTGGCTGCGCTGGCGGACGGCCGTCTCGCCGGGGCCGCCCTGGACGTCTTTGCTCAGGAACCGGCCCCCAACCCGGCGCTGGTACAGCATGAAAAGGTGATCGCCACACCGCACATCGCCGCCAGCACCGAATCGGCACAAGAGGCCGCTGCCGTGGCCGTCGCCGAACAAATCATCGAATTTTTCCAACAGGTAGAGGTGGAGACGGTGCTGCCACTGCGCGTGGTGCCCATGGATAAGGTATTTGCCCACGAAAATGTGGATGCCAAACGAGTGAACCGGCTG
This sequence comes from Anaerolineae bacterium, assembly GCA_023382655.1. Taxonomy (GTDB): domain Bacteria; phylum Chloroflexota; class Anaerolineae; order Promineifilales; family Promineifilaceae; genus CAADGU01. Next base: position 42,490 of record JAHDWK010000002.1, on the reverse strand, counting down.
GCGAAACGGCTGGACGAGGAAGGGCGACTGGGCAATCCACCCATTGTCACGGCCGTAGGCGACGGCCGTTACATGGTGCTGGATGGGGCGACGCGCTCGGCGGCGATGGCCCAGTTGGGCTTTCCCCACGCCATCGTTCAGGTCATCAACTCCGAGGACGGGTTGGGGCTGAAAACGTGGTACCACACCATCCGCCAGATACGCGAAGAAGACCTGCTGGAACTATTGACGGCGCTACCCCTGATCCAGTTAGCACCCATTGCTCCCACTGAAGCAGCCAAAGCGATGTTTGAATATGGCGGCCTTTGTTACCTGCACACCGCCAGCGACCGCGCCTATCTGGCGCAGCCCGCGCCGGGCGCCAACCGGCTGGACGCGCTCAACCAACTAACGGAGATGTACATTGAGGCGGCGCACGTTGACCGCACCTTGAATAGCAACATCATCAGTTTGAAGAGCGAGCTGGAGGGGTTCACGGCCGTGGTCATCTTCCCCGAATACACCGTCGCCCAGGTGATTCAAACGACGCTGGAAAGTGGGCGGCTCTTCCCGGCAGGCATCACCCGTTTCATCATCCCCGGCCGGGTACTGCGCCTGAACGCCGACCTGTCGGTGCTGCGTTCTAAGGAGATGTCCCTGCGCGAGAAAAACCGCTGGCTGCACGAACAGCTTTTACACCGCCAGGCGAAGGGCGGTATCCGTCGCTATGAGGAGCCGGTGGTGCTATTGGATGAGTAACCCGCCGCATTGTTGGGCGTAGTAGCCTGTTCAAACTGCATCTCTAATTCGCGTTGTTTTTCGGCCATTGCCTGGCGGGCATCGTTTACGGCCGTTTGCCAACGATTAACCGCCCCATTTTTTAAATCCTCCCCCGAAAACGGCGTCAGCAGCAACGCCGTCACACTGCCAATCAACGCGCCACACAGAGCGCCGGCCATAAAGCTAAACATGCGATTCATTAGTTCCTTCCTTAAATTCGTGATACGTGATGCGTGAATTCTCTGGCCACGCATCACGTATCACGCATCACTTTTTGTTTCCTCGTAAAACGCAGCTACGGCCGTGTCCAGCGTGGGATAAAAGTGATGGCTGGCTATCGTTTCCAATAAACCATACCGTATCATCTTATCCTTCACCGGGTCCTTCAATTCGGCAAATACCAGGTGAATGTCGCTGGCATTCAGTTCTTTATCCAGGTCAACCAGCATTTCGGCGGCCGTTGTATCTACGTCCGTCACCGGTTCGGCTGCTACCAATATCCAGACCGGCTTAGGTTCTGTCTGGGCCAGCAGATCGCGTACCTTTTGGCGGAAGATGTTGGCATTGGCAAAAAAGAGCGGCGCGTCCCAGCGCACCATCAACAGGCCGGGAATCTGCGCGGCTTGCGGGTAGCGGGTCATATCATGATAGCCATCTATCTCTGCCGGTTTGCCCAACACGGCCGCATAGGGTCGCCAGGAACGCTCAAAAAATTGCACGATTGCCAGCACGACGGCAATGACGATCCCTTCCAACACGCCGACCAGAATCACCCCCAGCGCGCACACCACCGCCAGGGCAAACTCGCTGCGGCGCATGGCATACAAACGGCGTAACGCCTTCAGGTCAAACAAACTGATGGAAGCGGTGATGACGATGGCCGCCAGCGCCGGCTGCGGCAAACTCTGCACCAGACCGGGCGCAGCCAGCAGCATGAGCAAAACCAATGACCCGGCGACCACGCCCGTCAGTTGAGTCTGTGCGCCAGATTGTTCGGCAACGGCCGTGCGTGAACTGCTGGTACTCACCGGAAAACCGGAGAAAAAGCCGGCAAACAAATTGGCTGTGCCAATGCCCAGCATCTCCTGGTCGCTGTCCACGTCGTACCCTTTGCGGGAGGCAAAACCGGCTGACGTAGAAATGGTATCACCAATCGTCACCAGGGAAATGCCGACGGCCGTAGCCGCCAATATCGGCATATCCGCCAGTTCCACCCGCGGGAATGCGGGTCGGGGAAAACCCTGTGGCAGCACCCCAACGACGTCTACCCCCTTTGCCGCCAGGTCTAAAATCACCGTCACGGCAATGGCTGCCAACACCGCAATCAGCACCCCCGGCAATTTGGGTTTCCACCGTTTCAACCCCAAAATAATCGCCAGACACAACAGTCCCACACTCAACGCATACCCATTGGTCTGGTCTAAACCCTGCCAAAAGTAAGCGATCTCCTGAAAAAAACTGTTGGCGTCAATAGAAAAACCAAACAGCTTAGGCAGTTGCCCCACAAAGATCGTCACCGCCAGCCCGGCCAGATAACCGAGCCGCACCGGCGCTGAAAGCAAATCAGCCACAAAACCCAGCCGGGCAATGCCCGCGCCCACGCCGACCAGCCCTACCCACAGCGCCAGCATCCCCGCCAGCGCCACCGCATACGCCTCATCGCCCGCCGCCAACGGCAGCACCGTGGCCGCAATCATCGGCCCCAACGACGAATCCGGCCCCAATACCAGAAACGGCGAAGGGCCAAAAATGGCGTAGGCGAACAGACAGACAATAGTCGTGTAAAGTCCGGTAATAGCCGGTAGTCCGGCCAGTTCGGCATAGGCCATACCCTGCGGCACCAGCAGCGCACACAATACCACCCCCGCCAGGATATCTTTGCCCATCAGGGAGCGGTCATACGTGCGCGCCACGCGAATGCCCGGCGCCCACTTTTCCAGCCGGGCCAATCGGGATAGTTGGGGAGGATGGGTTGTTGTCATCATGTTTTTCGTTCGTAGTAACGGTTAACCAGTCAGGCAGGTACGACCACTTTCAACGCGCCCGGTATCACCTTCATGGAGATGGGGGTACGGCCGTTATATTCCCCATCGGTCCACACCGGTTGATCCGGGTCGGTCTCAATCACAACCTCTTTGCCGCGCCAGATAAACCGGTTTGCCATATCTGTGTGCAGGTTGACCACCCGCTCGGCGGCGGCGGCCAGGGTGCGGATGTTGTGGTTATTAAGAATAAACACATCCACTAACCCATCATCCGGTTTAGAAAAGTCGCCTGTAACGGCAATGCCGGTACCTGCTTTAGCCGCATTGACCACATACACCTTCGAGGCAAGCATTTCCACCACCTGTCCATCAATCGTCATGCGATAGCGAACTTCCTGAACTTTGTGTTCACGGGCACGGCGGTACATGTTAACGGCGTAGGCAAACGTGCCATATTTATCCTTATCTTCGCGGCTGGTTTGTTCTTCTGGCTCAATGCCCACGTAGAGCCGCTGGATAAAGTACGAATCGCCCAACTGCACCACATCAATGGGGCGCAGTCGGCCACCGGTACAGAGCAGTTCTGCTGCCGGCCGCAGCTCTTTTGGCGTACCCAATTCCGTGGCAAAACCGTTGCCGGTGCCGCCGGGCAAGACGCCCATCACCGCATTTGTGCCCAATATGCCATTGGCAATTTCGTGTTGGGTGCCATCCCCGCCATACCCGGCCACCAGGTCGGCCCCGGCTGCGGCGGCCGCCCGCGCCTGCTCCGTAGCGTCACCATACTTTTTAGTCACGCTCACGTTCCAGTTCACATCATATTGCCGGAAAACGTCATTCAACGTGTTGAGAATGGGTTCATCCTTACCCGCCGCCGGGTTGATGACCACATGGATTTTTTTGTACGGCGCTTCCATCATTGTTTATACCTCCTCAAATGCCCCTTTCTTACACCTTTTTGGTACTGCGCGCATACTACGTCGTTGCTCTATAGTCTTAAATAAGATACGTGTATGTGACCCTTGATTGTGCAGTAGATGGTTAATCGGGTCAAGATAATGTTATGCAAGGAGAAAAAATGGCAAAAAAACAATTGGTACTGGCGTTCTTTACAGATGAGATGGCGGCGGACACGGCCGTCGCCGAGATGAAGCAATGGGATAAAGCCAGCAAAGAAATCAAGCTCGGCTCTATCGCCATCCTCGTCAAAGACGACAACGGCAAGATTAAGACCCAAAAGCTGGGCGCCCGCCATACAAAGACCGGCGTACTCGGCGGTGTGTTGGCCGCTATCCTGTCCGGTGGCGTCACGCTGTTGGCCGGTGTGGTGGTCGGCGGGGTGACTGGTGGTTTTTTCCGCAAGGGGTTGGGTTTGTCGGAAGAAGACCTGGAACGGATGGGCGGTGAACTGGACAACGGCCGTGCCGCTGTCTGTATTCTGGCGGCCACTGACGAAGCCGAAGCCGTCTCTGCCAAATTAACCGAATTGGGCGGTGAGGCCGAAACGCACGAAGTCACGGAAGAAGCGGTGGAAGAAGCGGCTACGGCCGTGGAAGAATGCAGCGAAGAAACGGCCGTTGCTGAAGAAACGTTGGCAGATTAGGAGATTAGGAGATTGAATCTCCTAATCTCTCAATCTCCAACTCTCAGGAGGTAATAAAAATGAGACAAAATAACACCGGTTGTTTAACCGGATTTATCACCGGTTTTTCGCGCATCATGCTGCTCATGTTCTGGATTGCCCGGCCCGTGGTCATGGATGCGGCGTTTGGGTCGTTTCTGGTGCCTTGTCTGGGCTTCTTCTTCCTGCCATTTACCACCTTGATGTATGTCATGTTGCAAACATCGGCCGTCGGCGGCATTTCCGGGTTGGATTGGCTGTGGCTGTTTTTAGCCGCTCTGATGGACCTGGCCAGCATTGGTAGCGCCGCTTATTCCAATCGGGACCGTATCCCCGCCGGTTATCCTGGTTCGACGCCACAAGGCTAATAAACATGAAGGCTTAACCGAAAGGAGTAATCTCATGACCATAAAAACCTACAAAGATGGAACCCCCTTCACCGGGGTCATCGGCCGTACCACCGAGGAATCCTCTCCCGCCTGGCCGGATTCCCCGCGCCCCCCGCAGGGCGCACCCAACGTGCTTTTTTTTGTGCTGGACGACGTCGGCTATGGGCAGTTATCGCCCTTTGGCGGACTGGTCGAGACACCCGTACTGGACAGCCTGGCCGCCAACGGCCTCCGCTACACCAACATGCACACCACAGCCCTGTGTTCGCCGTCGCGCGGCTGCATCCTGACCGGGCGCAACCACCATTCGCTCGGGCTGGCCTCGATCACCGAGACCTCCACTGGCTACCCCGGCTACAACGGCATCCTGCCCTTCGACAGGGGCATGATCAGCGAGATGCTCCTGCAAAAAGGCTACAACACGTTTTGCGTGGGCAAATGGCACCTGACGCCGCCAGAGCATACCACCGCCGCCGGTCCCTATGACCGCTGGCCGCTGGGGCGCGGCTTCGAGCGCTACTATGGCTTCTTGGGCGGCGAAACCAACCAATGGTTCCCGGAACTGACCTATGACAACCACACAGTCGAGCAGCCCAAGCAGCCGGAGGAAGGCTACCATCTGAGCGCCGACCTGGCTGACAAGGCCATCGAGTTCATCCAGGACGCCCATGTCACCGCGCCTGATAAACCGTTCTTTCTTTATTACGCCACCGGCGCCGGCCATGCTCCGCACCATGTGCCCCAAGAATGGGCCGACAAGTACAAGGGCAAATTTGACATGGGCTGGGACAAATACCGCGAGATCGTCCACCAGCGTCAGATCGAGATGGGTATCATCCCGCCCGGCACGGAACTGTCGGCGCACGATCCTGATGTGCCGGTTTGGGACACCCTACCAGACGAGACCAGGCGGCTCTATGCCCGCTACATGGAGGTCTACGCTGGCTTCCTCAGCTTCACCGACCATCACTTTGGCCGCGTTCTCGACTTCCTGCGCGAGATCGGCGAGCTGGACAACACGCTGATCATGGTTATCTCCGACAACGGCGCCAGCTCCGAAGGCGGGCCGGTTGGCTCGCTCAACGAGATGTTCTTCTTCAACAACGTCGCCGAGTCGCTCGAGGACAACCTCAAGATGCTCGATAAGCTGGGCGGCGTCGAAACCAACAACCACTACCCCTGGGGTTGGGCGAACGCGGGCAACACACCTTTCCGCCGCTGGAAGCGCGAGACCTACCGTGGGGGCACTACCGATCCATTCATCGTCTCGTGGCCCAAGGGCATTCAAGGCCGGGGCGAGATGCGACCGCATTACACCCACGCCATTGACATGGTGCCGACGGTTTTGGAAGCCCTGGGCGCCGAGGCGCCGGAGAGCATCCGCGGCGTCAGCCAGGCGCCCATTGACGGGATCAGCTTTGCCCACACCTTCAATGAGGTGGCGGCGCCCAGCAATCACCACACCCAGTACTTCGAGATGTTCGGCCACCGTGCCATCTATCACGACGGCTGGCGGGCGGTCTGCCCGTGGCCGGGCACGAGCTTCACCGAGGCCGCCAAGAAAGGCCGCCGCTTCGGAACACCTATTGACAACCAGGTGCTTCTGGATATCGAGACCCATGATTGGGAATTGTACAACCTGGACGAGGACTACTCTGAATGTCGCAATCTGGCCGGCGAGCAGCGCAACAAGCTGATCGAGATGATCGGCCGCTGGTGGGCTGAGGCGGGCAAGTACCAGGTGCTGCCCATTGATGGCAGCGCCCTGCAGCGGCTCAACGTGGAACGCCCGACCATCGCCAGCCCGCGGGACAGAATTATCTTTTACCCCGGCGGGTCGCCGGTTCCCTTTGCGGCGACGCCCAAGACCTACAACCGGCCCTGGAGTATCACGGCCGAGGTGGTGATTCCGTCGGGCGGCGCAGAGGGGGTGCTGCTGGCCCAGGGCGGCAACACCGGCGGCTATACATTCTTTGTCAAGGATCAGAGAGTTCACTTCCTTTATAACCATCTGGGCCGGGACAGGTTCTGGCTGCATTCCGGCGAAACGATACCGGAAGGCGAAGTCGAGCTGCGTTATGAGTTCGAACCGACCGGCAAGCCCGACCCCGCTCAGGGAAAAGGGGCGCCGGCCCGTGGTCAACTCTACATCAACCGCAAGCTGGTTGCCCAAATTGACATGCCGTTCTCGGTCCTGAACCTGTGGGGAACGGAAGGCCTGACCTGCGGCTACGACGGCGGTGACCGCGTGGCGCCAGATTACTACGGAGATGCGTTCCGCTTCACCGGAACGATCAAACGGGTCACCATGGACCTATCCGGTGAGTTGATCCCGGATACGGCAGCAGACATACGGATTGCCATGGCGCGGCAGTAGACGTTTATTAGCAAGTCTGGCAGGTTTAGGTCATTTGAATGACCAGCCTGCCAGATTTATGATTCAGCGTGGTTACAAAACCACATAAAATCAGACCTGCCAGTTACCCTGTTGTAGAGATGGGTTGTACAAATATCTGAAACTGTAGAAATTTTGCCTTTATCGTCGTGGATATGAACAGCCATAATAAATTGCTTAAGGCGAAGGGAAAAGTTAAAGATGACTCAACAAACAGAACGACCCACAACATCAGAAGGTATGGATACGGCCGTAGACTCCGAAGCCAATGAACTTAAGAGTACCGGTTATGAATTATTCATCCTGCTGCTTTCCCTTGTATCCGTCTTCAATCTGGTAGTTGATTGGATCAATTTCGTCTATCCCATTTCTGAGCTGACATTGGGCGTGATACGGATTATCAACACCATTGTCACGATCTTTTTTCTATTTGACTTCTTTTATCGTATCCTGACCACTTCTTCAAAATCACACTATTTCTTCAAGAATTGGGGATGGGCCGATTTGTTGGCCTGTGTGCCGCAACTGCGCATTTTCCGCCTTTTCCGCGTTTTCCGGGCGGTGCGGCTGCTGCGGATTTTTGGCGTGAAGAACATGGTGAACGAGATTATCAATAACCGGGCAGGCATAGCCTTGTTTATCACCGTGTTCAGCATCATTGTCATAGCCGAGTTCGTGGGCATTTACGTGTTGAAAGTGGAATCCCAGGCGCCAAATGGCAACATCACCACCTCCGGCGACGCCGTGTGGTGGACGCTGGTGACGATGACGACAGTGGGCTATGGCGACCGTTTCCCCGTAACCCCACAGGGGCGTACCATGGCCGTTTTTGTCATGCTCTCTGGCGTGGCGCTCATCGGCGTGTTAGCCAGTTTCCTCTCTAACTTCTTCCTGGCCCCGCCGAAAAAAGAAGAAGTCGAGTATGCGCCCACCGACCCCCGCGCCAAGCTGGCGGAACTCAAATCCTTGCTGGCGGAACAGCAAGCAGCCCAGGCGACGCTGGTGGAGAAGATTGCGGAACTGGAAGAGATGTTGTGAGCGCCTTCGGACGGTGCGTGATCCGGCTCGTTTGCAGAACAAGGATTGATCTGAACGATGAACGATGAACCCATCCAACCCCTGCCGTACCTGAAACTGCTGCTGTTGGCGGCGCTGCTGGGCCTGATCAGCGCCGGGATAACCTTTGTTTTCATGGCGTTGGTGAATGGGGGGCAGTCGCTGGTGTGGGAGGAAGCGGCGGCGGCAGTTGGCCTTTCCGCGCCCATTTTCACGCTGCTGATTTGCACAATTGGTGGGCTGTTGGTGGGTGTGTTGGTACAAACTTTTGGCGACCATACCGGTATTTTTGCGGAGATGATGGCGGAGTTTGGGCGGAACGGCCGTTTCAACTACCATCACGCGCCCGGCATTGTCGTCACCGCGTTTGTCTCCCTGGTTTCCGGCGGCAGCCTCGGCCCGGAAGCGCCCATGGCCGATGCCTGCGGCAGCGCGGGTACCTGGCTTGGCGACAAACTCAAGCTGGACGAACGCAGCACCCGTTCGCTCGGTTTTTCCGGCCTCAGTGGGATGCTGGCGGCGTTTATCACCTCACCTTTTGGCGGTGCACTGCTCGGCCTGGAATCTGCTCGCGCCGGTATCTCCTATCCGTGGACGCTGTTTCCCAGCCTGGTTGCCTCGGCTGTGGCCACGACCGTGTTCGTGCTGCTCACCGGCGTCTTTTTCGGCCATCTATATGTCTTTCCCGAATACACGCCCCAGTTGAAAGACCTGTTATTGGCCGTCCCGCTTGGTTTGTTAGGCGCCCTGGCCGGCGCCATCTTCATTGTGGCCATTGCCTGGTTGGGCCGGCTCATGGCGGTCTTCAAGAGCAGGCTCATTCTACGCGGCCTTATTGGTGGCCTGGTTCTAGGTGTTGCCGGGGCGTTGATGCCGCTGGTTCTGTTTTCTGGCGAGGAACAAACCCTTGTTCTGATTGACAACGCGGGTGCCATCGGCGTGAGGACGCTGATTGCGCTGGCGGTGGTGAAGCTGCTGGTTACGGCCTTCTTGCTGGTCACCGGCTGGAAAGGCGGCTACATTTTCCCAACCATGTTCGCCGGTGTGGCGCTGGGCATGGCGGCCCATTTGCTGTTTCCCACTATTCCGATGGCGGTGGCTGTCGCCGCGACAATGGGTGGCGCTATGGTGGCAACTATGAAAGCGCCTATCTTCTCTGCCCTGTTTGTATTGACAATGGTCCAGACGGAGGCATCGCCTGTCATTGCCATCGCCGTGATTGTGGGCTTGCTGGCCACGGTGCGCTTATCCATGACACCAAAGCCGGCTAATACCCCACAAGCGTGATGGGACGATTTTGCAAAATCGCCCTTCATTTTGTAAGGGGCCTTGACGGCAAGAGAGCTACCATATGAATCCATCACAGATGACCTCTACAGGCGTGGCCCGGTTTATCCCCGGCCTCGCTCTCATCAAAGCGGTCAATCCCGCTCTGCTTCGCACGGAACTCATCGTGGCCGTTACGGTGTTTGCGGTCCTCGTGCCCTCGGCGATGGCCTATGGCGATCTGGCCGGCGTCAACCCGGTTGCCGGCCTGTATGTTGCCCTCGGCGCGATGGTGATGTACGCGCTGTTCGGCACCTCCAAACAGGTCATCATGGGGCCTGAGGCAACGGCCGCGATCATGACGGTGACGGCCGTTGCGCCATTGGCCGGCGGTGATGCCGTGCGCTATGCCGCGCTCGCCGCGTTGCTGGCGCTCCTTGTGGGCGTGGTAGCGCTGCTGGCGCGCGTTGCCCGGCTGGGCTTCATCACCGACCTCTTGTCCAAGCCGGTGCTGGTCGGTTATCTGCTTGGCGCGACGTTGATCGTTATCGGTAGCCAGTTGGGCAAGATGTTCGGCATCAAGCTCCAGAGCGACCAATTCTTTCGGCAGGTGGTAGAACTCATCAGCCGCCTCGACGAAGCGCACCTGCTCACCGTGGCCATTGGCGCCGTGTGTATGGCGACGCTGATCATCATCCGCCGCATGAATCGAGCCTTGCCCGGCCCGCTGATTGTTGTCGTCGGTGCTATCGTGGCCTCGGCCATCTTCGCATTCCAAGACAAAGGGGTTGCGGTTGTCGGCACGGTGCCAGCCGGACTGCCCAGCCTGGCCGTTCCCGCAGTCACAATTCAAGACATTTTGGCGCTGTTGCCTGCCGCTCTAGCCCTCACGATCCTGATCTACGCGGACGAAATCCTGACCTCGCGCGTCTTTGCCACGAAACATGGACAGAAAATAGATGCCAACCAAGAATTCGTCGCCATCGGCGCGGCCAACATCGCCGCCGGCCTCCTGACAGGGTTTCCGTCGGCGCTCAGTGCCTCGCGCACGACCGTCTGCGACCAGATGGGTGGCAAATCGCAGTGGGTCGGGTTGATCGCCGCTGCGCTGACCATCATCTTTCTGCTCTTTTTTACCCCACTGCTGGCACCGCTGCCCACTGCCGCGCTGGGGGCCATCATCATCGTCGCTTCGCTGGGGTTGATCGACATCGCCGCGTTTCGCTTTTTGCGGCAGGTGCGTCCAGCCGAGTTTTGGCTGGCGGTCGTGACCGCCTTCGGCGTACTCACCGTTGGCGTTTTGCAGGGCATTCTCGTGGCTGTGGTGCTATCGCTGATTGCGATACTCTATCGGATTGCACGGCCGCATGATGCGCTGTTGGATGAGTTGAAGGCCAATGGTGGCACGGTCTATCGGGAGGTAGAGGACAAAGAGACCGTGTGGACCGAGCCGGGCTTGATTGTCTATCGGTTTGATGCGCCACTAGTGTTTGCCAACGCGGCATTCTTTACCGAGCGTTTGGGGGAACTTGTCGCTAATGCCGGTGGGGGATTGCAATGTGTTATTCTCGACGCGGAGGCGATCAGTGATTTCGATTCAACGGCCGCAGAAGCGCTGGAGAATCTGGATGCTGACCTGGAACGGCTAGGTGTCGAATTGTGGATCGCGCGCGCGAATAAACCACTGCGCCAATTATTACAAGTGACAGGATTGATAAACCGCCTGGGTCAAGACAACATCTATCCGTCGGTGCGGGCAGCGGTGGTAGCGTACCACACACATTTTGGCGCGTCATAGTGTCGTTGGTGAAGCGATTTCGAGCAGCAGCAAACGTGAGAGGAGATTTCCGATGGCACGTAAGTCGAAACATTCCATGAAGGGCCAGACCGAGCAAGAGTTTGCCGTGATTGGGCTGGGGCGTTTTGGCGCCAGTCTGGCACGGCGACTCGAAGAGATGGGGCACGCTACCCTCGGCGTAGACAGCAACATGGCCTGGGTGCAAGCCATCTCCGATGACATCACGTCGGCCATTGCCCTGGATGCGACCAACGAGGACGCGCTGCAAGAGGTTGACATCGCCTCCTTCGGTACGGTGATCATCGCTATGGCGGATGATTTCGAGACCAGCGCCCTGGTTACCACCTACCTGAAGGGATTGGGTGTTGCTCGCGTCATTTGCCTGGCCAAATCCCATCGGCACCGCAGCATCCTGCTGCGCATTGGCGCCGATCAGGTGATCGTGTCCGACGAAGACAGCGGCATGAGGCTGGCCGAAACGCTGGCCGCGCCCAACTTATTGGAGCGGGTACTGCTCGATGCCGAACACAGCCTCGCCGAACTGAAGGCGCCTAGCAGCCTGGTGGCGCAGCCGGTGTCCAGCCTGGCGCGCCATGATGTGTCCGTACTTCTGATCCAACGCCCGGATCGCCTTCTTCCCTCTCCCCACGCCGAAACCCGGTTAGAGCAGGGTGACACGCTCTTCGTGGTCGGCCAGCGCGAGAAGCTGTTGGAGATTGCGTCTTTGCCATGAGTTCCACACTGGGCAGCCATCCGAACCTCAGTGAAGTGACGCAGGAAGCGTTGAATTTGCAGCGAAAGCGCCGCCTGCCAATCCCGCTGCGCCTGCTGGTGACGCTGGCAGTTCTGATCGGCATCGGCACGGGGCTGCTGCTTTTGCCCTGGATGACCACGCAGCCGATCAGCCTCATGGATGCGTTGTTTACAGCCACCTCGGCCGCGGCCGTCACGGGACTTTCCGTCCTCACGACCAGTACCGCCTTCACGCGGATGGGCCAGTGGGTGATTTTGCTGCTGATGCAGTTTGGTGGGCTTGGTTTCCTCGTGACCGTTGTTCTTACCCTGCGCCTGATGGGGCGCCGGATTTCGCTGGTGGATCGCCTGGCGGTCAGCAGTTCGCTGGGGCTGGCCAACCCCAAGGCGATCCTGCTGGTTTTAGGGCGTACAGTGACTTTCATGGTGGCGATTGAGGGTGTGGGCGCCCTGATCCTCTGGGTGCATTGGCGCTTGAATGGCATCGTGCCGGCCGGTGATGTTGCGTTCTACGCCCTCTTCCATGCTGTGGCCGCTTTCTGTAACGCCGGGTTTGACCTGTTCACCGGGCTGCCGCAGTACCCTGACGGCGTTCCGACTGACCCGGTCACTTTGCTGACGCTGGGTTGGCTGGTGATCATCGGCGGGTTGGGTATCCCTGTGTACATGGAACTGCTGCACCGTCGGACAACGCGCCAGGAGGGTAGACGGCTCAGACGCTTGAGCCTGCAAACACGGCTGGCGTTGTGGTCGGCGCTTTTTCTCATTTTGGTTGGCTGGGCAGGGTTGCTCATCGGTGAGTATCGGCATGAGGGGGTTCTGTCTGGCGTGTCGTTGGGAGAACGGGTGTTGCGAGCCTGGTTTCAGTCGGTGGCTGCACGCACGGCCGGTTTTGCCGGCCTCAGCGATTTCGCCAACCTCCACGAATCGAGCCGATTGTTGCTTATCTGCCTGATGTTCATTGGCAGTGCGCCGGCCTCTATGGGCGGCGGCATTACAACGGGCACCTTCTCCGTGCTGATGGTGGCTATGTGGAGCCTGGCGCGTGGCTATGACAGGGTGCGCACCGGGCAGCGGGCGATCTCGATGGCGGTGGTGTGGCGGGCCATCACCGTACTTTTCATCAGTCTTGGCGTGATCTTGAGCGCGACCTGGCTGCTTCTGCTCACCCAGGAGTTGCCCCTCAGTCCGGTACTATTTGAAGTTGTCTCCGCGTTCTCTACAACCGGTTTGTCGCTGGGGATAACGGGGCAGCTTGACACCTTCGGTCGGCTGGTGCTCATTGGCCTCATGTTCTGGGGACGGCTGGGCGCCATTACCATTATGCTCATCTTGCTGAAACGCCGTGGGCATGACAGTCTGTTGCAATATCCCGAGGAGACGGTTCTGGTGGGGTGATCGGGCCAATGGTTTACTGCCGGTTACAGAGGCGGCAAAAAGCGCCTTCCGGCAAGGGGATCAAATGAACGAGAAACTACCGGTGGAAAAACTTCAAACCAATCCTGGTCGCCAGGCCGCTTTTTGGGTCACGCTGGCACGGGCGGTGCTGGCGACGGCGCTGGGGCTGGCAATCATCGTTTACCCGGACAAGACACGGCCGTTGCTGGTCAACTTTATCGGCATGTTCTGGCTGGTGGGGGGCATCATGAACCTGCGCTGGAGTATGACCGGGGAACGCGCCCGTCGCACTTCGGTGGCCGCCGGTCTGATTGGCATTTTGGCCGGGCTGCTGGTTTTAGGGCGCTTCCTGATCAGCAATCTGGTGCATGAGACGGTGGTGGTGCTGCTGCTGGGAGGCGTGATTGTACTGACGGGGCTGGTGCATGTGTTTGAAGGTTTCATGGTGGGGGCAGACCATCACCGGCAGCGGTCGTGGCTGAGTGCGCTGCTGGGCATATTGGAGATCCTCCTGGGGGTGGCGATATTGGTCTGGCGGCAAAACTTTGGGCTGGTTTTTTATGGGGTGGTGACGGTCTGGGCGTTCCTGGGGGCGGTGGTGCTGCTGCGGGAGGCGGTGGTGAAACGATCTGTCGCTCGTCAGGCATAACCTAATAATTCGGCAAAACGGCCGTATCTGGCTAAAATGTTACCGTGTCGCAATGGATGAGTCGCCAATCAGGTGATTTCAGGCGACAATTGGTGCTACATGCCGAACACGGCCGTAACGTCCTATTTCTTAAATACCAAACTGTATCGCCCTTCGCTGCCAGAAGATTATATTGCCCGCCCGCAGTTACTCGCCAGGCTGGATGATATTCTGCATCGCCCGCTCACGTTGTTCACGGCCCCCGCCGGATATGGCAAGACGACCTTGTTAAGCGCCTGGATTGATCAGAACACTGTGCCCTGTGCCTGGGTCTCGTTGGACGAAGGTGATAATGATCTGGCCGTATTTCTGGGTTATTTCATCGTCGCCATCCGCTCTGTTTTCCCTGATTTTGGTGAACAATTGCTGGCGTTTACCCAGGCCGCCGCGCTGCCCTCACTGCCGGTGATCAATAACTATCTGGTGAATGAGCTAGACCAGCTTACAGAACCTTTTGTGCTGGCGCTGGATGATTACCATGTACTCACCAATCCAGACATTCACCAGGTATTGGGCGATTTGCTGCATTTCCCACCAGAGCAGTGCCATCTGGTGCTGCTGACCCGCCATGACCCACCGCTGCCCATTGCCCGGCTGCGGGCGCGGCGGCAGGTGACGGAAATTCGGGCCAATGACCTGCGTTTTTCCCGCGCCGAGGTAGCCACTTTTGCCGGTCTGACCCTGCCCGCTGCGCCAGATGAAGAGACGATTTCAATTCTGGTGGACAAAACGGAGGGGTGGGCCGTGGGGCTGCGCCTGGCCACCCTGGCCATTCGCCGCTGGGGCATTACCGACCAGCAACCGGCCATTTTGCAGGTGGAAAACCGGTATGTGGTGGAGTATCTGGTGAATGAAGTGCTGGCGCGGCAGTCTACGGCCGTGCGCAATTTCCTGTTGCAAACCGCTATCCTGGATCGTTTTTGTGCCCCCCTTTGCGCCGCCGTAATGAACATGCCCCTGTCTGATTTGCCCGAAATAGAACGGCTGGAACGGGAAGGATTATTCATTGAATCGCTAGACGGCCAAAACCAATGGTATCGTTACCACCAGCTTTTCCGGCAGTTACTACACCATCGCCTGGAAGAACAACTACCGGCGGCGGAAGTGGCGGCGCTGCATCGCCGCGCCGGTGACTGGCTGGCGGCCAATGGTTTTGTGGAAGACGCCATTGACCATGCCTTAACAAGCGGCGATAGTCCGGCAGCCATCAACTTTTTTGTGGCCCATAGTAGTGAGTTGGTGAGTAAGGAGCGCTGGCTGATCCTGGAAAGTTACCTGCAAAAATTCCCTGAACCTGCCCCCCACGATGACCCCCGCTTACTGCTGCTGCTGGCCTGGCTCAATCTGGCTCGCTGGCGTTTAGACCGGGTAGAAATTATCCGGCAGCAATTGGCGGGGCATATAGAGACGGCGTCCTTACTACCGGCCGAATCGCTTTTCCTGCAAAGTTCGTTTCATCTCTTTACCGCTATCAGGCACAATTGGGACGCCAATTCTGAAGAGGCCATGTTTCATGTTCGTGCTGCTTTGGCAACGGCTTCGTCTGGCTGGACTATGTTACAAGGGTATGCCTGGCTGCATCTGGCTGTGGCGGCAACGCACATGGCCGGGGAACGGAAAGCGTTAGAAGCGCTGGCGCAGGCGCAGACAACGGGCTGGTTGGAATCGGTTGACAGCCGGGCGCGTAAGCAGTTGGCGACCTGTTATATTTATTTTCTGTCTGCCGATTTGCTCAATTTACGGCAGACGGCGATGGCTGGTATGCAACTGGCGGAAAGTGCGAAGTTATTCAGCACCGGCAGCACTCTGCGCCTGATGGTGGGCAGCGTTTCTTACCAGCAAAATGATCTGGCGGCGGCGGCGGCGCATTTTACGGCCGTTTTAGACATGCGTTATGTGGCGCATCCCCTGTACTGGGTGATGGCCGCCATCAATCAGGCGCTGGTGTATCTGGCGCAAAATCAGGCAGAGGCGGCGCGGCAGGTGGTGGAAACGGCCGAACAATACTGCCTGGAAATGGAGTTTCCTTCCCTGTTGCTCACCCTGAAAGCGTTTCAAGCAGAACTGGCGCTGCGGCAGGGAGACCAGGATCAGGCCATGCATTGGGCAGCCCACACCGATACCACGCTATTATCAAAAACAATGCCCAATATCTATGAACCGCAAATGACACGGCCCCGGATACTGATTGCCCAAAACACACCCGCCAGCCGCCAGCAGGCAGAAGCGGATCTGGCGCGGCTTGACGAAATTGTCACCACCAACCATAACATTCGCTATCAAATTGAAGTGCTGGTGATGCAAGCCTTACTTTACCAGGCACAAGACAAACACCAGGCGGCGGAAGCGGCCCTGGTTCAGGCGCTGCAGCTGGCGCAGCCCGGCGGTTTTATTCGGCTGTTTGTAGACATGGGGTCACAGACGGCCGTTTTGCTCAAACGGTTAGCGGCTCAGGGCATTGCCCCCGCTTATATCCGGCGGATTTTGGACGCTTTCCCGAAGAATGGTAATGGGGTACGGCCGTCTACACCCCCACCACTCATCGAATCATTAACCGACCGTGAACTGGATGTCTTGCGTTTGCTGGCGCAGCGCCTGAGCAACAAAGAGATCGCCGGTATCCTTTACATTGCCCCAGAAACCGTCAAGCGGCATACGATCAACATCTACCAAAAGCTGGATGTGGAAAATCGCCGCCAGGCCGTAAACAAAGCAATTGAATTGGGACTCATAGTGGACGTGATGCGTGAAACGTGATGCGTGAGGCCCTCCGGTCACGCATCACGTTTCACGTGTCACACCAAACCCCACAAAGCCCAAAATCCCCGTCCACAAAACAGTACACCCTTTTTACACCCTTTCGGGGCTATTGATTGCCGGGCCGGTAGCCTATCCTTATGGTCAAGGCTGATGAACATAAACCGTCAGCTAGAGGAGATTGGAGATGAGTTCATTGCTGGTTTTTGCTTTCGACAATGAAACCGGCGCGCCAGAGATGGTCGGGCAAATTCAGGCATTACAACGACAGCAACTTATCACCCTCTCCGACGCGGCCACCGTCATTCGCCGGCGCGATGGCAAAGTGAAAGTGAAACAAGCTAATAACCTGGTTGGCGCGGGCGCTCTGGGTGGCGCATTTTGGGGCCTGTTCATTGGCTTGCTTTTTGGTGTTCCCTGGTTGGGTCTGGCGGTGGGGGCAGCCGGTGGCGCCGCAGCCGGGAAACTATCGGACTGTGGTGTTGATGACGAGTTTATTAAGGAAGTGGGCCGCACCATTGAACCCGGTCATTCGGCGCTGTTTTTAATGGTTGAATATATGACTGAAGACAAAGTGCTGCCCGAATTGGCCCGGCACAACGCTACGCTGCTGCGTACCAACTTAAACAGCGAAGATGAGACCCGGCTGCGGGATGTGTTTGGTGTTGTAGAGACGGTTTAGACATTCAGGTTGAAAGTTCAACTTCTTGGAAGAAGTTGAACTTCTTTTCTGTAAATGATTGGAGGAACAAACAAATGATGAAACATGGACCGGTTGATGTAGTCGTTTTGGCAATTGGCGAGCCTCGTTTTGACGGCAGTATCCTGAAGGAACTTGAGCGGCAGTCTGCGGCCGGCACGATCCGGGTGCTGGACGTCATGGTGTTGTTTAAGCAAGAAAACGGGGAGTGTATGCGGCTTGATCTCGAAGATATGTCGCCGGAGCAAAAAACCAAACTTGGTTTTATTGAAACAGGCACACGCGGTCTTTTTGATTCCGATGACGCCGAGACTCTATGGGAAGGAATGGTGCCGGACTCAGCCGTGATTGCCTTAGCCATTGAACACACCTGGGCCGTGGCCCTGGTGAATGCGATTGCCGCCAGCGGGGTAGAAGTGGCCCTGAACTTCCGTGTACCCGCGCCAATCGTGGACGAAGCCTTTGCTTCGCTGGCAACGAATTAATTTCAGGACCCGATGCGGGACGATTTCCCAAATCGCCCGACAAATAAAGGAGAATAACAATGCCAGGTTTAGTTAGAGGGATGGCCCGCACAGCGGCGGTCGTCGGTACCGCCACCGCCACCCGCAATGCCGTAAACCGCCGACAAGCAGATAAGAATGTGGCTGCCTATTCACACGCCGTGCAGCAGCAGGCGCCGCCACCACAGTATGCCCCACCGCCGCAGGAGTATTACGAACCGGCGCCGGCCCAGGAAGAGGATGTGATCACACAGTTGGAGCGTTTGGGCGCGCTCAAAGCGCAAGGACTGCTGACCGAAGAAGAATTTGCCGCGCAGAAAGCAAAACTGCTGGCGGGTTAATTGGTCGTAGGGCAATTTAGCAAATTGCCCTACGACCAAACACAAGGAGGAAATTAGATCATGAAACGACCGATTGGTGTTACTATTTTGGCCATTGCGGCGGGGATTGCGGTTGTGATCAACGCCATCATTGCCTTGCGTTTTATTTTCCCGTTTATGGGGCCGGTAGATTTTCCCACCACTAGCCTGTGGTATGCTCTGGTTTATGGGCTGATGGCTTATATCTGGTTCTGGGTGTTGCAGATGTTGTGGAATCTGGAAGAAGCCGGCTGGATTTTTGTGGCCGCCATTTCGCTGATCAACCTGGTCTTCGACTTTGTTATTTTGGTGACAGGTGGCGAATGGTATGATGTGCAAATATCCGTCATCCTGAACAGCTTAATACTTATTTATGCCATGCTGCCGGGAACCAAACGCGCCTTTGGCCGTAAGTAGTCTGGCCCAAAACCTGCATGGATTCGGGCCAGACTGATTTAGCGCCGGAAGCAGCCCGGGCAACGGCCGTTACCACCTCTCCCCTTTTTCGATCACTGACAGGGTTGGTGTTGGCCGGTATCGCCCTCTATTTATTGAGTTGGGCTGCCCCGGTAGCTACCCCATTTTTTTCGCCCTATGTCTCACGGCCATCCGGTCTCCCCTCTACCAGTGGTTGATGGGCAAGGGCTTAAAAAAGGGATTGGTTTTGCTGCTTCTTATTGCCGGTATTTTGGGAGCGGGGGTGGTGGTTGCCTGATAGCACCCGATGGGTGGGCCTCCTGATTGGCCGCGCCGAAAGCTGACTTACTCATCAACAGGTTGTAAAAAAATGCCCAAGATTGCCTTGAACCGCGAAACCCTGCGTTCTGACATAACAGCCGGTACCGCCTCCGCCTTTGTCACCATTCCCGATGGGCTGGCGTCGGCCATTCTGGCCGGAGTCAACCCCATGCAAGGGTTGTATGCGCTGATGGTAGGTACGCCCATTGCTGCCTTCACCCTCAGTTCGCAATTCATGTATGTGGGCAATACCGGCGCCATGGCCGTAGCCACCGGAGACGCCCTGGCCGGCGTCTCCGGGGTGAATTCGCTGGCGGCGTTGGGGGTGCTGACGTTCATGGTTGGCCTTATCCAATTTTTGCTGGGTATTTTGCGTTTAGGCGGCATTACCCGGTTCGTCTCCAATGCGGTGATGGTTGGCTTTATGAGCGGCATTGCCCTGTTGATCATCCTGGGACAACTCAGCCACTTTACGGGCTACAGTAGCCCCTACGACAGAAATGTGCTGTCTGGGCTGGATACGCTGCTGAATTTTCAGGCATGGGAAATGCCGACTTTTTTTGTGGGCGCACTCACCATCGGCCTGATTGTGGGGCTGGGTAAAACGCGGTTGAAGGATTTCAACATGATCCTGGCGATTTTGCTGGGGTCGGTGGTCACGGCCGTGTTCAACCTGACCACTGTCGAAACCATCGGCGATATTGCCGACATCCCACGTGGTTTTCCCTCCTTTACCCTGCCAGACTTCTCCCTGATTCCCCTGCTGCTGCCTTCCGCACTGGCGTTGGCCGTTATTGGCCTGGTGCAGGCCGTGGGCGTGAGCAAAACTGTGCCCAACACCGACGGCAACTTCCCGGACGTTTCCCGCGATTTTGCCGGGCAGGGCATGGCCAACCTGGCCAGTGGCCTGGTGCAGGGGCTGCCCATCGGCGGCACCATGTCCGAAACCTCCGTGAGCATGAGCGCCGGCGCCAAAAGCCGTTTGGCCAACATTTTTTCCGGGCTGATTATCATTGTGGTCGTGTTATTGTTTGGCAATTTTGTGGAACGTATTGCCATGCCCACCATTGCCGCCCTGCTCATCTTCGCCGGATATGAAGCAATAAAAGTCAAAGAAATTGAAGATGTGTGGGACATTGGCGCAGGCCCGCGAGTCATTATGCTGGTCACGTTTTTAGCCACGCTGGTCTGGCCGCTGCAATATGCCGTACTGGTAGGTGTCATCCTGTCCATCTTGCAATACATCTCCCAGTCGGCTTCGGATGTGCGGCTGGTGGCCTTAGAACCCCAGGAAGATGGGTACATCGTGGAAAAAGAGTCGCCATCAACTCTAACGGCGCGCAGCGTGACCTTGCTGCGGGTGTATGGCAGCGTCTTTTATGCGGCCGCCGCCAATCTGGAAGAGATGCTGCCCGCGCCACAGGGAGCAGAGCGGGCGGTGGTTATTTTGAATTTGCGCGGCGCTGACCGGGTGGGCAGCACCTTCATCAAGGTGATTGAACGGTACGCGCTGAAATTGCGCGCCAACGGTGGCAAGCTGGTATTGACCGGCGTCCATGCCGGCGTCCTAGATCAAATTGAGAAAACGGAAACGACGGAGGCCATTGCCCGTGAGGATATTTTCCTGGCCGATGAGCGGCTGATGTATGCCACCTGGCAGGCGTGGCAGGCGGCGCAGGCGTGGGTGAAAGAGGGAGAAGAGGATACGGCCGTTTAGAAGTTCAACTTCTTTGCAGAAGTTGAACTTCTGGCGGTAAAAAAAACCATGATTGCATCTCCACAACCATCCAAACGATCAGCAAAAGAGATTTTGCACACTTACGTGCCCATCTTAAGCTGGCTGCCTGCTTACCAAAAAACATGGCTGCGGGCAGATGTGATTGCCGCCCTGACCATCTGGGCGCTGCTGGTGCCAGAGGCGATGGCCTACGCTGGCGTCGCCGGTATGCCATTGGAAACAGGACTGTATGCCGCGCCGCTGGCCATGGTGGCCTATGCCATCTTTGGCTCATCGCGCCATCTTGTTGTCGGCCCCAGTTCGGCCATCGCCGCGCTTTCCTTTAGCGTGGTGGCGGTGCTGGCGGTGCCTGGTTCGTCAGATTTCATTCTGTTGACCATCATGCTGGCGCTGATTGCGGGCGTGATGCTCATCGTCGCCAGCGTCTTGCGTCTGGGGCTGATGGCCGATTTTTTGTCCCGACCGGTACTGGATGGTTTTGTGTTGGGGGTGGCGGTTTCGATTGCGGTGGGGCAGTTGGACAAGATTTTCGGCTTTGAACCGGAAACCAGTTATGACTTTTTGCCCGGTCTACTCTTGTTTGTGCGTGATATAGAACTGATTCAAGTACCGACCATGATCGTCGGGTTTGCCAGTCTGGCGTTGTTATTTATTTTGCACAAATATGTACCCAAGATTCCGGCGCCGTTGGTGGTCTTGTTTCTGGCTATTGCGCTATCCGGCTTGCTTGATTTTGAAGCCATGGGTATCCATATTGTGGGGGAAATTCCGGCCGGGATGCCGCCATTTGGCCTGCCGGAGGGGATGACGCTGGCAAAGGTGATGTCGCTGCTGGGCGGCGCAGTGGGGGTGGCGCTGGTCGCTTTTGCCGAGTCGGTGGCCATTGCCCGCGCCTTTGGCGTGAAGTTTGGGTATGAGGTGAACGCCGACCAGGAATTGCTGGCGGTGGGAGCAGCCAATGTAGGGGCCAGCTTTAGCGGTGGTTTTGTAGGCAATGGCAGCATGTCGCGCACATCGGCGTCGGTGACGGCGGGTGGGCAATCGCAGATGGTGGCGCTGATTGGCGCGGTCGCCATTTTCATCACGGCGCTGGCCTTTACGCCGCTCTTTTACAATTTGCCGGAGGCAACGTTGGGGGCGATAGTCATTCATGCGGTGTGGCATTCCATCCGGCTGCGCAAGGTGACGCAGTACCGCTCGATTACGAATCTGGATTTTGCTACGGCCGTGATCGCCGCCGTCGGTGTATTGTTTTTGGGATTGTTGGAAGGGCTGCTGCTGGCGGCCGGGTTGGGGCTGGTGGTGCTGCTGTTTAACACCAAGCGACGCAATACCCATGTGTTGGGTCAGATGCCAGGTACGGATGTCTTCCGCAGTCTGGAGCATTTTCCCGATGGGGAAACATTCCCTGGGCTGTTGGTTTTGCGCTTTGATGGTACGCTCTTTTTTGCCAATTCACCCGACTTTGTGACGGCCGTGCGCAAAAGTGTGGCCGCTACCCAACCGTCCCCCCGCGTCATTTTGCTGGACTGTGAGTCTATGAATGATATTGATGCCACGGCCGTGATCACCCTGGTGGAACTGGAAAAGGATCTGGCCCGATCCGGGGTTGACCTGCGCCTGGCGCGGGTGAAGACCGACGTGCAAAACGTCATGCGCCGCGCCGACCTGGAAAAGGCCATCCCGGCGGAACATTGGTATCTGACGGTACTTGAGGGGGTAGAGGCGTTTTTGGAAGAGATTGGAGATTAGGAGATTGGAGATGAAATCAATCTCTAATCTCCAATCTCCATTTGCATAATCTCATCCGCATACCGCCCCTGCCGCAGCAAATCGGCCATCATTTGCATGGGGCGGTGGGTGTGGTTAAAAAACAACTTGTAACCGGCGCATAAGTAATTTAGCCCGTCTTCACCGTCTGGCGTGTGGATGAAGCGGTTGCGCGGGCAGCCGCCGTTGCAGGCAAAACGGACTTCACATTCCCGGCAGTAACGGGGCAGCGTCTCTTGTTTGTCCCGGCCAAACTGGCGCTGTTTGTCAGAGGCCACCAGTTCGATCATGTGCGTTTGCTGGATATTGCCCAGCAGATAATCCGGCTCCACATAATGGTCACACGAGTACAAGTCGCCGTTGTGTTCCAGGGCCAGGGCGTTGCCGCAGGTGGGGGCAAAGATACACAGGCTGTACTGGCCGACGTGCGCGCCCAGGGCCGTATCAAATAGCTGCACAAAAACCTGCCCCACATCGCGCCGCACCCATTCATCAAAAATGGCGCAGAGAAAACGGCCGTACTGCGCCCCATCCACCGAGCGTTCTGTGACCAGGCTGCCGGATTGCACGTATAACGGCCGTTCCCCACCCGGCCGTTCACTCCAACCCACATTCGCCAACGGCAAAAACTGCGCCGTGGCCCGCTCCACAATAGGGATAAACTGGATGTACTGCGCCCCCAACTCGTCGCGGAAAAAGCGATAGACCTCCAGCGGCTGATCCTGGTTGGCGGCGTGCACGGTACAAAGGATGTTGAAATCTACCCCATGTTGGCGCAGGTATTCCCAACCACGCATCACCTGGTCAAAGCTGCCCGCACCCCCTTTGTTTACCCGGTAGGTATCGTGTATATCACGTGGCCCATCCACGCTGAGGCCGATCAGGAAGTTGTGTTTTTTGAAAAAGGCGCACCAGGCGTCATCCAGCTTCGTACCGTTGGTTTGCATGGTGTGAATGATTTGCTGCCCGGGCTTTTTGTATTTTTCGGCCAGTTCCACAGCGCGTTTGAAGAAGTCCAGCCCCATGAGGGTGGGTTCACCCCCTTGCCAGGCGATGATCACTTCGGGGACACGGCCGTGCGCCTCCAACAACTGCCGGATGTACGTTTCCAGCAGTTCGTCCGCCATGTGAAAACGGCTGCCGGGGTAGAGCATCTCTTTGGACAGGAAAAAGCAGTATTTACAATCCAGGTTGCAAATAGCGCCGGTCGGTTTGGCGAGTAAGTGAAAAGCGGGCGGGGCTTGAGGTGGGAATTTGATCATTGTCTCTGGGATCGGGCCGGTCTGGAGACCGGCCACAGCAATTAGTGTGTGGCGATTTTCAAAATCGCCCTACGGAACCACAATTTGCACGGCGGCGGGCACGGCCGTGATCGTCAGTGGCGTCTTACCTAACAATTCCCCATCTACCCAGATGGTCTGTGGCGGGTCCACTTCCATCACAATCTCCTTACCGCGCCAGTAATGCAGCCCGGCCTGCTCCGTGGGCAGGCGCAGAAAGCGGCCAAGGGCCGAACGCACGGTGGAGAGGCTGGTGTCAATCATAAACACGTCCAGGAAACCATCGGTCACATCCACCTCGGCGTCAAATGACAGGCTGACGCCGCCGATACTGCCCGCATTGAGCACAAAACAGGCCACGCCCTGTTCTTCCACCACCTCGCCGTCAATGGTCAGGCGGTAATCGGCATGGTTTAGCTGCCGCCCCATCTCCAAAACAGAAAGCGGGTAAGCCAGGATGCCGTATTTGTCCTTTTGTTCCCGGCTGGTCTTTTGCTCCTCGTCCACGCCAGAATAAAGCCGCAGCATGAAGTAGGTGTCATGGGCTTTGGCCAGGTCAATAGCTTTCACCTTCTCGCTGGTGACGATCAATTCGGCCGCCGCGCGTAATTCGATGGGTATGTTTAGCTCAAAGGCCATAGCGTTGCCCGTGCCGCCGGGCAGGATAGCCATGGGCACACCGCTGCCGCGCAGCCCGTTGGCAATCTCCATCTGCGTACCATCACCGCCATACGCGGCCACCAGGTCATAGTGGCCGCTGGCGGCGGCTTCGGCGGCCAGGCGGGTGGCATCGCCAAATTGCAGCGTAATGCCGACGTCCCAGATGATGCCATGTGGGTGAAACAGATCGTTGAGCGTGTTCAAAATCGGTTCGTCCTTCCCGGCGGCAGGGTTGACAATGACTTTTACTTTCTGATACCTGGGCATGTTTTTTTCCTTTTATCCACAGATTACACAGATTTCACCGATTAGAAAAATCTGTGGCATCTGTGTAATCTGTGGATTCTTATTCTTTGGGTCGCAGGTGCAGGCAGACGGGGGTGGGGATGGGGACGGGAGGGGCTACGGCCGTCAGCCCACCCCCCACTTCATCCCGCCGAAACACCACCACCGTGTCACTATCTTGATTGGCTACCAACAGGAAACGGCCGTGCCTGTCCATTGTGAAATGGCGCGGTGTCTGGCCCTGCGTCGGTTCATGGCCCACCGGCGTCAACAGCCCGGTCCGGGCAGTAATGGCAAAGATCGCCAGCGAGTCGTGCCCCCGATTCGACGCATAGAGAAATTTGCCATCTGGCGAGACCTGCACATGCGCGCCGGTATTGGGCGTGGCGCACTCTGGGGGTAGAGTGGCGATGGTTTGCTGGTGGCGTAAATCACCTGATTCCGGGTCATAAGCCAAAACAAACACCTGCGAACTGAGTTCGGCCAGCACATAAACCACACGGCCGTGGGGATGAAAACAGAGATGACGTGGTCCACTGCCGGGTATTAGCTGAACCGGCGGCGCGGCGGGAATCAGTTTTCCCTGCGCCCTGTCCAGAGTATAAACCATGATCTGGTCTGTGCCTAAATCGGCCGAAAGATAGAAACGGCCGTAACCATCCGGCATAATGCAGTGGGCGTGGGGACCATCCTGGCGTGGGTCGGGGCCGTGCCCGTGATGTTGTTGAGTATTGCTGGCGAGGGCGAGACGGCCGTCACCCAACACCGGCAGCACGCTTACATTCCCGGTCACATAATTGGCCGCCAGCACAAATTGCCCGGTCGGGTCTGTACTCACGTAACAGGGGGCCGATCCGGACGATGGTTGTTTGTTGAGAAAGGTCAGGTTGCCGGTAGCTGCGTCTATGGCAAAGGCGCTCACCGCGCCGCTCACTGCGCCGCTCACCTCGCCATCCGCTACTTCATTCACCGCGTACAAAAAATCGCCCTGCGGCGAAAGAGTGAGAAAGGAAGGGTTGACCACCCCGGTGGCTGTGGATTGGTACACCAACTGCCCGGTCTCGGCATTCAGCGTATACACGTAAATGCCCGCCGCTTTGCCATCCACATGCGGTTCGCGCCGGGTATAAGTGCCCACATACAACGTTATTTGCTGTTCCAATACCACATCCTGACTGCCATTGCCTATGGCCATTGCCTATGAATGAATTCATAGGCTGATATAGGAAACGTGCTGAAGCACGTTACGGGGATGTCAACGAACGCGCTTGAGCGCGTTTTTTGTAGCAGACGCCGATTTTAATCGGTGGCTACCCGGCGTCCGTGCTTTTACCAGAAGCCAGTTCCTTCAACGTCAGGTCGGGGTTTTTGGTCAGCGCCCAGCCGTGCAGCAGCAGGCTGCCAAAAGCGACGCCGATCAGCAGCAGGGCCACATTGGCGGCAATGGTGATGGTGGTGTAGATGCGGGGCAGCCTGATCTTTGCGGATTCCAGTCTGTTGGTGGTGGTATCCAATCGGGTTTCGGCCGTTTCCAGACGACTTTGTACCTGCCCCACGCGGTCACTCATTTCTGCTGTAATGCCGGTGAAGTAGCCCACTGTGTCGGCAATGCGATCCTCGCGCCGTTGTTGTACGCCGGTACGGAATGTGGTCACGCTTTGCTCCAATTCGGCGATGCCAGTGGCAATGTCCCCCACCAGTTCGGGCACAAAACCGTCTAGCTGCACAAAGGGGATGGCGTTGGCGGCGTTGATGGCCGCATTGAGCGTGCTAACGGCGTCGGTAATGGCCGTGACCGTCGCTCTAGCTTCGGCAATAGAGGCGGCCGTTTCTTCGCTGATTTGGGCAGAGATGGCCTGCCCCACCAGACTATTTTCAGTCACATCCGCGCCGGTGTTGGTAATGTTGTTTTCCAATGTTTCGATGTTTTGTTGGGTGACAGCCAGCCGGTCATCAATGCGGCCCATCCCGTTGCTGAGGGTGGTCACGGCCGTTTCCCCTGCCGTCAACAAATTCACCGTCGCTTCCGTCGCCCTATTGCGTATCTGCCAACTGGCGACCAGGCCAATCAGCACGGCAATGATACCCAAAACGGACAGCACCACTAATATCCAGGCCACAACTAACTTAAACGTTCTCATTTTTCCCTCTTTTTGAAGGGCAGTGCCCGGCAAGGGGCGTTCTCATCCGGTTAACCGAAACGGTTTTGCCCCTCGCCTGGCGCCACTCATTGCACTCAGCGTCAATCAAACATACCTCCTCATTTTACCCGGATCGGCGATTCGTTGTAGCGCCAAAACGGTGTAGAAATGGACTATAGCGGCAGGTGGCAGGTGATCACTTGCCACCTGCCACCTGCCTGTTATGATGGGGCCAGTATGAAAGTGATTGAAGAAACAGAGTCGCGCCTCGTGTTGCGGCAGCGCCCGGTGGCGCTGTATATGTTGGGGGTGTTTTTGCTGGCTGCCAGCGTGTGGGCGTTGTGGACGCAGGTGATCGCGGTGGGGGTGTGGCCCGGCCGCCTCCTGGGTGTGATCCTGTTCCTGGCGGGGTTGGGCACGGCCGTGCTGCTGCTGGCAGGCTCGACGACGGCTACATTTGACAAGACGGTGGGCACGGTGACGGTGCGCCGCCACAGTGTACTGCGGCAAACAGAGCAGACACACGCCCTGAGCGCCATTCAGCAGGTGACGGTGGGTCTGGGGCGGGCCTACGACCCCAGCGACCGGCTGGTCAGCCGTACCCATCACTTGCTGCTGGTGCTGGACAAGGGGCGGATGGTGCAGTTAGCCGGTGGGGGCAAGATTCAGATAGCGCGATTGGTGGGCACGGCCGTGCATATTCGCAGCTTTTTAGGGCTTGTTTGAATCAAGTGGGATGTGCTTCCATATTCATTGCAGCACGGGCAGCATGAGGTAGTTGTCGGGGACGAAGAGGCTGCCTTCGGTGATGTTTTGGGGGGCCAGCCGGTGCAGGTGACGGGTGAGTTCGGGCATGGCGATCTGCCCGGTGAGGGCTTGTTGGAAGACGTTAGTGATTTTTGTCACCTGGTCGGCCGTTTCGTGAGCGAATTCCAGGCGTAGATGGTGAATACCAGCCCGCCGCCAGGCGGCCAAATGATGGCTGGCTTCCTGGGCTTCCGCGCCAAAGACGGTGTTGCGGCAGCCGACGTCGGCCAATACGGGATGGACACGGCCGTTGCCATCCCGCAACCCCACTTTATGCTTCTCACATGGCGTCCCACAATCCTTATAACTGGTGCCGGTGGAGAGGAAGCGGCAGAAGACACAATGTTCAGTGTGGAAAACGGGCAGGTGTTGGTAGACCACTGCCTCGATTTTGTCCGGGCCGATTTGCCGCGCCAGTTCGGTGATTTGGGCGGCGTTCAGGTCGTGGGTGGGCGTCAGGCGCAGCAACCCCGTTTGCAGGAAGGTGTGGGCGGTGAGTACGTTGGCCGCGTTGAGGCTGAAGTCGCCAATGAGCGGCGGGTGGCCCGGCGGGTGTTCACCTTCTTGCAACATCGCCAACAGCCCATTGGCGCGCACCAAAATCTGGCAGTCTAACCGGCGCAGAAAGTTGACGATGCCCTCTTCGCCAGGTTTGAGGATGCGCGGGCTGGCGACGCGGGCGGTGATGCCGGCCGCCTGCACGCGCTCGACGGCGGGGCGCAGACCGTACAGATCGAGGTAGTCCAGGGTGATGCTGGCGGGGCGCAGGGTGAGGGCGGCTTCGAGTTGTTCGGGGGTGCGGATGAGGAGGTGGACGTGATCCGTGATGCGTGATGCGTGATGCGTGAGGGGGGATTGGGTGGTGAGGGTGGTGAGGGCGGTGTGGAGCACGGCCGTAGCATCGTGAATGGTCATCTTCGGCGGCTGGCTTTGTTGGGCGGCGAGTTGTTCTACGGCCTGGCGGCGCAGGTCGTTGAGCAGGGAGGTGGGGGCAAAGGCACGGCCGTCGCTCACCAGATGTAGCTCGATCAGTTCGTAGGGTGTGTTGCCCAGTCGCCCCAGTTGTTCGCGCAGACGAACTTCGTTGATGGCCTGGTTTTGGGCAGGGGTGAGTGGTGCGGGCGATTGCATCGTCACCTGAATGTGTGGCTGGTTGCGCAATGTCCATACAGCCGTTAACCGCTCCCCCACTTTTGCCGAAACCTGTACGTGGACGGGCTGTTTGTGGACAGGGGTGGCGGGTTGGGTATACGGCCGTACCGCCTTGTCCAGCGCCGGGTCATGGGTGCGCCACAGCCGGTCGCCGGGGCGAATGCGGTTGAAGTTGACCGCGCCATTGCCAAAACGCAGCGTCAATTGGCCGGTGGCGGCGGGCATGACCTGGTAAATATGGCCGCCTTCTTCCGGCTCTTCGGGGCTACGCCAGTCGGCAGCGTCGAAAACCACACCGTCACCGGCTTTGAGCGGGGTGGCGGTGGCAGCGGGGGCAATGTGTACGGCGTCGGCGGAGACGCGCGTGACCTGGCCCATGAAGAGACCACGATGGCGGGGGGCACGGCCGTCCACCACTGTCTGATGATTGGTGCCTGTGAGAAACCAGGGGCCGAGGCCACGCGAATAGACCTGGGTTAGCTGCTCTTCGGCGGCGGGGGTGACGGGGGCGGGACGGCCGTCCCAGGCCGCATCCACCGCCTGCCGGTAGGCACGGGTGGTCAGGGCCACATAATCGGCATCTTTGTAGCGCCCCTCAATTTTCAACGCGGTGATGCCCATTTGCACAATTTCGGGAATCTGGTGCAGGGCGTAGAGGTCGCCGGGGGAGAGCAGGTAGCGGGCGTCACCCAGCGGCCGCAGCCGGTCATCCACCATCAATTCATAGGGCAGGCGGCACGCCTGGGCACATTGGCCGCGATTGGCGCTGCGCCCGCCCCACGCTTCTGACGAAAAACATTGCCCGGAGTAGGAGACGCACAGTGCGCCATGCACAAAGAGTTCCAATTCACAATCCGTCTGGGCGCGAATCTGGCGCACCTCGTCCAGCGACAGTTCCCGCGCCAGCACCACGCGGCTGACGCCCAATTGCTGCGCCAGGCGAATCCCGGCCACGTCGGTGATGCTCATTTGGGTGCTGCCATACAGGGGCAAATCGGGCGCGATCTGGTGCGCCAGTTGGGTGATGCCCACGTCTTGCACAATGATGGCGTCTGTTCCGGCGGTGGCGATGGCGGCTATTGTTTGGGCGGCTTCGCTCAGTTCGTGGTCGAAGATGAGGGTGTTGAAGGTGACGTAGCCGCGCACGCCGCGCTGGTGCAGGGTTTGCATGACGTCGGGTAGTTCGGAGAGGGCGAAGCCGACTTTGGCGCGGGCGGTGAAATGTTTGAGGCCGAAGTAGACGGCGTCAGCGCCGGCCTCGATGGCGGCGTGTAGCTGCGGCCAATGGCCGGCGGGACTCATGATCTCTGGTTTGCGGGCGTGTGTTGGTTCATTCATCATCGCAAAGTGTAGCAGATATGTGGGGGAAGCGAGACATCCGATTTTTTTTGAAAAATCGGATGTCTGATGTTGACGCTGCTTTGCCTGTCTACTATGCTTTTTGCCAGATGGAAATTCTGCATTTCATGACAGAGTATGAAGTTGAAAACTGATGGTGTATGGAGGCGTTGGTGAAAAAGGTATGATCAAAACATTTGAAGAAGCTCGTTTGTTGATTCGGGAGTTGCAGATTTGCACGATATTTGAAAGTTCAAAAAGCGGGCTTCCGTCGCTTTGGGAGTATGTTGATTTACCGGAAAAGCAGCCAGGAGAGGATGGGTGGGGGGAAAAGATTACGGCCGTTTGGGATTGGAAGAATCGTCTGCCGGCCACGTTTCCTGATGAGATTTTCTACGGCAAAATTAAAGGGGGCTTTGCGGTGTTGATGACGATGGACTATTTGCGAGATTTCCATTTTGCATCATGTCACCGTAATATCGCTCAACTGAATCCGTTAGCAGCGTATATTTTCGAGAAGATTCGCAATGAGCCGTGGGAGACGACGGCGCTGCGCGATGAGGTGATGGAAGCATATGGTTGTTCTAAGAGCCAGTTTGATACGGCATTGAAGAATCTTCAGATTTCGCTGAATATCGTTCGTTCCAATGATCCGGGAATTGAGCGTGATACCTGGCTGCCCTTTCAGGAGCTTTATCCAGAAATTTGGGAGCTTCATATCGTGGAGGATTGAGTGGAGTGAAGCGCGGGTGTGGCTGGTGACGCTGCTGCAAGTGGTCCGCTACGCCCTGGCCGACCAGCCGCAACTACTCGAAGCCCTGGAAATCCCCACCCCCTAGTCGTTCAACGACCTGCACCTCAGACATCCGATTTTTGAAAAATCGCATGTCTCCGCCCATTCTTGACGCCACATTTTTCTTCGCTATTCTCTTTCCTTCATGCAAGTTTGACGTGGACTGTCGTATTGAATGAATAAGATGGCATTAGCTTGTTGATAGAGGCAAAAATGGATTGGAAAGATTTTCGCAAAAGGTATAGCTTTTTTTTAGCTTCGATACAGCAAACCGAGTTGATTTTCTACCATGCTGCCAAAGCTATTCCTGATGATCCGACCAAAATTCAAGAAGATACTAAAGTAGAAACACCGTTTCTGGTAAATTTTTTTAGGCGGTCATTCCATGAAGTGTCAGGAGGTTATCGCACTGACCATATGCTTCTCGATATTGAACCAGTGATTCACATTGTATTTGATGGCCGAAAGGCTCGGATACTGGCGTATCATGAGTTGACAATGATAATGGCTCACCTTGAAGCATTCATAACAGACACATTGCGTACTATCTGGCTACTAAATCCTTCAATTTTGGAAGTTACTCCATCAGGGAAAAAGGCATTAAATGAGTATAGTACCTCTGCCTTGTCCTCTCTAAACTCAGAGTATCTCGAAAGAATATCAGACAAAGCAATATGGGAGTTGATAAGAAAAAGCCCAGATGCATATTTGAGTTACTTCGTAAATACGTTGTCATTACCTATCAAGACTGATGATAGACTTTTGTATCGAGCTGATCTCGACAGAAACGCCATTGTTCATAACGGGGGCATTATTACTCAGGACAAATACATTGATAAACTGAATGATAAAGAAAAGCGAGGACTGATTGTCGATGAACCAATTTCGATAACTTCCGACTACATCACTCAAATATCCAACTTGGTTCAAAGTCTTGGAGAAGCAATCTTCGAGGAAGTTTCTAAGAAATATTTTGGGGTAAGCAAACCGTTGGCAGAAAATGAAAAGGTAGTCAACAGAGAGATTCCGGCCAAAGAACGCAATCCGCTAGAAGATGTTGCATCTCAAGCCATTGCCAATGCAGGAGGACCTGAAAAGGCAGCATCGGATCCTCAAAGAGCGAAAGCTGAAATGGTTCGACTAAAGATGGAACGCAATAAGAAAGACAACCAAAAGTGATTTTCAACTTGTTTTTCGCTCCGGCGTAAGAGTGGGACGGCGCGGGTTGCATCTGGTCAAAACAAGAGGTCTCATCTCCGCGCCGTCTCACCCCATTATTTACCCATTTCCGCCAAACGGGGTGAGACAGGCGGGAACGAAGTGATTTGTACCGACCAGGCTCTTGCCCGCCTGTCCCACCCCTACCATACTTGATGACAGATTTGAATGTGAACGATCACCGGGCATTGGTGCGGGGTACGGCCGTGTCTGTTGCATAGATGGGGCGGTTGGGTGATACTTTATTTTACCCAATTTTTGTAACGGAGAGCAAAATGCCCAAGTTATCGCCTCTTACCCCATTGCCGCCCGACAAATTACGCCATTTTTGTGACGCCGCGCAGTTTGAATTTGAGACAACGGCCGTGCTGCAACCCCGCAGCCACATCATCGGCCAGCCACGCGGCACCCGCGCCATTGAGTTTGGCATCAGCATTCAAAGCCAGGGGTACAACATTTTTGTGCTGGGGGCTACCGGTACGGGGCGGGCCACCGCCATTGAACATTTCCTGCGCGAACAGGCCAACGGCCAGACCACCCCACCCGACTGGGTTTATGTGCATAACTTTACCGTGCCCTACCAACCGCGCGCCATCTCCCTGCCGGCCGGTGAAGGCGCCCGTTTTCAAGCGCGTATGTCTAAATTGATCAGCGACATCAGCCAGGATTTGCCGCAGGCATTTGAGGCCGAAGCGTACCAGAACGCGATTGCCGCCATGCAGCAAGAACTGGAAGAAGCGCAAAACAAATTGCTGCAAACAGTCAGCGAACAGGCGGAAAAGGATGGCTTCGCTCTGGTGCAAACGCCCTCTAGTTTTGTGATCGCCCTGGTGACCGACGGCCGTCAGCTCTCCCCCCAGGAAATCGCCCAACTGATGCAGCAGTTGACGCCCGACCAACGCGCCGCGCTGGAAACCGCCCATCAGGCTCTGGCGGAAAAACTGGCCGACGTGATACACCAGGTGCGGCAAATGGAAATGACCGCACGGCGGCGCATGAAAGAGATTGACCGCGAAGTGGCCGCCGCCGCCGTGCAACATCACTTTGCCGACATTCTGGGAAGTTACAAAGATGATGAGGAGATGCAGCTTTACCTGACGGAACTGCATCGGGATGTGTTGGCCCAGATTGAAGATTTTGTGCCGCCGGTGGATAGTGAAAATACCGAGGAGATTGACCTGCGCCGCTATGCGGTGAATCTATTTGTGAACAACGGCGGCGCCGAAGGTACGCCCGTCATCCGCGAAACCAATCCTACTTTTCATGGCCTGTTTGGGCGTATTGAGTATGAATTGCAGGCCGGGCTGGTGACTACACATTTCACCAATATCAAATGCGGCAGCCTGCACCAGGCCAATGGCGGTTATCTGATTCTCAACGCCAGCGACTTTTACCGCAATCCGGGGGCGTGGGAAGCGCTGAAACGAGCGCTGAAAGACGGCAAAATTTACGCACAGCCGCCTACCATGTTGGAACCAGGCCAGGTAATGGCGAAATCACTAGACCCGGAACCCATTCCGCTGAACGTCAAAATCATCCTGGTGGGCAGCCTGCCCCTTTATTATTCTCTCTACCAGACCGATGAAGATTTTGCCCAACTGTTCAAAGTGCGGGCTGATTTTGATACGGAAATGCCCCGCAGCCCGGAGACAATGGCCGAATATGCCAGCTTCATTGCCGGCCGTTGCCAGGAGGAAGGATTGCGCCATTTTGACCGCACGGCCGTGGCCAAAGTGATTGAATACGGCTCGCGGCTGGCCGAACACCAGCTCAAACTCACCACCCGCTTTGGCGAAGTGGCCGACCTGGTGCGGGAAGCGAGCTATTGGGCCGGGGTGAACGGCGAACCCGCTTCGGCTTCGGGCGAATCCGAAGTGGCTTCGGACCGTGCCCTCACCACCGCCGCCGACGTGCAGCAGGCATTAAACGAACGCATCTACCGCGCCAGCCGCGCCGAAGAGTACGCTTTCCAGGAAATGCTCGATGGCGTCATCTTCATTGCCACCGAAGGCGGCGTGGTGGGGCAGGTGAATGGGTTATCGGTCATTGATCTGGGGGATTATGCCTTTGGACAGCCGGGGCGCATCACCGCCCGCACCTACATGGGGGATGACGGTATTACCCACATTGAGCGAGAAACGGAAATGTCTGGCCCACTACATGAAAAGGGGGTGCTGACGCTGCAAGGCTACCTGGGCGGCACCTATGCCCAGGAGCAGCCGCTCTCCCTGAGCGCCAGCATCACTTTTGAGCAAAATTACGCCGGGGTGGAGGGCGACAGCGCCGCTTCGACGGAACTGTTTGCCCTGCTGTCCAGCCTGAGCAACATTCCGCTGCGCCAGGATATTGGCGTCACCGGCTCGGTGAATCAGCGTGGCGAAATTCAGCCGATTGGTGGGGTGAATGAGAAGATTGAGGGCTTTTTCCGGCTGTGCCAGAAACGGGGCTTAACCGGCAGCCAGGGGGTGGTGATTCCGGCGAGTAATGGGGATCATTTGATGCTGCATGAAGATGTGGTCACGGCCGTGGCCGCCAACCAGTTCCACATCTGGCCCATCACCACCATAGACCAGGGCATCGAACTGCTAACCGGCGTACCTGCCGGGGAACGCAATGGCGACGGCAGCTACCCGGCCGGCACCGTCCACCACGCCGTGCAAACCCGCCTACGCCAGCTTGCCGAAGAACTGACCAAATTTGGGGACAGTGACGAATAACCGGCAGATCAGCGGGCAAAAACGGCAACTATTTTGAATCTCATGCTGGTAGCAACTCAACGGCCGTGACTTCTTCATATAAGAAGTTAGGGCAAAAATCGTAGCCATTCGGCCAGGCAATACCCCCCCACTTTCAATTTGAACCTGACGGAAGTAATTTATGTCTTCTAAGGCAGCGGAGATACCTCTGCCGATATACGGCCGTAAATCCACCACCTTTTCCATGCCATCCTCAAATGTAAGTTGCAACATATAGTCAGAAAGCGGAAGAATGAAAACAACCTTATGCATTATCTCTACTCCACTATGCCCGGAACGGCCGTAGAAAATCAGCAAACACACTGAGAACATAGTCTAACATAACCGGCGTCAATTTGGGGTAGACGCCAATCCAGAAGGTCTGGTTCATCACCGTGTCCGTGTTGGTCAGGCCGCCAACGACGCGGTAGGGCACGTTTTGGTAGGCGGGCTGGCGGGTGATATTGCCACTGAACAGCAGGCGGGTGGCGATGCGCCGCTCATCCAGATAGCGTACCAGTTCATTGCGGCTAAAGGGGGCGTCGTCACGCACCGTCAGTAAAAAGCCAAACCAGCTGGGCTGGCTGCCGGGGGTCGCTTGCGGCAGGATGAAAAATTCCTCATACGTTTTCAGGCCGTCGTAAAGATGCTGCCAGTTGCGCTGGCGCAGCGCGGTAAAGTGGGGGAGCTTTTGCAATTGGGCCACACCCACCGCCGCCTGCATATCGGTCATTTTCAGGTTATAGCCGATGTGAGAGTAGATGTATTTGTGGTCGTAACCGCAGGGCAGGTCGCCTAGCTGCCAGTCAAACCGTTTGCCGCAGGTGTTGGCTACGCCGGGTACACACCAGCAGTCGCGCCCCCAATCGCGGAACGATTCGACGATCTTTTTCAACTGGGGCCGGGAGGTCAACACACAGCCGCCTTCGCCCATGGTGATATGATGCGCGGGGTAGAAACTGACGGTAGCCAGATGCCCAAAGGAGCCGGTGGCACGGCCGTGATACAACGACCCCACCGCGTCACAATTATCCTCAATGAACCACAGGTTATGCCGGTTGGCCACTTCCATCACCGCGTCCAGGTTAAACGGATTGCCCAGGGTGTGGGCGAGCATGATGGCTTTGGTGCGGGGGGAAACGGCCGTTTCCAGATTCTCCACTGCCATATTATATGTGCCCAATTCAATGTCCAGAAAAGCAGGCGTCAGCCGGTTTTGCACGATGGGGTTGACGGTGGTGGGGAAACCGGCGGCAACGGTAATCACCTCGTCGCCCGGTTGTAGCTGGCGTTCCTCCAGTTTCGGCGAGGTGAGCGCCGAAAGCGCCAGCAAATTGGCCGACGAGCCGGAGTTGCACAACATGGCGTGGCGCACCCCCATGATCCGGGCAAATTCGTTCTCAAATTGTTCCGCATAACGCCCGGTGGTCAGCCAGAAATCGAGGGAAGCATCTACCAGATTGATGATCTCCGCGGCGTCAAACACACGCCCAGAAACAGACACTTCCGATTCACCGGGGATGAAAGGGGCGTCAGCGTGTTCCGCTTCATAAAAAGCCTGTACCAGCGCCAGGATACGCTGTCTCAACTCATTACTGTTATCCATAGGAGTAGCTTATTGCAAAAATGGAAAGTTGGCTACTGTGAAGGGGGGAGGGCGGAGGATGGTTTGTCATGTCGGGCGCTCTTCACTATCATTTGCGCAAAGGATGGTTTTGGGTGAAAAAACGGGTTTACATTGCTTACACGGGCGGCACGATGGGGATGAAGCTGGTTCACGGCCGTTACCAGCCCGTGCCCAACTTTCTGCAAACCCTCATGGCCGCCAACCCTGCCTTTCACCATGCCCAATTACCCACTTACACCATTACCCAATATACCCCCCTCTTAGACTCGCCCAACATGACCCCCGCCGACTGGTCACACATTGCCCGCGATATTTGTGACCATTACGACGAGTACGATGGTTTCATTGTCCTGCACGGCACAGACACCATGGCTTACTCAGCCTCGGCGCTGGCTTTTATGTTGGACGGGTTGGGTAAACCAGTCATCTTCACCGGCTCGCAAATTCCGCTGTGTGAAGCACGCAATGATGCCCAGGAAAATTTGATCGCTTCGCTGCTGCTGGCGGCCGATTATGCCATTCCGGAAGTGTGCCTTTATTTTCACAAAAGGCTGTTTCGTGGCTGTCGGGTGGTGAAGGTGGACGCCAATGGCTTCGACGCTTTCGATTCGCCGAACTGCCAGCCGTTGGCAGAATTGGGCGTGGGGATTGTGGTGAACTGGGGATTGGTACGGCCGTGGCCTCAACGGCCGTTACCCACGACCCCGCCCACCCTGCACGAACTGACCAGCCCTGGGGACGTGGGGGCGCTGCGCCTCTACCCCGGTATGTCCGCCCGCATCCTGGAAAACGTCCTCCAGCCACCGCTGCGCGGCCTGATTCTGCAAACCTACGGCGCCGGCAACGCCCCGGATAATGACCCCGAATTTCTGCGCGTGCTGGCCCAGGCCACCGCGCGTGGTGTGGTCATTGTGGACTGCACCCAATGTTTGCGCGGCACAGTAGACCTGACCAAATACAGTACCGGCTCCGCCCTGGCCGAAGCCGGCCTGATCAGCGGCTACGACATGACGCCGGAGGCGGCCCTGACCAAACTGGCCTACCTGCTCAGCGTACATGACGATGTGGCCACCATAAAAACCCAGATGCAGGCCAATTTAAGAGGGGAGTTGACCGGCCCCGTCATCTAAAGTTCGTTTGATGACAAACAGCGTCAGGTCGTCGGCCTGGGGGTAGCGCCGGTGAATTGGGTAACGGCCGTGCCTGGTCATGCAAACACACGGTCAAGCCGCCGCCAGTACACCCCCCACTTTTCACGGGGATTGCACATCAGCTTGGCGCAGAACTAAACGATCAAAAGCTGGACAAAGGAATTGTTGGTGTGCCCGGTGTAACGCTGGCAGGTCAACGGCCGTGCTCACCCCCAACTGCCGCAACGCCCCCACCAGATCACACAAGGGCAGCCCCATCACCCCCAAAAAACAACCCTGCAAAACCTGCACCGGCCGGAAAACGGGGTGCTGAATGGCATAAGCTCCGGCTTTGTCCAGCGGATCGCCGGTAGCCACATACCCGTCAATTTCGGCATCAGAATAGGGGCGCATGGTGACGACGGCCGTGTGTACCCCCACCACCTCCGCGCCCGCCTGCATATCCCGCACCACATACCCGGTATGCACCTCATGTGCCCGCCCACGCAGCCGCTGCAACATCCATCGCGCCGCCGCTTCATCCGCCGGTTTGTTGAGCATCTCGCCATCTACCGCCACCGTCGTATCGGCGGCAATCAAGATGGTGTGTGTATCCGGCAAGGGTACAAACGTTTGGGCGATGGTATGGGCTTTGAGCACGGCCGTGTCCATCACATTCACCGCCGGATCCGGCGCCGTAACGCTATCTTCGTCCACATCCGCCGCTATCTGCCTGACCGGATACCCCAGCAGCTTCACCAATTCCCGCCGCCGCGGCGATTGTGACGCCAATAGATATTCAATGCGCCTGTCATCAGACATCAATCCAACTCCAAATAAAAAGGGCTGGTCAAAATTTGACCAGCCCTTTTGCCAATTGCAAACAACCTTGTTTACTTGACTTCCACCACGGCGCCGGCCTCTTCCAGTTTGGCTTTAGCTTCGGCAGCGGCTTCTTTGGTCACGCCTTCCATCACCGTGGCCCCGGCCGTTTCCACCAAATCTTTGGCTTCTTTCAGACCCAGACCGGTCAGGGCGCGCACCTCTTTAATGACGTTGATCTTCTTTGCGCCAACATCTTTCAGAACGACGTTAAACTCGGTCTGTTCCTCAACCTCTTCGGCCGGAGCAGCCGCGCCACCCATCATCATACCGGGCATCGCCATCGCCATTGGCGCGGCGGCGCTAACGCCCCATTTTTCTTCCAACATCTTGGTCAAATCAGCAGCCTCCAATAAGGTCAAGCTGCTCAATTCCTCTACAATTTTTGCTAAATCAGCCATTTTTAAAATCCTCCGAAAGTTTTGTTATTTTTAAATGTTGTTGAGTGATTATTCGCCTGGATATTGGAGCACCAATCTCCCCATCTCTAATCTCCCAATCTCTCATCAAGCAGCTTCCGCCGCTTCGCCACTACCGCTTTCACTCTTGGCATAAGCATCCAGAACATTCATGATCTGGCGTACCCCGCCGGCCACAGCACCCACGATATTTTGTGCCGGGGTATTGATAAGCCCCAACAACTGCGCCCGCAACTGATCGAGAGAAGGCAATTTTGCCAATGCTTCCACTTCAGCTGCTGTTAAATACCGTGTTCCCAAAAAACCACCCTTAATCGTCATATGCTCTTGCTTGCTGGCAAAGTCAACCATCGCCTTTGCCAGGGCCGGCGCTTCTGTCAGCGCAAACCCGGTCGCCAATTGACCCTGCAAAACATCTGCCGGAACGTCAATATCAGCTTCCTCCAGAATATGACGCAGCAATGTGTTTTTAGTCACATAAAAAGCACCGTTGACCTTATCAATCTCCAGGCGCAACGCTTCCATGTTTTTAACACTCATGCCCTTATATTCGGCCAGAAAAACGGCATCACTCTTTTGCAGAAGTTCTCCGTAAAGAGCCACCAATTCTTCTTTTCGCGCACGTGATATAGCCAATGTATGTCACCTCCTTTTGGTGAAATAAAAAATCCTCATGCCAGCCGGCATGAGGATTCATACATGTAATAGAAGCAGACTTGAAAAAGCCCGTTTAACCATCACTTTGAATTGAATCCACACCTCGGTTGGCAAATTTAATACGTCAGTAACCAACTGTCTTAAGTGAAGAAATTCTTCTCAGTAAAACAAACTATGAAGTTGATAAAGGGTTCCTGCTGGTTATGGCCGGTGTCCCCACCATGCCACGCCAGGGAACATCTACCATATGCTTATGCCAAAGCCTCAGCAACATCCACACGAATGCCAGGCCCCATGGTATTAGCCAGGGTCATCCGTTTCACATAAGCGCCTTTGACGGCGGCCGGCCGTGCCTTCTTCACCACATCAATCAGGTGATTCAGATTGTCGGTCAGTTGCTCCTGGCTAAAACTGGCTTTGCCGATGGGCACATGGATATTTGCCGTCCGGTCCACCCGGAATTCCACACGGCCAGCTTTGGCTTCTTCAATCAGTTGGGGCAGCGCGGCTGCGGGGGCCACGGTGCCGGCGCGGGGGTTGGGCATAAGACCACGTGGGCCAAGCACACGCCCCAAACGGCCGACCTTACCCATCATAGCCGGCACGGCAATCGCCACATCAAAATCAGTCCAGCCGTCCTGGATTCGCTTGATGACTTCATCGTCCGCCACAATATCGGCGCCCGCTTCCTGGGCCACCTGAGCATCTTCCCCCTCGGCAAAAACGAGCACACGCACCGTTTTACCCAGGCCATGTGGCAAGTTTACCACTTCCCGAATTTGTTGGTCGGCATGGCGCGGATCAACCCCTAAGCGCATATGTACTTCCACTGTCGGATCAAACTTGGTGAAGGCCGTATCTTTAATGAGCTGAATAGCCTCAGTTTTTGTGTAAAACTTATTGCGATCAACTTTGTTTGCTGCTTCCAGGTATTTTTTACCTTGTTTTGACATAATCACTCCTTGTGGTGCAAACGAACAGGCTGTTCTCCCACTGTGTATAACGAATAGTCGTTATCCTTCGATAACCAATCCCATGCTTCGGGCCGTGCCCGCGATGATTTTCATGGCGCTTTCCACATCACGCGCATTCAAATCCTTCATTTTTATTTCCGCTATTTCCCGCAATTGCGCCTGGGTTACTTTGCCCACCTTATCTCGATTGGGCACAGCGGAACCGCTCTTGATACCAATGGTGCGTTTTAATAAGTCGGCAGCGGGGG
Organism: Anaerolineae bacterium; assembly: GCA_023382655.1. Taxonomy (GTDB): domain Bacteria; phylum Chloroflexota; class Anaerolineae; order Promineifilales; family Promineifilaceae; genus CAADGU01. Next base: position 1,471 of record JAHDWK010000002.1, on the reverse strand, counting down.
GCGTCTTCAAAACAAAGGTAAAACTGCCATCTTGAAAAACGGTCACTTCAACGGGCACAACCTGCCCCACCTGATTAGAAGTACGGGCATTATACTCTTTGCAGAACTGCATCAAATTGATCCCTTGCGGACCTAATGCCGTACCGACAGGCGGCGCCGGATTGGCCTTGCCGCCCTGGATTTGAATTTTTACAACTGCTTTAATCTTCTTTGCCATACATCCTCCATGGAGTACAAACGCCTGAACAGGCTCCTCCAGACTTGTTTTCAGAAGTTCAACTTTTCCAAAAAGTTGAACTTCTTGTTTTTTAGACTTTTTCTACGTGCAGGAAGTCGAGTTCTACAGGGGTTTCACGGCCAAAAAACGAAACCATCACTCTAACTTTGGCTTTGTCGGCGTCTATTTCGGCGACGGTGCCGATGAAGTCGGCGAACGGCCCGGTACCAATGCGTACTTTTTCGCCCAGTTGGAAGTCAAACTTGACCTTTGGCGCTTCGGCTTCCATCCGGTTCATAATTTTGGCTACTTCATCCGGTCGCAACGGGGTGGGATCATTACCCATGCCCACAAAACCGGTGACGCCCGGGGTATTGCGCACCACATACCAGGAATCATCACTCAGGATCATTTGCACCAGGATGTAGCCGGGGAAAACACGCCGTTCCACTGTGCGCCGTTTCCCTTCTTTAATTTCGATTTCATCTTCGGTGGGGACGACAACATCAAAGATTTTATCTTGCATGCCCATGGTTTCAATGCGTTGCTCAATGCTGTGGCGCACTTTGTTTTCGTAGCCGGAATAGCAATGAACGACATACCAGGCACGGCCGTCAGCGCCAATAGCGCCATCATCACTCAAATTGTCTGACAAAGGAACATCTTCTGTCTGTAATAAACTGCCCTTGTCTTTTTTATCGTCACTCATTGTCTTATCCACACTCACCGGGAAAATAAAATCTCAAACCCTCACCCCGCTCATCATACTATCTGCTCGATCAATAGCTGTACAATGCGTGAAAATATCGTGTCCCACAACCACAAAAATATGGCGAAGGCTAAGGAAACGGCAACAACTATTGTTGTTAACCGACGAGATTCCGCAGGGGTAGGCCAGGTGACTTTTCTTAGTTCACCACGCACTTCACGGAAATATTTCACCACCGGATTGGGCTGATTTGCCGCTTTTTCTGTCACAGTAAAACCCTCTTCTTGAATCAGGAAAACAAACCAATTACCTGTTTGGAAAATTGACGCCTCCAGAAACAATGCGTTTCTGGAGGGCGCCTTACAGGGGGTGCAGGAATCGAACCCGCAACCTGCGGTTTTGGAGACCGCCGCTCTGCCAATTGAGCTAACCCCCTACGAAAAAGAGGTAATTGAGTAATTACGTAATTACTCAATTACCCATTTACATTTTAATCCAGAATCTTAGTAATGACGCCAGCACCGACCGTCAGGCCACCCTCACGA
>JAHDWK010000001.1:173088-544126 GCA_023382655.1 Anaerolineae bacterium | reverse complement strand
GGAATAAAAAGTTAGCACTCACCGCATCAATTGATCTCGTTCAAAAATTATTTGATCGCGTCAAAATAGAATAATAAATTTGACTTCGTTCAAAAAATTTTGACCTTGTTCAATGTTTGGGAGCGCTATAAGTCCCAATTTAAACGAGGAAACCAGATAAGCCGATATACCACAGGTACAATTAAAGGTTATACGTTTTCTGTATCCCAAACCCACGCTGGAATTCACGTTCCGAATTGTCTATACCTATATCTATACCTACTGCCTGTACCGCTGTCTATTTAACAATAGAGCCGCCGCCCGTATGCTAGGAACAAGCCGAATATCCGGCCAGGCCTAACCTCTCTAAAAATGCATATCTTGCCCTAGTCCCATTATCCAATGGAATGAACCTGCGCCGGAGTTAAGAGGTGAAAATGAATGAGAATGAACAAACAAACCTGAATAACTGGAGCAGAGAAGCAATAGGCAGCCAAAATTATCTGATAGGTAAGGTTGTCTTGCTTATTGGCAATGATACGGCCGTTTTGCAAACACTTATCACTCACCTGGCCCAAAAAGGGGCGGATATTGTCCTTGTTTGCCAACATTGGTCAGTAGAAACCATACGCCGCGTAAAAGAAAGTGTTGAATCCCTGGGCCGTCGTTTTTTATTCATCGAGAATACAGAACGCAAACAGGTTTCGGCGGATTTATTGGTTCAAAACGTGGTATCAAGTTTAGGCCATCTGGATATTTTTATTGATTTATCAGCCCAAAAACGGGGGCTGAATCAAAATGGAAAAGATTATGGGCAGCCGAATTGGCAGCTAGCGCAAGCTGCCCTTGAAGAAATTGCTGGCTGACCATCTATCAAAAGGAGTAAAACAAATGACGACATTAAACGCACAGGTCGAAGAGAAACAAAAAATGTTCAAAGGGAAACTAGACCAGGCTAAAGGGGTGGTTCAGGATCAGTGGGACCATATTTCTAACGAAGAGCTGCCTCAACTGGCTGACAAAAAAGAACGACTCGTAGAGCACTTACAAGAAAATTATGGCGATAGTTGGATTGTACGCCATAAGAGCCTGGTGCTGGCCGCCACGGCCGTTCTCGCTGTCATTATCTTCATTACCAAATACGGCTTATTGGCCAGACGTGGTAATCGGTAAAAACTCTAGCCGCGACCCTTCTCATTCTCCTACCCTACAAAAGAAAATATGCCCGTCAGTTAGCTCCGCAGCTCTGGCGGGCATATTTTTCATATTTATTTTCTTCGTCAAAATCAAACGGCCGTTTTTTGTGGGGAGCTAGACTAGAAGGGAATGTGACTATGAATATTGGATTGCCTCGTTGTTTTCAGTAGGAAGGGGGTGGATTTCGATCTGTCTTCCTCCAAGCTGGTGCATCAATGCCACGGCCGTTTCCGCTTTCGCCCCCCCTTCCGTTGTTACCACTAAAACCACATGACCCGTATCCAATAACTCGACCATATTAATTTGTGGCTCACTGGAAGCCCGAACACTGTACATGCTGCCCAGGTAGCCACCTACCACGCTGCCCACGGCCGTGGTCATCAGCCCAAAAATAACCAGCGACTCACTCCCCGCTATCACAGGCATGGCCCGAAAAGCCGGTATTGTTGAGGCTACCAGGATGGTTAATGCTCCCAGAGTACCTCCAGCAACACCCCCTGTGACCGCCCCTGTCGTGGCTGCCTGTTCTGGCTCCCCATCCAGATACGCGGGCATCTCCATAGGGGAGGATATTACTGCCACACTCTCCGGCAGAAATCCGCTTTTTGTAAAGTAATTCACCACGGCTGCCGCTTCCTCGGCTGTAAATATGCCAGTTACAACATTCATTGTTCCTCACTTATCCCCCCATAGCCATTCTTGGCCGCGAGTGCATTTTGCAGATAGAAGCTGCTTCATGCCGCGTGTTCACTTCCAGCTTCTTCAAAATGTTATGAACATGGTTCTTGACAGTGCCACATTCAATAATTAACGTTTCGGCAATTTGTAGGTTGGTACACCCATCATGGATAAGATGCAGAACTTCCTTCTCCCGACAAGTCAATTCATTCAACTGCATTTTGCGGGCTTCCATAAAGGCCAGGGGGCTTTCCAAATTTGCCAGCCTGGACAACCTTTCCATTAACGCTGCTGCCACGGAAGGCGAAATAATCGCTTTTTCTTCCTGAACTGCCTGCAATTTTTGCACCATATCTTCTACCGAATCGTTTTGTAAAATGTAACCGGCTGCCCCTGCTTCCACATAACGTATGATTGTTTCGGGACGATCCTCTACTCCCAATACCAACACTTTTGTTTGGGGATGCGTCATGCGCATCTCATCAAGCATATCGAATGCGGTAGCATCTTCCAGATTAGTGCCTAGCAGCACTACATTTCCATGTGGCAGAAGAAAATGAAGCTCTTCCGCAGTTGTGGCACATCCGACCACATATACGTCTGGCGCGTTTTCGAGAGCAGTACGTAGTGAGTCACCTACCAAACGAGAGGGATGAGCAAGCAAAATACGGATCATTTCTAATTCTCCTTTTCTTTCTTTCACCATAAGGACTTTCGCTTGACCCGTATTTTGGGGATATTTGTTCGCTCAAAGATACAACGGGATATTTATTAGTTCAAAGATACAACCAACACTTCCTAACGACATCGGCAGGTCGGGGGATATTGCTCTCCCCCAATTGGGGGAGATCGGTATGATGCCAGATTGGAACAATCTCTAGGATTGAACCAATCTGGGCAGCGTCAGTTGAGGCTAATTGTGGAGAGGGGATGAGGGGATTTGGAGGACGGCCGTTTAGTCAATGAGATGGTGGCGCATAGCCATTGCGACGACTTCTGTATGGCTGGATATTTCATTAAACTTGGCTTACCCGTCTAGACCCACTTCCAGGCAACCCACACCATGATCACATTAAACACCAGCCCCACCACAATCAAAAATTTGTCATAGGCCGAGGGGTAAGAGGGCAAGCCGACAAGATTAAACAGAAAGAAAAAGACAGCGACGATGACGTTAACCCAGCGGTTCACCGGCTGCGGCAGCGCCAGCGTCAACAAAATCATGACAATGGGAATCAGCATCAGGATAGCGATACCCAGCAACATACCCTGCGACAGGGGCTGCCCGCCGATTTCGCCCGGCTTAAAATCACCGGCAAAGATGCGCAGCACATCGCCCAGCAAATAGGTCAACATCAACGCCACCCATAATGCGGCCAGTTTGATCTGTATGTCGGTCATATTCATGATCCCAGGTGTTTGTGACGCGATTTGGAAAATCGCGCCACACCAGCCTATACGGCAACCGTGATCACTACCTTCCCTCTGGCGTGGCCCTCGGCGGCGTAACCAAGCGCCGCAGGGGTCTCGTTCAACAAGTAGGTTCGGTCAATCACCGGCGTCACCTGGCCTGCTTCGATAAGTTCCTTCAAAACAAAGAGATCTTTGCCGTTATTTTTTGTCATCAAGGGGCTTCCCTGCTGACGCATGAAGGGCGCTAACAAAAACGCTTTGAACACATAGGTCATACCCCCATGCCCGCTGTTGGGCACAATCAGGCCGCGCGGTGTCAGCACCCGCCGCAGGTGAGCGAAGGCGCGGTTGCCCACATTGTCCAGGATGAGATCGTAGCGCCGCTCACCCCGTGTGAAATCCTCGCTGGTGTAATCTACCACGTAGTCAGCGCCGATGGCACGCACCATCTCCACGTTACGGCCGCTGCACACGGCCGTGACCTCCGCCCCCAACGCCTTGCCAATCTGCACCGCAAACGTGCCCACGCCGCCCGCCGCGCCATTGATCAAAACCTTATGCCCTGGCTGCACCTTTCCGGCATCACGCAACCCCTGGAGCGCTGTGAGTCCAGCCGTGGGTACGGCCGCTGCCTGCTCAAACGTCAGGTTCGCTGGTTTCAGCGCCAAAAGGTCGGCAGAGGCCACCACATACTCGGCAAAGGCATGATTCACGGCCCCATACACAGCGTCCCCCGGCTGAAACTGCGTCACCTGGCTGCCTACCGCTTCCACGCGGCCGGCCACATCCCAACCCAACACATAATCCTTTGGCCGGGGAAAGCCGACCGCAAAACGCACCAGCCAGGGGCTGCCTTTCATCGTAAAGTAGTCACCCGCGTTCACCGACGCAGCGTTTACCCGCACCAACACTTCGTCGTCTTTCATCATCGGCCTGTCCATCTCCTTGAGTTTGAGAACAGCCGGTGAGCCATAACTGTTTTGTACGATTGCTTTCATCTTTACCTCTCTTGAAACTGTAGCGCGATTTGGCAAATCGCGTTACGCTTTTTCATTCATCAGCAAGTTTTTCCCATCGCTCTACGTTTACCCCTTTAATCAATAACCACAAAGGCAATAGCACTTCCCCCCAAAATGTAAATGCGGCCACTTCCACCCCAAAGCCGGGCAAAAGAAAGGCGGTAAAACTATCTATCAGATAACCAAAACAGCCAATCATTAACAAAACGCCCAAAATGCGGGGCAGAAAACCCGACCTGAAAACCAGATAACCCATCGGAAACAACCAGAGTCCCCAAAATATACCGGCGATGTAGATGCCATATTCGTGCAAGTTAATAAACAGGAGGGACAAAGATTGCAGTTGCACGGCCGTGAATACAGTTAAGTACTCTGCGCCGCTCAATAGCAGGAGAACAACCACCTGGTTCAGCTCATTGAGCATGGCAATGGGGACAGCGGCCAAAAGGAATATGACCATCAGCACCGCTATCTGTTTGTTCACCGGTTTGAGTAACTTGTATAAAAGCAATACCAACAACAGATTCACCAACTGCGTCATAAGAGCAGCCACAATACTGAGGCGGAAAAGCGATTCTGAAGCTATGACATTATTGGCTGTTGCTGCTGCATCTCCGGGTGCAATAAGCGTCATGGGCACATACAGTATGCCAAAGATTCCGAGTGGAGCGAGGAGTAGATAGAGAACCCCGGCAGTTCTGGCATACACAAGTGGTGATCTGGCATTCTTTTTGGATGAATTCATTTTTTTCTTCCTTTAGACCGTTGTTGCCTGCGCCAGTGAGACCGCCGCTACTTTTGTCTGGTCACGCACCATCACAATCCCCACCCCGGCAAACCAGAGGATGAAACCCAGCCCAAACACCGTTCCCGCTTCGTAAAGCGCCGGAACAACCGTCAGGATGCCCGCCAGGCCAATCACTATGCCCAGGTAATTTAGCACCTTTGGCAGTCCGCCAACCCGCAAGGCCACCCAACTCACCAGCAAAATCCATAAACCACCGGGCAGTTCAATAGCGCCGCCCAACCCCCGCTCCACAGCCGAAAGCGCCAGCCAGACGGCCGTTGCCTGCGCCGGGTCTTTGCCGTAGAGGTCAGCAATGATGCCCGCGTTGTTCACCAGCAGCATCCCGCTGGCAATAACCAGCCCCGCCCAGATCAGGCCAAAAGCAGTGGCTATTTGCATCAACCCGGTTGCACCCGCCTGCAAACGCTCGTGCAGCCCCAACATCAGGGGCACCATAAAAACACCGGCAACCAGATAAATGATCAGATGCCAGACCACCATAAAAGTCTGATTCTCCACCAGGAAAGCCACATATTGCCCCGGTTCAGCGTTCAAAATGGGCAACAGCAACGTTAAAGCCAGACTCAGCCCCACGATGTAGGCTGTTGCATTAACCAACGCGCCCACACCGCCCATTTTTTGCAGATTATTCATATGCGATCTCCTTGTTTTGGATAGTAGATAGAGTCAGGGGTACGGCCGTGTCACCTCTGGACAGTTATCCCTTTCACCAGAAGCCAAAAGCCAATAAATAGTTCAAAAAGAACGGCCGGTAGATAACAAACGATTTGAATGGTCGCACCCAGGTCAGGCGAGAGCATGTTGACCAGCGGCCATACCAGCATCAGTAAGAATGAAACGATGCCCACAGCCGCCAAAATCCTGGGAATAAAGCCGGACTTGAAAAACAGATAAAAGTAGAGAAGCGACCCCAGGCTAACAAAAAATAGAACAAGTGAATAAACGGCCGTGCGCACATCCAGAAATAACCCGATAAGCGCCTGCCGTTGCTCGATAGTAAAGGTAGTGGCGTAATCCTCGCCAGTTAAGAGCAGCAGCGCCATAATGCCCACAAGCACGGCTACACAGCCTAACGTCGCCTCTACCACCCGCCACAACAGCGCCAGCAGCGCCAGGTTCTTGTTCACTGATTTGAGAATAGCGAAAAGAGCCAGAGCCAGTATCACGACACTGGCAAACATGATTAAGTCACTGACAAGTCCAACACGAAACAGCCGCTCGTTCGCCAGGATATTGTTCACGGTTGCCGCTACATCGCCCCGTACAACCAGCGCAGCGTCTACAAACATAAAGACGAGTAATGCCTCGATGATGATGAACAGATACATAAAACCTGCAAATCGAGCAGTTCTGTGTTGTGAGATTATGTTCTTGTCAATTGCGTTCATTTTCCCTTCCCACCTGGTTTATTACAGCATGGCATCCCCGAAACGCCTTCTGGTTCCTCGTCAATAGAGACCACTGAGAGCAGCGTCATGCCCAAATCGCGTACTTTTCTGAGTACGCCATGCAGCGCTGCCTGATCAACAATGGGACCGGTCAAAAGCGTATCACCGTTCTCGGCCAGCATGATGGTCAGGCCCGCAAACCACGCTGTCCACTGCTGGCCTAACTCTCCCTTGAGCCTGATTTGGTAAATGGTTGGTTCGCCTGGTTCAGTTTGCCATGCGGGTTTGTGTGTCATGCCGCTATACCTGTCGTGAACGGCCGTCACCTTCACCCGTTCACCATACAGGCAGCATAACAGCCACAAGGTGTTACCGTATAGACACTTTGGTGTTGATCGGAGCAAAACGGCTTCAGCCGTTTAAGATTGATTTGGCTCCCCGCTCCCGTCAGAAATCATCATCATACGCCTCCCCCAAAACCAACGTGCGAAACTCCGGGTACTCTCTAAACTGCTGCCGCAACACATCCGTCCCTTGCACGGTCAGGGTCTCGTGAAAGCTCGAAAATGGATAGTCGCGTAAATTATCTACGCAGCCATGTTTGATCGGATTATTGAGCAGATAAAGCTGCCGTATCCTGTAATCTCGCTCATGGCGTGGGCAATAATCCCAATAATTCCACCACACCCGCTCCTGAGTCTGGGTGGCCTGTTTGATATATAAGCGTGAATGTTGGTCATCATTTTTGATAAATCCAGCCCAACCCGGCTGTTGCCCAAAAGATGATAGTGGTTGTCTAAAATCACCCAATGGTGCAGCCCCCACTGGTATTTAGCGAAACAATGTTTTATGCGTTCCAGCAGCAGATATTTCAGCTCCGGGGATTTGAGTAACGGCCGTTTCAGGTAAATAGCGGCCGTGATAAAGTAGGGTGCATCGTCAACAAAAAGATGGGTGGGGTTATGAAGGTAATCTTTTCTCATTTTGCAAAACAGCTTTAGCTGTTTTATTTGCAATTAGAGCAATGGCTAAAGCCATCGAACTCCTATAGTAAACCCCGTTCACGGGCACGGGCCACCGCTTCTGTACGTCTTTGCACACCCAACTTGTCGTAAATGCGGCGGTTGTGGCCTTTGACGGTATCCAGCGCCAGAAAGAGCCGCTCGCCAATTTCCCGGTTGGAAAACCCCTGGGCCACGAGGCGCAGCACTTCTAGTTCCCGTTCACTCAGCGGCTCTATCAGGGCAGGTTGTGGGATGGTAATGGCCGGAGATGTAGAGAATGCGCTCAGAAGTCTGGCGGTATAGGCTGTAGCAATGCTGCGAGAAGCAGCGTCAGCCAATAGCTGCACCATGGGCAGCCCTTCGTCCACAAAAAGGCGCACAAAACCGCCCGGTTCAGCTAATGCCAGCGCGTCGGCTAACAGGGACACGGCCGTGTCCCCCTCCCCCATTTGCCCATAGACCACTACCTGCAAAACCATCGCCCGCAGCCGTTCATTCGCCCATCCCCTGGCCTCTGCCTGCTGCCGCCACGGCTGCAAAACGGCCAGCGCCGCCGCCGTGTCGCCCTGCGCCAGATACACCCTGGCCTGGCACAACGGCAAATCGGCCGTCTGTGCCACCTTTGCCGCCGCCGTCACCTGGTTTTGATGTAGGAGAATGAGGATATGCACGGCCGTGACCTCCGGCAGCAGCAGCGTAAAATGATGGTGGCGCACAGCCTGTTCCGTTTGCGCCCAAAGCGCCGCCGCGCCGGATACATCTCCCTGAGCCAGCTTGAGCCGCGCCAGAAACAGGTCCGTCGCCGCCAACCGATCCGTATTTTCAAGCTGCTGCGTCAATTGCCAGCTCTGCCGCCCATGCTCCTCAGCGGTCGCCAGGTCATTCCATTCATAGGCAATGCGCGCCAGACCCAGATGCGCTTCGCAGGCCACCGGCAGCGGCGGGTCACCCGCCAGTTCCAGGGCGCGCCGATACGTCTCCACCGCCAGCAACAGGTGGTTTTGCATCTCCTGAATGTTGCCCAGACCAATCGTCGCCATCAGGTGGACAATGTAATGCCCAATGGATTGGCTGATGGCAATGGCTTCGCTGTAACCCTGCCCCGCTGCCGCCCGATCCCCTTGAAGGTGATAGGCATATCCCAACGCCCAGTTCGCCGCTGTGCGCACCGGCAGATTGCGCGGATGCAAATTTTCCAAAGCGCGGTGTGACTGCGCCATGATGGTTTCTACATCCTGCCGGACGACGGCTACCGTCGCCCGAATGGTGGCAATATGGCCGATGAGGTCACAGGTTTTCTCATCCAACGCCCGGCCTTGCAGGGCCGTTTCCGCCGCTTGCAGCTTTTCCTCCACGCCGGCCGTCTGGGTGATAAACAACAGCGCCGCCGCATACATCACCCATAACGACGGGTGTGCATCCAACACGGCCGTGGGCAATGACCCCAACCAGTGCAGCACCGGGCGCACGGCGCCCCGAAACAGCAGCGGCATACCCCGCCCTTCCAGCAGCCGTTCCGCCCGGTCTACATCCTGGGCCGCCGTGGCATGGTGAAACGCCTCCAGTTCCAGGTCATTGGCCTCATACCAGATGCTGGCGCGGATGTGCAGATCGGCCACAACGTCCGGCTGCTGCTGGTGCAACCGCTGCCGCAGCAGTTCGGCAAACAGGTGATGGTAACGATACCAGCGCCGCTCGTTGTCCAGGGGCACAATGAACAGGTTGGCGCGTTCCAGGTAGGCTAGCGTTTCTTGCCCGGCGTTGTCCGGCACAAGCACATCACACAACGGGGTGCAGAGGCGGTTGAGCACGGCCGTGTGCAGCAAAAAAGTCTGGATTCGCTCCGGCTGCTGTTGCAGCACCTCCTCCACCAGGTAATCCAGCACAAAGTGGTGGCTGCCGCTAAAGTCCTGGATAAAAGCGGCGGCATCGCCCCGCCCATACACCGGCCCTTGCAACGCCAGCGCCGCCAGATGCAGCCCGGCAATCCAGCCTTCGGTGCGCGCTTCCAGAGCGTCAATCTCGACGGCCGTCAGGTTTAGCCCCATTACCTGGTTCAGAAATGTGGCGGCTTCGGCGGCGGTAAAACGCAGATCGGCGGCGCGCAGTTCGGCAAGTTGGCTGCGGGCGCGCAGGCGGGCCAGCGGCAGTGGCGGGTCCTCGCGGGTGGCGATGACCAGGTGCATTTGTGGCGGCAGGTACTCCAACAAAAAGGTAAGTGCCTGGTCAACCGGGGGCGCATCCAGGGCGTGGTAATCATCCAGCACCATGAAGAAGGGGTGGGGGATGGCGGCCAAATCATTGAGCAGGGAGGTGAGAATGGCTTCCGGCGCGGGCGGCTGCGGCGATTGCAGTGCCGCCAGCACCCCTTTGCCCACCTCGGGGGCGATGGTTTGCAGCGCCGCCACCAGGTACATCAGGAAACGGGCGGGGTCGCTATCTCCATCGTCCAGGGACAGCCAGCCAACCGGCAATCCACTGCCGGACACCCATTCGCTGACCAGGGTCGTCTTGCCAAAACCGGCGGCGGCGGAGATGAGCGTCAGTTTGCGCCCAAATACCTGATTGTGCCGCAGCCCGTCGTTGAGCCGTTTGCCCAGGTGGGGACGGCGCACGATTGCCGGTCGGGGCGGCGGGATATACAGTTTGGTGGCTAAAATGGGCGTAGACATGCCGCTTGGCCAATAGTGCGTTTACACCGATGCAAAGACTTTAACTTCTGCTTCTAAACGGTCGCCCAGGCTCATTTTGGCCTTCTCAATCTCATAATGCGTTTGAATACCGGTCCAAAATTCCACAGGCATCCCAAAATAACGAGCTAACCGAAGTGCTGTGTCGGCGCTAATGCCACGCTCGCCACGAATGATCTTGTTAATCCGCATCGCCGGCACACCAATATCTTGAGCCAGCCGGTATTGGCTGATTCTCATGGGTTTCAGGAATTCCTCTGCCAATATCTCACCTGGATGAATAGGAGGATAGTCTCTCATCTTACACCTCAATGATAATCCGTTATTTCCACATCATACACACCGTCTTCGCGCCATTCAAAACATATTCGCCGCGGTTATCCGCTACTGACGCCCATGATGAGCGCGGCCAGTCCGATGGTGCCTGTCAAATTGAGCAGACAGTGAACCAAAATGCTGACGGCAACGTTGCGCTTCCACTGCACCACATAAACGACGGGCAGCAGGGCAATGATGCGTCCGGCCATATCCCAGGGCCACCATAAATGGTACAGAGAGAATAAGACAGTGTTCGAGAACGGCGCCCAGCGGGGCGCGGCCGGAAACCGGGGTAACAAAAAGCTGCGAAAGTAGAGTTCTTCGAGGATCGGCACAGCGATGTTTAACACGGCGCTGAGGGCCACTACGACCCACAAAATGGCCGGTAGATACTGGGCCGTATCCTGCGCCAGGGCCGACAGGTTCAGCCACTCCGGCCAGGCGAATGGCAGGTTATGACGAAGGGATTCACCGAGTGGGAAAAATAGGGTGGAAACAACAGCCGACCATATGAACAAGACAGGTACAAGCCAGAGGTATTGGGGCCAGGGCAGCCGCTCACGGTACAGCAGTACGCCTTTGAGTGATAGAACGCCGTTTTGTTGACGGCCGTAATAAAACATCAGTCCCACCAGGATCGGGATTCCGGCGACCGGCCAGGCCAGCAAGAGGGCCAGGCTGGGCGGCCAACCGAGCGGTTTTGTCAGCCAGGCCAGCGCCACAAAAGCCAGAGTCATCACAATGCCAGGGACAAAATTGAAAACCACTTGTTGCGCCAGCGAAAGGCATTGATGAGAGGAATCGGTAACAATCGGGGATGCTTCTGTAACCATGAGAACCACTCCTTATCTTCGCAAGCACGAAACCGGTGAAAGTATAAACAGCTTTCCGGTGTGGTCAACCATCACCAGGCCATTTAATTGGTGGCAGGTGACAGGTGGCAAGTTAGGCTGGCAAAAATGACCTGCCACTTGCCACCTGCATCACCTATATCGGCAGAAGTGTGCTAAATTTGACGTTGGTGTTTGACCGATAGCAAAAACCAAAAAAAGGAAGTAAACGAGACCGATGAAAGTAGCTGTGTTTGCCACCAAGGGGTATGACCGGGAGTCGTTTGGGCAGGTGAATGCCCGTTTTGGGCATGCGTTGTCTTTTTATGAACCCAAATTGACGCCGGCAACGGCCGTGCTCGCCGCCGGTTATGAAGCAGTGTGTGTCTTTGTCAACGACCAGGTGAATCGGGAAACGATCAGCCAACTGGCAACCGGGGGCACGAGGATTATTGCCACCCGCTCGGCGGGTTATAACCAGATTGATTTGCAGGCAGCGGAAGAAATGGGCATCAGCGTAGTACGTGTGCCCGCTTACTCTCCCAACGCCATTTCTGAATTCACCGTCGGCCTCATCCTCACCCTGGGGCGGCAAATTCACCGCGCCTATAACCGGGTGCGCGACAACAACTTTGAACTGGATGGTTTGCAGGGGTTTGAGATTCACGGTAAGACGATTGGTGTTTTTGGCACGGGGCGAATTGGCACGGCCGTGCTGCGCAATCTTTCCGGCTTTGGCGCCAACTTGCTGGCCTATGACCTGTACCATAACCCGGAAGCCGAAAAGCTGGCCCGCTACATAGATGACCCCGTGGAATTGGCCCGCCAATGCGACATCATCACCCTACACATGCCCCTGACGCCCGAAACCCATCATCTCATCAGTGCCCGCACGATTCCACTGTTGAAGGATGGCGTTTTTATCATCAATACCAGCCGGGGCGCTTTACTGGATACGCAGGCGGTCATAGAGGGGTTGAAGTCAGGGAAAATCGGGTATCTGGCGATTGACGTGTATGAAGTGGAAGGAGACCTGTTTTTTCAGGATCTATCCAACGAGGTGGTGACGGATGATGTCTTTTCCCGCCTGCTGACCTTTCCCAATGTGCTGGTGACGGGCCATCAGGCGTTTTTAACAGACCGCGCCCTGCGCAATATCGCCGAAACGACATTGCAAAACCTGACCGATTTAGCGGAGACGGGCCATTGTGAAAATCTGGTGCTGCTCAAGCAAGTCACCGGTTAGGGAGAAGGCTTGATAAGCTCTTGCCTTATCCCGCATAGGCGTTTAATATCCCCTGTAGTGCAAAGGGAAACCCATGATGAAGTTAACAAAACTTGGTGGTTTGATGACAATGGTTCTGGTGATGATGGTGGGAATGGTGGTTTTGTTGCCTTCCATGGCCAGGGGAGATGACGGCCGTGCCCTGATAACACCGCACCAGTCTCCAATCGCACCCACTGGCGACGGCTCAAATCTTCTTTTTCTGCCCTTGATCATAACCCCAGGCGTCCCCAACATCCCCATAGCTTCCCTGCTCATCCCCTTTGACGCCAACCAGAGTGACCTGACCGGCCCGGCAAGCTGGGCGACCAACTATGGCAAAAGGCCAGAGATCATCATCGCCTCCAATGGGGTGGAACTGGCTGTGCTGGCCCAAGATTATAATCAAGGCACAGCGTGGAATGCAGTCCTGTTGCACATTACCCCCACCGCCAACGGGTATGCCGTCACCCAGGCCCTCACAGACATACCCATGCTGGATCGGGTGATGGGGCTGGCTATGGACGATGCCGGCAACACCTATTATGCCACTGGCGTAGACGAAAGCGCCTTGATCAGCCCCACCTATCCGCCCCTGGATACTTACCGCAGCGATATTGTGCGCGTTATCAAGCTGAATCCGACCGGCGCCGTGCTGTTTAACACGGACCTGGACACGGCGCGCTACGCCTACAACAACAACGCCGAGATGATCATCAATCCCATGGTTGCGGGCACGGCCCGCCTGGCCGTGGGCGGCAACGAGATCGCCCTGGTCCACGGCAACAACACCGATCCGGACTGGAACATCGGCGGCCAACGCCACCAGAAGGCGCTTTCCACTCGGCTGAATGCCACCAGTGGCGCCGTCACCCGCACCTCCTCCGTCTGGGTCAGTCACTCCTTTGACCAGCGGCTGCTCTATGATGGGCAGGGTATCATTGAACATCATTTGGGCGACGCCTATCCCCGCTATCTGGTATTCGGCCGTAACCATACCTCGTACCCCCTCTTTCACATTAAAGGGGGGTTGGGGGAAAACAACACACGCACCCGCCTGGGCAACATCGCCCTGATTGAGAATGACCCGGTTTATGGCTACATCGCCCTGTTTGCCAGCGAAAGTACGCCGGACACGGGCGACGTCATCAACGGCCCGCGCAATCTGGCTATTGTCCGCATCAACCGCAGTGACAACACGCTTGATCCCACCTTACCGGACACGCTGACGGTTACTTCGGCAGGAACGGAATATACCAACCGGCTGCGCTGGCTAACCAATTATTCGGCGGCATCTGATCTGCACGCCGAACGGCCGAAGCTCATTGGCATTGGCAACGACCAGTACATTGTTCTGTGGGAGCAATGGCAAAGTAACGGCTCATCGAACACCTTTAACGGGATTTATGGGCTGCGGATTGACGCGCAGGGGGATATTCTACAACCGGCTACGCTCATCACCACCGCGCACCATCTACACCGTGGCGATGATGCCTTTTTGCTAGACGGCCGTGCCGCCTGGATGACGGGCAATGCCAGCGCCCGAAAACTGTACATCCACTTTGTAGACGCCGAACTCAATTATGAGATAGTGACGTTGGATTAACGGCCGTTGCTGGCCCGATTCTGTTCACGCTGGCCTGACTCGTCCTGGGTTTTCTGAGTCCGGGTTTTACGGCCTTTGCAACTCCGGTCACACCCTGCTCACCCATTAGCCAACCGATCAGCGGCCTGGGCGTCACTGCCCCCTTGTTGAGAACAAAAGCCGTTCAATCGGTGGCAAGTGGTCACCCCCGTTTGAACTGTTCTATGGTCTGGGCTACTCCCTCGGTCAGAGAGGTATCCGGGATGTTGCCTAACCAGGTGCGCAATGCGGCGTCATCTTGCCCGTCGGGGAAAGGCAGCGGCGTCTCTTCATAGGTGATGCGACCTTTGGCGGCGGGTACGGCCGTTTCAATGGCCGCCACCACTTCCCGCATATGGGCCACCGCCCCTTTGATGTTGAATACGTCCGCTCCCTGGAACGGCGTCCGCGCTGCCTGAATACAGATTTTGGCGATGTCGTCGGCGTATTGAAAGCCGTTGTAGCCGCCAAAGCTGATGTGATACGCCTCGCCTCTGGCGGCAGCCAACATCGCCTGGGTGGGGGTGGAAGTCATGCCCTGATCCCGACCAGGGCCGTACACGGTAAACGGCCGTAAGCCCACACTCGCCAACCCCGCATCCTGCCAGTAAATACGGGCCGTGCCTTCATTCGCCTGTTTGTAAACGCCGTACAGGGTTTGTGGGTACAGCGGCGCGTCGTGGGGCAGCAGGCGCGTGGGGTATTGTTCTTTACGGCCGTATACCGCCACACTACTGGCATATACCACCTTCTCCAGGCCAACCTGTTTGGCTGCTTCAAAGATATTCACCGTGCCCGTCACATTCACCGCCGCCCCCAACGGCGGGTTGGCCCGGCAAAAGGGCACTTGCAGTGCGGCCAGATGGATGAGATGGGTGGGGTTGGATTGGGTCACGGCCGTGACCACCGTTTCCGTATCCGTAATATCCCCCCGCACAAAAGCGATCTGCGCAATTTCGGCGGGTGTCATAATAAGTTCCAGCCGGTGGCGGTCTTCGCTCAGGTCAAACGCCGTCACCCGCGCCCCCGCCTGCACCAGATTCCGCGCCACCCACGCGCCAATGCAGCCCATGACGCCGGTGATGAAGAAGTGTTCGTTTGTCATTGTTATCCTCTTTATTTCAGTCAGCAGTCAGCGGTTAGCAGTAAGCAGTAGAGACGCCTTTACTGCTCACTGCCCACTGTTTACTGCTCACTTCCTTTTCCGTTCTGGCTCAAAAAACGGCGTCTTCACCACCGTCGCCTTTGCCCGTTGGCGCTGGTATTCGATAGTGAACTCCATTTCCAGGGTATTGCCGATATGACCGTAAGCCGCATACACGGTGCCAATGCCAATATACTCTTTCAAAATGGGGGAAAAGGTGTGGCTGGTAATTTGCCCCACCTGTTTACCGTTTTTGTACAGCGGCACGGCCGTGCGCGAGGCGCGTCCGGCCACTTTGGGCGGCAAATCTTTGGCCCCAAACAGCCGCTCCAATTCCAGCCAATCAGCCTGTACGCCCACAAACGCCCATTGGGAACCAACCGCCTTCTCCCGCGCCAGCGCCCGTTTGCCGATAAAATCGGCCCCGTCCAGCGCCACCGCCCAGCCCAGGCCCAGTTCATAGGGCGAGGACAACTGGTCGGGGATAACGGCTTTGAGCGCCGATTTGTAATCCACATCGGCCAGCAGCAGCCCGGCTTCAATGCGAGCCACATCCAGCGCCAACATGCCGGCGGGCAGCAGGCCATATCGCTGCCCTACGTCCATGAGCATGTCCCACACGGCCGTGGCGTCCCCAGGACTTAGCCACAATTCATACCCCAAATCGCCGGTATAGCCGGTGCGGGTGATGGTGACTGGACGGCCCGAAGCAGCTTCAGGTTTGCCGTTAATCTGCCCCTGCCCCAAGCGAAAGAAGCGTAACTTGCCTACATCAAAGCCCGTCACCACCTGCTGCAAAATGGCGCGGCTCAGCGGTCCTTGCAGGGCCAGCGCCGCCAGGTCATCGCTCACATTCACCACCTTCGCGTTCAGGCCATAGCCCACATCCTGAAACCAACGCAGGCTGGGGTCAGCGGCGGTGATGCGAAAATGGTTATCATCCAACCGGGCCACTGTACCATCGTCAATCACCTGCCCCTCTTCGTCACACCAGGGTGAATACATCACCTGCCCCACGGCGCATTTGGCGATATTGCGCGTCATCACGCGATCCACCAGCCGGGCAGCATCTGGCCCGGTGACTTCATATTTGAACAGAGGGGAGACATCAATCAGCCCGGCGGCATTACGAATGGCGAAATACTCGCGTTCGTGGCTCGGCTCATACAAACTGGCCGCCAGAAAACCCGACCAGTCGCGCCAATCAAAACTTTCAACCAACGGCGCGGTGCGCACATGAAAAGGGGTAGGAATAGGCATATCTTTTTTTATCAAAGATTGCGCAGATTTCGCAGATAAAAAATCTGTGTAACCTGCGCAATCTTTGATGATTTATTGTGGCAATGTTTGTTTTGTCAGGGGCAAAGCTTTATTTGGTGTTTAGCCAGTTCGCTAGATTACTCATTATACGCGCCAACCGGCGGACATCAACTTCACCAATTGCACCAAGTAACATGCTAACGTCTACAACAGCAAGACGCCCCACATGAATCAGACTTTCACTCTTTAATCCAGAACGAGCAAAATCCACGTCGGCAGCCTTGATTACATCATCAAACCCGCTGACTTGATGGTGCAATTGAGACGAAATCAGGCAAATCAACCAATCATCAAAGGTGCCTGGCAACTTGCCAATAATTAACGCAGGACGCAATTTTCCTGGCCGTAAATCAGTTTGCGGAAATTGAAATAGAATGATTTGTCCGGCACGGGCCATTAAAATGATTCCTTCAAGTCTGCTATCGTATACTCGGGGATATCTTCATCTTCCATGCCGCGCATGGCCATTGCTAAAGAGAGTTTCGACCAGTCACGGTTTTCAATTGTCTGTGTCTCCTCTAATGTCTCAGATTCAAGTCTGGACAGTAAGAACTCAACAAAGTCAAGCACTTCAACCTGTAAGGGTTCAGGAAGTGCCAGTACCTGCCGGTGAATTTTGTTGGCGACGGCTTCCATATTTTGCTCTCCTTACCTGATTTTACACATAGTAATCCTGTTCTTCACCAGCGGCAAGTCTCGTTAGCGGCGGGTATGGCGGCGGGGGCGGCGAGAGGGAGCGGATGATGTGGCCAACGGCCGTACCGCCGCCACCACCTCTGGCAATTCCACCTGATTTACCAAACCGGCCTTGATCAGGCGCTGCATTTCGGTGAGTACGGCCGTGTCCGTCTCCACCGGTTCATACTTTGCCAGCCGTTCCAGCACTTCCAGCTTTGCCCGTTGTTCAAAGGTGTGTCCGCCCAGCTTTTGCCACGTCTCCCGGTTGGTGCGGTCGGTGGTTGGTTTGGTCAGGTACAGCTCTTGCGGCCAGTACGCCAGGGTGTGTGCGGCCGTAATGAGATGCTGCTCCGCCAGCAGTTCCCGCGCCAGATCAAGCGTGGGCAGGTCATCTATCACCTGTGTCTGGCGCACAAAATGGAGCGCCTGCCCGCACCATTCATTGTCCGCCACCAGCTTTTCCAGGCTAAAGGTCAGCACATAATCCAACATGCCCGGCCCGGAAACGGAGTTGATCCCCGCCAGCGCCGCCAGCAGCGCACTGCCAAACGTCTCCGCGCCCGCCTGGGCGTCTACAAATTTGCCCTCGCTGAGCGCCATATATGCCTGCGTGGGCAGGTTGAGCGACTTCGCCACCTGCACGTAGGCCACGTTGAGCTTCAATGCTTCGATGGCGGCCATGGGGGCCACGGCCGTTTGCATATGAAACGCCGCCGGCGCACCACCAAACAGGACGGGCGCACCCGGCTTGACGATCTGCGCCATCGTCAGCCCCGCCAGCACGTCGGCCACGTGAAACACTGTCGCCCCCACCAACGTCACCGGGGCGATGAGTCCCATCAAGGTGACGGGCACAATCTCAATGGGGATGCCCCATGCCACACAGTCCAGCAAATTCTGGCAGGAATCTTCGCCATAGCGGAAGAACCCGGTGGCGGTGATGGTGAAAATAGACATGGGCCGGGCGATCAGGTCGGCTTTGTCCTGGCGGAATAGCTGCATCATCTCGGCCATGCGTGGCACACCGTGTTCGGTGAACGCGCCGGAGACCACCGGCTTGCGTGAGTTGCTCAGGCAAAGATAGAGCCGCCAAGCGTCGGACACCTGCACTTCGATGTCGTCATTGGTGGAAAAGGCGGTGGCTAAATAGGCGATGTGTTCCAGGCCATCACACAAACGGACATACTCCACAAAGTCGGCCGTATTGGCCAGCCGCGTCTGCCCGGTTTTGTAATCCAGCACCTTGAGACCGCTGGAACCGGGCACAAAGTGAACATTATCGTCGCCGAGATGGGCATGGGCACGGCCGTCCCGGTCATACAACGTGAAGGTGTGTGGTGTGCTGGCAATGGCCTGGTCTACGATGGGGGGCGGGAAGAGGATACGGCCGTCGGCCCCCTCCGCCTTTAACCCTGCATCCAACAATCGCTGCCGCAGCCCCGCCCCGCGCACATCCACGCCAATTTCGCCCAGGATGCGTTTGGCTTCCTGTAAAATTTGGGGGATCAGTTCATCGGGTAATACGTGAATAGTTGGCCTCATGGCCGTGCATCATATCCTGTCACACTGGATTTGCAACTGCCGTATAATTGTTCGTAGTAGGCAATTCATTGCCCGTTGACGGCGATAAATGGCGATAAATCGCCTACTGCGAACCTTTTGGAGGAAGAAAATATGACCCATCCACTTGTATCCCAATTACGTTTTGCCCGCAGCGAGTTTCAGCGCGGGTTGGTCGGGCTGACGGACGAGGAGGCCCGCCACCGTTTCCTGCCCATGAACTGCATTAGCTGGAACATCGGCCATCTGGCCTGGCAGGAACAGCGATACTGGTTACAACGATTGCAGGACAAGGTGTTGCTGCCGGAGCTAAATGAGATGTTTTGTTTTGGCTGCCCGGCGGCTACACCGCCGCTGGCAGAGATGTGGGAAGCGTGGGAGATTGTGACACGCGCGGCCGACCCGTTTTTAGATACGCTCACGACTGAAGATTTGGTGTTGGCACGGCCGTTTACCAACCCCGATTATCACTTCACCGCCGGCTCTCTCATGCTGCGCACCATTTACCATTACTGGTACCATACCGGCGAAAACTTGGCCATTCGCCAGATGTCAGGCCACACCAATTTGCCCCAATTTGTGGGCAACATTGACGAAGAAGCGCCCTACCAACCACATTGATCCGATCCGCGAAGGGCGCGAAGGACTTCGTGAAAGGCACGAAGGGGCGCGAAGGTTTATGGGTGGGCAAAGGTATCCGCTGCTGCTGTTTCTGGTAGTCTTTGTGGGCTGCCAGCAAAACACATTCCAGATAGCGGAACCGGCGTCCACACCGTTTGCCTGCCAGGAGCCGGGCACCGTTGAGAGCGGTTCGCTGGCTGAAACGTCGCGTGGTTATGCTTATGCTTTCCAAATTTACTTGCCGCCCTGTTATGACAGCCAGCCTGAGCAATCCTATCCCGTGCTGTATTTGTTGCCGGGGCGGGGCGGTGGGCCGGGGAACTGGTTTGCCGCCGGTATGGCGCAGGTGGCCGATGACCTGATTCTCAATGGGCAGGTTTCACCTTTCCTGATTGTGGCCACCGAATCTACCGACGTGGACCCGCAGGCAGAGATGATTTATATCGAGTTACGGCCGTACATCACAACACACTATCGGCTGCAAGAAGGAAGGGCGTATACGGCCGTTGCCGGGGGTTCATTGGGTGGCATAGGCGCATACCGACTGGGTTTGCAGCACCCCGACCAGTTTGGCAGCGTGGGCATGTTTGGCAGCGGCCTGATCAGCGGCGAAGAACCGGCTTTACAAGAGTGGCTGGCGGTGTTACCGCCAGAACAGAAGCCTCGCTTCTTTTTGAACACTGGCGAACAAGACCCCTTGATGCTGGAACGGGCACAGGTAATGGCGACATTGTTAGAAACGGCCGGTATTGAGACCACAGTGGTTGTTTCGCCAGGTGAGCATGAATACAGTTATTGGGTTTCCAATATGCCCGCTTTTTTGCGCTGGCTGGCGGAAGAATGGTAAACGTGAGCCTGATAAAATGAAATACGCCGATACAAAAAATGTACCGACGTATACTGTACTACAATAAGCTATTTAGGCGCTGGGCACTGTTTTACGGCCACAAGTTGCAATCTTCGCCTCTCATTCTATGGCCCATGCAATCCACATTTTGCGGAGATAACGAATGACCGCTGGCGAGAAGGGCGTCTATGATGGCGTAGTATTCATCAATTGTCAGGTTATGCAGACGGCCGGTTGGGTTTCCATTTGGGCCATAGTGCATAATGATTACAGATGCCATTATCTCAGGAGATAACCCGCGCGTGTGTTCCTGTGCCCCCTGTATTGAGGATTGCACCTCTGTGGCGGCCGCCACAGAACCAACCACCCCCAACAACAGCATCATTGCGGCCATCATCAGCCATACTTTTGGTTTCCAGATTAATTGCACTTTTTCTAACATTTTGTTTGCTCCTTTTTGCATCTTTTTGATGCCTGTTCAGATTTGTTTGTGACCACCGTTTCATTCATGTTGTTGTGATCACGCCGTTACAGTAACATGGCCAAAACATCGTTTTGTCCTAAAAAAGGCCGGTTCTGTCCTACTTTGGGGCAAATTAAAAATGGCAGCAGCAGGCCGCCAGATATTTATAAATTTGATGGGGAGTGTGTTATGAAGACCCAGCCATCCGCCAGATGTTGGGCCACACCAACCTGCCCCAATTTGTGGGCAACATTGATGAAGAAGCCCCCTACCAGCCTCACTAACGACAGGATGCGGACAAACGCATCGCAACAAGTAAACGGCCGTTACCAGGAGATTGGTAACGGCCGTTTGCCTAATCATTATTCGTTTGTGTCTAGCTGTTCCAGCATAGGTATCCCATTTTTATGGGAAGAGGATGAAAGGGCTTGTTTGACAGGTGAGCCTGTGATCACTTAATCATATATAGTGTTCCTCCTTAGTCGTATCTGGTTTTATGTCAATAGTTTTTATATATGCAATTTACCTCCTTTTAGTTGGGATGTTTGTGACGGCCGTTACGAGCGAATTCGGGTACGGCCGTATATAACTCGGTAATGGGCAACCCATTGGTCCGTGGCGGCGGTGTGCGGTCGTAAGAGATATGCACAAAGTCACCATGCCGGACGATTTCCTGTTCGTGCAACTCATGGGCTAATTCGGGCGGTTGTTTCTGGATGCTATCGGCATAGATAGTTCTGGATTTGGCAGCCACCCGTTCACGCACAATTTCCACCGGGGGAACGATATTCAGAATGGTAACAGACTTGTCGCTCCGAAATCCAATGCCATAAGAAGCCAGGTCGCGTTGCAGGTTGTGGCGAATATCTCGCTTCAATTCAGCCCAGAGTGAGCCATTAGCTAACTGAGCTTCCGACTTGCGGCCACAGACCGAACGTACCGCTTCTCCTACCTGGTCGTATACAATCTCGCTCAGGGCATCGTCCCCTAATTTGGCAATACTAGACTTCATGTTGGAATCTATTTGGCGCGGATCAAAGGTGTATTTCACATTGACAAACACAGAAACGGTAATGCCGTCAGTCGTTGGAGTATCTATCTGGATGGTGGGCGAGATACGGAGGGCAGTGGAGATAGGTTGCCCATATTTTTTCCCTAACCCGGCGATATGATGCCAGCCTGGTTTACGAAAGGCGATGACGCAGCGGTGTTTGATCACTGGCAGCAGCGTATTTTCGTCAACTAACCGATAACCCAACCACGACCAAAATCTCTCTTCAAAACTGGTGTCACTATCCATGATTACCTCTCCTTTTCACTTAGCTTAGAGCAGGACGGCCAGATATCGGCTGCTCCTCTACACTTTGAGTCATTCGAGAACTCAGAACAAAAATTGAAATAATCAAAATTGCTGCTATTACTGACCAAGTTACCAATATGCAAAAAGCTAAAGTTACTAATGGGTGCATCATCTTTTTTCTCCTGTTTTATCAACTTCTGTCATGCAGCCCATCATAACACCGTACCGTCACGCCAGACTAAGACAATGCCAACACAACCATACAGTTACCTGACAACAGTCTGACAAGCACGTTATTTCTTTTTATTCTTACTCTTTGCGTCTTTGGTCCCTTTGCCCCTTTGCGTTAAAAAAACTTCAATCAATAGCCATTCACTTTCAGCAGGCGCAGCCCTTCCAGGCGGAGAGCATGGGGGAAAAGGGTTTTGTAGATGCGGCAGTGCGGGCTTTGCACGTCCCACCGCCCGGTGGCGCGGAATGTTTCCAGGGGGCAGCCGCCGGTGCATCGGTAGCGGAATTCACAACTGCGGCAACCTTCTTTTTCATCAACGGGCAGATTTTGAATGGGGCCGGCGGCCACCAGCGGCAGCAAATCACCGGTAAGCGTCGCGGGAACGGGCTGATCAAGGTGCATCTGGCATTGGGCAATACGCCCTTCGTGAGTGATGACCAGGTAGCTGTGTTGGACGCCGCAGGTGTGGGCATGGGCTTCGGCCTGTACCCTGTCGAGCAAGCCATTGAGAAACGGCCGTGCCGGTAAATGTGCCTCAAATTCCGCATATGCCGCCAACATGCCGTCAATGATGGCCTGTTCTTCCAATTCTAGCTCCTTGCGGCTGGCGCTGAGGATGTTTTGACGGTAGAAGTTCAGGCTGACGGGCAAGTCGCGGGCCAGCGCCCAGCGCACGGCCTCAGCTGCGCCCCCTGCATTGAGACGGGTGAGGGTGACGGTGACATCCGGTTTGATGCTGCGTGGCCGGAGAACGTGATCCACCGTGTGTTCCAGGTGAGAGAAGGAGGGTGCGCCGTTACGGAACGGCCGTTGCCGGTCATGCACCTCGCCTACCCCATCCAGCGACACCATCAGTTTGGTACCGGATGCCGCCAGCCAATCGGCATCGGCCGGGCGCAGGTGGATGCCATTGCTCAGCACCACTTCGCGCAGGGCCAGGTTGTGGGAGGCTGCCAGTTGTACGGCCTCCTCATGCAACCGGCGCACCAGTTTGAAATGCAGCGTAGCCTCGCCGCCAGCATACTTGAGTTTGACGCGCCGGAAGCCGTGCCGTTGGGCGGTGTCAAAGATATGCGCCAGCGCCTTCAGCCCGGCAGCCTCATCCATCCGCGCCGATGATTTGCGCACATAGCAGTAGGGGCAGTCCAGATTGCAGGCATTAGTGATGTGCAGCCAGGCGGTTAGCGTTTCTGGCGTGTGGTAGTGGGGCTGGAAATTGGCCTGGGCTGGTTGCAACAACGCCTGCTCGGCCAGAGCAAAATCTATCCCCTCTTGCAAGGATTGGGCACGACCGAATGTTTGCCAGCGTGCATAAGCCGCCTGGTTCAGCACGCTGGGGCCGCCGGGGGCATAGGGACTGTAAACCAGGGTGTGTTCAGTCGTAAGGGATTGGCTGTGGGTGTGGGGGGTGACGGTGAAGGGGATACGGCCGTTGGTCCCTGCTGTTGTCAACCCCCACCCTCTATCTGGGCAGGCACAGTCGGTATCTACTTCGCCAGCGGTGTAATCAAACGCCAGCACAAACGCCTTGTCCGGGCAGGCGCAATCATCATCTTGTTCAAGTTGGGGCTGAGTGAGCAAAAGAGGGGTATCAGAGTACATGGGATTACCTATGAAGAGGTAACTTCTTGCTCATAATAGTTGCCAAAATTGTCACGCAAGAAACCTTCCAGATTGCCGAAATTTTCCAACTCAATCTGGCGGACGCTGTATTTTTGGCTGGCTTCTCGTTCGGCGCGATAGAAAAGCTGCAACTCGTGCCGGTTCATGCGTTTGAGATAACCATACAGCACATCATACATGATGACCAGGGCATCAGAACGGGGAATGAAGAGCTCGGCGTAACCTAACGCCTGCACATAGGCATCGGCCGCTTTGAGCAGAAACTCCTCTTTTTGTTTGAGAAAAGAAGCGCGGTCTACGGCCGTGTACAGGCGTGACTTTTCTTTTTCTACAATAGCTTCAAACTGTTTAAGCGCCATTTGGCCGTGCAGGCCATACAGTTTGCCTAGTTGTTTGTAAAAGTGAGATGGAACCGCATCGCGCCGTGGAGGGGGCTGCCCCGCTTTCAGCAGTCCGGCAGAGGGGACTAATTTTTCGGCTAATTGCAGGGATTCGGTGACGGCCGTCCAATCTTGCGCATAAAAGTGGGTCCAGGCCAGGTTAGCTCGCGCATCCAGTTCCAACCGCACCAATTGGCGCTCATGCGCCATCTGTACTGCTTGTAGTAAATAATCCACCGCATCCCCATAACGTCGTTCCCAGATACGCGGCAACTGCACCCGGTCGGTGATCAACATCCAGTTACGGTACAGGCAGCCGGTTTCCAGATTAGCTTCGATTATACGCACACTTTCTTGCAAATTGGTGAAAATATCACGAGCCTGTTCCAACGCCCGTTCTGCCTCACGATAAATCTCATCCGGTGAATCTTGCGGCGGAATTTTGGATACAACCAACCGGCGCAGCGCCTCGCCTAACTGCACCAATACCAGACCAGTCACACGGGGATCATCCACCCTACTGGCAATGGCCAGGGCACGGGCACAATACTGGGTGGCTTCGTATGGCCGATAAAGATCGTTCATTATCAGCCCTAATGTATTGTAGGAAAGGGCTATGGGCAGCCACTCGCCCACCTGAGTTCGCAGTTCCAAACCATCTTCGCAAACCCGCAATGCTCGCTTTTTACCCATTTCCGCCAATGCCCGCGACAGGTTATTACGTGTCCTGGCTTCAAATGCTTTGGACTGCCTGGCGGGAAGTTGTCGGATATATTTGAGGCTGTTGGCATATGCCTGGGTTGCTTCGATGGATTCGCCCAGCGTGGTATACCCATATCCCAAGTTACCGTGAATAACAGCCAGTACCAACAGGAGCCGCTTTTCCGCCGGGTGATTGACGAAGCCATATTCATTTCGTTCGGGAAAAACGAGTGTATTCACATCAGCCTGTGCTAACGCTTCTAACTCTTTGACAGCTTCTTCATAGAGAGCAATTGATTGCTGAATGTTTTCGGCCCGGAGTAAACGAGCATATTCGCGCCAGCATAAACGTTCATGACGGGCCAATGTGTGGTTCCAACTATGCCATTCATTTTGGTCGGCTAATTTGGCAGCCGCCACATCAATGGCGTCGGCCAGTTGGATGGCGCGGTCATACTCTTTGCGCAAAACGAAGCGGATGATCCATTTGACAGCGTCATCGGTCTGGGCGGCACGGCGCAAGATGATGGGAAGAGATTCAGATTCACGGTCGTGACGCTGCCGTTCTGGTATATCAAGAAACCGAAACGTATTGCTGTCTTGCAAAATACGCCACATCTCCGCCTGAAACATGGCTACTTCGGCTTCCTGGTAGGCCGTCACCCGCTCATTCGCCATGTTGTAATAAATGTCATTGAAATGCACGTTAGGGTCTAACAGCAGGGTGTAGTGCAGATATTCCAGCTCGGCTTCCAACAAGTTAGCGGCAGCCTGATTGCGGCGTCGTTCTTCAATGGCGGAGGCGGTGGGCATACGGGTGCTGAGGATGTTAGACGGCCGTTCCACATGAATCCGCTTCAAATCATCGCGCACATACGCTTCATCTTCCTCATCCAACTGCTGCCGCAGATAGTCGGCCCAGCTCTGCATCTGGCGGTAAGCGGCCTGGCGTGAAATCATCTCTTTCTGCCGGTCGGCCTCATTGGCGGACATACATTCGGCATAGATGCGGTACATCTCGTCCTGTAAACCTACCCGTCCGCCGGGCTTGTTTTTGACAATGGATAAACGGCCAATGTCGTTCAGTTCGGCCCGTATGGCTTCCAGTTGCCGGGCATTGGGCTGCCACTCTTTCACTTTTTGCTGTGGTTCGCTGTCTAGAATGAAGTGTAGTTGCTCGGCGTTCAGGCCGCGTGTGGCACGGGCCAGCGAGCGCAGGATGCGCGCCCGCAAATCTGGCTCAGCGCTAAATAACAGTTGTACAAATTCAGCTTCAATCTCCTTTTGGATGGCGGTCAGGGTTTCTGGGTTGGCAGCGGCACGGCGCGCGGCGGGAAGGGGAGAGAGTAGGGGTTCGGGAATCGTGCGGCCTTCCACCAACACATCCAGGTAGAGCGCCAGACGAATGGGTTGGCCGCCGGTGAACAGCCACAACACTTCCAGCCGTTCGGCATCAGCACGGAGCAGTTCTAACACTTTGCGGATGTGTACGGCCGTCTCCTGATCCGCCTCATGCGCCAGAATCTCATGCCAATCCTCGTAAATAGTATCAAAATATGCTTTGGTGTCGGCCAGCTTAAACGGCCGTAAGTTAACGGTGATTAGCTCACATTTATCCTGGGCCTGCTGGGCCGTTTGCTTGAGCAGGTCAAAAAACAGGGCACCTTCTTCATGGCGTCCGGCAATAATCAGGGTGGTGTTGGCAAAACTACCGGCTTCGATCTGATCCAGCAGCCATTGTTGCGTGTTAAACGCGGTATCTTCAGGGCGAATCAGCCCCCGATCCAGCAGCCATTTAGAGCTGATAATGGCTAACTGTTCAGTGGTATCCATGGGAATGACAAGTCGCTGCTTTTGGGCGGCCTGCCGGTAATCTTCCCAAAAGGCGTTTTCGGCTTCAACGGCGGCGGGTTGCAGCATGGTGAAGGCCACGCCAAAGTCGGCCAGCCGCTGGTAACGGGCGTGCGCCTGTGCGTAGTGGGTAAAACGGATACGGCCGTTCCAGTTCAACGGATCCGCCAATTTTTCCAACAGATATTCGCGGGTGTGTAAACGAACATCGGTAAAATCAATCAGGTCAGAAATTAGCACTTGAGGGCTGCGCTGTGACCAATCATTTTCCGGGCGCGGCGCCCGATATATCTCTCTCGTTTCGGGATGGCCCAGACGGCGCAGCACCTCTTCTACTAGGCGCGTCTTGCCCAAACCACCTGCCCCCTCTACCAACACCAGGCGACAACCATCCCCCTCGTCAAAAATAGCCTGGCTGATTGTTTCCATCTCTTTCTTACGATTCACGAGATGGACCGGCCGATTCACAACGGCTAACAAACGTCTTTGACCCATTTCACCCTCCTTAAGGTTGCCAGGGCACCTTTGGTCTTGCCTGTTGCAAGGCTAGTAATAAATCTGACATACGGCCGTGACGCTGACAAAACTTGATTAGCTCCATAACCTTTACGGTTAAGGTATCGCCAGCCAGGTTTTCGTAATTGATACCCAAATCAAAACAAAGCACACGCAACTCCGCCAGAGCAAAATGTTTCTCCATGAGGGTGCGTAGCTTGACTGGCTCATATTTCACATCTATCAAATTAACATCTGAAAATACCAACTGCTTTTGCAAATACAACGTGACCAGTTGGTTGGCTACCTCTGTAGGCAAATCCAGCGCAATTTTGATCCGGTCAGGAGTCGTGACAACATTGAGGACGTTGTCAGCGTATACCGGCATCATTTCCGCCAATCCCTGTAGCAGGCGTTGCTCCATCTGTTCTGCGGGAACATCACATGATGTTTCCACAGTCACGGTTGTCTGCAATTGCAGAGCAGTCCGGGCAAATTCGCGCACACCATCGGCCACCTTGTAACGGTTATACGCAATGTTGACCACCAGAAAATTGTCTATCAGTTTTTGGGCGCGCTGCCAGGCCTCAGTATTAGACACATTTTGCCAGGCAGCCAACTCTTCAATCACCCATTCATCGGCGTAGTCAGCCACGTATCGCAATGTATCAAGGAGTTCTCCGGTATCATGCGGCGAAAAGGGGTTCAGCGATTCCAACATAATGCGCATAAATTCAACCGACGGTTGAGGGTTGGGATATTTCTCGGCATAGAGAAAGAGGAAAGTGTTGATACCCGGATGAGTTTTGTTATACGTGGGCACGGCCTCAAGCAATTGAAGCACCTGGGGTAGCAGGGAAGGGAATTCCCGGCTGAGACCTTGAATCTGTTCGTCACCGGGATGTGGTTGGGGGGCGCCATCGGCTGCCAGATCGCCCAGTAATAATCGTTGCTGTCGCCAGGTCAGGGGGAATTGCACTTTTTGGTCTTCGCGCAGAGCAATAACCAGACGCAGCAACTCTTCGCGGGCAAATGGTTCCAAAATGGTGCGTTCAAATAAGCGCCAACTACCGTCAGATACAATGTCACCGTTATCAATGAACAACACCACCTGCTGGCCAATAAAACAGTGACGGCACATTTCTTTAGCCAGTTTTTCAATTTGCTCGGAGATGTCTGCTTGAGGCTGGAATCTGAGGCGTTTGACGTCTGGACATTGGGCTGCTAATTGTTGGAAGAAACCTTGGAACCAGGTAGATTTGGAGTCTGGGGTGATTTCACCAGGGGGCTGCTTGGGCGGCGACAGCAGATCGTCTACATCAATCCACAAAGTTTTGAATATTCCATTATTTTCCAGCTCCTCGCGGAGTCGTTTCAGAAACCAGGTCTTGCCGGTGGCGGGTGGGCTGGCGACGGTGAGCAGTTGTTTGTTTTTGTCATGTAACCAGCGCATGGCGGATTGAATTTGGGGGCGATGGATGTATTGGTGGGGGTTATATTCCCGGCGAATGTCGGGCACGGCCGTCGAGTTAGTAGCTGTAGATTCTCCGTTCATGGTTTATTCATTCCCTGCCATCTGGTGGTTTGTAGTGATAGGGCGAGGGTTGGGTGAACCGTAATTCCACATCTGGCACATGCGGTTCCAGTCTACGGCCGTTAATAAAGGTTCATCTGGGTCACGGCTGGCATGGACATCAAACAACAAGTTAATCACCTGTAACAAGCGACGCGGCGATTGGTCTGCTGTCTGAATGATCATCTCTTCCAACCTTCCGGCAATATCCTGGCTGGCAATGGTGTTCAACCCGGTAATCCGACTGCCTGCACTACGAAACCTGTGTTCGATGATGGTGTGCAACGCCTCTGGATGATTCCATTGCATTATGGCAGAGAGCGTTTGTGGGGTCAACCACCTCAGGGAAGTTGCCAGATTATTGACATGATTTTGCCAGCGTTCCGGTAAAAATAATTTCGGGTAAATGGGGATTGGTGGGTTGAGCATATGCAGCGTATGCAGCAAAGTGGTCAGGTGGTCTTCCAGATGGAGTCGCTGCCGTTTACTACTGTCAACCACATCCACCAAAAAGTAACTCTGCCCATATCCCAGTTTTTTGGCTAATGATAAACCCTCATCAAACAGTTCGCGGCCAACATTGGCGGCAGGTGGCATCTTTTCTTCCAGGGCGATCAGTTGCTGCCAGAATGAGAGGCGTTCTGAAGTGAGCGGTGTGTAACGAACCACTGCCCGTTTCCACGTTGTCCACCAGACAGGGGAGATGCCAGTCACGGCATTGGGTTGGATGCGTTCCAGGTGCAGGCGTAGGTTACGGCCGTAATGCGGGATAGCCGCATACCAAAACCGCGCCAACCGTTCCGTCATGTGGGCATCAAGAGGAGGCATGGTATGTAGCTGCTCCATCACCTGCACAAATAGATCGGTAGCTAAAGCCTGTGTTAATGACCGCCAGACGGCCGTGACATCATTCCCCGGTGCATCTGTTTTGCCCAACGTATACGTGACGGCCAACGTGCGATCTGGCGCCACCCGGCAAACCGCCTCCAGCGCATAACGCAACGTTGTTTTGCCGCTACCGGCGGCGCCAAAAATAAAGACCGGGTTCGCTTCTCGTATGCGTTCTAAAATATCGTTATATTCAGGAACCGTTGGCGGTGGTACAAAATAGGAGAAAAAAGGGGGATCTTCTGGATTTGTTTGCAATTCTAATTCGGCTGTAGCATAGGCAAAAGGGTCATGGGTTAATTGAAGCGTTTGGGTAACGAAACGCTCGCGCCGGGAGTGCGGCGTCTGTTTGGGGGCAATGTGTTGAGCAGTCAAGGTTGTGATCCTGTACCCCACAATGATTTTTGTGTGGTGGGATAGTAATTAAAAGTTTTTGGGGACGGCCGTTCCCCAACCCTCTGAGTAAACACACTCCGACAATGTTGGCGGATGCCAAAATTATAGGATACATCGCCATCAGCAAGCGCACATCAACCTGACAGATGTCTGACAAAACAGGGGAAAGACAAAAAGAATGGGTCAACTGATGAAGTTTTCCAGCCAATAACCCTGATCACGGCGATTGTGAAGATAGATATTTGTTTTGCCTTTGATAGGTTCTACTTTCTGGCGCAAACGATTAGCAATGGTATTGAGATTGGCAACGCTGCCCGCGATGTGATATAGCGCCTCCGGCGCAGGATTGCCCCGTTTCTCAAATAACATTTTCATCATCTCAAATGGCTGGTTTTCCAGGGGAATAAATTGGGGGCCACGCCATAAGCCCTGTTTTTTCTCATCCAGGCGCAGGTGAATGTGCCGTTTATAGTAAGTGAGTACGGCCGTCTCCACTTCCCTCACCACTTCTCCACCTCCTGCCTGCAAATGCAAAAGCGTCTCCGCCCAATTCAGCCAACCGGCCAACGTTTCCACCCCATATAGCGTGATAATTTCTTGCTGGGCCCGTTCCCACACATCCGTATCTGCCAACGACTCGATTGTGTGAACACGGCCGTCTGTAGCGGCCTGCATATGGCGTGAGACAAGAGTCTGTATATCGGCACTGTTATAGTCCAGGCGCATCGGGTAGAGACGGCCGTTTACGCAAGGCAACACCTGGTTTTCAATAACATCAGACTGCGGCAAAGCGCTGCGCAACAGCCAATCACCATGTTCCAGAAAATCAAGCCGGGAAAACAGCTCTGTCAGATCATCCCGAAACAGAGAGGCCTCCATCTCGTTCAAATCAATGAGCAGGTTAATCTGCGTAAAACCCAACAATTTTGCCAGTTCCGCCGCCTCGCCAATCTGCCCCCAAACATCACCCTCGCCTGTATCAGTGGGGTAAATATCGGCAAACTGCGATCGGATTTTTAACGCGGCCTGGTGTGTTTGTTGCAGTCGCTGTGCCAGCCGTACCAGCGCACGCCGGCCAAGATGCTTTTCCACCAGCCAGGCCAGGAATTCATGTTGCGTATCATTCAAATCACTGATAGTCAAAATCTCTGAGTGAGTTTCCAAATGGGCGGCTATTTCCAGCGCCAAAATTGACATAATCTGGCTAAGATGCCCTTTACCCGGCGCTTTGGGACGGGCGCCATGCGGCCAATGCATCGTAGGGTAACGCAAATGGAGCGCCCATTGTTTTGTCTGGTGTACCATGTATTCCAAAGCTACACTTTTGCCATTACCCGGTGGACTGGTCACGGCCGTAGACCCCACCGCCTGCGCAAAATTCTCCACCGGCAGCACCGGCAAGAAACAATGTGCCCACCATTGCTCATTTTGTTCTCGGGTGCGCATGGTCGAGGGTAAAAACGGCCAACGCTGGTAACTCTGTTCCATAAAATGTATCTCAAAAGTATCAACAGGCTGCACGGTACGGCCCTATTATATGCAATTTACCGCTTTGACAGAAGGTTGTGAATTGTCATCATTTATGTTAATATCTGCGCGCAGGCGGGAAAATGAGTGTGACCTGTTAAAAGCTACCAACATGCATATGGATTGAAAGTAACGTTATGGCACAGATTGATCCCAAGCGAGCAAAAAAATTAGGCGAGTTGATCCAGGCCGCGCGCGCACACAGCGACCACACCTCGGCCGAATGCGCCCAGATTTTGGGCATCTCCCTCGAAGAATATGAACAGGCTGAAACAGGTGAATACCCCGTCTCGTTACCGCAGCTAGAGGCGCTGGCGATTTTTTTCAAAGTCACCATGGGCTACTTCTGGGGCAGCGATACGTTGTCCCAAGACCCGGCTGTGGACTATGACGACATGATTGCCTTACGCAATCGGGTGATCGGGGTGTTGCTGAACCAGCTACGCCTGCGAGCACACCGTTCTCGCAAAGAAACGGCCGAACAAATCGGCGTCAGTGAAGCGGTGCTTGAGGCATATGAGATGGGGGACACGGCCGTACCTTACCTTCACCTGGAACAACTGGCCCGTTACCTGGATGGCTCGCTCTCCCTTTTCATGGAAGACATTCACGGCCCGCTGGCCCGGCATGAAACTCGCCAACTGCTTCTCAAGCAGTTTGACCGCATGACCCCCGAAATGCGCGCCTTCATCACCAACCCAGTCAATGTCAGCTATATGGAAACGGCTCGCAAACTCAGTCAAATGGACGTGCGCCAACTGCGCCAGATTGCCGAAGATTTGCTAGAAATCACCTTCTAGCCTGGAGTTGGAGATTAGAGATTGGAGATTGGCAATCTCCTCCAATCTCTAATCTCCAATCTCTCTTATGAACACCCCCACCACTGACCAACTCAAAGCCCAGGGTTTGGCCCTCTTCCAAGAAGGTAAAAAGAATGAGGCGCTGATAGTCTTTGAAACGGCCGTCGCCGCCTACACACAAGAAGGAAATGAAGACGGCCGTGCCGAAATGCTCAACAACATCGGCGTCATCCAGCGCGTCAAAGGTAACAATCAGGCTGCCATCGCTGCCCTCAGCGAAGCCGGCGAGATATTCTCCCAACTCGGCAATACCGATAAACAAGCCCAAACCCTGGCCAACCTGGCCGATCTCTACGCCTTCAACAAACAACAAGACCAGGCGGCTCGTTGTTACAGCGAAGCCGCCGCCCTCTTTGCCCAACTAAACCAGCGCGACAAACAAAGCCAGGTCTTACGCACTTACAGTCTCATGCGCCTGAAGCAGGGGCAATGGCTGGAAGCCATGCTACGCATGGAAGAAAGCCTCAGCATCAAACCCCGGCCGGGGCCGCTACGTTGGTTTTACCGCGCACTACTGCGTTTTGCTCTGGGCCTGATGGGCGCTGGTTAACGGGACCCGTTAACCAGCCACTAGCCCCCCCTATTTCCCCATGATAAAATTCGCGGAATTTGCCTCAGAGAGCAGATAAGAAAATTGCGCCACATGGTCGCAAAATAAAGGGAAGAGAAATAACATGCTAAAAACACATAGTTGTGGGGAGCTACGTCTGGAACACGTAGGCCGGGTGGTTACTTTGGCCGGGTGGGTCAACCGGCGGCGCGATATGGGCGGCGTCATTTTCATTGACTTACGTGACCGCCTGGGCAAGTGCCAGGTCGTTATTGATGCCGGCCGTACTGCCGATGGCTTCAAACTGGCCGAAACGGTACGCAGCGAATTCGTGCTGCAAATAAAGGGCAAAGTCTCGCCGCGCCCGGCCGGGCAGGAAAACCCCAATCTGCCCACCGGCGCCATTGAAGTGCTGGCCGAAGAAGTGGTCATCCTCAATCCGGCCAAAACACCCCCCTTCATGATTGACCGCGATGATAATGTAGACGAAAGCCTGCGCCTGAAATACCGCTACCTGGATTTGCGCCGGGAACGATTGCAGCGCAACCTCACCATTCGCCACAAAGCCATCAAATTCATCCGTGATTTTCTGGATGAACGCGGTTTTCTGGAGGTGGAAACGCCCATCTTGTTTAAAAGCACGCCAGAAGGTGCGCGCGACTATCTGGTGCCCAGCCGGGTGCATCCGGGCAAATTTTATGCCCTGCCCCAAAGCCCGCAGCAGCTCAAACAACTACTCATGGTCGCCGGGTATGAACGGTATTTCCAGATTGCCCGCTGTTTCCGCGACGAAGATTTGCGCGCCGACCGCCAGCCAGAGTTCACCCAATTAGACATGGAAATGAGCTTCGTTTCCCGTGATGATGTACTGGATTTGATTGAAGCGTTGATGATTGGCATGGTGCAGCACACCAGCCTGGTGCCGCTGGCGTATGACAAATTCCTCCGCCTGAGCTACCACGATGCAGTAAACCGCTTTGGCACCGACCGCCCTGACTTGCGTTACGGCCTGGAACTGACCGATATCAGCGATCTGGTGGCGGGCAGCGCCTTCCGCGTTTTTGCCGAGAATGTGGCGGCAGACAAGCCGGTAAAAGCGATTTGCGCGCCGGGCTGCGGCGATTACAGCCGCAAACAGTTGAGCGATCTGGAAGATTTAGCCAAAAGCGCCGGGGCCAAGGCGCTGGCCTACTTAGCCATTCACCCGGAAACGGGCGAAATTCGCGGCCCCATTGCCAAATTCTTCACCGTTGAACAGTTAATTGCCATTACCGAGCGGATGGGGGCCGGGGCAGGTGACCTGGTATTGATTTCCAGCGACGAAAAGAGGATCGTCCACGCTGTGTTGGGGACGCTGCGCGAGGAAATGGGCACACGACTGGGGCTGAAGGATAAAAAGGAATTGGCCTTTTGTTGGGTAGTGGATTTCCCGTTATTTGAAGAGGTGATGGAAGATGGGCATTATGCACCCAGCCACCATATGTTCACCGCGCCGAAACGGGAGCATATTCCGCTGCTGGATACCGACCCCGGTCAAGTGCTGAGCGAGCAGTATGACCTGGTGTGCAATGGCTTTGAGGTGGCTGGGGGTAGTATTCGGATTCACGAACGGCCGTTGCAACGCAAAATCATGGAACTTATCGGCTTTTCCTGGGAAGAGGCCGAATCCCAGTTTGGGCACATGCTAGAAGCGTTTGAGTATGGCGCACCGCCGCACGGTGGCATTGCCCCTGGCATTGATCGGCTGGTAGCGCTGATGTGTGGTGAACCGAATATCCGTGAGGTGATGGCCTTCCCCAAAACGGCCCAGGCCACCGACCTTATGTCCGACACTCCCTCCACCGTCGCCCAAAAGCAGTTGAATGAATTGCAAATTGCGCTGGCGCTAAAGGGGTAAACAGTAATCAGTATCGGTTTGCCGACTACCATCCACTTTGCTCTCATGATTGCCTCACTTTAACCAGTTGACATTCATGACGCACTGTGTTATATTTCGTTCATGATGCACTGCGTCATAAATTCTGATAAACATATCCTGTCTCAAGGGGCAGAGAAATAATTGGAGGCAAATCATGACAGAAACAATTGAATTCACCGAAATGGAAGACAAAAACAACATCGTTTTAGAAGGCGCCCGCAAGGTGTACCTGGTCGGCTTAGGCACAGCGTCTTACACCGTAACCACTACCACCGATGCTGTGAAAAATGTGCGCACGAATGCT
Organism: Anaerolineae bacterium; assembly: GCA_023382655.1. Classification (GTDB taxonomy): domain Bacteria; phylum Chloroflexota; class Anaerolineae; order Promineifilales; family Promineifilaceae; genus CAADGU01. The sequence goes on along the minus strand of JAHDWK010000001.1, from coordinate 508,682 downwards.
GGTGATTTTTCCACCAAAATGCTGGAACGTGGCGAAGATCTGGAAAAGAAAACCCGCGAAACCGTCAGCAAACAGCGGGAAGCCCGGCAGAAGAGCATCCGCAATACACAAAAGCGGCTGGAAAAAGAATTTGGCAAGCGCATGGAAGCACTGTTGCACACCATGAACATTCCTTCCAAGAATGACATCAACAGCCTGAGTAACAAAGTGACCAAGCTCAATAAGAAAGTGGAAGAGATGAGCAAACCGGCTGTACAATAAGCAAAAAGCTAGATAAAAAGATAGGATGTTTTCGAGGGCAGACTGATTAGTCTGCCCTTTTTTTGTGTAACCGGAGTATACTTGACAAAGTGACAGGGGGAGTGGGAGGCAAGGTGAACGAATGACAAATGCATATTTATGTAAAGGATGTGAGAGATGGGTGAAGATGTTATTGTAGTTGAAGAAGAAATGGTAGAACAGAATACGGCCGTATCCCCCGCTGAAACCTCTCGTCGCCTGGTAATGGCGGGCATTGGCGCCATCGTCGTTGTGGGTGGCGCCGTGAAATCGCGGGTGAGTCGGTTCATCGAGTCCGAAGAATTGACAGCAGAAGACGAGCAACCACACCATCGGCGTCGCCATTTGCGCAATCCAGCAGACTCTCTGCTGACCCGCCTGAACGTGCCCACCAAGACAGATATTGACGCGCTAAATAGCCAGGTGACCGCACTGCTAGATAAAGTAGAAGCGCTGCAAGAACAAGAACAACTGGCACAACAGCAACGGCCGTCGCTCTCGCCCACTACCGATACAATTCAGGCTGTCAACGAATAATTGCCCGCATTTTTCACGGCATGTTTTTGCATCGGCGTTAATCCCGCTTATAATTCCTATGACGCACTGAATCATATAAGGAAGCGGTAATGCGGGTCATTAAACGTTATCCCAATCGTAAACTGTACGATACCGAAGAAAAAAAATATATTACCCTGGACGGTATTGCCGATCTGATTCGCCAGGGCCAAGATGTACAGGTGGTGGACCACACCACCGATGAAGACCTGACGGCCGTTACCCTCTCCCAAATCATATTTGAACAAGAAAAACGCAGCAGTGGCTTCCTACCCCAATCCGTCCTCGCCGGGTTGGTGCAGTCGGGTGGCGATACCGTCAACGCCCTGCGCCGCACCCTCACTGCCCCGTTAGGGATGCTGCACCATGTGGACGAAGAAATTGAAAAGCGGCTGCAAACCCTGGTCAATCGGGGCGAGCTGGCGCGGGAAGACGCCACCCGCCTGCGTGATAAGCTCCTCTCGATAGGGTCAGACGTGGCTGAAGCGGCCTCGCCCGGCCAACAGATCGGCCGTTTATTTGGTGCTCGCGGTGTACCTTCCCGCGGTGAAGTGGAACAACTCACCAGTCAAATAGAAGAATTGTCATCCAGAATTGACAGTTTAATTGAAGAAAGCGACAAATCCCACCCCACTCATTCCCCTGAACCACCTCCATGATCCAGATTTCCGGCTCTATTCAACGCTCTTTTATTTTTCCTGCCACAACTTCGGAAACCCTCACCTTTTTCAGTGAGTTAATTCGTGTCACCCAATTTATGCCTCACGTCACCCTGGTACATACCTATACCCCTGACCAAATTCGCGTCCTGTATGAATCGGTGGAGTTGGGATCATATACCATCCGCATTTATATCGATCTGGAAGGCCGCATAGACCGGCAGGCGCAAACCATATCTGTGCTTCCCATAAAAATTCCCACGGCCGTGCCCATCAAACCAGAAGCCACCATACGGGAAACGGTCGGACACGGACTGTTTGGCATTGAGGCCCAACTATTTGATCTGGAAGATCAGACGCGCATTGAAGCCAACCTGCGTCTGCAAGCCGAACTGGAACAACCACGCGGCATGAACCTGATGCCCAAACGGGTTGTCAACCGTATTGCCCAGGGTATTACAGACCATCGCTTGCGCGAAATGGCCGATGGTTTCATCAAAGCCGCCCTCGCTGCTTACCATAACTGTGAGGGCTGTGAGACAATCTGCCTGCTTGCCGACTGAGTATTACAACAAAAAAACATCGCCCCTCTCATTTTTTGACACCGTTTCCCTCTTTAGGTAAAACAGATACAATTAACTCGCTTGAAATTCAGGCATTCCTCACAACTCAACTGTAAACATTACCCAATCCTCAAGGAGATAGTGATGAAGATCAACGGCACACATACTTTTGCCGCCCCCACCGAGGTCATCTGGCCCATGTTGCTCGATCCTCAGGTGTTAGCCAGTGTCATGCCTGGCTGCGAAAATCTGGAACAGGTGGCCGAAAACGAATACCAGGGCATTCTCAAAATCAAGGTTGGCCCGGTGCAGGGCAATTTTAATGGCAACATCCTATTATCAGACATTCAATCGCCGGATAGTTATACCATCGCGGTAGATGGGAAAGGCGCGCCGGGATTTGTGAAGGGCAACGGCCGTCTCCGCCTGGAACCTAGCGGCGACAGCACTATCCTCCACTACGAAGGCGACGCGCAGGTAGGTGGTCGCTTAGCCAGCGTCGGCCAACGGCTGCTGGACACCTCCGCCAACGCCATCATCCGCCAAAGCCTGGAAGGGTTGGAAGCGCAAATTGCGGCGCGGATGAATGGAGGCGGGAATGTGGCGGAAGACACGGCCGTTGCCGCTCCCTCACCTGCTCCCCCCTCCCAAACCGAATTCGCCCTCGGCGTTGCCCGGCACATGGTGGAAGACATGCTCGCCGATGAAGAGCAGGCCGAACGTTTCCGCAAAGTGGTCATCGCGGCCGGTGCCTTGTTCGTCCTGTACATTTTGCTCGATTGGTTTGCCGGGCGCATTGCCGGCAAAGTGGCAAAAAAGATGAAGTAATCGAGTAATTGGGTAATTAAGCAATTACTGAATTACCCAATTGCCCAATTACCTCTTCACAAGGAGGTGATACCCACCCATAAGCAGACTTCCAACACTCCCCACTCATTTATCCGTTCGTTCACAATTCAGGAAAGGAGGCGGTAAAACATGAAAGTATCCATGACTGTCAACGGCAAAGCTTATGAGCGCGACGTGGAACCACGCATGTTATTGGTTCACTTCTTGCGCGATGAGCTGAGCCTGACAGGGGCCAACGTTGGCTGCGACACCAGCCAGTGTGGCTCCTGTACCATTCATTTGAACGGCACGGCCGTGAAATCATGCACAGTCCTCGCCGTCCAGGCCGATGGCGCCACTATCACCACCATCGAAGGGCTGGCCCAAAACGGCAATCTCCACCCCATGCAGCAAGCCTTTTGGGACAAACACGGCCTGCAATGCGGCTTTTGCACCCCCGGCATGATTATGGCGTCCACCAAACTGGTCGAAGGCAACGCCCACATCACCGACGAAGAAATCCGTCACGGGTTAGAAGGCAATATCTGTCGCTGTACCGGCTACGAAAATATCGTTCGGGCCGTAAAAGCCGGCGCGCAAGCCATGGCAGGAGGTGACTGATGGGCAACTACAAGGGTAAATCCATCAAGCGGGTGGAAGACCCGCGTTTTATTCAAGGCAAAGGCCGCTACGTCGCCAACCTGTCCATGCCCGGCATGGTGCATGTGGCCATCAAACGCAGCCCCTATGCCCACGCCACGATCAACAGTATTGATACTTCAGCCGCAACAGCTTTGCCAGGGGTCGTGGCTGTATATACCGGACAGGATTTAGCCGATGCCGGCGTCGGTTCGCTGCCCTGTGGTTTCACCCCACCCGGTATCAAAACACCACCCCATCCCGCTCTGGCGGTAGGCAAGGTACGGCATGTGGGCGATGGCGTAGCTGTTGTGGTGGCCGAAAATGCCTACATCGCCCACGACGCAGTTGATTTGATTGAGGTGGACTACACGCCGCTGCCGGCTGTGATAGACGCCAAAGGCACAATGGACGCAGGGGCGCCGCTGGTTCACGATGATGTGCCCGACAATTGCAGTTTCTACTGGCCGTTGGGTGACAAAGACGCCACCAACCAGGCTATTGCCAGCGCTGACCATGTGGTAGAACTGGAACTGATCAACCAGCGGCTTATCCCCAACGCCATGGAACCACGCGCCTGCGTCGCTCAGTGGGACTCCTTCATGGAAAACATGACGGTGTGGACCACCAGCCAGAATCCACACACCATTCGCCTGCTGATGGGTGCGTTTACGCTGGGCATCCCTGAACACAAGCTGCGCGTCATTTCCCCAGATGTCGGCGGCGGTTTTGGCAGCAAAATTTTCCATTATGCCGAAGAGGTGATTGTGCCCTGGGTGGCGCGCGCGGTGAACCGCCCGGCCAAATGGGTGTCTACGCGCAGTGAAGCCTCCATAACGGACGCTCACGGCCGTGACCACGTCACACACGCCAAACTGGCCCTGAAAAAGGACGGCACCGTGACCGGCCTCTACGTCACCACCTGGGCCAACATGGGCGCGTATCTCTCCACCTTCGCCCCCCTCATCCCCACCGCCCTCTACATCACCCTGCTCTCCGGCCTCTACAAGATTCCCGTCATTTTCGGCGAAACCTACGGCACCATGACCAACACCGTGCCCATAGACGCCTATCGCGGTGCGGGCCGCCCTGAAGCCAGCTACGTGCTGGAACGGCTGATGGATTTGGCCGCCCAGGATTTGCAGATGGACCCGGTGGAACTACGCCGCAAAAACCTGATTCCCGCCGACGAATTCCCCTACCAGACGCCGGTGGCTCTGCAATATGATAGCGGCGATTACCCCGCCCTCTTCGACAAAATTGAGCAACTGGCCGACTACAAAGGGCTGCGGAAAGAACAGGAAAAGGCACGGAAAGACGGCCGTCTCGTGGGCGTTGGTTTTAGCAGTTGTATTGAAGCCAGCGGCCCGGCACCGTCGGCCGTGGCCGTCGGTTTGGGTGCGGGCATTGGCCTGTTTGAGAGCGGCGTCATTCGTGTACACCCCACCGGCAAAGTGACCGTGCTCACCGGCTCCCACGCCCACGGGCAGGGGCACGAAACCACCTTCGCCCAGATCGTGGCCGATGAGTTGGGTGTGCCGATGGAAGATGTGGAAATCATTCATGGCGATACTGAGCGCACGCCTTACGGCGTGGGTACCTACGGCAGCCGCAGCGCCGCCATTGGTGGCAGCGCCCTGGTAAAAAGCGCCGAAAAAATCCGCCACAAGTTAACCTTGCTGGCCGCCCACCTGCTGGAAGCCGACCCGGCCGATATGGTATATGACCAAAACAGCGGCAAGGTACATGTGAAAGGTGCGCCCGACCGGGCCAAAGCGTTTGGCGAACTTTCCTTTGCTCTGACCACCGCCGACAACATGCCGCCCGGCATGGAAGCCGGTCTGGAAGAGACCTCCTTCTACGACCCGGCCAACTTCACCTTCCCCAACAGCGCCCACATTGCCCAGGTGGAAATTGACCGGGACACCGGCGAAGTCACCATTCAAAAGTATGCGGCCGTAGACGATGTGGGCAAGGTGATCAACCCGCTCATCGTCGAAGGGCAGATTGTGGGTGGCATTGCCCAGGGTGTGGGCCAGGCATTGTGGGAACATGGCGTCTACGACGAAAACGGCCAACTGCTGACGGCCACCATGCTCGACTATGCCATGCCCCGCGCCGCTGGGTTCCCTAGCATTCAGGTGGATCGCAATGAGACGCCATCGCCGCACAATCCATTGGGTGTGAAGGGCGCTGGGGAAATGGGCACTATCGCCGGCACCACCACCATCGTCAGCGCGGTGATGGATGCGCTGGCCCCGCTGGGTATCAGACATTTAGAGATGCCGCTCACGGCCGAGAAAATCCACAATGCTATCGTCGCTGCGGGCGCTGCGCCCGGCGGCAACGGAGGAGGTAACTAATGTATCCACCAACATTTGATTATTACCGGGCCGGTTCGGTGGACGAAGCCGTGGCCCTGATGGGACAACATGGTGGCAAGTTTATCGCCGGCGGTCACAGCCTGCTGCCGGTGATGAAGATGCGCCTGTCTGACCCTGGTGTGTTGATTGATATTGGCCGGATTGATGGGCTACGCGGCATTACGAAGAGTGGCAACAGCTTCCGTATTGGGGCGCTAACCACCCATGCCACCGTTGCCGCCGAGGGCGACCGCCATTTCCCGGATGCGCTGAAACATGCTGCCGGGATGATTGGCGACCCGCAGGTGCGCAACCGGGGCACGGTGGGCGGCAATGTGGCCCACGCCGACCCGGCCTCTGACCTGCCCACGGTATTCCTGGCGTTGGGCGCGACTTTTCACATCGCCGGGCCAAACGGGGCACGGTCTGTCGCTGCCGCTAATTTTTTCACCGGGCTGTTTGAGACGGCATTGGGTGAGAATGAGGTGTTGACGGCCGTAGAAGTCCCCGCCGAAGGTACCGAAAACGGCTCCGCCTACGCCAAGTTGTTTAACCCCGCTTCCCGTTATGCGATGGTGGGCGCGTGTGCCAACATCACCGTCAGCCTGACGGGTGAGTGTACGGCGTGCAGTGTGGCGGTCGGTGGGTTGACGCCTAAGGCGATGGCCGCTCCCTCCGTCGGCGCATCGTTGGTAGGCAAGCGGCTCACCGACGACAACATCGCCGCCGCCGCCGCTCTCATCCTGAACGACCTGGGCGGTGATGTGATGGGTGACATTCACGCCAGCGCGGATTACCGCCGCCAGATGGCGCCGGTGTTTGTGGGCCGCGCCCTCACCCTGGCCGGGCACCGCGCCGGCTGGGTGGCCCGCCTGCAAAAGAATGTGAAGGATGTGACTGCGGATGTATTGGATGAGATTGAACGGCGGTTGAGGAAGTGAGCAGTTAGCAGTATGCAGTGAGCAGTAAACAGTAAAAGAGCCGGTGCAGCCACCGGCTCTTTTTGTTTGCTGCCCTATTGGCCCCGGTCATGGACGAATACATCCTCGTAGCCATTGGCGTCATTGTAGACCAGGTTGCTGGCATAAGAGATGAAACCTATATAACGGCCGTTTGCCGAAATAGAAGGATAAGCAGAATCATCATTCCCCTGCGTCCCGTCCGATGCAATGGAGACACGGCTGGTTTGCCCTGTCTGTCGGTCATAGACGAAGACATCTGCCTTGCCGTTTGTATCGTCAGCGACCAGATTACTGGCATAGGAGTCATAGGCAATGTAACGGCCGTCGGCAGAAATAGAAGGAGTAATGGAGGCATCATTTCCTTCGGACCCGTCGGAAGCTATCGAAACGCGGTTGGTCTGTCCGGTCAACCGGTCATGCACAAAAACATCCCATGCGCTGTTCATATCGCCACTAACCAGATTGCTGGCATAGGAGTCATAGGCGATGTAACGGCCGTCCGCAGAAATAGTAGGTAGCAAGGATTGCTCGTTCCCCTCCATTCCGTCCGAAGCAATGGAGACGCGGTCTGTCTGCCCTGTTTCTCTATCATGCACAAAGATATCTCCAACGCCATTGGTGTCGCCGCTGACGAGATTGCTGGCATTAGAGAAAAAAGCTATGTAGCGACCATTGGCAGAAATAGAAGGCCTATAGGAACGATCATTTCCTTCTGTTCCGTCAGAAGCAACAGAGACGCGGTTTGTTTGCCCGGTCTGTTGGTCATGCACAAAAACATCCAAAGTGCTATTCATGTCGTTGCCAACCAGGTTACTGGCCCTGGATGCGAAAGCGATGTAACGGCCGTCGGCGGATATAGATGGATGTCTGGAGAGGGCATTCCCCTCCATGCCATCAGATGCAACGGAGACGCGATTTGTCTGTCCAGTTTGCCGGTCATGGACGAAGATATCCGCCGTGTTATTAGTGTCATCGGCAACAAGGTTGCTGGCAGCAGATAAAAAGGCCACATAACGGCCGTCGGCGGAAATAGTAGACCACAAAGAACCATTGTTTCCTTCTGTTCCATCAGAAGCAACGGAAATTCGGCTGGTCTGCCCTGTTTCCTTATCATGCACGAAGACATCATAATCGCCATTGGTATCGTCATTAACCAAATTGCTAGCACCGGAGCCGAAAGCTATGTAACGGCCGTCATCTGAAATAGACGGGTACGAGGAGAAATCATTCCCTTCTGTTCCATCAGAAGCAACGGAAACACGAATGGTAGCAACTGTTGGTGTGACAGTAGGTGTTGGCGTAAAGGTGGGCGTGGGGGGTGGCGGGTATGTGGCCGTGGGCATGAAGGTGGGTGTCGCCGTGTAAGTTGCAGGTGGGGTGTTTGTTGAAGTTGGCATATTCGTGGCCGTCGGCGTCGCGGTGGTCATGGACGATAGCAGGTGCATGACCAGCGGCAAGTACACCGCTTCGTCACCTTCGCCAGCGTTTCTGGCCTGCACTCCCTTGCACAATCGAATACTTGGCGGGGGAGATTGTATGGCGTCACCAGACCTATGTCAAAAGATTAAACGAGAATTGTTTTCGATGTATTTGACGAAATGCCGCCTCAGGAATAGACTTGGTAGTTCGCGTATTTGACCCCGGCACATCGGTAGACCGTCTCCGGTGCTCCCACCATGACGGTAAAAGGAGGAAAAAACATGATTGTGGGCATGGATTTTGGCACGACCAATTCCGGCATGGCGGTGTATGACGGCCGTACCGTGCACGTCTTGCCCCTGGATCCCGCCAATGCCAATCCAAAAGTCATTCGCACGGCCGTGTACGCCACCAATGAACAAACCTTATACGTTGGCCGTGCGGCCGTAGACACCTACTTCACCCAAAACACGGGCCGGTCGGTAAAGACCAAAAAGGTGTGGGTAGGCGAAATTGAAATTCGTGGCGCCGATATGTTTTACATCGCCGACGCCTACGTCTACGTAGACGTGCTCGCCCCAGGCCGCCTTTTCCTCTCCATCAAAACCGGCCTGCGCGACCCCGACTATCCCGGCAGCATCGTCGGCCAGCAGTTCTACTCCCTGGAAAACCTCATCGCTCTCTACATGAACATCACCAAAACCCGCGCCGAAAAGCTGTTGGGGCGCGAGTTGAAGCAAGTGGTACTTGGCCGCCCCGTGCGCTTTGCCCATGAGCCGGAGAAGGACAAACTGGCGCAGGCGCGGCTGCTGCAAGCAGCCCTCAAAGCCGGTTACGAAACCGTCTATTTCCAATACGAACCCATCGCCGCCGCCTACAGCTACGCCACCGAAAACGACCAGCCGCAAAACGTCCTCGTCTTCGACTTCGGTGGTGGTACGCTTGACCTGACGGTGATGCACCTGGGTAAAACGGGGCATCAAGTATTGGCGACAGGCGGTATTCCCGTGGCCGGTGATGTGTTCGACCAGAAGTTGGTGCGGGCCAAATTGCCCAAACATTTCGGCGAAGGCAGCTTCTTTGGCCCGCGCCACAAAAAGTTGCAAGTGCCGCCCTGGATTTTTGACACCTTTTCCAACTGGCAAACGATTTTGGAACTACAAACAGCCCCAAACCGGCGCATGTTGGAAGACATTGCCCACACCGCCCAACGCCGTCACCAGATTGAATCGCTCATTAGCCTGGTTTCCAGCAACTATGGGCAGCAGATGTTTGATTTTGTGGAGCAGGCCAAACGAGAACTATCAGACAAACGTGGCGCGCAAATTCACCTGGAGGGGCCAGGGTTTAAGGTGATTGAGTTTGTGACGCGCACCGAATTTGAGCGCATCATCCAGCAAGAAATCCTGACCATTGACCGGCACATTGAGGAGACGGTGGCCGCTTCCGGTCTGGAAGCGGCGGCCATTGATGCCGTCATCCGCACCGGCGGTTCGTCACAAATCCCGGTGTTTGACGAAATGCTGCGGCGCAAATTTGGCACGGAAAAGGTGCGGGTGATTGATACCTTCAGCAGCGTCACTGCCGGACTGGGGGTGATCGGGCATGGCATTACCAGGGGCGCGGTGGAGGCACGGCCGTACACCGCCGATGATGTGGCCCATATGCCCGAATCCGGCAGCAGCCGCCCGCAGATCAGCCCGGTCAACCTGGATTTGCTGCGCCGCCGTATCCAGATTCAGGAAGGCGTCATTGAAGATGTGACGGCTGCGGCCGAGCGTGCCCTGGTATTTTTAGGCGAAGGACAGCAAATTACGGCCGTACCCCTCTCCCAATCTCCTGATCTCCCAATCTCCCAATCTCTCCATCTCAACCATTCTCCCCTCGCCACCCTCACCGCCACCCTGGACGAACCCCTGCTGATCATCACCTCTCACTACCGCTTCTTGCTGCTAACGGCGCGGCAGCTATTGGAACGGCAAAGTGTGAACGTGCGGATGGGCGATGTGTATATGCTGGGGCAGCGCGAATATCTGTGCAGCCTGAGCCGTTGGCAGGCGGTGAAACAGCGTGACAAACTGGTGATTGTGACTTCGTTGGGGCTGGCACGGCCGTACCCCATGCGCGTCATGCAAGAAAACATTGAAGCGCCTGTACCCCTCATCTTTGACAATCAACTCCTGGGTGTACCCGTGCTGGCTGCCGGAGCAGAAATGGAGGACGAACTGACGCTGATAACCGAAACGGGACGGGCCACTCGCTACCCGGTCAGGAGCCTGCGCGGTTCGGGCACACAGGCCATCCGCGCCGACCGGGACAACCGGGTGGTGGGCGCAGCGCTGGCCCAACCGGGGGATGAGCTACTCTTGGTAACGGCGGATGGCTACGGCCGTCGCCTGCTCCCCCGCTGGATTGAAACCCCGGAAAAGGAAAACAGCCCCGGCAAAGTACAGGTGGCCCGGCGCAGTCCGGTGGTGGGGCTGGCCCCCGCTCCCCTGTGGAGCGTGACGAACCAACGGATCATGGAGATAGAGGCGGCTCTGGCCCCCCTGGAAGATTCCACCAAAACCAGCCGCCTGCTCAAACTCCATGATGGGGAGCAGGTGGTGACGTTACTGGCAGAGTGAGTAAGGAGGGGGCACGGCCGTACACTTCGCTTACTACGCGGGGTTCATTTCTCTGCGCCTCCACGTCTCGGCGTTAAAAAAATCAGTCGCCGTAGAGGATTTTCACGGCCGTATACACCCAGCGCATCTGGTTTTTGGGGTAGTGTTGGGAGAGGTAGCGCATGAGGGCGGGCGTATCGTGGGGAGCAAGGCCGGATTCGGCGACCAGGTGCCGCAGCCATTCCCGCTGTTGCAGTTCCAGTACAAATTCACGGTAGATACGCTCAATCAGGTCGGCAGCCATTTCCACGCGGGGCGGGTCAAAGTCGGCTTCTAACTCGGTGTGCAGGTCGGCGACCCGGCCGTCCCCAAAGTCATAGCCATTCTCCAACATCTTATGCAGCGCGTGTTCAATGTCCGTCTTGCCCACGTTAGCGTCGGCCGTCCAGTGAATTTCTTCAATCGTGGGTGGTTTACATTTCCAGTATTGGGCCGTATCCCGCGTGGAGAGCATGAGGACAGCGCCCTCTTCCACAAACACATCGGCCCCGGCGGCCTGGTTGTGCGCTTCCATTTGCGCTTGCAGGCGGCGGTACGCCTGCGCCAGCCCTTCGGCGTCCGGGTGGGCCACTTCCAGCGTGGGGATCAGGTCAAAACCGTAGCGGTTGGCAATGTCTGCCAGTTTGCGGTAGCTCACCGGTTTGCGATGGGCCACGGCCGTGTGCAGTGTCAGTTTGAGCGGCGTGTCATATTTCACCAGATGCGGGTTGCGGTAACCCCACAATTCAAACACCAGCACTACCTTTTGCGTCCGGATCGCCTCTGCCACCGGCTTCTGATCGGGTAAAACTTCGGCCAGCAGCGCGTGCCAGTCGCCCCACCGGCTGGCCTGCAACACCGGCTGCAAGCGGGTACGCGGGATCACTTCCAGCAGACTGCCCTGTTTATCAGCGAGCGGGTAAAAGATAACGGCCGTACCATCCAGCTTCATATTAAACCGGGCGTCGGTCACGTTCTGCGCCACCGGAATCGCTACACGAATAGAGCCATCTTTCTCCTGGTGGTACGGGTAGTGAATTTTGGGCATGGCGGGGATGAACTCCAACCGCTCCTCACCCGCCAGTTCCGTCACCGCCAGCATCCCCAGCTTCTCGCTCTCCTGGCGGCACAAATACCCGGCAAAGGGCACGCCACCGGGCGACGTGACGCTAAACGGCTGCCATTCGCGCCTGGCGACGCCGGTGATGGTGATGATTTGTTCTAACATGGGTACATGATACCAGCGGCGCAAAAAACCCGCACGGTAATGACTACTCGACGCCGTGTTTGACGGCGTAAAGAGCAGCCTGCGTGCGGTCGGCCACTTGCAGCTTGCCCAAAATGGTGCTGACATACCCTTTCACGGTACCTTCCGTCAGGTGCAGGGCGGCCGCAATTTCTTTGTTGCTGCACCCCTGGGCAATGAGGCGCAGCACGTCCATTTCGCGTTCCGTCAGGACGCTCAAGAGGTTGCTTTGCGCCGGGGCCATCATTTGCTGCATGAGCTGGCGCTGGGCTTCCGGGTGCAGCGTGGGTTTGCCCTGCGCGGCCGCTTGAATGGCGTTGAGCAGGTCAGCTTTGAGTACGTCTTTGAGTAGATAACCAATAGCGCCAGCCTGAATGGCATCGGGCACCCGCTGGTCTTCGGCAAAGCTGGTGAGCACCAACACCTGGCTGGCAGGATATTTTTGCCGGATTTGGGCGGTGGCGGCAATGCCGTCCATCTCCGGCATTGCCAGGTCCATCAAGATGACGTCGGGTTTCAGGTTCGCCACGCGCAACACGGCCTCGGCGCCGTCGCGGGCCTCCCCCACCACTTCAATGTCTGCTTCTTCGTTTAACAGCATGGTCAGCCCTTCGCGGACAATGGCATGGTCATCCACGATCATCACTCTGACAGGTGCGCTCATGAGTTGCCTCCATTTTTCAGGGGCAGTTGCGCCTTGATGGTTGTGCCCTGCCCTGCCGTTGATTGGATTTCTAAACGGCCGTGTAAAGCCTCGGCCCGTTCTTGCATCGTTTGTAAACCAAGCTCGTTGGCCGAACGGCCGTTCCGGGTGTTACGGGTGTCAAAACCCGCCCCATTGTCCTGAATTTCCACGCACACGGCCGTGTCATTGACCGTTAAATGAATCTGCACGGCCGTTGCCTCGGCATGTTTCACGATATTATTCAGCGCTTCCTGCACAATGCGAAACAGGGCAATTTCATATTCCAGCGATTGGGACCGGTATGTGGCCGCCGCCAACGTGATGGTGGGGCTTTCCAGTTGCAGCGATTTGGTATGCTGCCACAAGGCCGCCACCAGGCCATCATGCCGCAGCCGGGTAATGCCGGGCAACGTTACCCCGGATTCCGTGGGCAGGGGCGGCGGCTCTGAGGAGCGCAGTTCAAAAAGCAGCGCCCGCATCTCGGCCAGCGCGTTTTGGCTCAGTTCCAACAAGCGGTTCACCCGGTTCTCGCCTTCGGCCGGGTCACGCCGCCAGGCTGGGGCCACCGACTGGGCGATGAGCGTCATGCTAAAGATAAGCTGCGTCACCGAATCGTGTAATTCGCGGGCCAGGCGCTGCCGTTCATGCAGCACGGCCACTTCCTGGCTGCTCTGTATCAGCAGCAGCTGTTGCTGCCGCGTGTCAATGACTGTGGCCAGTTGGGCGGCCGTCACCTGATACGGCCATAAATCGCTTTCCTGCCAATGGTAAACGGCCGGGTAGGTGAGGACAACCACGCCAATGCGTTGGCGGCGCACGATGAGCGGAATAAGCGCCAGCGCCGGACGGCCAGATTCTGCCTGCAAACGGCGCAATTGCTCATTAACGCGGGGATCGGTGTGAACGTCAGAAATGAGTACCGTGCGGCCGCGATCCAGCAGGGGATCGAGGGCATCGCGGGTGTACGGTAGACGTAGGTGCAGCAGCTGCAGCTCTTCCTCCGGTGTCCAGATACCACGCACCACAACGGCCGTTCGTTCACCAAAATCATCAAATTCATATAAAGCTACCGTGCAAACGTAACGGCCACGCACGGCCACATGCTGCAAATACGCCTCGATCACAGCATCCACATCAAAGGCGTTGGTCATACGGCGGCTGGTTTCATACAAAAGCTGCGTTTCCGCCAGGTTGCGTTGCATCTCATCAAGATAATAGGCACTGGCAATGGCCACGCCAAGTTGATCGGCCACCAGTTCCAGATCGGCCGCGTCATCATGGTCAATGGGGCGGGTGGTTTCCACATTCAGCACACCTAACAGGCGGTTGTTGGCCACCAGGGGCAGGGTTAGTTCGGAACGAATATCCCTGGCATTGGGGATGGGAATGTAACGCGCGTCCTGACGCACATCGGCAATGAACACGGGCTTGCGGGATTTGACGGCTTCGCCAATGATGCCTTCGTGAATGGACTGGCGGTAAGAGCCTTTGACGTTGCTGGCGTAGATGCCGCCCCGCGCGGTGAGGACCAGTGTGTCGGGGTCTTCACGATCAACAAGCAAAACGGCCGTATTGCTGTAGGAAAGCTCTTCGTCAATGGCGGTCACGGCCGTTTGCAGTAAATCATCCAAATCCAACGTGGCGGCAATTAATTTACCGATGCGGTAAAGCGTGGCCTGCCGGGCGGCGCGTCGTCTTTCGGCCGCAAACAGGCGGGCATTTTCAATGGCGATGGCGGCATGGCGGGCCAACTGGGTCAGCAGTTCCACGTCTTGTTCACCAAATATACGCGGTGGGCTGGCGCCAATGCCAAAAAAGCCAATCATACGGCCGTGCCAGAAGATGGGCAGGCCAATAACCGCATCTTGAACCAGGGATGGTTGGAGCGGCGTGTCCAGTTCGCCGTACCTGTTCATCACGAGCGGTTTTTGTGTTTGCAACACCGTGCCCGCCAGCCCCATACCGCTGGTCATTTCGGCCCCTAATTCGCCGGATGGCATGTGGTGAACGGCTTCAGTGCGTACCAACTGGCGCTCTTCGTCCACCAGGCCAATAGTGCCCCGGTCGGCATCCAGCAGTTCACAGGCATGTTGCACAATTCGTGTGAGCAACGGCCGTAGCTCTAACTCACTGCTAATAGACTCAATAATCGCCCGCAAGCTCTCTTGTGGGCGCAGAACCTTTTTCAAGTCAGATGCTTTTTGTTCCGGCATGCCATTAGCTTACCTCGCCCACTCGACACCAGGCAAATTCCGGCCAAATGGTATTACCCTCTCGCTGTGGCGACAAACAAAGCTACACGCCGGTCACTTCCTGCCGGTGCAGAAACAGCATCAGCAAATCCAGCCCGGCCGAAGCCATCATTAAATTGGGGAGGCCGGTCAGCCGCCGCCAATCTTTCTCCACACCAAACCAGAGCAGCCCTGCGCCAACAAAGGCATTGAGGGCTACGAAGCCTAAAATCAGCCGTGCCCGCCACTGGATAGGTGTATTTTCTGAATGTAGCGGTTTGTTCATTGTCTATGCCTGAGGGTCATCACCTGGCATGTGGCCCGGTGGCGTCAAGTGGCAAGTTGCAGGCTGCGTGTCCACGTTGCCAGAAGAACTTATCACCTGCCACCTGCAACTTGCTACCGGCGGAAATGCCACATTGTGTTTGTGACCTTACCGGGTAAAGTATAGAGGAGAACGGCCGTTTCCACAGCCACCCCCAGATAGTTTTTTCCCACATCTATGGTCAGAAACAGCACCTGCCAAAAGTCAGGTGTAGGGGCGGCTTTACTCTTCTGCGCGTTCGACAAACAGCAAAATCTCGGCCAAACCCGTTTGTAGTAGGTGATGAATCGCCTTCTGACAGCACTAAAGTGCCTGCTACAAATGGGGTGGGTTATCATCCATGCCGTTTCCGGGGACGGGGCCGGGGAAATAGCTGGCTGTCGCCCCTACCACGTTGGGATACACTTTGATGATGGTGTCTACCCCGGCCAGGTTGAGAATGTGCTTCACCTGAGCGTGGGCATTGGCAATGCGGAAATCACCACCCTGCCGCCGCGTCAACTGTGCCGCCTGTACCAGCGCCTTGATCCCGGCGCTGCTTAGAAATTCCACCTTTTTCAGGTCGGTCACCAGCCGAAAGTAACCGGCGTTTACCTGTTCCTGGATAACCTGGGAGAATTCAGGGCCGGTGGTGGCATCGAGACGGCCGTTTACCGATAAGATAGCCACATCGTTGTAATGTCTTGTGCGAATGTCCATGATAAACCTGCGCTGATGACGGCCGTTAGGGGAGGACTGCCAGTATGTCTTCGGCCGCGAATACCCCTTCGGCCCGGTAAATCACCTGCCCGGCGGCATCCATCACATACACCCAGGGTTCTGTTTCCAGACCAAAAGCCGTCATAATGGGGGACAATTCCCAGTCATTTTGCGATGGGTCTGGCAGACCCGCATACACTTCTACATGAATGAAGTTCACCGTATCACCAAACGCAGACTCTAGCTCGCTGACGATCTCATAGGCCGGGCCGCAAAAGCGGGTGCGGCAGAAAGCGGGCGTCGCCAGCAGCAGCACGGTGGGTTTACCATTCCGCAGTGCTTCATCCAGGCTGAGCCGGTAAAAGGTGGGGTTGGGTTCCCAGGCGGAGGTAATGCGGCTGAAATCGCCGTCTGCATCTGCCAGCGTGGGCGTTTGCAGCCGGGGCGCGGCCTCGCCGGTCAGGATGCTGCGGCTGTCGGCGCTAACGTTGAAGCGGATCCGCTGCACGGCCGTTTTCCCATTGGCCAGCTGCGCCGTCACTTGCAGCCCCCATTCGCCGGCCCGGTCAAAGGTGCGAACCTGGGCAAAAATGGTGGTCAGGCCATCAGGCGCATGTACGGGATAAGCATCGGCTTCTTGTTCCAACTGCGGGGCGTCAGGATTGCTCAGGTCAAAGTAATGGAAATGCACCCTCGCCTCGTGAATCATGCTGTTGTCGGCGTCGAGCAGTCCCACCGCCACGCGGTTTTGGCCCACAGCCAGTTCGGACGGGACTAAAACAACTTGCAGCTCGGCGGTAACGGCCGTTTCATCACCATGCTCATGTGTTTGCTCAGCCTGATCCTGCGCAACATGCTCATGCTCTGTATGGTCATGCACTCCCGCCTGGTTCGACTGCGCCGCACTAAACGCCGCCCCTTCCGACCTGGCTCTGCCCGCGCAAGCCACCGGCCAAACCAGCGCAATGACCATGAAGAGGAGAAAGAGGGATTTTTGTTTCATGTGTTTTTCTCTTGGTGTGGCTCGGTCTTCTGACCAAGCCACACCTCTCTTGCTGTGGCCAGTCTCCAGACCGAGCCACACCAGGTCTTCCCTCCCTAATCCGTCACCGTGATAGTAGCCGCCATGCCGCTGCCATCGGGTGAGCCGTGCAGCAGGCAGTAGTAGACGTAGGTTCCCGGTGTATTAAAGGTAAGTGTGGCCTGTTCACCGGCATCAAACAGACCGGTGTCAAAGCTGTTATCCGCAGCGGTGGCAGAGTGGCGCGGACCGCTGTCCTCGTTGACCCAGGTCACGGCCGTGCCCTTGCTCACCGTAATCTCTGTGGGCTGGTAGGCAAAGTTAGCCATGGGAATGGTCACGGCGGCGGCGATAGGCGCAGTCACTGTGGGGGCGGGCGCCTCTACCGGTGCAGTTTCGGCAGTCGGTGCAGCCACAACCGGCGCTCCCCCCGTGGCGGCGAAGAATTCAAAAGCAGCCATATTCAGCGCATGGTCGTAGGCTATTTGCCAGCCGCCCTCATTTTCAATGGGCGCGATGCTGCCGTCGCCATTGGCATCCTGGCCGTCTATGGCGATTTGCAGCAGGTGTTGTAATTCCTCAGCAGCCGCCTGGGCTTCAGCCGCCGAATCGGAAGCGATGACACGTAGAGCCTGGACGATACCGGCGTCAATGCTGTTCAGGGCGTTGCCGCTGCTGATGATGACGTGCCCGGCGTGGAGTTTCACTTCGGCCGTCGCGCCTTCAGCATCGGCCGCCAACTGGGCGTGTTCCTGCGCGCCAATGAAGTAAGCGCGCACGCCATAGCCATCACCGGGATTTTGGGCCAGCGTATCGCCGTCCAGGTCGCCAAAGTTGGGGCCGGTTTCGCCGTCCAGGATGTTGACGACGTGTTCGGCATGACGCTGCGCTTCGCGCAGGTTGTCGTTTGCCAGTTCGCCCAACAGCAAACCGGCGTGTTCCAGCGCAAAGTCCAACTGCTCTTTAGCGCCAATGAGGAAGGCTTTGCCTTCGGGATTAGCGGGGAAGGCGGTAACGACGTGGCGGGCGTGCAGCAGCGAGTCGGCAGGAACGACGCCCTCAAAAACGATGACGCCCACTTCGCCGTCGTCCACGCCATCTGGTTCAATGCTGATGAACGCGGCGTTGTAGGCAGCCAGCAGATTTATGTCTGTGCTGCCGGTGTATTGGGAAGCGCCATCCACCACAAATTCCCCCAGATTGAGCGTGTTGAAGCGGTCATCACGCAGCCACAGTTCGTAGTGGCTGCCAGCCGGGGCGGCGGGTACGTTTTCCAGCAGCAGTTGGAAGCTGCCAGATAACGCGGCGTCATTGTCACGGAAACGTACCAGGCCAAAACGGGGGGCGGTTTCTTCTGCCACCACGGGTTCAGCCGTGTGTTCGGCGGTGTGATCGGTCGTTGGCGCAACAGTGCTTTCTTTGGGTTTTGGCGCTTCGGTGGGGGCCGCATCCGTTGGTTCTGCGGTTGGTGCATCAGTCGGCGCAACTTCGGCCACTTCGGGCACGGCCGTTGCTTCCTGCTCCACCGCCGGCTCCTCTTCGCCACAGGCAGCCAGCACCAGGGCCAACATCAATAGAAGGATCACTACTCTTTTTACTTTCATTTTTAACTCCTTATCTATCTTGGTTATTGCGAGTTTTTGGAATCCTGCGTGATATGTGATGCGTGAGGTCTCTCTGGTCACGCATCACCCACCACCCATCACCGCTCACCAACAACGGGAATGGCGGCCATGTACTGTGTGTGTTGGTACGCGGTGAAGATGCCGCCTTCGTTGGGCGCGACTTCGCCGTCGCCGTTGGCATCCGCGCCGTTCAGGAGCAGTTGGCTGACCTGGGTGATGATGTCCACTTGCGGGCCAATGTCGCCCACACTGGCAGCGGATGTGATTTGCAAGGCCGCTTCTTCTATCTGGGCAGCCCAGGCCAGCGCATTGTCTGCGGCCATAACGACGTGGCTGCTGTGAATTCGTATGGCGTCGGTGGCATCAGGGGCAGCGGCCGCTTGCACGGCCGTAGCCTGCATTTGCGCCACGTAAGGAATGATGCCAAAGCCGTCGCCCGGATTTTGCACACCATGCGCGCCATCCAAATCACCAAACTGCGCGCCTTGTGTACCTTGCAGCAAATTTACGATGTGTTCGGCATGCCGTTTGGCGTCGGCGATGCTGAGCAGATCGTAAGCGGTCTGCACAAATTCGGCGTGGCGCAGCAGTTCTTCTGTTTGCAAGCGCGCGCCCAGCCCGTAGGCGGCGGGGGCATCACCGCTAACCACGGTGATGGTGCGAATGAGCGTCAGGGCTGCCGGCGCTTGTTGGCCGCTGTAAACGGCCGTTCCTGGCGTGGGATCATCGTCAAACTGCGGTTCCAGCGTCATTTGGAAGCCATCGTACAGACCGAGCAGGTTACGGCCGTCGGCGTCGCTGTATTGCAGGGCGATACGGCCGTTGGCGTCTGGCTGCACTGTGCCCAACAGGAGGCGGATGTGGGTCTGGCTGTCGGTTAACCAGGCATCAAAACGGCTGCCGGCGGCGGGTGCGGCGATGCCGCTTAACAGCACGGCCACCGAATCACCGGGCGCGGCCGTGTCAAAGAAAGAAACCAGGCCGACGACAACTTGTTCGGGCGCCGTCGGTTGCAGCAGTTCCACCGGCGGCGGCGGTACGGTAGGTGCAGGTGTGGGTGTGGGCGGCACCGGATTGGGTGTGGGCACGGCAGCGGCGATGGCCGCATTTTCCACGTTGTCTTCCAGTACCGTGATCGTGGTTGCCATGCCGCCGCCGTCCGGCGAACCGTGCAGCGTGCAGTAAATCTGGTAAACGCCAGGTTCGTTAAAGGTGGTGGCAAAGCTTTCGCCCTGGAAGAAGTTGTCGCTGGCGACCGAGCCATCCACAAAGGTGATGTTGTGGGGCGCGCCATCCTGGTTGACCCAGACGACTTCGGTGCCGGCCGTAATGGTGAGTTCCGTGGGAGCAAAGGCAAAGCCTTGTAGGAAGGCTTGGGCAGTGGGGGCTACGGCCGTGTCGCCCTCGTCTACTTCCGTTATCTCCGCAATGGGCGCAACGGCTACCGCAGCAGGTGGCCGCATGTACCAGACGTAGTAAGTGGCTACACCGGCAATGAAGGCGGCCGTCCAAAAGCCAAAGGTGGCCCACATCCAGTAACGCAAACGGCCGATTTTGCGCGGCAGAATTTTATGCCCGGCCAGGAGGGCATAAATGGCTAACACTTCGGCGATGAGGCCCAACGCGCCGTGCAGCGCCACCACCAGGTAATAGGCGTCGCCGGGGCGCTGGGGCAGCGTGCTGATCACACGCTGCCCCAGGAAGGAGGAGACCATCACAAAGATGATGAGGAGGAGGTTGAGGAGGACAACCGGTGTTTGTATCCAGTCGTGCAGCTTGTATCGGCCGCGCCGTTGGGCCACAACGCCGACACAAATGGCGATAAAAAAGATGATTTCGGCGAGCAAGGTGAAATCCGTAATGAAGCTGGCATCTGTGCCTAAAAATCCTGATTGAGTCATGGCTTTTCCCATCGGTGGTCCGGTCTGGAAGACCGACCACAGCACTGTTCTTGTGTATGGGAACAGGATAGGGGTAAACGGCCGTGTCCACAGCTAGCAGAAGTGAGTGGTATTGGTTGAAAAAAGATAGGGGGGTTCCCTGACAAAAGTTAGGGGTGGACGTCAGACAGCCGTTTTTTCAAAAATCGGCTGTCTGGCAGCAGTTAATTTCCAATTTCCTGATGCAGCGCCAGCAGTCGTTGGTGCGCCGGAAAGTTTTGCAAGAAGAGGGAGCGGGTAGCGGGGTCGGCAATTTTTTGGGCTTTGTCTTGCAAGGCGTGTACGGCCGTGGCCAGCACCGCCTCCGCCCGGCTATCCCCGACGCGGCGCAGTGTCTCGTAACAAACCAGGTCTACCCAAAAGCGTTCATACATCCCGGCGTACTCTTCGGTCGCCGTATGCGGCAAAATCTGGGCCACATAGGCCGCCGCCTGGGGCAGCGTCCCCTGCGCCAGAGCTACCGCCGCCAGACCGGCCAATGGCTCCACCGTGCGGAACGGCCGTGCCGAAACCGCCCAAATCTGCCGCGCCTGTTCATACGCCGTTTGTGCCGCGTCCGGCTGGCCCAAATGGTAACAGGCATGCCCCATCGCCAGATACCCTTCGGCCATCAGCCCACTGCCACCCCATAATTGGCCCATCGTCACGGCCGTTTGCCCATGTGCCAGCGCCTGCTCATAAGCCTGCTGGTACACCGCCAGCAGCGCCAGATTGGCATACATATTGGCCTCGCCGCGCCGGTTGCCCGTTTCCTGGCACAGGCGCAGCGCCCGTTCATAATTCTGCTGCGCTTTGACAAAATCACCATGCAAAAAAGCCATCACGCCTACATTGGTAGCCCCATTCCCCTCACTCACCCGATGCCCAATCTGGCGCGAGAGCAGCAGAGCCTGCTCATAATAGTTCTGCGCCGCCACCGTATTGCCCATGATGACGTTTTGCCAGCCCAGGTTGGTCAGGGTAACACTTTCGCCATACAAATCGTTGATCTCTTTTTGCAGGATGATGGCCTGGTCATAATACGCCTGGGCCTCGGCGAAAAGCCCTTGTTCATCCAGCGCCATACCCAGGTTATTCAGGCATTTGATAGTCAGATCGGCAGCCTGCTGCGCCTGCGCCAATTGCAGAGCCGCGCGCAGTGCCCTGACCGCCAGGGCAAATTCCAGCCGCCGGTAGTGAATGTTTCCCAGACGCCGCTGCGCCTGCGCCTGCAACAGCGGATCATCCGTCGTCAAAGCCAGGTCAAGGGCATGTTGGGCGTGGGCCAGGGCATGGTCATAGTCAGGGTGCAGGGTGGCAAAACGCGCCTGGCGCAGAGCCACGGCCGTTTGCCGGGGCACATCCAACGATGACGTCAACCCGTGCAATTCGGCCAATAGTTGCTGCTGCACCTCCCGGTTGCCTTGCCACTCGACCACTTCCTCCTGCCAGAGAAGCAGGTCGCTGCGGGCGACTATATCTTGGGTGGATGTCAGGGCGAGGGCACGGCCGTAATAATCCAGCGCGGCCGTTAATTCATACTGCCGGGCCGCTACCTGACCTGCTTCTTGCAAACAGGCGCACGCTTCGGCCTGCACGGCCGCCAGCCCCAGCCGATACGCGGTTTCCAGGTGGTGGGCCATTTCGCCCCAATGTGCGGACAAGTCGGCGGTGTAGTGCTGGCGCACGGCCGTAGCCGCCTGTTGATGCAGTTGGCGCAAATGGGCGCGGGGCTGCATCTCGTAAGCCGCCTCGCGCAGCAGCGCATGTTTGAAGACGTAACGCCCGTTATCCACAAAGGCCCACATCTGCCGTTCGGCTGCTTGCTGTAACAAGTCAGAAAGTCCGGCTGCGTCAGCCACAATGCCCGCCAGCACCGGCGCTTCAAAACTTTGCCCCAACACAGAAGCGGTCTGCACCACCTGTTTCACGGGCGTGGGCAGCCTGTCTAGCCGGGTGATGAGCAAGGCATTCAAACTGGCAGGCACAGCCGCCACATCCACCTGGGCCAGCCGCAGTGCGCCCGCTTCGTCAGCCACTAACAGGTGGCGTTCCGCCAGTTCCAAAATCAGTTGTTCTGTAAAAAACGGGTTGCCATTCCCCTTTTGCCACAGATAGTCCACCAGGTCAGTAGTGACCGGTGGGGATAAAAGCTGGCGGCAGAGATGGTGAATGTCTGGCGCAGCCAGGGCGGTGAGGTGAATGTGGGTCTGGCGGACGGCCGTTTCAACTGCGCCTGGCCCCGGCATATCCACCCACCAATCCGCCAGTGAGCCATCCTCCTGGTAACGGCTGGACAAAATGACGGCCACGGGATACCCGGCCAATTGGCGATAGAGGCGGCCCAAAAAGTCGCGGGAATCGTCGTCCAGCCAGTGGGCATCGGCCAGGTGCAGCGCCACCGGCCCGGCCAATGCTTGCGCCTGCACGAAGGTTTGCAGGGCAATAAGGCTGTTTTCAAAACGCAGCCGGGGTTCCAACTGCGCAAATAACGAGCCGGGCAAATGCAGGTCTACCAGCGCTGCCAGTAGAGAATGGGTACGTTGCAATTCAGCGACGACAAATGTGGCTCGCGGATCATCGTTCGCCGCTAACTGCTGTTGCATTTCGGTCAACCGGCTGAAAAAGAGCGCCTGGTTTTCCGCCGCCTTCCGCTCCGGCGATTGTTGAAAATAAACGCGCAGCATGGCGCGAAAGGGGTTGAGCGATTGGCGTAAAATATCGTCGGTTGGGCATTCCAACCAGTGTGTTTTGGCGGAAAGCTGCTGGCGGCAGGCATCCAGCAGGCGGCTTTTGCCCATACCGGCATCACCATGCACCCCCACCAGCCCGGCAAAACGGCCGTCCAAAACCGGCTGGATCGCCTGCATCAATTGGGCTAATTCCACCTGGCGACCTACCATCTGGCCGTGAAACAGGGGATTGGCCTGGCTTTCGGCCAGCAGCCGGTAAAGAGGTACGGCGCGGTGTTTGAGTGTTTTCATCCCCAGCGGTGGCAAGGCGAAAAGTAGTTGCAGGGCGGGCACGGCCGTGTCATCCAGCCAGATTTCACCCCAGTTCGTGTTGACCGCAATGTGCGCGGCCGTATTGACCACCGTGCCAAAGGTGGTGTATTCGCCACGCACAGGCGCGCCGCGAATGCCGGCCCAGACCAGCCCCTCCGTTAACCCGGCCCGCCACTGCACCGGCAGATGCCGGGTGCGGTCGGATAACGCCAGCAAACAGCGGGCAGCGCGTTCGGTATTGTTTTCATGGCTGAGCGGCGCGCCAAACCAGAGTACGATCAAGCCACCCTTGTCGCCAAACTCCATACGGCTGAAAACGCCGCCATACTCGGCAACGGCCGCCATTACCTCCCCGGCAAAAGAGTGGAGCGCAGCGATGTCGGGCGGCGCTTGGAAGGAGAGGAAAACCGGGCAGATGGTACGAAAATCGGCCTGCAAGGGCATATCCAGAATGGCGTTGGCGGTGAAAGGGCGCAGTTGGTCTGGAGTGATGGGCGGCAGGGTAGGCAGAGGAGGCAAGGGTTGTGGTGGGGATATGTCTCCCACTGCCCACACCGAGTGGTGCGCCCGCACCTGACCCAGCTCGGTAGCCATTTGCACCGCCTGGTCAATAGCCGCGCCGCGAAAGTAATAGGTGTGTTTGCCCGCATGGCTGGGGATGCCCCAGGTCAGTTCACCGGCAGCCAGGCCAGACTTAACGCCGATGGCAAATTCACCATAGCGCGTGGTGAACAGGCGCGCCCGCCCGTCTGGGGCCAGATGATGCTGCACGGCGACGGCCGTTTGCCAGGCAGTGTGGGCACCCATTTGCGGATTATCAGTCAGGGGGAATACGGCCGTCAGCGCATCACCGCTGAAATGGGAGATGAAACCGCCCCACGCATACACCGCTTCTACCAATGGCTGGAAAATCTGGGCCAGGGTATCGCTGAGAACTTCCGCGCCATCCTGCTGGTGCTGCAAAAGGGCTGCCGTGAGCGGGGTAAAGCCAGAAACGTCTACGTAGAGGACGATGGCGGATAGGCGGCCGTCTGTTTCCCCGGCGGCAAATTTCTGCAAAATGAAGTGCGGAACAAGATTCACAATGGGGAATTGTAATGAAAATGGCAACGGCGCGCCTGTTTTGGCAGGCGCGCCGTTGCGCAAGTAAGGAGATAAACATGAAGCGCAGGGCATATAAGGGCGTCCCAACCGTCATACACCCGGTGAACAGTCAACAGTGGTCAGTAACTGTTTACCAGTTACCGCTCACTGCTCACGGTTTACTTCAGGAGAGATTGGAGATTTGGCAATCTCCAATCTCTCATCTTTACACTTTTGTCAGCGTGCCCGTGATGACCGGATCCCGGCCACAAATCCAGGGCGTATCAATTTTGGCGGTCACATCCAGCGTCTTCCCGTCCGCCGAAAGTTCGCCATCCACTTCAACGGTGACTTCCATACCACTCACCTCAATGGTGGATTCCGCTGACAATTCACGCGGGCGTCGCGGCGACTTTTCGCCTTCGGCCCAAATAACGCCGGCGGGGACAACGGCCGTGCCGCACACCTGCCCTGCATTCACTTTCAACCCCGTACCCAGAGTGGCCTCGCCTGCTACCAGATTCGCCCTGTCCGTTAAATCAAGGGTCAGGGTGGTCTGGCTGCCCAAATCACCTGTCACTGTGCCCGTAAAAACGCCCTCAAATGGTCCGGCAGCCGGTTTGGGTGGGGCAGCAAATGCCGTCACACTCAACAAAACCAACGCCGCGAAAGTTATCAATAAACCTGTCGTTAATTTCTTGATGTCGCTGTACCTCCATCGTCGGTAATCGGTTATCCATAATCGGTAATCGGTTGACCGTTCTTCATACAATGAATGATGAAGACAGCATACACGAGGGGGACGGCTGTTGCCTTTAACGCTGCCTAGTGGCGACCTTAAGCGGAGCCTATGCAAGAAAGTGAACAGTGGGCAGTGAGCAGCAAGCAGTAAGCAGTAGCGTTCACTCTGTTGACTACTCACTGCTCACTGCTGACTGCTGACTGTCTAATGCCGTATGCGCATCGCCCGCTGCGCGAAAAATTGGGTGAGCGGTGTGGTGTAATCTTCGTTGGTGGTCACGTGGATGCGGTCTACGCTGGCGTTCAAGAATGCCTGATCTTTGCCCGCCGTCAGTTGGCTCATGCGCTGCCGGAACGCTTGCTGCCAGGCGCGGCTGCCCGTATCCACCCAGACAATTTCGCCTGATTCCGGGTCTTCCACGGCCATGACACCCACGTTAGCAATCCCCTCTTCCATCGGGTCGCTCAGGTCTACGGCAATCAGGTCATGCCGCTGGTTGGTAATTGCCAGTTCTTTGCGGTAGCTGTCCGGCGCGGCAATGAAATCTGACACCAGAAAGACAATTGCCTTCCGTTTGAGCAGCCGATTAACGCTGTCCAGCGCCAGTTTAATGTTCGTGCCGCTATGTTTGGGTGCAAAGGCCAGTAGTTCACGGACGAGGCGCAGGATATGTTTGCGCCCTTTGCGCGGTGGGATGTACAGCTCTATCTGGTCGGTGAAGATGAGCAGACCCACTTTGTCATTGTTGGTGGTGGCGGCAAAAGCGAGCACGGCCGTTAGCTCCGCCGCCAGTTCGCGCTTAAACCGTTTCACCGAACCAAAATTCTCGGAGGCGGACGCATCCACCACCAGCATCACCGTCAGTTCCCGTTCTTCCACATATCGCTTGACATAAGGCTGGCCGGTACGGGCGGTTACGTTCCAATCAATGGTGCGAATTTCATCACCGGGCTGGTACGGCCGTACCTCATCAAACTCCATCCCCCGTCCCTTAAAAACGGAGTGGTATTCCCCGGCAAAGCTGTCATTTACCAGCCGCCGCGTGCGCAGTTCAATGCGCCGGATTGTTGCCATGAGTTCGTTGGTTAACATAATGTTGTAATTATGAATTAGGAATTATGAATTATGAAATGGTTCTCTTCTTCATAATTCCTAATTCATAATTCCTAATTACGGCACGTTGGTGTAGTCCAAAATTCGCCGCACAATCTGGTCGCTGTTGATGTTTTCGGCTTCGGCTTCGTAGGTGGTAATGACACGGTGGCGCAGCACGTCCGGGGCCATTTCTTTGATGTCTTCAGGGGTGACAAACCCACGGCCGTTCAAGAACGCATGGGCGCGCGCGGCCGTAATCAGGTTGATGCTGGCCCGCGGCGAGGCGCCGATGTTGATCAGGTTGTTCAGGTCACGCAGCCCGTTATTACCCGGCTCGCGGGTGGTAATGACCAGATCCAGGACGTATTCCTTGATTTTGTCATCCACATAAATCCGTTTCACCGTTTCCCGCGCCTGCAAAATCTGGGCGGACGTCACCACCGGATTGACCGTCGGCAGCGTGGCCCCGGTCATGCGGTCAATAATCAGCCGTTCCTCGGCGCGGGTGGGATAGTCTACCAGCACCTTGAGCATAAAACGGTCTACCTGCGCTTCCGGCAGGGGGTACGTGCCTTCTTGCTCAATGGGGTTCTGTGTAGCCAACACCAGGAAGAGCGGTTCCATTTTGTAGGTGGTGTCGCCAATTGTGACCTGCCGCTCCTGCATCGCTTCCAGCAGGGCGCTTTGCACTTTGGCCGGGGCGCGGTTGATTTCGTCGGCCAGCACCAGGTTGGCGAAGATGGGGCCTTGATGTACGCTGAATTCGGCCGTGCGAGGATTGTAGACCTGCGTACCCACCAGGTCGGCGGGTAGCAAATCAGGTGTAAACTGGATGCGGGCATATTCGCCCTGAATGGCATCGGCGGTGGTTTTCACCAGCAGGGTTTTGGCCAGACCGGGTACACCTTCCAATAAGATGTGGCCGTCAGCCAGCAAGGCGATGAGCATCCGGTCTACCAGCTTTTGCTGGCCGACCATCATTTTGTTGATTTCGGTGCGTAAATCGCGCACAAAGAGCGCCTCGCGCTCCACGTGCTGGTTGAGTTGACGAACGGTAGTTAAGTCCATGAGTTCTCTCCTTGTGATTTCGGTAATCGGTGAACGGTGAACGGTAATCGGTTCAACATACCGATAACCGGTTACCGATTACTGATTACTTTCTTTAAGATGGGGGTAGCTTATCAGGAGGGAACGGCCGGGGCTTTAAGGCAACCTGCGGGTGAGCTTAAGGGGAGTTTAAGGGAGGGGGTGTAGAGTACGGCCGTGACTCAACGGGATGGCCGATTGACCTGGATCAATTTCCCTAACAGCGATTCTTGAGCCAAGATAGCTTCATGAATGCGTTGCGCTTGCCCGGCAAAATCCCGGTCGGCGGTACAGAGAATAATGCCAGCATGATGTGGATTCTGTTGATGCAGCCGTCTGAAGTGCTTCCGGTTGATGGTCAGCACAGTTCACCCGTCCGCACTGGCAACTTGCAAGACTTTTTCATCTGGATATTCGCGATTTGCCAGGCCGCTCTCCTGGATCGTGTGTACATCGTGACCAAGCTTTCTCAATTCTTCAACAACAGGTAAAGGGAAGTTTTCGTTTGAGTACAGGTGTGCCATTACGTTCAGGCCGTTTCATTTTCAACAATCTGTTGTTCGATCTCATCTTTGTGGGTCCGATAGTAAGCCCAGGCATTGGCTAAATCCTCGGAACGTAAGGTTGGATACATCTGCAATAAATCGGCCTCGGTTGAGCCGAGTTTTTGAAATTGCACTAATACCCAAACCGGGATGCGTGTCCCGGCAATACGTGGTTCACCACCACAAACATCTGGTGTGCTGACAATGCCGGGAATAGCTCCGCTCAAATCACGGGCAATCAATTGGAGAAACTCAATTTTCTCGGCCGGGGTCATTTCGGCGAGTAATTGTTCAGCTTGCTTCATTACGGTCATAACAACACCTTCACTCGATTAAAGCATTAGAGCTTTAGAGTTTTAGAGCTTTAGAGCTTTAGAGCTTTAGAGGCAAGTATACAATTTTTTTGTCTTGCTTACGACACGGCCGTGACCCCATCCACTGCCCTCACCAGTTGCTTACTACAGCAATTGGGATGGGTGTTACCCGGAACCGGAAATCAGGAGATGAGAAGGAGAGCGAAACGGCCGTTATCCCTCAACATGATCCGCAAATTACAGGCCGGGTTGGGCATTCCCGCCGATGTGTTGATTCAACCTTATGAATTTGGAAGGGTGTGATGGAGTACGGCCGTGCCCTCTCCTCTCACCCCCTTCACCCGCTTCTTAACGGGCGTGATTTAGGTAACGCATCAACTGGAAATTGAGGATGAGAGGATGAACGGTGCGGCCGTGTAGTTAGCAATTGACTGCTTGTAGAGTAGATAATTGAAGAGAAAACAGAACCTGGAAGGATTAAAAATCGACTTCAGGAGGAGATTCACCGAAAATATGCGCCCAATGTTCGGGCCAGGTATCCTTTACACTAAAACCAACTTGTCTGGCCGATATTTTTTTCATAATAAGCCATTGTTGAGATTTCAATAGATCACTCCTCAAAGTTCGAGAGACGTTATTTGGGGCCTTTTGATTATAGTCACTCACCAAATAGGAATTTATGACTTCCGCAATTTCCGTGCCCGTAGCAAGGTACTTGCCGTTAATCCGCAAATGGATGAGCGCCCAAAAAACCATGGGGCCAAGTTCCGAACGACCTATCTTCGCGTTCCCTAGAGTTTTCGGGATAGGCAAGCGGCTGGACTCTTGTACAAAATCTGAAGTAGATGGAATTAGATCAAATAAAGAACGTTGTCGGGGTGTACTGGTTGGCAAGTTTGTAAGATCGGCATATCTTATTAAAACTTGTTCAATAGCTTTAATTCGTCCTTCAGTTGCAGCAACTTCTGGTTTATATTTTGCCAAACTATCAGATGGCCTTTCATCTTTCAACATCGCAAAAAGATATGAAGCTACTATTCGACTAGCCTCGGTATCAGCAAGCAGCTCTATAGCTATGCGACTAAGCCCTTGCCTCATAAAGGCTTCGTGGAATTCACTAAACACCTCCTCATATTTGCGAAAACTGTACTCATTATGGAAAGGCAAATCGTTCCCAACCAGAGCCAGGTAGATTGGATTAAGAATGATTTCATTTATACTCTCGATTGCCAACGGTGACGGTCTAAAGGAATGGGTTTCTGAAAGAGCATAGTTTTTTGTGTAATCTTCTTCCGCTGGTGCCTCTAAGCACTCTAAAAAACGCTCTTGAACCAATTCTTCTATAGCCTTCTTTATCCACCGTTGTTGATACCCGTATTGTTTCAGGAATCTAATAATGACAGCCAATTTGGTACCTCGCCGTGTCTCGTATTGTTGCTGCCCATATTGCATCAACAACAGCGTGCGTAGTTTAAGAAAATAACATTGATAAGCAGGATACGAAGGACGAAACAGGTTGCCAATTACAGGAACACCGTTGTTATTTGGAGTAATCAATGCGGCAATAACCTCAGATATAGACCAATAACTTTCACTACCTCCCAACATAAAGTGAATTTGTCTGAGGGTATTAAGAAACGTTCTCACGTCATGCCAAGCGACTGAACTCATTAGCGCAAGAATCTTTCGACCATTATTTTGAACGAGGAGAACGCTTTTAAGCGAGCTACTATAGGAGAGAATATTTTTGTAAAACTTATCCCAGTCTTTTGTTCTCTTCCATTGAGGCAATCTATGGTCTTCCTGAATGTGTTCCTCTATGTAGTTTATTCTTTTGGAAATCAACTGTTCAAGATTGGGGCTTTGTAGGTGAAAGACTATGTCATCGGATCTGACGTCTAGAAAACCAGCTTCACGTCCTCGGAAGAAAGTAAATTCCCGCATAGTGATAATCACGGTCGCTCCAGTCTCACGTGCAACTTTATGGGCGAAATTATAAACTTGCTGTTGATACGCTTCAGAAGCTCTGTCTACGTTGTCAAGAAAAATTGCCGTACCTTTTCCCCGCTCTCGGTAATATCGCCAGCAATTTTTGAAGAAATTTTCTGGATCAGTCGTATTTGCATCTAGTAACTTTGCTTCTTGTTGAGCAAGTTCACGTTTGTCTGACTTAAAAACTGCCTGGAAAGGCCCTTTTTTTAACTCCGAGAGTTCTCTCCCAAAAATCTTTTTAAGAGTTTCATAATGGTAAGAGTCGGGACAAGTCTTCTTCCATTCATCCGTGACGTACTTCCATAGAATATGTGGTACAGCTTGAAAATCGTTCGCGATCTCATCTATCAAATCAATCTTCAGTGCAAATAAGCTATCACTTTGCTCATGCCGTGCTTTTACAAGTGCCCTCGTCACAAATGTTGACTTACCACAACCAACCGAACCCGTGACTAAGACTACCCTTCCTTTTTGATCTCCTGTATGTGATACCAAACGATCACCTTCGTCTGGTGTTATTTCAGTGGCCGAAGAGACAAAACTAGGTGCTGTGTCTTTTAAGGCTCTATTTAGTTCTCCATCAAACTGGTCAAGACGTGTGTTTGTAACAAAACACTTTTCTAACATATTTCGACGGCCGGGATCAATAATTTCATCAAAAAATAGATCATAAAATTCTCGCAATTCTTGATTAAACTCAATCGTCTGCCAAAACAATTGACCGAACTGAGTTTGAGGGGTCGCTGAAAAATCTGCCTCCTTTGTGTTTATTTCCCCGAGATTGACCTCCAAAGAACCGTTATCAATATTCGACTTGGACAAAAGATCCCAAAACAGCTCAAAATTAAACTCATCGGCGAAAAGATTCCCAAAGTAATAGCCGCGCAAGTCATTAAGATCACTAAAACCTGGTGATAGAAGCAGTTGAACCAGAATCCATTCCGCCCCATTTGTAATCAGGGCATAGGGAACTCCAGTTTCAGTAGCATATTTTTCAGCTTGATCGAGAACATGTGTAAATGGCGCTCTAAATGTGGAGCGGAAAGATCTTAATTGATACGTGTTTCTTTGGCTGTTTCTTGATGGCTCACCAAAAGTATTACCAGTTCTCTTTGCTTCGACAATTAAACGCGGGACATTTTCAATGGATAACAAATAATCAATGTATCCTGCTTTTGCAGCATTAACCTCAGGATTAAAATCCTCCTTTTCCCACCCAAGTGTAATAAGAACCTCATCAATAATCAGTAGCCTGGTTGCAGCCTCATTTGCATTTTGCAAGATTGATGCCTTGCTTTCATACTTCTGCTTTAGGTTCCGAATTGTTGTAAGTGCTTTTTCTCGACTACCTTCTTGCATCATCCCCTCTGGTTTACAAACTAAGCAATGATCTCTTTAAGGATTCAGTCTAAATGATAGGGGCTGTTTGAGCAATTGCTTTGTCCAGAAAAACTCCTGTTTCCCACGCAAACAGCTTAATTTCCGGTGCGTTGGCCGTCAGCCTGACCATCTTCTCGTATCTAAAGCCTATTTTCTCCAGCAGACGGATGGAGGGCTGGTTGTGGGGGCTGACAATGGCCACCAGCCGTTTCAGGCCCAATGTCTGCTGTGCGTGGTGCAGCACGGCCGTAGCCGCCTCCCGTGCATACCCATTGCCACAAAACGCCGGCAGAAAGGCATACCCAATATCCACATCGTCCAGCACCTCCCGCTTGAGCAGACCACACAGTCCCATCGCTTCTCCGGTGGCCCTCGACTCCACCAGATACAGACCAAAACCAAACCGGGCATAACTGGCTACCGGGCCATTGAGGATGTACGCTTCGGCATCCTCCATCGTGCGTACCCCCCGGTCGCCGATGTTCTCAATAAATGTTGGCTCATTGAGCAAACGCAGGATAAAGGGGGCATCGGCGGGCATGAGCTTTGTCAGCCAGAGCCGGTCGGTTTCCAGCACCACCTCGCCGATACGGGCATCCAGCCGCAGGAGTACCTCTTCCACTTCCCGCCCCCGCGCAAAGGAAAAGCCCTTGCTCATTCCACAAGGCCGGAAACCGCACTTTTCCAGCACGCGGATGGAGGCGAGGTTATCGGTGGCCGCACGGCCGTACACCGGTCGCACCGTCACCTCCTGCAAAAACAACTGCAATGCCTGGGTAGCAATCCCCCGCCCCCAAAAGTCGCGGCCTAGCCAGTAACCCACCTCTTTCTCACCAAACTGGTCAAAATACACCAGATGCCCCGCCACCTGTCCCTGGTAAAGAATGCTCTTTTTGACAACACCGGCATCGGCCAACAGCCTATGCCAGTGCGCCAGGTAAGTCTCTTTGTCTTCTGGGTCTTTGGGCGTAAAGACCGCCATCTGCCGCCCCTCCGGTTCCCGTTGGTGCTGAAAAAACTGTTCCAGGTCACTTTCCGCCACATCACGCAGCCACACGGCCGTGCCCTTCCCCACTCCCGGCATCAAATCATCAGCAACCATACCTGTATCTCTCCCAATAGAGCCACGAATTAGACGAATGGCCCGAATTTTCTCTCTGATAACGCTGCATCTCCGTGATAATCCGCCGCATCCGCGTTTATCCGCATTCCATTTATGGGCCGGAATGATAGTCCCGCTTCGGTTTTCAACCAAATAAAAACGGCCGTCCCCCGACGGCCGTTTCGCTCTTCCCTCTCTTCTCCACTACCGATAACCGTTCACCGATTACCGATTACGGCTCACGGATTACGGTTCACGGCTTACCGCTTACGTCACCACCCCCTCCGCCACCTGCCAACCTGCTTGCAACACCCGCAAATTCGCCTCCACCAGATGTTGTTTACTGGCGGGTAAATGGGCAGCTAAGGTTTGCTGCACGGCCGTCAGCGACAGTAACGGCCGTCGCGCCAGCAATGCCCCCACCGCCGCCACATTCATCATCTTGGTGGTGCCATACTCCTCCGCCAACGCATTGGCGGGTACATACACTACTTCAATATCTGTCCGAGTGGACACGGCCGTGACGATACTGCTGTTCACCACCAGCAAACCACCCGGCTTCACCAGCGGTTCATACTTCTCATACGACGGCTGGTTGAACACCACCGCCACATCCGGCTGGGCCACAATCGGCGCGCCAATCGGCTCCTCGCTAATAATCACCGTGCAGTTAGCCGTGCCGCCGCGCATCTCCGGGCCATAGGAAGGAATCCAGGTCACATGCCGCCCCTCCTCCATGCCTGCATACGCCAACAACTGCCCGGCAAACAACACCCCCTGCCCGCCAAATCCAGCAAAAACAATTGAGGTTTCCATTGTGAACTCCATAGTCTTTGGTCATTTGTCCTTAGTCATCAGTCATTTGTCCTTTGTCAATGACCAATGACAAATGACAAGGGACAAGGGACAAGGGACAAGGGACAAATGATCTCACGCATACGCCAATTCGGCCGTCGCTTCCAACTCTTCGGCCAACACCCGGCCCAGCCGTTTGATGCCTTCTTCAATTTGCTCCGGTTGCGCATTAGAGAAGTTCAGCCGGAAATGATTGTGCCCACTGTTATCGGGGAAGAAGGCCGCGCCGGGCACAAAAGCCACTTTTTTGGCAATCGCTTTGGGCAAGATAGCCGCCGCATCCATCCATTCCGGCAGCGTCACCCATAGGAACAGGCCGCCTTCCGGCCACGTCCAGGTGATGCCCGGGGGGAATTGGCGCAGCATGGTGCCGATCATCACATCGCGCCGCGCTTTGTACACTTCACGGATGCGGCGTACATGCCGGGGCAAGAAGTCACCCTTGATTGTTTCATGCGCCACCATCTGCACAAAACTGCTGGTATGCAAATCCATACCCTGTTTGGCCTGCACACACCGTTGAATGACCGATTTGGGCGCGACCATCCAGCCCAGCCGCAAGCCGGGGGCCAGCGTCTTGGAAAAGGTGCTGAGGTAAATGACATTGCCGCGGAAGAAGCCAGCTTCGTCACCGTTGTGCGCCCGGCCCAAAGCCGCTTTGGGTTCGCCGTTCAACTTCTCTGCATCCAATACTACCAACGGCGGCAAATGGTTGCCCTCAAAGCGCAGTTCACCATACGGGTCATCCTCGATGATGGGCACACCATACCGGTCGGCCAGGGCCACCAACGCCTGCCGCCGCTCTAACGACAGCGTGACGCCACCCGGATTTTGGAAGTTGGGCAGGATGTACATGAATTTTGGCCCGCCACACAGCGCCTCTTCCAGCAGTTCAATCTGGATGCCGTTATCGTCAATGGGCACGGCCGTGAACTCCGCCTGATACGCCCGCCATGCCTGCAACGCTCCCAAATAGGTGGGGTTTTCCGTCAAGATCAAGTCGCCAGAATTGATCAACAGCTTGCCAATCAGGTCAAGCGCCTGCTGTGAACCGCTGGTGATCAGCACATTCTCCGGCGACGCCTGAATACCATATTGGCTCATTTTCTCCACAATAAACTCGCGCAGCGGCAGATAGCCCTCGGTGGTGCTGTATTGCAGCGCCTTGCTGCCATACTGCTTCAACACTCGCTGCGCCGCCGCTTCAAACTCCGCCACCGGAAACAGCTCCGGCGCGGGCAGCCCACCCGCAAACGAAATCAGGTCGGGCTGTTCTGTCATTTTCAGCAATTCTCGAATTACCGAGCTGCTCATGCGCTGCGTCCGCTGCGCATATCGTTGTGCCCATGGGGTTGTCATATGTGTCTCCCTGTAGAGACGTTGCAATGCAACGTCTCCACATGCAACGTCTCTACATGCAACATCTCTACCTCGTTACCTTAAAATCACCCAGCGGATAGGCCGGCACCATGTTCTCTTCCACCCAATGCAGCGACTCCACCGGGGTCATGCCCCAGTTGGTGGGGCAGGTGGACAGCAGTTCTACCACGCTAAAGCCTAGCCCCCTCATCTGCGTTTCGAAAGCAGTGCGGATCGCTTTTTTGGCCTGGATGACGTGCCGGGCGTCATGCAAACTGCGGCGCGCGGCATAAGCTGTGCCCGGCAGTGAACCGAGCAGTTCGGCCATGTGCAGGGGGTTGCCGGTCATGGTCACATTCCGACCAAAAGGTGACGAGGTTGTCACCTGTCCCGGCAGAGAGGTAGGGGCCATTTGCCCACCGGTCATACCGTAAATGGCATTGTTGATGAAGATGACGGTGATTTTTTCGCCGCGCGCGGCCGTGTGCATAATCTCGCCCATGCCAATGGAAGCCAGGTCGCCATCGCCCTGGTAGGTGAAGACGATATTATCCGGGTTGACGCGCTTGACGCCGGTAGCCATGGCTGGCGCACGGCCGTGTGCCGCCTCACAGGCATCCACATCAAAATAGTTGTACGAAAAGACCGAACAGCCTACCGAGGAAACCAAAATCGTCTTTTCGCGGATTTCCAATTCATCCAGCACTTCCGCCACCAGCCGGTGCGCCGTGCCATGTGTACAGCCGGGGCAGTAATGGGTATACACATCACACAACGACTCTGGCCGTTCATATACCAGTTTTTCCAGAGGGAGGGTTTCTATCAGTTCAGTGGTCATTTTTTTCTCCGTCGTCCGTAAGCCGTTATCCGTTATCCGATTACGGTTTACGGCTCACGGGTTACGGCTTACGATTCACGGATTACGCAGCCAATCGCCGTTATCGGCCAACACGCACTCATACAAGACCCGCGCCGCCGTTTCCACTTCTTCCGGCAAGGGAATCTGGCCGCCCATGCGGCCCAGAAATTCCACCGGCAGGCCGCGCCCGACGATGCGCTGCACATCATGCAGCATTTGGCCGGCGTTCATTTCCACCACCAATAGCGCAGCGGTTTTATCGGCGATGGCCCGCAGTTCGGCTTCGGGGAAGGGCCAGAGGGTAATGGGGCGGAAGAGGCCAATGGGCATTCCTTCACGGCGGAGATGCTGCACGGCCGTTTTCGCCACCCGCGCCGCCGTACCAAACGCCACCAACACGATTTCTGCATCCTCCACCAAATGCGTTTCATACCGTACTTCGTTTTGTTGGATGGCCGCCAATTTGTCCTGCAAGCGCAGGTTCAATTCTTCCAGGCCATCCGCGCCCATGTAGAGCGAGTTCACCAGGTTGGGTTTGCGCCCAACAGCACCTGTCAGTGCCCACGACGGTCGTGACTGGGGCAGTTCACGCATCGGTGGCAGTTCCGCCGGTTCCATCATCTGCCCAATCGCCCCATCGGCAATCACAAAAGCGATGGTGCGGTATTGATCGGCCAGGTCAAAGGCCAGCATGGTCAGGTCAATCGCCTCCTGCACCGTGGCCGGGGCCAGCACAATGGGATGAAAATCGCCATGCCCGGCCGACTTCGTTACCTGGTTATAGTCACCCTGGCTGGGCTGGATATTGCCCAACCCTGGCCCACCGCGCATCACGTCAATGATCACCACCGGCACTTCTGACCCGGCGATATAGCTAAACCCTTCCTGCATCAGGCTGATGCCGGGGCTGCTGGAGGAAGTCATCGTCCGCACCCCGGCCGCCGCCGCACCATACACCATGTTGATGGCGGCCACTTCGCTCTCCGCCTGTAAAAAGGTGCGCTCCAATTCCACCATCCGCTTCGACATATGCTCTAGCAGCTCGGTCTGTGGGGTGATGGGATAACCAAAATAGGCCTGGCAGCCAGCGCGCACGGCCGCTTCCGCCAGAGCTACATTTCCTTTGAGTAATTGCTTAGACATGGGCTGCTACCTCCTCCCGCACAGCGCGGGCCGGTTTTTGGGGAATATCACGATACACGGTAATGCACCCATCCGGGCAAACGACGGCGCACAAAGCACAACCCGTGCAGTCATGGTGGGGGTCTACCAGCATGGCCGGGTAATACCCTTTGCTATTTAGCTTATCGGCAAATTCAATTACATGTTGGGGACAGGCTTCCCGGCAGATTTCACATCCTTTACATCGTTCCAGGTCAATAACGATTCTTCCTGTGGCCATTCAAATGCTCCTTTGGAATTATGAATTATGAAGGATGAATTACGAATTTCACCCTCCATAGCGCGTATTGCGCCAGGAAAACTATTCTGAAAAAGCCCGCAGTGGGTGGGAAACCACTACGGCTGACAAATGCAAAACCAGGCATCAAACCACGTTGATACCTGGTTGTTAACGGTTCATCTTCCCCCAAACCAGCACGGCGATCTGTGGTTAGTATGGCAAATGGGGTAGAGAGCTAACAGTGACATACGGCCGTGTTCCCCCTGCCAAATGTCACCACAACCGCCACAAACCTGACAAGTTTTTGAAACCTGTCAGGTCTCGTTTGACAGACGGCCGTAACGCATTATCATTCGCCACCAAACGGCTGGTAGTAGCGACTTTAGCTGTTTTACCCACTAAAGCGGTTACTACGAACTATCATAATAACAATAAGGAAAACGATATGGAGATACTTCTGACAATTCACTCGATTGTACGCTGGCTGGTTGTGGTGGTCGGCGTGATCGCCTTCATCAAATTTCTGCTCGGCTGGCTGCGCAAAGCCAGTTTCCAGCCAATGGATCGCGGACTGATGAGCGGCTTTGTGGGGTTGATTGACCTGCAACTATTATTGGGGCTAATCCTCTTTATCTGGGGTTGGCTGGATGTGGGGCTGGTGCGCTACCGGGCGGAACATGCCTTCACCATGATCCTGGTGGTGGTGTTGGCCCACCTTTCCCGCCGCTGGCGTAATGCCGATGATACGACCAAATTCCGCAGCTATGCTCTCATCATCCTGGGCATTTTTATTCTGGTTTTTGCCGGTATTGCCGTATTACCCCAAGGTTGGGGGGTTTAAGCGGATGGCTCAACCCGGCAAATAGTCCTATAGACAGTACCGGGGCGCTATGCTAATTTACGCAAGCACTATAGAATTGGCGGTGTTTACCGTCCCCATCATTAAAAGCACACCAATTTTCAAACCATAAAAACGAGGAGATTTTCATGAAACAAATGTACCGATTGTTAACGATTCTGGCTTTTCTGGCGGCGTTGGGGCTGCTGGTAGCTTGCGGCGGTGGCGAAGAAGAGGCTGCACCCACGGCCACAACAGCGCCGACCAACACGGCCGTTCCCGCCACCGAAACGCCTGTCCCCCCGACTAATACCCCGGCGCCGACAGATACACCCGCGCCGACCAATACTCCAGAGCCAACGGCCACACCGGAAGTGTCCGCCTCTCTTCAGGAATTAACCAACGAAGACCTGGGCGTCACCATCAGTCACCCGGAAGATTGGGTCACAGAAACAGGCGACGATGGTAGTCTGCGTCTGGCTTCCGACGCCGCCATTTTGGCCAATACCGAACTGATGATTCAAGACGGCATGATTGTACAAATGATGAATCTACCGCTGGATATCTTGGCTTTTCTGGTAACCGAAGGCGACCCGTCTGACCCGGTAGCGGCTCTAAACGCTTTTTCCTCCTTCTTTACCGAAATGAGCGGGTCGGAAGAAGAAATGCTCTTTACACCACGGGAAGAAGCAGTCGCGGCTACCATTGCCGGTGTTGATGCGGCTACGGCCGTTTACGATGTCGTGGCCGAGGGGGAAGAAGGCGTGGTTAAATTGGCTGCCCTGTCTGACCCAGACAATAACCGGATGCTGCTCGTCATTGGGGGCACACAAGCAGGTACAGAAAGCCAATACCTTCCCATCTTTGACGAAATGCTCAACACCGTTACCCTCAGCACCCCCGCCGTATCCATGACCGCCACCGAGACGCCGGGCACAACAACGCCGGGCACAACGGCCGGCTTCTTGCTGCCTGGCGATGTGCTAGATGACGCCGTCGAAGACGAAGCCGGCGACGCCTGGAGCTACATCGCTCTGGAAGGGGAAGTGGTAGACATCATTGTGGAACCGGCCGACGACCTGGATGTGGTGGTAGACGTGCTGGATGCCGATGGCAATTCTGTAATTGGCGGCGAACTGGATGACCAGTTTGGCACAGAAACGATTGAGGCGCTCGCTTTCCCGGCCCCCGGCAGTTACACCATCATGGTCAAAGGGTTTGCCGGAGATACCGGTGATTACACCATCTCTGTTATCGAAGCAGGCAGCGGCACAACCGGCGGCACGACCGGCGGCACAGTCACCGGTGATGTTGTCATTGGTGAATCCGTAGAAGGTTCACTAGAGGGTGATGAAACTGCCTTCTGGACATTTACTGCTTTGGAAGATGATCTGGTCAATATCACCGTTACCCCATTGGGGGATGACATGGATGTGGTCATAGATGTGGTTGACGCCGACGGTAATTCCCTGGTAGGTGAACCAACAGACGCTTCCTTTGGCACTGAATTTATACCGATTGTTGTCATTCCTGAAGATGGTTTGTACAGCGTGACTGTGGATAGTTATGATGGTACCGGCGGTGACTATGAGGTCCTGATCACCTCTACCAACAACGGCGAGACCAACACCGCCTTCTTTGCTACCGATGAACTGGAAGATGCAGACGAGGAACACGCTTTCCCCTTCAATGCACTGGAAGGCGATTTTGTCACCGTCATTGCCGACCCGGTAGAGCTAGAGTTCGATCTGGTCATCTCGCTTTACAATGACGACACCGACGAACTGATTGACGAAATTGACGCCTCCACCGGTCTGGAATGGCTGGAGTTTGAAGTACCAGAAGACGGCAACTATTACTTTGCCATTACCGGATATGAAGGCAGCGTAGGCAATTATGAGATCGCCCTGATCGGTTCCGAATTTGTCATTTTTGAGCTGGCAATTGGGGACGAGGTGTTTGGCGATTTTGGTGAAGCGAACCTGCTGCAATACTACTTGGGCGGCGAGTCAGGTGATGTAGCTACCGTTACGGCCACCCCCGGCGAAACGACTGATGTGGTCATCCGCATCTTGGACCTGGACGGTAATGTGCTGGCAGAAATAGATGACGCTTTCAGCGGCGAAGCGGAAGTGTTGGAGTTCACCTTTGGCGATGAAGGATTAGTCATCATTGAATTGAGCGACTTCTTTGAATCCCAGGGTACCTATGACATGTTTATTGAATAGGCGATAAACGGTAATAGTGTGTTGCTAAAAGAGCGCCGGGCCTTTGCCCGGCGCTCTTTTTTTGTGGGGGAGCAGGCCACCGGCCTGCTTAACAGCCGCTCGCTCAGGTGAAGGGGCTGCGGGACGGGGCGGCCACGGCCGTCTTCACCTGTATACCACCAATGGCCACGGCCGTACCAAATCGCCGCCGGGTCTCCCCACTGCCACACTTGGGGCAAACCTGTTCTTCCCCCACCTGCGACATGCGCAATTGCTTCTCAAATGGCTGCCCGCATGTCTGGCAGGCAAATTCATACATGGGCATAACAAATCACTCCTTTGCCATAAACTGCCGCCAGTATAGCCACCATTCAGGCGCGATGAGCAAATCTTTACAAGGTCATTACAATGCACGGCCGTCACTGATGACGGCCGTACCGCCCCATCACCGCCATCACCTCATCCACCGGCAAACCATACCGGGTATTGCCATCCCGCCCCACAACTGTGTGCGCCATGAACAGGCTGTTGTAAATCGCTTCCTCTACCACTTCAATTACTGCCAGCGAAAGCAAGTCCATCACCGGCTGTTCCAGAAAATACGGCCGTTGCCCCCCCAGTTTTGTTGGCCGATCCGGTGTACGGTTGGCCGTGCTAAAGGCGATCACAAAATCACCGCTGCCGCCGTGGCAGGTGCTGCCGGTGCGCGCCAGCCCAAATGCTGCCCGCTGGCACAGCCGCCCCAACTGGCGGGTGTCCAACGGCGCATCCGTGGCCAGCACGATCATAATCGAGCCGTCTTCCTGCCGTTTTTCTGGTTTGGACGGCCGTACCTGCTGCCCCACCGGTACGCCACAAATGGTTAGCTCCTCCGGCGAACCGTAATTGGTCTGTACCAACACGCCGATAGTAAAGCTGCCGGCCCGCCTGGGCAGTACCCGGCTGGCGGAACCAATGCCCCCCTTCCAACCAAAACAACTGGTGCCTGTGCCCGCCCCCACCACACCTTCGGCTACCGGGCCGGTGGCGGCGTCTGCCAGCGCCGCCCGCACTTCGGCCAGGCCAATGGGCCGCGCCTGCAAATCACTCAGGTAGCCGTCGCTGGTTTCGCCCACCACCGGGTTGACGCTGTGGTAGCCCTGCCGCCCACTCTCGGCAAAACCGAGGCCGATGTGCGGGTTTTGCTCAATGGCGATGGTCATCAGGGCGTCAGCCACGCGGGGCACGTTGAGTGTGCCGGTCAGGGCAATGGGCGTTTCGATGGTACCCAGTTCGCGCACCTGTTCAAAGCCGTACACTTTGCCAAAGCCGTTGATGGTGTGGGTCACGGCCGTGACCTTTTCCTCAAACACATTCCCCTCATGCGGCATGATCACCGTCACCCCGGTGCGGAATGGCCCGTTGCCCGTCCACGCCCCTTCCCCGGCAATGAGCGTGTAATGCCCCACCACCACCCCGGCCACATCGGTAATGGCATTGTGCGCCCCCGGTGGCAGCTTGCTTTCATAAATCCCTAGTTCACGTATTCTGGGCATGGTCTATCTCCAGACATCCGATTTCTTGAAGAAATCGGCTGTCTTTAACAGGCATACGGCCGTAACTTCTCCCCATCCGCCTCCCGTATCAATGCCCGCGCCAGAATCAGCGTGGGGTCAATGAGGAGGGTGTCGCCCATCTGTTTTTCCGTGAGGGCCAGGGGGATTTCGGTGCAGCCTAACACGATAGCCTGCGCCCCCTGCGCCTGCAATGCGGCTACGCCCGCCAGCAAATCCTGCCGGGCGCGGTCGGTGACCCGGCCGCATGATTTGATGCCATGCTGCGGGTGGTAAACGGCCGGATGAATGAGGGTTTCTTGCATGGACAGGGTGGGGGTAACGGCCGTGAACCCCAACCCCGCCAACACCTGTGGATACACTTCCGCCCGGTACGTGCCCGTTGTGGAAAGAATCCCGACGCGCTCAATCTCTGGATGATGCTTCCCTAAAAACCGCCCCACTTCGGCAATCATGTGCAGCAGGTGAACCTGGCAATCGGCCTGAGCCAGTTCCGCCCGCAGCACATCCCAGATGGGCGGGGCATGGGCGGTGTTGCAGGGAATGCCCACCACCTGCGCCCCCATCTGCGCCAGCAGTTGCACCTGCTCCGCCAACGCAGTGGCCGGGTTTTCGGCCACCTGCCCCAACAGATATTCGGTGCGGTCGGGGATGGTAGACGGCCGTGACACACTCAACACCGTCAGATGATCCTGGTCCCGGCTGGCGATGGTCTGGCTCACAATCTTCTGCTGCAAATCCAGCCCGGCCAGCGGCCCTACTCCAGCAACAACGCCAATCGTTTTTTTCATGCCTTTGCCGTATGGAAAAGTGTGCAGTAAGCGGTGAGCAGTGAGCAGTGAACGGTCTGCTTACCGCTTACCGCTCACTGCTTACTTTCTTCTAAATCAATCACGGCTTCAAAATCACCGGCAGGTTCAGGTACCACATCGGTGGCAGATCACCGCCAAAACCGAAGCCGTGATCGAGCGCCAGGGAGACATTGCCGCTGGTATCTACGGCCTGCACCAGGAATTCATACGGCCGTAAGATTTCCACACTGCCCGAAGCCATCTGTGTCGTCGGTTCATAGGTCAGGTCGAGCGATTGCCAGGTACGGCTGTCTTGCAAGCGATATAGCACCACTACGCGGGCAATGGCACTGCTCTGGTCCGTCACGCGCACGTCAAAATGGACGGTACGGCCGTCGCCATCCCGCCACGCATCCGCATTCCAAATGCTGGGGGCCACAAAGTCCGTATTGTCAAACGGTGCATGGTACACCTCAAACTCCAGGTGCGAATACAATCGCTGCGTCCCTTCACCGCTGCCTTCCGGTTTAAACTGACCCGGTACATAGACCAGCCGGGCCAACGATTCCCCTTCAAGGGTGACAAAACGATTGATCGAACCCAACCCCACCGGGAACCAATAGCCAATGCCATAACCCGGTTCCGGATCAATGTATCGTTCCTCGGTAATCACGCGCGAAACCAGGGGGTCAAAATTGGGAATGTCGGTGTAACTGCCACCTGTCCACAGCACCCCTTTGGCCAGATAACCGGGCATACTCACGTCCACGCTGCCCCGCGGCTGAATGGGGCGGCCACCCGCCACCTGCGTCTCATCTTCGCCGGTTAATGTAAAGTAACTGCCCCGGCCAGCCACATCATGCCGTTCATACGTCAAATCCAGGCTGACGGCCGTACCCATCACGCCATTCACCCCTGCCACAGACCGCCCATCGCCCACGACACTGTAACCACCCACCGGTATGCTAGAAGTCACCGGCATATTGATGCGCAGCATAGGCAAGCCATACAGCGTCATCACCGCGATGGACTTTTCATCGTAATTGCTGAACGAACCGGCGGTCAGGCTGTTGAAATAGCGGAATTTCGCCATGCGCATCGCCTGCCCCACCGTTTGTGGCCCTTCGCTCCAATCACCCAACGCCTCCACAAAGTTCGTCATCAGCAGTTCGGAGTAGGCCACCAGGTCAGAATCGCCGTAGCCAAAGCCGGTATTACCCAAAAAGGTGGCATTCTGGCGGTTAAACGCCTGCGGCCAATCACGCGGCTCCGTGGCCAGCGCATCGGTCACGTTCAGCCCGGAATGGCAGCCCACAGAAAAGATGAGTGACCCTTCGTAGTCGGTGGCGGCGATGATTTGGGTGGCAAACACATCTTGCGGCCCGTTGGGGAAGAAGCGGTAATGTTCAAAGTGGGAGTTGAGCGCGATCAACCCGGGGGCGACAGGTTGGGTGAAGAGGGTGTTGGCAAAATCTACGGCCGTCCAGCTATTGTCAATCAGGTGCGTCTGGTTCGCCAGCGGAATCCCCTGCGCCGCTAAGGATGCGGTAATGACATTGGCCTGGTCAATCAGGAAATCGTACCCCGTCACCAAAGCATCGCCGGGTTCAATCACTGAATCCGTCAGGAAACTGTTCACCATACTCAGCATTTCCGCCGGTGTCTCCACCAGGCGACCAACGGCTACCTGCGGCAGATAAAACTCCCGCCCTTGCATCGGCAGTGGCACCAGCGCGGCATAATAATCGTCACTCAGCATATAGCGCGAACCAAGCGAGCCAGAAAGGGC
Source organism: Anaerolineae bacterium (assembly GCA_023382655.1). GTDB lineage: Bacteria > Chloroflexota > Anaerolineae > Promineifilales > Promineifilaceae > CAADGU01. The sequence goes on along the minus strand of JAHDWK010000001.1, from coordinate 464,022 downwards.
CGGCGTATAAGCAATCTCCGCATAATGGCGTTCATTGGCAATCAACGCCACATCCGGCAGCCGCCGGTGCGGAATCATCAAATCTTCACCCACCAGCACAATGTTTTCCAGGTTAGGATAAGCCGGGGCCAACGCATATAGCAACGCCTTAATTTGCCGGGCCACAAAGTTAGCCGTATTCGGGTTGGCGGGGTCCGCATCAAAATACGCATACGCACCCCAGAATTGCTCATTGAACCCGTAATAATTTGTCAGGTCTACCACCACACCGTTGACCTGCGGATGAGGCGCCAGGTTGCTGTAAAGCCGTCCCAGTAACAGGTTCGTGGATACTGTATCGGTGTAGGTGGCAAACAGGCGGTTGGAGTTTACCAGGATGATGGTGTTGATAGTGGGGTCAACGGCCGGCGTGGTATACGTGACCACCGGGAAATAATTGGCCGGGTCCCAATACTGGGCAGGCGGCGCAACTTCTACGTCCAGGGTATAGATTGTGCCCACAGCGTGACGATTATGCGGCACCACAGCCAGGTAATAATCGCCATACAATTCGTGAACTTCATGGGCAATGAATTCATCAGTAAAATCCGGGTTAATAGACAGATTCACCAGTGAGCCAATGTCCCCCACCCCGGCGATATTGCTGAGTTGGCCGATATTGCTTAATTGGCCGATGTTACTGAGTTGCCCCAGACTGTTCAGGAAACCCAGGTCTAACAAGTCGCCGATATTGCTCAACTGGCCGATGTTACTGAGCTGGCCGATATTGCTCAACTGACCAATGTTACTCAGTTGGCCCAGATCACGAATCTGGCCGGTTTCTTCATCAATTGCCGGGGCAAAAAGGTAGAGGTTGTAGTCGCCGGAAAGGTTATAAAGGCTGATGGTGATGGTGGAGCCGGCGTCATCCACCGGAATTTTATACCATTGAGCCGCCGCGTCTGCTTCTACGGTGTCCGTAATGGGGTAATCGTCCAGGTCAATTTCGCGGGCGGTATAGCGGTAGGTAACTTCGGGTAGATCGCGGTCACGCAGGAAAATGTCAGCCAGGCCACCATTGGTGTCATTGAGAACCAGGTCTGGCGCGTCGGAATCAAAGACCAGCGCACTGCCATTGGCGGCAAGGTCGGCATTGGTCGCGCCTACATCGCCGTGTGATTGTGCGCCGTCGGCGGCGACGCTCTGCCGGGTAACGGTAAGTTGCACCAGGTCGGCTACAAAAATGTCGGCCGTGCCGTTGGTATCACTCATCACCAGATTGCTGGCCAGCGAACGGTAAGCGACATAGCGGGCGTCGGGGGAGATGACAGGCCGGTCAGAGATGTTATTGCCTTGTGTGCCATCATCGGCGCGAGAGATGAGCCGGGTTTCACCGGATAGGGGATTGTGAATAAAGATGTCCTTCGCGTTATTGGTATCTGGGCTTAACGAGAGGTTGGTAAAGGTGCTTTCAAAGACGATAAATTGACCATTGGCGGAGATGGAAGGGTTTTGCGCCAGCCCGCCACCCGTGCCGCCGGGCAAACCCTGGCCACCAGAAGAATTGACGGATACACGCCGAGTGAGGTTGGTAACACGGTCATGCAGGAAGATGTCGGGGGCATTGTTGGTATCGTTAGGGACAAGGTTGGGGGCAGCAGAAGTGAAGACCACAAAACGGCCGTCGGCCGATATATCTGGCTGGTAAGACGGCCCTAACCCTTGGGCACCGTTGGCAGCAACAGATACCCGCTCAATTTCGCCGGTGTGCAGATCACGCACAAACACGTCGGAAACGTTGTTGGTATCGGTCAAAACCAGGTTGGTTGCCAGAGAGGTGAAGGCCACGTAACGGCCGTTCAGAGAAATCGCCGGTTCATACGAAGCATCGTCGGCAGCAAACATATTGCCATCGTCTATCACATGGGAAACCAGATAAATATAGCTGCTTGATCCCTGCCCACCGCTTAAATCCTCCTCATTTTCATAATAAACCTGGGCATATATATCTGTTTGCTGATTGTAATCCACGCCAGGTATCCAGTTATCGGCGTAAGAAGTGAAAACAATCTCTTGCCCATCCCCGGAAATATCAGGGTTGAAAGAGTCATTGTTAGCCTGCCCGCCAGGATAGGGAGTGAGTTGGATATTCAGGTCATACTCCACATCATAGACAAAAATGTCCTCGGTGAATGGGTTGGTGTCGCTGATGACGATGTTTTGGGCACGCGAGGAGTAAGCCACGTAACGGCCGTTGGCGGATATAGCTGGATCGGCTGATGGCGCATCCGCGCCATCGCCATTGGCCGCCAGCGAAATAAGCGTCGTCTGCGGAACAGGGGGCAATAAAGCGGGTGACTGTAACGCCGCCGGTATCGGCTGCGTTGCCTCAGAACGGTTGGCAGCCTGACCGGTTAACACGACCGCCAGTAGCCCCATTATACTGACCAATACAGAAGCTAAAATGGATAATGACCTGTTTTTCATAATCATTCCTTCCTTACATAACTGGTAAACGACTCTGTAAATCGGCTACGGCCGTTAAATCGGCCTGTGCTTCGAGACGTTGAAAAGTAGCGGCCGATTGCGAGAGCAACGGCCGTGCCGCAACAAAATCACCCATTTCTACCACTATAACCGCTAACCAATACCGGCTGCGTGCCAACTCATATTCTTCTGCCGCCTCCGCCAGAATCAACACGCTTTCATCCAACTGTGCCTTCGCCAGCACCAAATCAGCCTGCCCATGCGAAACACGAGCCAGAATACGCAGCACAATGCCTTCTTCACTGCGCATGTTTAACTCTTGAGCTAAAGCCAAAGCCTGCGTAGCCTGCTCCAGCGCCAGTGATGTTTCACCGGCAATCAATGAAGCCTCCGCCTGATGACGCATCAACTCCGGCAAAAAGTCGCGTGATTGCGCCTGGGCAAAATACTCCTGGCTATTGTGCAAATGCTCTCGTGCTTTAGCCACATTACCCTGACGTACAAAGGTTGCACCCAAATTCATATGAAATGCCCCCACAATCCAGGCAGATTCCCCTATTTGTTGCACAAGGTACAGCGCCTCCTGGTAAAAAAGGAGCGCGTTTTCATATTGCCCGCGATTCAGAGCAATGCCACCCAGATTATTGTCCGTCATGGCCCGGTTATATTTGTCGCCAAGCTGGTCAAACATGTGGTGCGCCTGTAAATAATGGTATTCTGCCTCCGGCCAGCGCCCCAGGTTAAAACAGGCGTTGGCAATCAAGTTGTGAGACGTAGCCTGCCCTTGAATGTGCCCGGCCTGTTGGTAAAGGGCAAACGCTTTGTGAAAGTTTTCTATCGCCTGATTGCTGTCACTGCGCAAATAGGTGATGCCCAACAAGTTGTGAGCGCGGGCCAAAACTGCCACTTCGCCCAATTGTTCCCCAATCTGCAAAACGTGGCGGCACTGTTCCAGCGCCGCCTCATGATTGCCCTGGCGAATGTAAATGAGACCGGCCAGCAGCCGGATTTGCGCATTTTCGGCGGTGTGTGACTGCGAGCGAATGGCTAGCCCCGCGTCTATCCAGGCAAACGCTTGCGGATAATCGCCACGCACTTCATAAAGCCGGGCATACCAGCGACAAATGGCTGTCAGCGTGGCTTCATCTTGCAGCGAGAGAGCCAGTTGGTGCGCCTGCGTCAGTTGATCGGCAGCATCATCATAAGCGCCAGTATCAATGAACAGTTGGCCCAACACCAGATGGATAGCTAATAGATTGGCTGAGCTTTCCTGTACCGGCAGCATGGTGGCCGCGTGTAACGCCTTGCGGTAATGGTCTATGGCTTCCTGGTTGGCAAAGAGGGTTTGCGCCTGCAGCCCGGCCTGCATCTGGTATTTCAGGGCACGCGGCCAATCTTCGCCTTCATAGGCATGGTGGGCAATGAGGGCAGACAGGCTTTCGCTGCGGCCCCAACCCTGGGTACGGCCGTCTTCCAGATAATGGGCAATCAGCCGGTGATATTCCCGTCGGGCGCTGGCCGCCAGCGAACTGTAACTCACCTCTTGCATTAGCGAGTGAATAAAGGTGTACACCAGTTCCGGGTTGCGCTGTGCCTCGCGCACAATTTCCACCAGTTGCAGCTCATTTAAGTAGGAGGTCACGCCGATGTTGTTGACTTCGTTGGCCGTATGCTCCAGCACATCAAAGGGGAAGGAACGGCCGACAACGGAAGCCACCTGCACCGTCCAGCGGCATAGCTCCTCCAGCCGATCCAGCCGCGCCAGCAGCACCCCTTCCAGTGTGTCCGGCACGGTGATGCTGGTGATGGTCTCGCTAAACTGCCAACGGCCGTCGTCCAGCCGCACCAGCAGCCCATCATTGATCAACGACCGGATCACCTCTTCCAGATACAGCGGATTCCCCTCCACCCGGTTCAAAATCATATCGGCCACACCGGGTGGCCACGCTCCCACCGGAACCAGATTGAGCAACATTTCCTGGGTATCGGCGGTGTTCAGCCCATACAGGCCAATCTCCCGGTAATGATCGGGATACTCTTGCCGCGCTTTGCGGCGCAGTTGCCAGCACCCCTTTTCCCGGTCGGGGCGGAACAGCCAGGCAAAACCGAGCGGAAGCTGCGCCCCCAGCGGCAGCAGATACTCCACCAGATCAAGCGAAGCACGATCCATCCAGTGCATGGCGTCAAACTGGATGAGCAGCGGTTGTTGCTGGGCTACGGCCGTCAGCACCGTGCGCAGCGCCACAAACGTGCGCCGCTGCAACGCTTCAGCATCCAGATAACGAATACGCTCCTGGGCGGCTTCGTCCAACGGGATGTTGAGGAAATTAGCCAGATACGGCAATGTCGCCGCCACATCATCAGCCGCAAACCAGTTGGCTAAAGCCTGGCGAAGCTGCTGCCGCCAATTGGCCGGGACATTCCCGGTCAGACCAAAAAGCTGGTGCAATACCTCTTGAAACGGCGCATACCCCACCGATTCGGTATAAGACAGGCAGCGCCCGGTCAGCCAGCGGACATTGCCTTCCGCCTGGGTCGTCTGCTGCCATTCGTGTACCAGCCGCGATTTGCCTACGCCCGCCTCGCCGATGATGGTGATGACACGGCCGTGCTGCCCTTCTTGCAGCGTCGCCAAATCGGCCATCAACTGCGCCCATTCCTGTTGTCGCCCCACCAGCGGCGACTGCATCCCCCGCCGTTCTGTCACCGGCCTGTCGCGCAGCCCTTCGACGGTAAAAATAGGCACCGGCCGGCTTTTGCCTTTCAACTCCACCGCGCCGCGTGGTTCCACAACGGCCACATGCTGCACCCGGCGCTGCACATGTTCACTCACGTACACGCTGCCCGGCGCCGCCGCCGACATCAACCGCGCCGCCAGATTCACCTCATCCCCCATCACCGTGTATTCGTGCCGCCAATAGCTGCCCACATACCCGGCAAAAACATAGCCATAGCTGATGCCAATGCGCTGCCGCAGCGCCAGATCGGGCAGCCCCACCTGCGCCGGTAACGTGGCGGTCACTTCCGCAAAAGCAGCCTGCATGGCCAGCGCCGCCCGCACCGCCCGCTCGGCGTCATCCTCATGGGCAATGGGCGCGCCAAAAATGACCATCAGCTTGTCGCCATGGTCGTAGAGGTCAATTTTGTTCACCACCCCGCCAAACTGCCGGAGCGCCTGACTCATGCGAGTGAAGTACAGATTGAGCGCGGCCACAATGTCCACCTCCCGTCCTGGCCCCAACCGGTCGGCTATCTCGCCCATCCCGTCCACATTGGCAAAGAGGTTGGCTACCAGCCGGTGTTCCCCTTTCAGGCTGGGGGCGCGTGGGTCGCTGGCCAGCCGCGCCAACATGCCCACGGGCAAATAGGGGGTGAGCATATCTAGTTGTCTCAACAAGCGCCGCAGCCGTTGCAGATTGGGCGGCAGCGGGAAATGGGTCTCCATGGGGATTTGGGGCGGCGGCAGGGGGGGCAGGTCAATGTACTCCACCGCCAGATAATGGGGATGACCGGGCACGGGCACGGCCGTACACAACAACTCGGCGTCAATGGCATCATACGTGCCCTGGTCTACCAACACCTGTCCGGCATTGGCCGCCGATTCCACCGCAGCGGTGGCGTTCACGTCACCGCCAAAGAGAGCATATTCCATCGCTTCGGCCGTGCCCAACTGGGCGGCAAAAAATTGCCCGGCGCGCACCCCCACACTCATGCGCAGCGGGAATGTGCCTTGTGACGTTTTGGTCTCGGCAAACTGGCTCATGGCCGCCTGCATTTTCATGGCCGCCTGCACGGCCTGGGTGGCGCTGCTGTAACGGCCGTGCCCCTCCGTAAACAGCCCCAACAAGGCATCACCGCCAAAACGGATCAGCTCGCCACGATACTCCTTGAGGATGGTGAGCATCACGTCAAAGTAACGGTTGACAACGGCCGTGACCTCCTCTGCACCCTCACGCCCCACCTGGCTCAAACGTTCCGACATGGTCGTAAAGCCGCTGATGTCGGCAAAGAGGAGAGCGCCCTGCACAAAACGGCCGTTGGCCTGCCCCACCACCGGATTCTCCAACACCTGTTTCACCAGCGACGCCGGTAAATGGGATTCAGTCGCTTCCACCAAGGCCGAGAGATGGGTGATCACCTGTGAACGCAGGCGTGTGGGCGGGTCACTGCTCTCAGTCACCAAGGCCTCATGCAGTGGCGATGGTAAATACCGCTGCAAATTTGCCAGTTCATCAGGGGATAATTGGTTTTCGGTTGAAGTGGTACTTTGATCGCCCATGTACTCTTGGAAGACCCTAAGGGTTTTTAGAAACCCTTAGGGTCTGTAAAACCTAAGGGCCGGGGCCGTTTTGGCGAAACTACATACCAGGGGCAGCCCGGTAAGACTGCATAGATTATACCCCGTGAATCTTACGGGACATGAAAGCAAAGTCAGCAAAGGAGTTAACAACGGGAAAAATTGAGGAGATCGCCTGTAGTCCGAAGCCCGATGTCTGAAGTCGGATTTCGGGCTTCGGACATCGGACCTCGGATTACGTAATCGGCTTCTTGATAATGATATACCGCCCCATATCATCCCCCTTCGCCTGGCAGCTTTGCATATCCACTTTGAAGGTATTGCCGCCAGACACCCAGGTGAGCGCCTCTTGCAGCAGCCCCAGCCCCAGGTAACAAACGGGACGGTCGGCTTCCCGGCCGCAGCACATGGGGCAGCGTTCCAACGTGTAGACAAAATGATCCCCCTCGTCCTGCACATTGGAAATCTGGTCCGAAAATTGGGAAAAGATACGGGCCAGCGCCGGTAAACCGATCTTCAACTTGGTATTGAGCGGCAGCACCCGGAACGCCAGATCACCCACACCTACCAGTGCCCCCACCCCTTTGAGGCCGGTTTCAAATGTGGCCCGGCCGGCACGAATGGCCAGCCCGCGCCCGCCACGCGGCCCATACATATCTTCCAGCGCCTTTTGCAGCGCCGTCAGATCGGCAAAAGAGAAATCTTTATCCAGATTATTGGGCGGACGGTTGTAGATGTATTGTTCCAATCCGGCCAGGTGCAACACGGCATTCAAGCCATTTTTACCCATCACATCTTCCAGGGCTTGAATGATGATGCGGCCGAATTTGTTGGGGTAAAACAACTGTTGGCAATTGGGGGTGGTCAGTTCTTCAGTCATTGTCCTCTAATGTGTCATTCCGAGCCGTCTTCGGCGAGGAATCCTTCACGTGTGCCTGGTTATAAGATTCCTCGCTTCGCAGACTTCGCTCGGAATGACAGGTGGCTTATTATCAAGATGAACAATCTATATTGACAACAAACCTAGTTTCTGACTAATTTTCGAGAGAAGGATACTCATTTTTACGGGTAATGTCTACTTTGCGCTAAAAGATTTGCCGGATTTTTACGGCGATGGCACCTACGGCCGTCCCGCCATCACCATCGCCCGCGCCGCCTGGTATATATCTTTACTTCTGACCAATGCCTCCCCCACCAGGATGGCATCTACGCCAATGGCTTGCATCACCCTGACATCGTCGGCCGTCTTCAAGCCACTTTCACCGACAACGGCCGTGGCCGCCGGTATCAACTGCCGCAAACGGGCCGTATTCTCAAAGTCCACCTCAAATGTCTGCAAATTACGATTGTTCACGCCAATGATGCGCGGTTCCAGCGGTAATACCTGCGCCAGTTCTGCTTCGGTGTGTACTTCCACCAAAACCTGCATTCCCAACTGGTGCGCCAGCGCCAGCAGTTCTTTCATGTCGCCCGGCCCCAATACGGCCGCAATCAACAAAATAGCATCCGCCCCCGCCGCCCGCGCTTCGTACACCTGGTAAGGATGAAAAATAAAATCTTTGCGCAGCACGGGAACTTTTGGCCCGACCGCCTCTTTGACATCGCGGAGATGCTCTAGTGATCCTTGAAAGTGACGGCCGTCGGTCAACACCGAGATCGCCCGCGCTCCTGCCTTCACGTAGGTGCGCGCCAGCTTCACCGGATCATAATTTTTCACCAACAGCCCTTTGCTCGGCGACGCCTTTTTGCACTCGGCAATGAGGGAGACACCAGGGGATTTCAACGCCGCATACAAATCGGCCGGCGGCGAGGCCACCGAGGCCACCGCTCGCACATTTTCAAAAGAGACTTCGCGCATGGTTTTGGGCAACTGCTCCCGGTGAAAACGCATAATCTCATCCAGGATTTGCCCACGTTGTTTTGCCAGGTTGGAGACGCTCATAAGAAGGCCATTGTAACACAACTAAGCAAAGCCGTTGCTCATCTGCACCCACGCTTCCAGGGCACGCAAAGCCGCGCCGCTGTCAATGGCTTGCACGGCCGTTGCCAGACCGACGCGCATATCATCATCGGCCACGCTCAGGGTGGCGGCGGCATTGAACAGCACAATGTCGCGGCGTGGCCCTTTATCCTTACCGCTCAAAATATCATGGGTGATCTGGGAATTTTCTGCCGGCGTACCGCCGATAAAATCATCCAGGCGGCCCCGCGCCAGCCCCAGGTCGGCGGGGTCTAGTTCATAGGTGGTCACACGGCCGTGCCGCAACCGACTGACCCGGTTTACCCCGGCGGTGGACAGTTCGTCCAGCCCATCTGCGCCATGCACCACATACGCCGCCTGGCTGCCCAATGCCTTGAGCACCTGGGCCATCGGCTCGGTCAGGTTGGGGTCAAAAACGCCAATCAACTGGTAAGCGGCCCCCGCCGGGTTGGTCAGCGGGCCGAGGATGTTGAAGATGGTGCGCTGGCCGATTTCGCGGCGCGGCGGCCCGGCAAAACGCATTGCCGGGTGGTGGTGGATGGCATACAAGAAACCAAAACCCACCTCTTGCACACAGGCCGCCACCTGCTCCGGCGTCAAATCCAGGTTCCCGCCCAACGCCATGAGCACATCGGCCGAGCCGGATTTGCTGCTGGCGGCGCGGTTGCCATGTTTGGCCACTTTCATACCCGCACCCGCGACCACAAAAGCGGCCGTGGTGGAGATGTTGAAGGTGTGTTTGCCATCGCCGCCTGTGCCCACTGTATCCACCATCATGTCCCCTGCCGCCAGGGGCACATGCACAGGGACAACATGCGCCCGCATGGATTTGGCGCTGCCCGCAATCTCGTCCACCGTTTCCCCCTTCATGCGCAGCGCCGTCAGGTAACAGCCAATCTGGGCGGGCGTGGCTTCACCGTTCATAATGTCGTTCATGGCGGCTTCTGCCTCGGCTAAGGTCAGGTCTTGAAAGTTGATCGTTTTGGCAATGGCTTCTCTAATTCCCATCTTTCCCTCGTAATTATGAATTATGGATTATGAATTATGAAGAGGTTGACCTCACCAACTCACCTTGTCACCCCTTCACCTTGTCACCTTGTCAGGCAACTCAGCGCGGCACCATGCTGGTTAAGCGCCCGTCTTGCTCACACACCAATCCTCGTTGAATGAAATCATTGAGTAGTTGGTGCAGCAGTTGTTCGGGGTCGGGGCAGTTGGCGCGGGGGGCGTAGTCGTGGGGCCACGGCCGTGCCAATGCCTCCTCTATAAATTGTTGACGGCTGATCGGTTGGGCCAGCAGCACGGCCGTCATCGTCACCCGCCGTAACAAGTGCAGCGCCATCTTCTCCGGGTATGTCTTAAATTCCGCCAGCCGCCGCGCCAGGGCATGCAGGCTGGCAGCCGGGTCGGTAATCAGGCCGCCGTGTCCAGGCAGAGCCAGGGCAATGTCAACTTGTTGCAGTCTGTCCACCGTTGTTATCGCCTCGTCGAGAATGTGGTCGCCGTGTACGGCCGTGTTCAAAATGCCACAATCCCGGTCATGCAGCGCATCCGCCGATATGAGCAGGCGCGTTTCTGGCTGGTACAGGGCGATGCTGTCCGGCGCGTGGCCCGGCGTGGCCATCACCTCAAACCGGTACGCGCCCAATTCCACCACATCCCCATCCTGCCAGGTGATGTCCACCGTCACCGGCTCACAATCGGCGGCGAAATAATCCAGCCACATCAGCCGCCGGTCATGGGCGGTCAGGATAGGGGCGGTGGCGGCGCTGGTTGCCGTTTGTGCCCCGCTCACGCCCCGCAGCGCCCCATTCCCGCCGATGTGATCCCAATGACAATGTGTGTTCACAATCAGCCGTATCTCCGCCAAATCAACGATCTGCCCAATCAACCCCACCGTCTCCGCCACGCCGGACGGATGCCCCGTATCCACCACCACCGGCCCCGCCCCGCCGGTGATGAGCACCGTATTGCTGTTAATCCAGCCGCGCTGGAGGAAGTGGAGGTGGGGAGGAAGGGTCATGGCGTGATGCGTGATGCGTGACCCAATCAATCACGGGTCACGCATCACGGTTCAAATTCTCCAATGCATCTCCGTGGCCAGGAAGTTCCACAGGCCGCCAATGTGCGTCAGCAAACTGGCGGTGAGCAGGCCGGGCACAATACGTCGCCCAAAGCGGGTCTGAGCGGCAAAACTGTCATCGGTGTGCAGCGGATTCACATCCCACGTCGCCCCGATAAACAGCGCCACCTCCCCATCCGTCAGCGTCCGGGTAAACTGCCCCTTCTCGCCAACGGCAATCTTCTGAGGGGTACGGTGTGTCAGTCTCGGCCTGCTCATGTTAGCCTGCCTTTGCTTCGACTAGACATGCCAGTTGAATCTGTTAAAAATTTCAGTGATGCTATGGTACATTCCCTTTTCGTTCTTCTCGAAAAGTGACAAACTCCTGAAAACAGGCCAATTGCGGAGTGCAATTATGTTCGCCTGGGCCAGCATGTTGCATAAGTCATCATCGTTTTGTAGTTGACTCCAGTATCGCTCTAATCCGTCAGCAATTAGCGGTGGCATTTGGCTCAGGATTTCATAATCAATATTGCCAAACTTATATGTACCGGAACTTGTAATATTGGAAGTTGCCTGTCCATGGGCAGCGAAATGCCGTAAAGCTGTTAACATATCAATCGTGTAAGAAAAGCTACTGGTCGCAATTAACACATGGGTATCGGAAATAGCACTATATGATGAACTCGCAAGCCATTTGAAACCAGTAGCAAGGTCTAGGGCGGTGCTACGAGTTGAGGTGTTTCCATTTATGCAACGACCTAACAATTCAACTCCCGAAGCAAATACGCCATAAGCAGGAATATAAGTCGTTTCTTCTGCAGTTGGGTGCCTAAGCAAATGGCCTACACTTTCACACAGATCGTAAATGACCCCGATAACATAAATCGCTTTTACCGTAAGCGGGAAAAAGTCGGGGTTTCCTCCTGTATCTGAATTCAACCGCGTCCAATCTGCAGCCTCTTGTGCCCAACCATGAATGGATCCTGTAGGGGTTCCAGGTTTTACATTTACTGGAGCATTCATTTTCATTACCTCAATTGTTTGCTAAACCTTGCCAGCGAACTAATACAGACATAGGGGTTGCTTATTGTGAAAATCCGTCTTATCCGTCCAATCCGTGATCCCATTCCCTATTTCACCTTCGTCACCCGCAGCCAGTTACCACCACGTTCGGTGTTGGCGTGCTGGATGGCTTCGGCGGAACCGAGGACAACGACACGGCCGTACTCCCGCACCCCTTCCAACACTTCTCCCAACGCCGCAAAGTCGGCGGCGGTGGTAGACAGCACCTCCTCGCGTAGCTGCTGCCGGTAGGCATCCGTCACATTCGCCAGATAACGGGAGAGCGACGTATACCCCTTGGCGTCCGGCAGTTCATACGCATCCATGCTGCTAATCGCGCCGATAATACTTTTGGTCAATTCATCGTTGTGCAATGGCTGGCGCAAAAAGGCGGGCACACCGGCATAATTCGCCAGCGTACCCAGCAGGTTCGGGTCACGATAGGACAGGAAACTGTAAACGCCGGTATTGTGGCTGAAGCTGACCATGCCGCCATACGCCCCGCCCTGCACCCGAATCTTTTCCCACAGGTAGGTGGTGCGCAGGTAATTATTGATCACGGCAATGGAGCCGTGCAGCTTATAGCCCAAATCGTACAGATTGGCCCCCTGAGCCACATAATTCACCTGCGCCGGGATGGTCAACCCTTCCGGCACGGCGTCGCCCTGCCACTGCCAGCGCTGCGCCGCCACCGGCACATCGGGCAGACTGCCGATAAACCCCGCCAGCCGGGGCTGAAACTGCGCCCCATTGGCCGCGTCCAGGGTAACATTGACCAGCAGATTGCCGCGGCTGGTGAGTGTTTGCCGCACCTGCTCCAATTTCGTCAGCACACCGGGCCAATCGTTTTCCATATCGGCCGCCAACTGGCGCAGGGCAAAGAGATAGGCGACACCGCTGGTCTGTTCGGAAGCCCAATCACTCTCGTTGAAAGTGGCCCGCAAACGGCCGTCCGCCACTCCATGCCCCCCCGGAATCAGCCCCGCCTCCAGCCGGGAGATGGATTCATACACCATCTGCCGCAGCCGGTCGCGGTTATCCAGCTTCACCGTCAGCAGCACGTCCCGCAAGATGTCTAGCAAATCGTCCACCTGGGCCATCGTTGCCTTGCCGCGCAGGAAAAGCCAGGCGGCGGCTTCGGAAGCGCTCCGTTTGGCGGCAATGTGGCGGGAGGCGTGCAATCCACCCGTTTTGCGGCCAATGCGCTGCTGTAACTTCACATAATCCTCGGTTTCCGTACCCACTTCGGTGAGGGCACGGCCGTACAACCCCACCAGTGGCAGCAATTCCTGGGGCAGCGTGTGCAAATTCAAGCCCACGTCCAGGTAGACGATGCCGTTGGTAAACAGGTCGTGGGTGATCACCTCCGCCCCGTGCATGGCTTCGCGGGCAAAGGGGATCGGTTTGTTTTCCTTGTCCAGGTCGGCCAGCGTCAGCCGGGGGATGGCGGCGAGGGCGGCGGGGTCGTCCGGCTTCTCTTGCAGCGCCTTCAACTGCTGCGTGGTTTCGATGATGTCGGCAATCTGGCGTTCATTGAGGCGTTCCTGCACGGCCGTCAACTTCGCCTTCTCCTCCGCCTCCATCCGCGGCTGTAATTCCGGGTCTGGCTGCAACACCAGCGCCACGCGATGGTTGTTTGCCAGCAGGTAGGTCTGGATCAGTTCTTGCAGATAAGCAGGATTGGCGGCGAGTTGGGTTTTGACGGCCGTCAACGGCGCTTCATATTGCAATGGTTCCAACGGGTCAAAATCATAGACCCAATTCCGCAGTGCCCGAACCATCAACGACAGGCCACGCGGAAAAGAGCCGGTATTGTTTTCGCGCAGGCTAAATTCAATGGTGTTGATGGCCGCCTCAATCATCTCCGGCTCAATGCCTTCGGTCGCCAATTTTTCCAACGTCTGCAACACCAGTGGCTCTACTTTGTCCACATTTGCCAGTTCCACCCCTTTCAGGCCGGTGGAAAACGTAGCCTGGCGCAGCGCCCCGGAAATGCCGCCGCCAATGGTATCGCTGCCCAGCCCCGAATCCATCAGCGCCTTGCGCAGCGGCGAAGCGGGTGTGCTGACCACCGCATAGGACATGACACTCAGCGCCATTTGTAACGCGGGGTCGAGGATTTCCGGCAGCACCCAGTTGATGCTGACATACGCTTTTTGTTCGCCATCGGCGGTGACGGCATACGGCCGTACTACTCGTTTCGGCGCGACAAATGGCTCATGCAAGGGGATGGCCGAGTCTACTTTGGCGGCATCAAACCCACTCAGGTATTCATCCAACAGCGCCAGCCGCTTCTCCGGGTCGTCGTCCCCATAGAAAAAGATACGGGCATTGGACGGATGGTAATAGGTCTCATGGAAACTGCGGAACTGCTCATAGGTCAGGTTAGGCATCACCGTGGGGTCGCCGCCGGAATCGTGCCGGTACACATTGTCCGGGAAGAGCGACTCCTTCACCGCCTTAAACAACACCCCCTCCGGCGAGGAATACGCCCCCTTCATCTCGTTAAAAACAATGCCCTTGTAAATGAGCGGCTCGTCCGGGCTGTTCAATTCATAGTGCCACCCCTCTTGCTCCAAATGGTGGGGGGTAATCAGTGGATGAAATACCGCGTCCAGGTACACGTCCACCAGGTTATACAACTCTTTGGTGTTGGTGGTTGCTACGGGATAGGTGGTGAAGTCGGCGGCCGTAAACGCATTCAAAAAGGTCTTAAATGACCCCTTTGCCAGTTCGATAAACGGCTCCTTGACCTGGTACTTGCGCGAACCGCCCAACACCGCATGTTCCATAATGTGCGGCAGCCCGGTGGAATCTTCCGGCGGGGTGCGGAAGGTGATGCCAAACGCCTTGTTCTCGTCCTCATTTTCCACCGACAACAGTTCCGCGCCCGTCTTCACATGCCGGTACAACGTCGCTTTGCTGTTTAACTCTTCAATAGTCGTTTCCTGAATTAACTCAAAACCGTGGGAATTCATCACTTTACCTCGTCGTATGTCAGATATTTAACGCAGGGGCGCGGAGACGTAGAGAAAACTTCTCCGCACCTCTGCGTTGAAAATGGATCATAGTGAGTTATACGCGATGCGCAATATGATTCATAATCTATCCCGGCGAAGGCGCAGCATCTGGTTGCCGCCGCGTTGGAATTCGTAATTGGCTGTTTCAATCACGGCCGTCACCCCCTCTCTCCTCCATCATTTCCCGCAACGGCCGTAAATGCACCGCCGGCCACACGCACCATCTCGCGCACGGCCGTGATGTGAAAATCCAACGACACCTGCTCGCTGTACAAAAAGAGAAAATGCGAACACAACGCCAGCCCAAACTCCCCATCGGCAAAAGGCAAATGGGGCAGGGAAATGGGTTGGTAACGGCCGTCCGCCTTACCCGCCTCATAATCCTGCAAAAACCGGGCCATCGCCGCCAGGGAACTTCAAGCGCCCTGTCATTTCGAGCGGAGTCTTCAGAGCGAGAAATCCCTCGAAACTATCAGGCAAATAGGATTCCTCGGAAGATACTTCGACAAGCTCAGTACAGGCTCTCGGAATGACAGTTCTTATCTCAAAAATCCGCGTCATCCGCGTTCATCCGCGTTCATCCGCGTCCCATTCAACGGCCGTCCAAAAAATTCTGCAAAATGCGCCGTCCATGCTCCGTCAGGATGCTCTCCGGGTGGAACTGCACGCCCACCACCGGATACGTCTTGTGGCGCACTCCCATCACCTCACCCTGGCTGGTAAAAGCCGTCACTTCCAGGCAGTCCGGCAGCGGCTCTGCCACAATCAGTGAATGGTAACGCGTCGCCTGAAATGGACTGGGGATGCCGTTAAACAGCCCTTCACCGTTGTGGTACACCCGCGACGTTTTGCCGTGCATCAAGCGCAGTGCGCGCACCACCTGCCCGCCATACGCCTCACCAATGCATTGATGCCCCAGGCACACGCCGAAAATCGGCGTTGTCGGCCCCAGTTCACGCAGCAAATCCAGTGAAATACCACCATCATGCGGGTCGCCCGGCCCCGGACTAATGACAATATGATCCGGCTGCATCGCCCGCACCTCCTCCACTGTCACCTGGTCATTGCGAAACACCTGAATCTCCTGTCCCAATTCCCCCAGATACTGCACCAGGTTGTAGGTAAACGAATCGTAGTTGTCTATGACGATTATCATTATTTCCTCCCTGTTCGTAGTAGGCGATTTATCGCCTTCTGACGGCGATAAATCGCCTACTACAAACGAGTGGGCAACACCAGCCCCATCATCTCCTTCATGCGGTCCACTTTGGGTTGGGACACGGCCGTTGCCTGTTCCGCTCCTTTCGCCAGCAGCCGCCCCAATTCAGCCGGGTCGGCCATCAACTGGTGGTAGTGTTGTTGGATCGGCCGTAACGTCTCAATCGTCACCTCCGCCACCCGCACCTTCAGGTCACCATACCCCCGTGCATCGGCAAAGTCCGCCTCCACGTCGGCCTGACTCTTGCCGGTGAGCGCCTGGTAGATTTCCAGCAGGTTATTCACACCCGCCTTTTCCGGGTCATCGGAAAAGCGAATCTCGCGCCCCGAATCCGTCACCGCCCGTTTGAAGGAGCGCATGATCTCATCCGGCTCATCCAGAAAGCGCACGGCATGGCCGCGCACTTGCGCCAGGCTCTTGGACATCTTCACGGTCGGATTATCCAGCGCCATCACCCGCGCCCCCACTTCCGGGATGACCGGCTGCGGAATGACGAAAAACTCCTCTTCATAGAGGCTGTTGAACCGCTGGGCAATGTCCCGCGCCAGTTCCACATGCTGCTTCTGGTCTTCACCTACCGGCACCTCATGGGCATCATAAAAGATGATGTCCCCGGCCATCAGCACCGGGTAATCGAGCAGGCCGGTCAACACACTCTCTTGCCGGGCGGACTTGTCTTTGAACTGGGTCATGCGTTGCAGCCAGCCCAGCGGCGTGATGCAGTTGAGCAGCCAGCAGCCCTCAGCGTGAGCCGGCACATGGCTCTGCACAAAAAGCGTACACTTGTCCGGGTCTAGCCCCGACGCCAGCAAAATGGCGGCCATAGACAGCGTTTCGTGCCGCAGTTGTTCCGGTACTTGCGGCACGGTCAGACTGTGCAAATCCACCACACAAAAGAAATTTTCTTTCTCATCCTGTTTCGCCACCCAATTTTTATAAGACCCCAGGTAATTGCCCAGATGTACATTCCCGGTTGGTTGGATGCCGCTGAATACGCGTTTTTTACTCATAGTTACTCTTCCCCGTTCGTAGTAGGCGATTTATCGCCGTTTGATGGCGATAAATCGCCTACTACGAACGACTACAAAATCCCCTGCTCCGCCTTATCTACGGCCACCAGCAGGGCGCGGGCTTTGTTGAATGATTCTTGATATTCGCTGGTCGGGTCGCTGTCGGCGACGATGCCCGCGCCGGCCTGCACATAGATGGTATCATCCTGCATCACCATCGTGCGGATGGCAATGCAGGTGTCCATGTTGCCATCGTAGCTGAAATAGCCGACTGCGCCCGCATACAGGCCGCGCCGTTCACCCTCTAGCTCTTCGATGATCTCCATCGCCCGCACTTTGGGCGCGCCGCTGACCGTGCCCGCCGGGAATGTGGCCCGCATCAGGTCGAAGGCGTCCATGCCCGGTTTCAACTGCCCGGTCACGTGGCTGACGATGTGCATCACATGGCTGTACCGCTCAATCGTCATCAGGTCGCTGACTTTGACGCTGCCGTATTCGCTGACCCGGCCGATGTCGTTGCGGCCCAGGTCTACCAGCATGACGTGTTCGGCGCGCTCTTTGGGGTCGGCCAATAGCTCCGCTTCCAGCGCCAGGTCCTCCTCTGGCGTCTGCCCACGCCAGCGCGTCCCGGCAATGGGGCGCACGGTGGCCGTGCCATCTTCCAGCCGCACGTGAATCTCCGGCGACGCGCCGATCACCTGCAAATCCAGTTCGCCAAAGTCGAAGTAGAACATGTAGGGCGAGGGGTTTAACATGCGCAGGGCGCGGTAAATGGCGAAGGGGTGGGCGCTGGTCTGGCGGCTGAATCGCTGGCTGAGTACCACCTGGAAGATGTCGCCAGCGGCGATGTGCTCTTTGGCCTGGCGCACCATCTCCTCATAGCGCCCCTGCTCCATGTTGCTGGTCAGTTGATGACCATTGCGCCTGCGATGATAACGCAAACCTGGGATGGCGGGCAACGGCCGTAACAACCGCTCACTCACCCGCTCAATCATCTGAATCGCCTCCACATACGCCGCTTCCACATCGCCATTGACACGAGCGTTCGCCAGAATCAGCAGCCGGTGGCGGGCATGGTCAAATACCACCAATGTGTCCGCCAGCAAGAAGATGGCGTCGGGGATGTCCAGAGCAGGCACGGCCGTGTCCGGCAGCCGTTCAAAAAAGCGCACCACATCATACCCCAGGTAACCCACCGCCCCACCCTGAAAGCGCGGCAATCCGGGCAGGTCGGCGGGTCTAAACTGCGCCATCTCCGCCTTGACCACATGCAGAATGTCTTCGCCGTCCGCCAGGGTTCGGGTTTCGTCGCCGGCCGTTACCGTGCGCCCTTTCAACGAAATCAGGCCACGTGGATTCACGCCGACGAAGGAATACCGTCCCACCTGTTCACCGCCCTCCACCGATTCCAGCAAAAACGAAGGGCCAAACTGCTCCATCAATTTCAAATAAACCGAAACCGGCGTCTCCAAATCGGCGGCAAACTCCCGGTACACCGGAATCAAATTCGCCGGTCCCGCCGCCAGTTCCCGAAATGCTGCCAAAGTAGGTGTATACACTGTGTTCATGTTATCAAAATTATGAATTAGGAATTATGAATTATGAAGGGCATTCCTAATTCATAATTCATAATTCCTAATTACTTACCTCCGGCAAATGGCTCATCGCCTCAGCAATCGCTTCCGCCGGATAGTCGTAATCTTCCAATTCGCCGTTGAAGTAGGCCTGGTAGGCCATCATGTCAAAATGGCCGTGCCCGGACAGGTTGAAGGCGATCACCTTCTTTTCGCCCGACTCCTTGCAAGCCAACGCCTCGTCAATAGCCACACGCACCGCATGGGAAGATTCCGGCGCGGGAATAATGCCTTCGGCACGGGCAAAGGTGGTGGCCGCTTCAAACGTGGCCAACTGCTGCACGGCACGGGCTTCAATGTAGCCAGCATCCACCAACGCGCTCACCTGTGGCGACATGCCATGATAGCGCAGCCCCCCGGCATGAATGCCCGGCGGCACAAAGGTGTGGCCCAATGTATGCATTTTGACGATGGGGGCCATGGCCGCCGTATCGCCATAGTCAAAGCTGTATGTACCGCGTGTCAACGTCGGGCAGGAGGCCGGTTCCACAGCTACCACCCGCGTCTTCTGGCCGTTCGTCAGGTTTTCGCGGATGAAGGGGAAGGTAAACCCGGCAAAGTTGGAACCGCCGCCGGCACAACCAATGACCACATCGGGGTATTCACCGGCCATGGCCATCTGCTCCAACGCTTCCAGGCCAATGACGGTCTGGTGCATGAGGACGTGGTTCAGCACCGACCCCAGGCTGTACTTTTTTGCCCCGCCAGAGGTAGCGGCCACTTCCACCGCTTCGGAAATGGCGATGCCTAATGAGCCGGGGGAGTCAGGGTCTTGCGCCAGCAGGGCACGGCCGTACTGCGTCCGGTCCGTCGGGCTGGCATACACCTCTGCGCCAAAGGTCTGCATGATGATGCGGCGATACGGCTTTTGGTGGTAGCTCACCTTCACCATATACACTTCCAAATCCAGGCCAAAAAAGTTGCAGGCCATGGCCAGCGCCGACCCCCACTGCCCGGCACCCGTTTCCGTCGTCAGCGCCTTTGTGCCTGCTTCTTTGTTGTAGAAGGCTTGCGGCACGGCCGTGTTTGGTTTATGTGACCCCACCGGGCTGACGCCTTCATATTTGTAGTAGATGTGGGCCGGTGTATCCAACGCCTTTTCCAGCCGGTGCGCCCGAAACAGGGGCGTGGGCCGCCACAATTTATAAATCTCGCGCACCGGTTCCGGGATTTCAATGTACCGCTCCGTGCTGATCTCTTGCAGGATCAGGCTCATGGGGAACAGCACGCCCAGAAAGTCCGGCGTCACTGGCTCCTTCGTGCCCGGATGCAGCACCGGCTGCGGCGGTACCGGCATGTCCGCGTTAATGTTGTACCAGGCTTTGGGCAGTTTGCTCTCGTCTAATTGATATTTAGTTGTTCCGTTCATTTCATCCTCCATTACTCAATTACCAAAATAAAAACGCTCTCGTCCCACACGAAATCATCTTCGTGTAAGGGACGAGAGCGTTTGAAAATAAACGTATCCCGCGGTGCCACCCTGTTTAAGCTGGCTCTGGAAACAAAAAACGCGCCTGTGATAGCGCGTCGAGTTGTTAGCCAGCTTCACTCATGTTGCCCTCTAAAATTGTCAATTGGCAATTAAAAAAGGCTTTGCCCTGGTAACGGTGGCATCTCCGGCTCTGGCTAATTCAGTAATCGGTAATCAGTAATCGGTTATCGGTGGTTATTTACCGATTACCGTTTACTGATTACCGTTCACCGGTTCATCAGGGCAACTCCCTGGCCCATTCACCAACTGCGTGGTTATCAGCCTTGCACCAGAGTGGCTGACTCTCTAAAACTCGCTTTGTCGGCTACTATTCCAGTTCAACGTCGTTGGTTGTTAAGTTGGGCGGGATGGTAGCATGGGAGTACGGCCGTGTCAAGCCAGATTGCGTAGCTGCGTAACGCATAACTTTCCAAAAGTTACTTTTGGAAAAGTTGAACCATTTTGTTAGAACACTTGTTTTATATGCGGGTATCTGTTACAATACCCGTAACCAATTGGTTACATATGATGAGACGTGATGTATTTCAAGCAATAGCTGATCCACACCGGCGGGCGATATTAGAACTGTTAGCCCGGCAAAATCTGACGGTAAATGGGGTGGCCGACCATTTTGCCATCAGCCGCCCGGCTGTGTCTAAACACCTCAAAATTCTAACGGAATGTGGGCTGGTAGTGATGCAGCGGCACGGCCGTGAACGATACTGTGAAGTACAACCAGACAAGCTCAATAAGGTGACGGATTGGCTAGAGCAATACCAGCGAATGTGGGAGCAGCGGTACGGCCGTCTGGACGAACTGCTGCACGAACTACAAAAAAAGGAGAATCAAAATGACGACTAAAAAGAATCAAACTGTGATTACGGCCGAACCCGGCAAACAGGAACTCTTCATCACCAGGGAGTTTGACGCCCCACGTGAACTGGTTTTCCGGGCGCACACCGATCCCAACCTGTATGCCCAATGGCTTGGCCCACGCGGGCTAACCACAACATTTGAAACATTTGAGCCGGTCAGCGGTGGCCGGTGGCGGTTTACCCAAAAAGATGATGCGGGCAATGAGTATGCCTTTCATGGCGTGAACCATGAAGTGAAGGCCCCGGAGCGCATTATCGGCACATTTGAATATGAAGGGCTGCCGGAAAGCGGCCATGTTATTTTGGAAACCATTGTTTTTGAAGATCTGCCCAACGGCCGTTCCCGGATCAGGGGACAATCTGTCTTCCAATCCGTAGCCGACCGGGACGGCATGATCGAGTCAGGCATGGAACACGGCGTCAATGAAGGATATGAGCGCCTGGATGAGATATTGGCAGCTGGTGGTTAGTGGCTGGTGGCTGGTGCTGGTTATTTGTACCAGCCACCAGCCATCACACACAAAGGAACAAAGTCATGCAAAAAATAATTCCCTTTTTGTGGTTCGATAATCAGGCAGAAGAGGCGGCGAACTTTTATATTTCTCTCTTCAAAAACTCAAGAATGGGCAATGTCTCCCGTGGGCCAAATGGGGAAGCATTTATGGTCACATTCCAGCTTGAGAGTCAGCAGTACATGGCTCTAAACGGCGGCCCACGCTTCAAATTCACGGAAGCGGTCTCGTTTTACGTGAACTGTGAAACGCAGGCGGAAGTAGACGAATTGTGGGACAGATTGACGGCCGATGGCGGCGAAGAGAGCCAATGCGGCTGGCTAAAAGATAAATACGGCCTGTGGTGGCAAATTATTCCCACTATTTTAGGCGAGCTGATGCAAGACGAAGATGCGGAGAAAGCCAGTCGGGTCACACAGGCCATGCTCCAGATGAACAAGATTGATATTGCTACCTTATTGCGGGCACGGGAGCAGCTATAGTTACCCATTGCAAATGGATGGGATACGGACGAGCGCAGAGGACAATGAATAACATCACCCAGATCACGCAGACCTCACTTCAGGCAGATGCGTGGGGCATCTCTATTTCTTCTTCTTTGCCAGCTACCGGGACACGGCCGCGCGCCTGCTCCGGATCGCGCATTTTCATCAAGGAGACGCCAATCCCATAGGTTACGAAGTCGTTTATCGGCGTCACCTCTAACAGACAAGATTCGGCTATCAACTCCTGGTCGTTTGCCATATCACGGAAAATAGCCTGCATAATTTCCGGCGGTGTTTCGGCCGGCTCCAGGATTTGCGCCAGGCCAGAAAAGGTAATAGTGGCTGCCGGTATTTTGAGCCAGGGCATCAAAGGGATGCCTTTATGAATGGGAATGGTGAGGGAGACATGCGGGTTTTGGGCGATGTGCCTGGTCTTCCAGGCATCTTTGTCGGTAGCAATGTACAGCCGATGGTTGCGCGCCACATACACAATACCGACTGTACGCGCTTCACATTTGGCTGTCACCATGCCCATAACGGCAAACACCTCTTTTTCAATTACCTTCCACACCTGTTCGGATGTCAGTTGAACGGCCATTTCATCACTCCTCATGGATATTGCTACGGGGCGTGGCTGCTGAACACGGCCGTATTCCCCGCCTCATCAAATGTCAATACATCATACGATTGGGGAGCCACGCCGGGCTGTTCCATGCCGGGCGCGCCAATGGGCATACCGGGAACAGCGATGCCGGTTACATCCGGCCGTTCCGCCAATAACTGCGCCAGCGCCTCCACGGGCACATGCCCTTCCACCACATAACCGGCCACCAGCGAAGTATGGCACGACTGCAACTCTGCCGGTATTTGATACCGATTCTTGATGGAAGTCACATCGGTTATCTGCTCTACACGCACCCGATAGCCGTGTTCTTGCACATACTCAATCCAGCCATCACAACAGCCGCAGGTCGGCGATTTATAGACGGTAATTACTGCCGGGGCGTTCTCGCCCACAGATTGTGAAGCGGCTGTTGGCGTACAGGCTGCCACTCCCCCAACCAGCCAGACCAACATCAAAATAAAAATAGAATGTTTCACATGCCTTCTCCTTGTTTATGCAAAATATGGGCAAAGCATAATGGGCGGAGAGAGGAAACCGTAGTGAAAGATGTCATAGATTTGGCTGCCTATTGACGTAATTGGCAAGAAACGACAAACGGCCGTCTGGGGGACGGCCGTTTGTCGCTGTCAAAAAAGTGGTAGAGGAAGAGGAAGTGGAGGAAGTGTTATTCAGTTATACGGGAACAAGTTCAGAAATAGTCAATCCTTCTTTGAATTGAGCCAGCAGGTAGTGCAATGTTTTGATTTCGGCGGCGTCTAGCGCCCACAAACCGACGTGGAACTTTTCTTCGGTTTCCGTTTCGGCGGCGTCACGCAGTTGTTGGCCAACGGCCGTCACCGTATACACGCCATCTTGTACAGCCAGCCACCCCTTGTGTACCAGGGTTGCCAGCGCGTCGTCATAGGCTTGGGCTGTGTGGCCGCGATTGGGCAACTTTTCCACCAGTTCGGCCGTTGTATGCACATCACCGCGCCAGATATAGGTGAACGCCTCCCAGGCCGGTCCGCTGACGCCATGCGTTGACCAGACGGCAATATGTGCATCATCCCTGTAACGCAGCAGGTCGGTCAGATATTGGTCTATACGTACAATTTCAAGCGCATCCAGGCCGGGATCGGTACGGCGGCTCACCTTGAGATTGGCTTTAACGGCCGGTTCTGAGGCAGTCTCGGTGGCGGC
The DNA here is from genome assembly GCA_023382655.1 of Anaerolineae bacterium. GTDB lineage: Bacteria > Chloroflexota > Anaerolineae > Promineifilales > Promineifilaceae > CAADGU01. Next base: position 440,121 of record JAHDWK010000001.1, on the reverse strand, counting down.
TACCACCCGGTAAAGCAGACGCGCCAGCCGCTCCATGTCCGATTCGGGCAGAGGCGTCAGTTCGGCAATCGTATCCCAGGCAATCTCAAAGAATCTGTCCAGACCGCCCCGCCCTTTTTCAGTGATGATATAGTGCCCGGCCTGGGTTTCGGCCAGGAAGCCGCGTTCGGCAGCCCCGGCCAATATCTGCTGCACCCGGTCGAGGTGGGAATAGACGTAGATTTTCTTTTGCAGGGCCACGGCCGTGAGCGGCTCCGGGTCCACCCCATAGGCGATGAACGAGATAAACCAGTCACCATCTTCGTAACCCAACTCCCTGACGAATGGGCCGGTCTGGGGTTGATAATGCGGGCCAATCGCTTGAAAGGCTTCTTGCACATTGGGCCATAGAGATTCCATCATTTTTCTCCTTTTTTAGTGTCGGGCTGCCGACAAGGGCAGCCCGACACTATCAGTACCTTTACCCTTCTGGGCAGGGTTCAACCAATTCAAATGTCACCTGCACACGCACCTGGCGCAGACGGGTGAGTAGGTGTACGCCTTCGGCTATCCGGCCACGCCAGTTGGCTGGTTGCGGTGGCAGTGTAGGCAGGGGGTCTACGGCCGTTGCCTCTTTGATGCGGCGATGATGTAACTCATTCAGCATTTCAGCATGGGGGAGATTCATGATCTCTACTCCTTTGGGTACCACCCAGGGGTGACACCCTGGGCGTTATCCCTTCAAAAAGCGGGATAACGCCAACAATGTGTCTTCAATCCGTTCCTCGTTCAAACTGTAACATTTTTGCCCTTCCACCCGGCGCTCACGCACATAGCCGGTGGCCCCAAGCTGCTGCATATGGCGTGACCCGGCCGATTGGCTCAGCTCCAATCGCTGCTGCACATCCTGGGAACACAGTTCACCCTCTTCTTTGAGCAGTTGCAAGATGCGCAGCCGGGTATCATCGGCCAGGGCCGTGAGCCGTACCAGCAGTTCCGAGCGGCTGAGGTCAGGCGCATCTACCATCGAACCCTGGGGCAGCCGCGCCCCAAACAACAACCAGATAGTGGTATCGGTGGCAAAGCTGCTGACATACGGCCCAATGTGTGGCGAGGGTACAAAGATGAACTGGGTATAGCTGGCCCGATCGGTGTATTTTTGCCACCATTCGGGTAAATCAGTGCCGATGATGGTTTGCGCCGCTTCCAGGAGGGTCATGTCACTAAAATCAAGCTGGCTGAAGGCCTGGGCGCTGCTTTGCAGCAACGGCCGTGTCCGTTCCCACTCCTCTTGCAGCGCCAGATACCACATCTGCCGCAAATGGCCGACCAGCACCGCTTGCATTTCTGGTGGGTTCTGGAGCAGATGGTACGCTTCCGTCTCTATTTGCACATGCACATGATTTTCCGGAAAACGGGCATAGAGATAATCCAGATAACTGCCGACCGTGGCCAGCGTGGTTTCCATATTGAAAGGTTGCCCTGTTTTTTCCAGCGACGACCCCATTTGCTCATATGCGTCAAAGAGGCGTTGGCGCAGCACCACAGGGTCTTCCTGTTCCATATAATCCAGGTAGGCGGGAAAGCCGGACCAACTGCGATGCGGCGCGACGGCGTGGAAAAAGCCTTCCATGACTAACATATTGGTGTGGCGCTGCTCCGAGGTGAGGGAGACGGCCGTGCGTTCCACCCATTCATGGACACCCGGCATTTTTTCGCGCCGGTTGATGAGTACCAGACTGTTGAGCATGATGTGGGCCGGTTCGACGGCGACGCGGACGGCCGTTTGGGTCAAGGGGTTGGCTAAATCGGTGGCAGGCATTTTCTATTCCTTTTATTTATGTTACCCTATTATGCAAGTTATGCACTTAACCGGGTAAGTTGCATAAATAATAACTGATCGGCCTCGTTTTGTCAATCCCTTTGTTGTGTTACAATCGCCCCACTCCACAATCCTATACCCAGATAAGGCAGGCCATGACCCAAGTACACCAACTGTACCAACTGCAAGAAACCGACCTGGAAATCCGCGACAAAAAGCAGCGGCTCGGCGAAGTGCTGCAAACGTTGAAAGGGCCACCCTGGCTGCTCAAGGCCAGAGGGGATTTGGACACGGCCGTGTCCCACATTAATACCCTGCAAAGCCAGCGCCAGACGCTCAACCTGGAATTACAAAGCCTCCGCAGCAAAGCCAAAAACTCTGAAACCCGTCTCTACTCCGGTAAAGTGGTCAACACCAAAGAAATGGCTGACCTGCAACACGAAATTGAATCGCTCAACCAGCGCGCTGCGGGTATTGAAGACGAGATTTTGGAACTCATGTTGTTGCTGGAAGACGCCGAGGCCGAAAAGAATAACGCGGCGGCCACTGCCGAAACCGCCGAAACCCGCTGGCAAAAAGAGTCGGTGGATTTGGAAGCGGAAAAAACAGACCTGGCCGTGCGCCTGAACCGCCTGTTACAACGACGGCAGGAGCAGGCCAGCGTGGTGGATGCCGCCTCGCTGAAAGAATATGAACTATTGGCGAAGAAAAAGGGGGGCACGGCCGTGACCCGACTCCGGGTAGATAGGTGCCTGGGCTGCCGCATGACTGTCTCCGCCAACTACATCAAGCAAGCCAGAGAGGGGAAAAAAGCATACTGTGGCAGTTGCGGCCGGATTATTTATCCATATGATTGATGGGGATTAGAACTTGCCCAATCCCCAATCCCTAATCTCTGACCCGATGATCCAGCAGCAAATCTAGCAACGCCCGGTCAACCGGGAAGCCGTGTATCGTTTCATAGTGGGTCTGGTCACGGCCGTGACCCACAATCCCAAACGGCCCGGCAAACTCCCACAAACTGTAGCCCCAACCAAACTTTTGAAACAACGCCAGCAAGTCAGCAAACCAGGCCAGCGCCACCGTGTTCGGCGTCTGGTTATAACAGCCAAATTCGCCGATATGCACCGGCGCGCCCAACGCCTGCACGTCCCGCCAGGGTTGGTAAAAGTCGCGCAGCACTGCCTTATCCCACGTCAGCCCGGCCCAAACCGTGCCTGGATAAACGGGCGGTTCCGTCACTAACACATGCTCCGACCACCAACTGGCCTGATAATGGCTGACCGGCATCGGCTGGTAGCCGCGCCCGCTGTGGATTACACCCGCATCGGCCAGTTCCGGCATGGCGATGTGCCCGCCGCCCAGCCCATCAATCACAATTTCCCGCGCCGGGTCAATGGCGCGGATGGCCGCTACCGTGCGCCGCACCAGCGCCGCATGATTCTCACGAGTCAGCCCATATTGGCCGAGGTTGGGCGGCTCGTTCACCAGATCAAAACTCAGCAAATTATTGGTAATTCCCCGGTAACGCCGGGCAAACAATTCCCACTGAAACACAAACGCATCTTGGGCGATCTCATCCTGCCACAGGTTGTGTTTTTCCAGGTGATTGTCGTTGATGCAGTAGCCGGGGGCGCGGTGCAGGTTCAGGCACATGTGCAGCCCCCGCGACTGGCACGCCGCCAGGTAGCGGTCAATTTGGGCCAACACCACCTCGTCGGGATGGAAATAATTAAAATCGCGCGTCCAAAACCAATAGCTGGCGGGGATACGCACAAAATCAAAACTGTGCTCGACTAAAAAGTCGAGGGCACGCTCATCCGGTGGAGCGGGTGGTTTCCCCTCTTCCCACCAAAACATCCACTGAAAATTAAATCCGTAACGTGGCATCGTCTCTCCTGGTCGCCTAAGAAGCAGGCGATAATATCCGGTCTAACCGGGCAGCCACAGGTTTAAGCCTGGCTTCGATGGCCGCGGCAATATCCATTTCCGGGTCAGCAAAAATAGTTTGCCAGATACCGTTCAGGACCACTGTTAACTGATCTTCAACCAACCCCCACATATAAATGGCATTCAGATGCCGCCCGGTTTCTAAACTTTGCCGAATGATTTGATAGCCGGGATCCGTGGAAAAAGGCGGTCTGCCATACGCTTCTTGGAGAACAGGCAAATACCCGGCCTCTTGGACAAAAGTAGTCTGTATGTCTGGCCGGGTGAGGAACTGCACCAGTTTCAAGGCCTCGCGATCTTTACGGCTGTGGTTCCAAATGATGAGGGCCATGACGCCGTTATAAGGCACGCCAGGCGTGAGCGCTATGCCCGTGTTTTGCTGTATTTCGGGCAGTGTATCGGATCGCGGCAATAAGTTTAGCATCCAGTGTCCAGTGATGATCACGGCCGTTTTCGCTTGCATATATGACACAGTCGCGTCCGAATCATTCAGGTTTTGCACTTCCGGCCGTATAGCCGGGGCGAATGTTTCATAGAAGGCACGTAAACCGGCCAGGGCTTGCGGTTCACAAAAGAGTGTGCGACGGCCGTCGCTACTCATAAAATCGCCGCCAGCCTGCCATACCCAGGGGGCTACCAAATGAATAATCATTGGATTTTTGGCTGTGTTCAGGGCCAGCGGAGAGATTGTTTCCAGCGTTTGCAGGCGCGCCAGAGCTTGTTGGATGTGGGGGATAGAAGAAAAGGCGGTGTCTTCCGCTATGCCAGCCTGTGCCAATAAATCACGCCGGTAGTAGATGACGCGCGTGTCGCTGCGCCAGGGAATGGCGAATTGTTGTCCGCCATGGTGGCCGGCCGCCCAGTCGCCAGACAAAAAAGCGGAAGGCCCATCCATCGCGCGAATGTCGGCCAAAGAAAACGGCCGTAGCGCATTCATCGCCGCCAGATTGCCTAACCAGGTGTTCCCAATTTCGGACACATCCGGCCCCGTTTTGTGCAAGGCAAAATCAGACAACTGGTTACGCTGTTCATGATCCAGCACCTGGACATTCACCTGGATTTGGGTTTCTTCTGTGAAAAGTTGTAGCGCTTTTTGCAGCGGCTCCGGGAATTCATACGTGAGCGACAGGTCCAATTGATTCATCAACACATCAGATTCCTATACAAAAGAAGCGCCCGGTTTGCGCTTCTCTATCTTCCAATACCGTTAATCAGCAAGTTGATTGTAGTGAAAAACATCGGGATTACCAATACAAACGCGCGTTGATCGTTGGGAGTTTAGTCCCCGTTTTGCAGGAAGGCGAGCACGGCCGTTGCCGCCTCTCCACCCGCTTTAGCATGAGCGGTTAAAGGGATGCCGTGTGGCCCTGGCGCATCTTTCATTGCCGGGTAGGCGGCCAACATAGCCCGCACCACGTCCAGTTGGCCCAGCATCGCCGCCGCAAAAATGTCCAGCCGCGCCCCGTGCGCCAGCAGAAATTCGGCAATATCGCGGCGGCCCATGTGCGCCGCCGCGCCCAGCCCCGTTTCCCAGTCGCCGCCACCCCAATCCCAGCAGGCATTCACCAGTGCTGGTTCTTGCTGCAATAGTTCTTGCACCCGGTTCAGGTCGCCGTGCGCCTTGCCCACAAATTCCTCAACCATCGCTTCGCTCAATCTTGGTTTTCGTTCCATTTCAGCCTCGCTGTTGGCCCAAACCTGACAGGTTTTAAAAAACCTGTCAGGTTTAAGTCCGCAAAATATCTTCAATTTGTTGCAATTCGTCGGCTGTAAACGAGAGACGGTTTAACACGCCGACAATATCGTCAATCTGGGCGGGGTGGCTGGCGCCGAGCAGGGCGGAGGTGACGGCCGTTTGCCGCAACACCCAGGCCACCGCCAATTGGGCCATCGTCTGTCCCCGCGATTGGGCCATCTCGTTTAGACGGCGCACCTGGTCTATCCGTTCTGGCGTGATATGGCTCTCGTTCAGGAAGACGCCGGAACGTTTAACCCGCGAATCGTCGGGAATGCCGTGCAGATATTTGTTCGTCAATAATCCTTGCGCCAGCGAGGAAAAAACGATACAGCCAATGCCCTCATCGGCCAGCGTATCCAACAGGCCATCCGCTTCCACCCAACGGTTGAACATACTGTAGGAGGGCTGATGAATGAGACAGGGAGTACCCAATTCGCGCAGGATGTGGGCGGCGCGGCGGGTTTGCTCGCTGTTGTAGGAGGAGATGCCCACATAGAGGGCACGACCGCTGCGCACGGCAAAGTCCAACGCCCCCATCGTTTCTTCCAGCGGTGTATCCGGGTCAAAGCGATGGCTGTAGAAGATGTCCACGTAATCCAGCCCCATGCGTTTGAGGCTTTGATCCAGGCTGGCAATGAGGTATTTGCGCGACCCCCATTCACCGTAGGGGCCGGGCCACATATCGTAGCCGGCTTTGGTAGAGATGATGAGTTCGTCCCGGTAAGGGGTGAAATCCTGGCGCATAATCTGGCCGAACATTTCTTCGGCCGAACCGGGCGGTGGGCCGTAATTATTGGCCAGGTCAAAGTGGGTGATGCCCAGATCAAAGGCGCGGCGGAGCATAGCACGGCCGTTGGCCAGCGTATCTACCCCGCCAAAATTGTGCCACAGCCCCAACGAGATGAGCGGTAATTTCAGCCCGCTGCGGCCGCACCGTTTGTATTGCATGGTGTTATAGCGCGTTTCAGTTGGTTGGTAAGTCATAATTTTCTCCTGTTTCGTTCGTAGTCGGCGATTTATCGCCGTCAAACGGCACTGAAGTGCCTACTACGAACATCCGGCAATACGTTGCATCAGTTCCAGGCAGGCACGGCCGTTGTGGTAGGGCGTTTTCCAGATGCCGGCTTTGTCACGGGGGGCGGGCATGTTGTCGGCGCTGACATGGGCGAACCAGTCCCCGTGCTGCCGGTCAATAAACACCTGCTGCACAAAGCGCCAGCAGTTCAGTGACGCCTGCAAAAACCGTTCGTCGCTGGTAAGTTGATATGCCTGGAAAAAGCCGATCATGCCTTCCGCCTGCGGCCACCAATCTTTGCTGCGGTCGCACACGCCTTCGGGGTCGCCTTCGTTGCAGATACCGCCATTGGCGTCTACGCCTTCTTGCAGGGTGACATGAGCGATGTGGGTGGCTACGGCCGTGACCTCCGCCAATAGCGCCTCATCTCCTAACTGCTCGGCCGCTTCCACCAGCAGCCAGCTGGCTTCAATGTCATGCCCGTAGGAAATATGCGGCGTCAGCGGGCGCCAGGCTGCGTCGAAATGTAACTGCAAATGACCGGTTTGCCTGTCTACAATGTGATCCAGCAGCATGCGGATGAGAGTATGTTGGCGGGCGCGCAGACCAGGGTCATCCCAGGCAGCCAGCAGGTTGGTGTACGCTTCCAGGATGTGCAAATGGGTGTTCATGGTTTTGGGCACGTGGCCGGGAACCTGGTCTACGTTAATTTCCGGGTAAGGTGACCAGTCACGGTGGAAGGCGTCGCAGTAACCGCCCTGTACCGGGTCGGCGGCGTGTTGTTCAATGAGGTGGTAGAGGGCTACGGCCATGTCCAATGCCGCTGATTCGCCCGTCGCCCGGACATACTCGCTAAAGCCATACAGCCCAAACGCCTGCCCGTAGATGAGTTTGTGGTCGGCCAGCGGACGGCCGTCCGCCGCCACCAGCCAATACAGCCCACCCTCGGCTTCATCCCAAAAACAGTCGCGCAAAAAGACATAGGCATGGTCGGCCATTTGCCGGTAAACCGGGTCAGGCCGCCAACGATAGGCACGAGAGAATGTCCACAGCAGACGGCCGTGTTGCACGGCCCCTTTCGCCGCCGTCATATCCACCTGCCCGGCATGGTTAATACGCCCTACAAACCCACCCCGCGCCACATCCACTGCCCGCGTGCTGTAAAAGGGCAAAATGTTGCCGGTCAATTCCCGTTCCAATTCTGTCTGATATGTTGTGATGTTCATAAAACTCTGTGAGTGGTGAGAAATGAGCGGTCTCCTGACCCCCATTATAACCATATTGGTGTACCAGGGTAGCGAGAGAAATCAAATCTATGGCCAGACTGGTGCCGTATGCCAAAAAGTGGGGGAGGAGAAGTGGAACACGGCCGTGTCGCCAAAACTCTCGCCATACCACCCCACCCGCGTCGGCTGGATGGGCGCGTCGCCTGCCCACAGCAGTTCCCGATTTAACCGTACCTGCATTTGCCCATCGGCTACATCTACCCAAATTTCGTTGGCGGCGTCGCCGGGGTGAATGTGGGGCCAGGGTTGCCAGGGGAGTGGGGTGAGGAGTGAGCGGTGAGCAGTGGGCAGTGAGCAGTGAGCGGCGGTGGGGGCGGTTGGTGGGGTTTGGTGGATGGTGGTGTAACCGAGGGGGGAGATGGCAATGACGACGGCCGTGCAGCCATCCCCTAGCGCCACGCCGGCCCCACTGTCTAATTCGCCGCTTTGGCGGCTCACGGTAGCGCGCACCGTGAATTTGCCGGACGGAAGCGATTCTGGCAGCCAGACCAATTCCTTTGCCTGCGGAGGAACAGACATTGTGTATGCTTCGGCCGTCCAGCTTTGTTCACCCACCGGCTGAGGATCAAACACACCCAGAGCTATGAGCAAGAGGAGGAAGACGGCCGTCAGCCCCAACACCCCCACCCCCACACGCAGCCAAACCATTTGCCTCATGCCGCCAAGTCTAACGTATTGGCCGTCAATGGTCATTTGTCATTTGTCACTGGTCACTTGTGTCATCACCTTGTCACCTTGTGGCCTTGTCACTACACTTACCCTCATGCCTGATGAAATCAACTTCACCATTGTTCATCAAATTGCCACACTGACGGTGAACCGGCCCGAGGCGCGCAATGCGTTGAATTGGGCGGCGCAGGAACAGTTTGCGGCGTGTGTCACGGCCGTGGCCCGCGCGATTTCCGAATCGCCACCCTCCATCCGCATCTTCATCATCACCGGCATGGGGCGGCAGGCATTTGTCGCCGGGGGTGATTTGAAGGAGTTGAGCGGCCATCCTGAGCCAGAGGCCGGAGCGCGGCTGAACCAGATTATGCGTGATGCCTTACAACGGCTAACAGAATTACCCATCCCCACCATCGCCGCCGTGAATGGCGACGCTTTTGGCGGTGGCTGCGAAATTTTGACGGCGTGTGATTTGCGCATCGCTGCCAGCCATGCGCGTTTTTCTTTTGCCCAGGTGAAAAACGCATTGACCACCGGCTGGGGTGGTACGGCGCGGCTGGTGCGGCTGCTCGGCCAGAGCCGGGCACTGGAGTTGTTGTTGACGGGGCGGTTGCTAACGGCCGTAGAAGCCCAACAAATCGGGCTGGTACATCGGGTGGTGGACACGAAAGAGGATTGGCACACGGCCGTGACCACCTGGGCACGCGAACTCTGCCAGCTACCCGGCCCCACCTTAGCCGCCCTCAAGCAACTGACCTACGCCGCTGCCTACTTACCCCTGGCCGAAACAAACCGGCTGGAAACGGAACTCTTTGTCCATCTCTGGTCACACCCTGATCATTTAGAAGCGATGAATGCTTTTGTAGAAAAGCGCACACCGGTTTTTGGTGCTTATACCGGCTAGATTGACGCCATCCCTGACTATTCCATGCGACTGAACATGACTCGTGAAAAAGCATTTGCCTATGGGCTGCCTTTGGCTATTTTTGTGCCAGTCACCGTGTTCATGTTACGACCTGTATCTTATCATCTGACCACGCACATTTTGGGACGGCCGTTTGAAGATGCGTTTGAGTCCATCTGGTACCTGCACTGGTACCAACATGCCCTCTTTCACTTGCACCAATCCCCGCTTATTCAGCCCGATATCTTTTATCCTGAGGGTTGGAATCTGGGCTTTGCCGTCATGCCCCCTTTTTATCCGTTTTTACTGGCCCCTTTTACTTATCTGTTGGGCGCGGTCACTGTCTACAATATAAGTTTACTGTTTACGGCCGTATTTGCGGCGTATGGCGTATTTCTGGTGTGTAAAGCAGTGGGCAGTAACACCGGTGGGGGTATTTTGGCCGGCATTGCTTTCGCCTTCTATCCCCAACGGCAGATTTACTATTTTGGGCACCTCAATCTGTTATTTGCCTCGATGTGGATGCCCTGGATGGTATATGGTCTCATACGTGCCAGAAACGCTGACACATCCCGTCAACAATTAAAATGGATGTGTTTTGTGGGTCTATATTACGGTTTGGGCATAGCCGGCGCCTGGCAATTTCTCTTTTTGGGCCTGGGGCTTTTGTTCACATTTGGTCTGGTCTATTTCTGGCCTGTCATGCGCCGGAACCTGCGGGGCTGGTGACGACCAATGAGCGGGATGGTGTTGTGTACGGCCGTTATTGCCCTGCCCCTGCTGGTAAATGCCACCATCGTCCAGGGAAAAACCGGCGCCAACCCCGTTTTTTCGTTCACCCAAACCGATTTCACTGGCGTCCATTTAGAATGGCTGATTATGCCCCACCCAAACAATCCATTCGTGTGGGAAAATTTGGTGGAACCTTATCTTCCCCCCTGGCGGGGTGTAGAGAGTGTTGTCAGTTTTGGTCTGGTGGTAGTGGTCTTGTCCCTGTATGGCATGGTCAAAAAAAGACCCTGGCCGCCCGTGTTCTACGCCCTGTTGGCCATGATCATCATCGGATTATTCTTGATGCCCGGTTTAACTCTACACATCTGGGGTGAACCGGTAAAAATCCATTTACCTGCCACTGCCTGGTTGGAACGCTACTGGTCTGAATTAATCATAGACAGCCAGACCATGCGCTTCCCCATGCCCGCGTACATCCTTTACAAGCTGGCGCCTCCCTTTCGCGCCTTTCATCATTTTAGTCGTTGGGGTCTGATGGTCTCGCTGGGATTGGCTGTGTTCACGGCCGTTGGCTTCACCTACCTTGCCCAACACAGACACCGAATCGTACAGGCCGGTTTGGTGGTTGTCCTTGTTCTCCTTCTTCTGTCTGAATTCAATTTTCGCAAAACCATCACCACCACCCAGCAGATGCAACGCAGCGTGGATGAGTGGCTGGCAGCCCAGCCAGAGCCAGGCGTCATTATCGAGTATCCGCTCATCTACACCATGAAGCCCCAATCGCTCTACTACACCATCGCGCATGGGCAGAAAACCATACATGGCAGCAGTCTACCCACCACCCGTATGGCCGAAATACGTCCCATTTTAGAGCAGTGGCCTGAGGAAGCCGCGTTAGATTTGCTTGATGATTTGGGGGTGCGTTATATTCTTGTCTATGGCAATGAGTTCATCGCTGCTGAGTATCTACCCGCGTGGCAGGCAAACTCTGGCATGAGATTTATTGGGGCATTTGCCGGCCCAACGGCTGGCCCCTATAACGAGGTTTACGTCTTTGAACTGGCATCATCGAAGTGAAATGACATCATTATACTTTTGGCTGGCCGCCATTCTCTGGTTGTTGATTTCGCTGGTGGCCTGTGGGCAGTTGACCGCACCAACGGCCGTGCCCCCCACCGTCACACCCGCACCCACACCAACGGCTACGACCGTGCCCCCCACCCCCTTCCGCATCGTCGGCTACGTCACCGACGCCGTCATCGTAGAACTGCTGCCGCTAGATAAGTTGACACACGTCATCTATGCCTTCGCCATTCCCAATACAGACGGCACGCTCAAACCGCTGGCGAATGGCTGGAAGATTGACAACCTGGTAGCCCAAGCACATGACCACAACGTGCAGGTTCTGCTGGCCGTTGGCGGTTGGGGGCATGACGAGACATTTGAAACGTTGGCTGCCAACCCCGCCGCCCGCGACCAATTGGTGCAAGAACTGGTGGCCCTGGTAGACAAACACAATCTGGATGGCATAGACATGGATTGGGAATATCCTGATCCTGTCACCTTCTCTCCCGATTCTGCCCAAAATTACGTCAAACTGATGCAGGCGTTGGGCGCGGAGATGCGGGCGCGCGACAAGCTGCTCACGGCGGCAGTGGTGGCTTTGGGTGAATATGGCGCGGGCATTGAGCCAGCCGTTTTTGATGAAGTGGATTTCCTCAACCTGATGGTGTATGACCGGGGCGGCGAGGGGCATCACTCCTCGTTTGCGTTTGCCCAGGAGTCGTTAGCCTACTGGCGGGAACGGGGTTTGCCGCCGGAAAAGGCGGTGTTGGGGGTGCCGTTTTATGCCCGTCCCAACTACTCCACCTACAAAGAACTGGTGGCCGCCGACCCGGCCAATGCTTTTACCGATGAAGCAGAGCAGCACGGCCGTACCGAATACTACAATGGCATCCCCACCATCCAGCAAAAAACCCGCCTCGCCCTGGAACAGGCGTCTGGCATCATGATCTGGACGTTAGAACATGACAGCCAGGATGAGACCTCCCTGCTGCAAGCCATCTACCAGACAGTACACGAAACGCCGTAAAACGGTCTTCTCCTTGTCATTGTTCAAACCAGACAGATTTTATTGAAAAACCTGTCTGATCTTGAGAGGCTATGATGACCAGAAAAGTGATTGTTCTGACATGCGCGTTGCTTGGTTTGCTGCTGGCTGCCTGTCGCCCCCAACCAACCCCTGAACCTGCCACCGGCGATTTTGGGTACGGCCGTTACGTCTACATTGGGCACGAAAATCAGGTACAGGTTTATGATGTCTCGACGCCGGAAAACCCACGTCTGATCACTACCTGGGAGACAGCCGGACGGGTGCGGCGGATTGTCACCAACGGGCATAGGGCCTACGTGGCCCATTGGCCTTCGGAGGAAAGTTGGGACAGCGCCGCAGGCCCACCAGACGGTGGTGTGCAGTTGGTGGACATCAGCCGTCCCCATCAACCACAGATTGAGGGGTATTTTAGGACGCGCCATTTAGCCGAAGACCTAGCTGTGCATGGCGACCTGGTTTATGTGAGCGATTGGGAAAATCTGTACGCGCTAGAGTGGCCCACGCCCAATTCCCCCCGCGAAGTGACCAGTCTGCCCCAAGGGCTGGTCGCTATTGAAGCAGAGAATAACCTGCTGCTGGGTGTTTGGGGCGGATGCAGTTTCCGCAGCGGCGCCTGCCAGGGTAGGCTGTGGCTGGCAGACATCGGTGATTTACAAACGCCCGTATTCCTGGGGGAGTTTGTTCCCGAACTGCGTCCCGGTTACGATGTTGCCCTGCTGAAAACGGCCACGCACCGCTACGCCCTGGTGGCCGGGCACGGTTTGTGGGTGGTGGACATCACCAATCCGGCTGCACCCCAAGAAGTGGCTTATCAAGAGGCAACAGACGGTTTTTATCATTCGCAGCTTGTGGTCAAAGACAGCATCGCCATTATGGCCAGCGACACCAACATCCGGGTGTACGATGTCAGCCAGCCGGAGCGCCCGCTGTTGGTGGGGCAGATGGATTGGCACTCTCCGCCGGTGGATATGATGTGGGGAAATAATGACCATCATCTGTATGTGGCGACTTGGGATGGTTTAGCCATTGTAGATGTGGGTGATCCCCAACGGCCGTTTCTGGTTACTTCCGTACCCAACACCCCCATTCCCCCCCCACAACCGACGGCAACACCTTAATATGCGGCGCAGTGGGTGGTTGTTTTGGTTATGTGTCTTGCTGCTGGTATTGTCCCGCAGTGAAGGCAGGACACGGCCGTTGCGCATGGCCACTCTTCCCACCTGCGACCGCTTTGGCCGTCCGCCCAGCGCCCTCGCCACTGCCACCCACCAACCGGCTACCTTCTCCGCGCCACTGTCGGCGAAGCGCCCGATGCGTTATGCCGTCCACACCCTTTTTCTCGATGACCTGATAGCCGCTCACGCCACCACCATCGGTTTCGATACAGTCGTCCAGGTTTTCCCCTGGCGGGATTTGAACCCCAGACCCGGCCTCTATGCCTGGGAGGCCAGCGATTACATGGTGCGGGTGGCGCAAGAGGCCGGACTGCATCTGGTGGTGCGGCTGGACATGCCCCCGGCATGGGCACGGCAGGAGGGGGCCATCCCTTTTGACCTGGCGGCCTATGCGGATTTTGTCACGGCCGTAGCGCAACGGTATCGTGGCTATATTGCCGGTTACGTCATCTGGAACGAACCCAATCTGGCTGCCGAATGGAGCCGTTCCGGCGGTGATCTGGAGAGCCATTGGCTCCGTTTTGACGGGCAGGTGGCCGACCCGGCCGATTACGTGGGTGTGTTGGGGGTAGCCTACCGCCGCATTAAAACCCAAGACCCGGATGTTTTGGTGATTACCGCCGGCCTGGCCCCCACCAATGAAAACTCACCCCGTGCCCGTGATGACCGCGACTTTTTGCGGGCGATGCTGGCGGCCGGCGCCGCTGACTGTTTTGATGTGCTGGGCGTCCATGCTTACGGTTTTGGCCAACACCCGGAAGCGGCAGAGGCGGTGCAAACCGGCCTGGGCCTGGCCCGCATCGGCGAATGGCAAACGATTCTGGCGGAGTATGGCGTGGACAGGCCGATGTGGGTGAAGGAGTTGGGTTACACCATCGGGCAGGGCAGCCAGCCCTGGGTCACGCCGGAGCAGCAGGCTGATTATCTTTCGGCCGCCCTTGACCGCATCAAGCGCGATTGGCCGTCGGTGGAGTTGGTGACGGTGTGGAATCTGGTGTACGGCCGTGCGCCCGAAGACGAAATGAGCGGTTACAGTCTGCTCAATCCTGACGGTTCACCCCGCCCCGCCTACTATCGGCTGCGCGAGCAGTTATGCCTCTCTTGGGATCATTGTTCCCCTGGCGTGAGGTGAATAACAAGCACCTGATGGGCAACTCGCGTGAGACGCGGGCGTCCCTCGCTGCTCCATCAAGTCGGCTGAAAAGTTACAGATCGTGTGTTCCAAGATTATTCCCTCATTGGTGTTTCTTGAATAATCACGTTAACTGACGTAAAAATACCGGGGCAACCGACACGGCCGTTGCTCTCCAAACGATACGGCCCACAAAATTGAGCATAAAGGTACATGTTGAAAACAAATGACAATAACAGACCAATCCATGACCGCTAACAAAAAACAGCCCCCCTTAGCCCCTGGTTTCCCTGTTCTGGGTAATGTGTTAGACCTGGCCAAAGATACCCGCGCTTTTCTGACGGCAAAATATCTTGAGTTAGGCCCCATCTATCGCGTTCGGGCGCTCAATCAGGAATTTGTCGTGTTGGCCGGTACAGAAGCCAATTTGTTTATGACCAGAGAAGGCACCAACTATTTTCGCTCCTATGAATTCTGGCATGGCATGGATGATGAATTGGGCGCCGCCCGTTCCATGATTAGTATGGACGGGCCTGAACATATCCGTTTTCGCAAAGTGCAACAAAAGGGCTACGGCCGTACTGTCATCTGGCAGCATATACCTGAGGTCATCGCCATTACCCAAAACGAAATGCAGCAGTGGCCCATCAACGAACCCCTACCAGGCCTATACAGCCTACAGCGCATCATCACCGAACAACTGGGGATATTGGCGGCCGGCTATTCCCCGCGAGAATATCTGGATGACATGATCAAGTTTGTGCGCACCGCCCTCCTCACCCGCGTGACCAAACAACGCCCCGACATCCTGCGCTACACTCCCTCCTACCGCCGCGCCCGCAGCCGCGCTCTGGAACTGGCCACAAACGTTCATGCCGTTCACCAATCGGAAACAGCCAACGAACGCGAACCAGACCTGATCGATCAGGTGATGCAGTTAGCCCAGGAAGACTCCGACTTTTTACCGGAATCTGATTTGATGCCGGCCATCTTGGGGCCGTTTATTGCCGGGCTGGACACCGTCGCCAGCACTTGCGCTTTCCTCCTCTATATCTTGCTGACTAAACCAGACATTTTAGCCATGGTGCAGCAAGAGGCAGATGCCCTATTCCGCAAGGGAACTCCTACCCCTCAGGATTTGCGGCAGATGGACATCACCCATCGCGTCATCCAGGAAACGCTGCGTATGTATCCCATTGCCCCCGCCTTGCAACGCACCGTTACCCAAGATTTTGAATTTGCCGGGTATCAGGTCAAGGCTGGTGATACCGTCATCATTGCCACCACCGTGCCCCATTATCTGCCCGAACTCTACCCCGACCCGGAACGCTTCGATATTGAACGTTATACCGAGACACGCAAAGAGCATAAACAACCAGGCGCATTTGCCCCATTTGGCCTGGGGGCGCATACCTGTCTGGGCGCTGGTTGGGCCGAAGTGCAGATCATGATGACCATATTGACTATTGTTCACTCCGTTGATCTGGTCATGGATCCCCCTGATTACCAGTTGAAAATTGATCCGGCGCCCACGCCCAGCCCTGACAAAGGGTTCAAGATCAAACTAACGGGTTGGCGACAGCCCAACGCTACCCCAGACGCATCTGGCGCTCAGGGACAACCCAACTTGAAGTGATACCATGTTGAAATCCCGCTTTGAATGGGTCATCCTGATTGTTGTGGCTGCTCTCTTAGGGAGCGCCTGGATTGTGGTATCACAAGAACCGGCTGTGGCCGATGCCAGCGTGTATACCCTGACGGAAGCGCCCATCGTCGGCCATCCGGCTCCCAATTTCACCCTGCAAGATTCTTTAGGGCAGGAAGTGACGCTACACAATCTGGCCGGGCAGCCGGTGGTGTTGAACTTTTGGGCCACCTGGTGCGCCCCCTGCCGGGTGGAGATGCCCGCTTTGCAGCAGGCCAGTGTGCAGTATAACGGCCGTGCCACCATCCTCGGCGTCAACCAGGGCGAAGCTGCCCGCAACGTCGCCGATTTTGGCGCAGAATATCGCATTAGCTACCCGCTGCTGCTGGATACCGATCAAGAAATCAGTCGTCTTTACGAAGTGCGCGGTTTGCCCACCACCCTTTTCATAGACGCCAACGGCATTGTCCGCGAAGTAGTCATTGGCACAGTCACCGAAGCCGTTTTGCAAGACCGTGTCGAGCGCCTGCTGGCCGAAGCCGGAAATCCGTAATCCGTGATGCGTAATCCGTTACCCGTTCCCCACCATTCCTAATTCATAATTCATAATTCATAATTCCTAATTCCTAATTCCCATGTTCCCCACCCTCCCCATCGGCCCCTTTATCTTTCCCACCGCCGGCCTGGTGTTTATTTTTGGGGCGTGGTTTTGTTTGTGGGTGGTTGAAAAAGCGGCCTTACGCTTGCAACTGGATGCGCAGGCCACCTATACTCTGGCTGTCGTTGGTCTGTTCACTGGATTTCTGGGGGCGCGGCTAACTTTTGTGGCCCTGCACTGGCCCGCTTATCAGCAAAATCTGCTCGGTATTCTCTGGCCGTTGACCAGTGGTTATGAACCGTTGGCGGGGGTAATTGTGGGCACAGTAGCGGCGTTTTTTTACGGCCGTGCCCGCCAACTTCCCTTCGCTGCCACCCTGGACGCCCTCACCCCCGGCCTCATCCTCGGTTTGATGGTGATCAGTCTGGCTGACTTTCTGGGGGGGCCGGGGTATGGCACGCTCACGGCCGTGCCCTGGGGCCTCAGCCAATACGGCGTCCGTCGCCATCCTGTGCAGATATACGAACTACTCGCTGGCGCGTTAGCTCTGCTCGTCTGGTGGCGGCTGGTAGGGAGACGGCGGTATGATGGGCAACTTTTTTTGACGGCCGTTGCCCTCTACAGCGCCACCCGCCTCTTCCTGGACGCCTTCCGCGACAACACCTGGATCATTACCAACGGCTATCACGGCTGGCAGCTCGTCGCCTTCGCCGCCCTCCTCCTCAGCCTCATCCTCCTCGCCCGCCGCACCGGCAACGGCCATTCGTGAACCCTAATCAGCTCACTACTCACTACTTACTGCCCACTGCTCACTGCTCACACATACCCCTCACTAAAAATATCAATCATCAACCGGGCATCGCCCAATGGGTAAAGGATGGGGCAGGTGCAGCCATTGTCAATATATTCGCGCACTTTGGCTTTCACTTCGGCGGGGGAACCGGCGGCCGTACACATCTGCACCACATCATCGGGCACAAGGTGCATCGCCGCCTCAATTTGCTCATCGGTCGCGGGCCAGGTAAGCACCTGGTGCAGATCGTCCAACAATTCCTGGCTGACGCCGCTGGCCTTCATCAGGTGTGGTTGCTGCCCCAGATATTGCGTGATCATCTTGCGCGCCCCATCCAGCGCCCGCTTCCGGTCATGGTCAACAGAACAAATCATCAACTGCGGTCGGTCAATATCGCCAATGGTTTTGCCCGCTTTCTTTGCGCCCCGTTCCAGGGCGTCCATCGCTTCCAGGTTATATTTAGGGGCAACGAGATAATTCAGCACCGCACCATCGGCGATTTCGCCGGTCAATTCCATCATCTTCATGCCGGTGGCGCCGATGTAGATGGGTACGTGACGGGGGGTGGTACGGCCGTGAACCACATCCAACTGTATGCCATCCACATGATGAAACTCCCCATGAAAGGTCACATTTTCCATGTTCAGCAGCCGGCGCAGCACCTCCACCGTCTCCCGCATTGCCAGCAGCGGTTTGCGCCGCTCAATGCCCACCTTCTGCGCCAGCGGGTCCCACCACGCGCCAATGCCACAGATAATGCGGTCGGGGGCCAGGTCATCCAGCGTCAGAAAGGTGGCTGCCAGCAAGCCAATGTTGCGCGTCCAATTATTGGTAACGCCGCTGCCTACTTTCAATGTGCTGGTGTGGCTGGCAAAAGCCGCCATGGGCACAATGGCATCCCGCACCAGCCGGCTCTCCGCCTGCCACACCGCTTCAAACCCCTTCGCCTCCGCATATTTCACCAACTCAATGCCTTCCGGCAACGGGTGCGCATCCTGCAAATAAAGCGCCACGCGATCTTTTGCCATCACTGCCTCCTTCAATCATTTATTAAGACAACTCCCCTGTACGAACCAGAGTAATGAGCGGCGAACCTGCCTGAAGAAGTTCACGCAACACAGTCATGTCGCGGATATCAATGGCTCCCGTAATCCCCAGTGATAAAAGGTAATTCAGATTATAGGCCGATGCGCCAAAAGGCTCGATTTTCAGCAGTTTCAGCAAACGGCCGTACCCCACTTGAATACCCAGGTAATCCAAAACCATGGCCGCGCAAGCCGCCAAACAATCAGCCGGTTGTTGTTGCCGGTGATGGGGAACTGAGAGCAAGCTCTTTGGCACGGTGTTTCATTCCTTCAATCATCTCTTGGGAGAGTTGGGTAGCGCCGGTTTCTACGTCTACATCAATCTCCCCCACCGCCCCTCTGTCGCCATGCGGCGCCATCGAAAAAATGACCGGCACACGCCACACCACCCGATCATGGACAACCAACTTGGGCTGACCGCCGTGCATATGGGTACTAATATGGCTGGCAGCCAGACGTGTCACTTTCTGTTGGGCGCTAAAAGCCGACACATTGATTGTCGCTGTTACCTGAATGTTAATCGCCACCTGGCCGCTGGTTGGGAGCTTTTCAATCTCAATCATCACCTGTACCTCATGGCTGAGAGTATACCACACCACATCCTGGCTATGATGTTTCGTTATTGATCAACCGTTGGCTGATTTGATTGTGTCGTCGGATAACTGGTTCCAGGTCTAGGGTTTGTAACACACCGTCGGCGACAACGACACGGCCGTTAATCACACTCCACTCTACCGGCTGCGGCGCACAAAAGAGCAACGCCGCCAGCGGATCATGCTGCGCCCCGGCATAAGCCAGCCGGTTCAAATCATAAGCGATAAAATCGGCCGCTTTGCCCGGCGCAATCTGCCCGATGTCATCCCGTTTCAACACCTGCGCCCCACCCCGCGTCGCCAACCACAACGCTTCTTCCACTTTGAGTGTATTTGCCTGGTTTAACACCCGTTGCAACAACAACGCCTGCCGTGCCTCATTCAACATGTGCGAGCCATCGTTGCTGGCCGAACCATCTACGCCCAAACCAACACGGACACGGCCGTCTAGCCATTGACGTACCGGCGCAATGCCGCTCGCCAGGCGCATGTTGCTGCACGGGCAGTGCGCCGCGCCCGTCTGCGTCCGGGCCATCAGCTCAATTTCGGCTTCATCCACATGCACTGCGTGCGCCCACCACACGTCATCGCCCACCCACTCTAGCTGTTCGGCATAGGCCGCCGGACGCCAACCAAACGTCTCCTGGCAAAACAGCTCCTCATCCTTCGTCTCCGCCAGATGGGTGTGCAGCGTCACGCCATAACTGCGCGCCAGCCGCGCCGATTCGCGCATCAAGTCCGGCGTCACCGAAAAGGGGGAACAGGGGGCCACCACAATCCGCATCATCGCCAACGGGTTTGGATCGTGAAACTGCTCAATCACGCGGCGACAATCGCGTAGTATCGCCTCTTCATCTTCCACCACACTGTCCGGCGGCAGGCCACCATCGCTCTCGCCCAGCGACATCGAACCCCGCGCGGCATGAAAACGCAGCCCAATCTCCTGGGCAGCGCGAATTTCATCATCTAATTTTGCCCCGTTGGGGAAGAGGTAGAGATGGTCGCTGGCAGTGGTACAGCCGCTTAAAATCAGTTCAGCCATGCCCACCAGGGCGCTGACGTAAATGGCTTCCCCGTCCATACGCACCCAGATAGGATAAAGCGTTTTGAGCCAATCAAACAGCCTGCTGTTGGGGGCCAGAGCGCGGGTGAGGCTCTGGTAGAGGTGGTGGTGGGTGTTGACCAGGCCGGGCAGCACCATCTGATCGGTGGCGTCTATGATCTGGTCGGCGGTGTGGTAATGTGGGGGCAGTACGGCCGTGTCCCCCACCCACTCGATCACATTCCCCCGCACAAACAACGCCCCGTCGGGTATCTTCTCCCCGGCATCAGTCATGGTGATGAGCAGTCGGGCATTCCGCACCAAAAGGGTTGTCATGGCAAAAGGGTAAAGTAAGGAGTGTGCTTCGGCCGTATCATCTGAAAATCCCGCCGATCTAACGTCAATATCGTATCCACATTCAGTCGTTCAGCCACAGCCACAATTGTGCTATCAGCAAAATCCAATTCGGCATCCTGATACATATCCAAAATCTGTGTGGCCCGTTCAAAATCAGCAGCAGTGATAGCTTCAATTTGCCATTGTGGATTTTGTAACTTGTTTAAAAAAACGCGCATGGCCCGATGGCTGATTCGTCTGGCAATAAGATAGGCTGCTTCAGGAATCACAGTAATCGGAATGATCAAACGACTATTCAAGCCCTGAGCAACCTGCACACAAGCTGCATGTTGCCGCTCCTTTGCACTTGTGAGTGAGACCAAAAAGCTGGCATCAACTATGACGCTCTTCATATTGTTTGTTCCATTCCTCACGTAATATTTCCTCGTCCTTACCGTCAGATAAATCCATTTCCTCGCCTTCATCACCGGCCAGACCAATTAAGCTAAGCAAGGGGTTCTGTGGCAGATTTTGTGTCTCCACATCCGTCACATACATAACAAGAGCTTCGCGGATGATCTCAGCCTTTGATTTGCCTTGTTCTCTGGCAATCCATTCAATTTTGTACAGAATTTCTTCTTCGGCCATGATTGTTGTGCGTACCATAAAACACCTCCATCTTATGCTTGTATAATTATGATAGCATAACACAAGTTCTTGAGAAGTGCCAGGGAAGGAACAGTACTAATCTGGTTAACCATAGCCTTTCCGCCCCTTGCCTGGCACTACTTCTGTCGCTTCTGCAAACCGCGTTTGGGGATGCGCATGGGCAGTTGGGTGCGGCGCACGCCGTCAAACTGGTAGAGGGCATTGGCTACCGCGCCGGCGGTGGGCACCAGCCCAATTTCGCCCAC
Source organism: Anaerolineae bacterium (assembly GCA_023382655.1). GTDB lineage: Bacteria > Chloroflexota > Anaerolineae > Promineifilales > Promineifilaceae > CAADGU01. The sequence goes on along the minus strand of JAHDWK010000001.1, from coordinate 418,603 downwards.
CCCCTTGGCCCCATAGGGGCCATACGGGTCGGGCACTTCCACGCCGATGATTTCCATTTCCGGCATCTCTTTGGCGCGCAGAATGCCCATCTGGCGGAGCATGGTAGATTGGGGACGGCCGTCCACCATCACCAACTCCTCGCTAATAGCATAGCCCAGCCCCATGTGGATCGAACCCTCTAGCTGCCCTTCAAACAAGGTCGGGTTGAAAATTTTGCCCGCGTCGTGAGCGGCAATCACCTTTTTGACGAACCCCTTCTCCTCGTCCAGAATGACAAGCTGCGTGGCATAGCTGTAGGAGTAATGGGTGTATACTTTTTCCACCGGCGCGCCCGGTTTTGTCGTCCAATCTACCACCCAACGGCCGTCATACACCCGCCCCACCAACTCCGCCAACGAATGGGTTTGCAGGTCAGCCTTCAAACCCCGGCAGGCGTCAATGAGGGCATTGCCCACCAACGAGGTGGCGCGGGAGGCGGTGGTCATACCCGCTTCTTGCTCCGACTCGGTGTCTATGCGCACTTCAAACAAGGTCGGGGACAGCCCCGTCTCATTGCACACTACCTGCACCGCCATCGTGTTCACCCCCTGCCCCATCTCCGTCCAACCGTGATCAATGATGATCTTGTCTGGTGCGGCAATGGTGATCCGCGCTGAAGAGAAATCCGGCATCCCATTACCAATGCCGGTGTTTTTAATGCCACAGGCCAGCCCGGCATATTTCGCCTGGTAAAATTCATCTTTCACCGCCAGTAGTGTGGCTTTCGCCCCCGCGCCAGATTCAATGATCTGCCCGGTGGCGGTCATGTGACCGTCGTCCAGGGCATTGTCATAGCGGAACTGCCAGCGGTCGAAGCCACCCTTTTCGCACAGGTCGTCAATCAGGCTTTCCAGGCCAAAGGCAGCCTGGTTGACGCCAAAGCCGCGCATGGCACCGCAGGGGATGTTGTTGGTATACACGGCCGTCGCCACCACATCGGTCACCGGAAAACTATACGCCCCCGTGGCGTGCCCCGCCGACCGTTCCAACACTTTCATACCCACCGAGGCATACGCGCCCGTGTCGCCCACAAAAGCCACTTTGCAGAAGGTAAATTCGCCCTGCGCGTCGCAGCCAATCTCATAATCCATCCAGATCGGGTGGCGTTTGGGGTGAAAGGCGATGGATTCATCACGGGTCAGACGCACCTTCACCGGCTGCTGCAAGAGGTAGGCCGCCAGCGCGGCGTGGCCTTGGGTAGCTAAATCTTCCTTGCCGCCAAAACCGCCGCCATTCGGCACCATCTGCACCCGTATCTTTGCCTGGGGCAGGCCCAATAGTTTAGCAATCTGTACCCGGTCTTCAAACACCCCCTGCCCCTGCGACAGAACTTCAATGCCCTCACCCGCCGGATAAGCAATGGCACATTCTGGCTCCATGAAGCCATGCTCAATCATCTGCGTCTGGAAAACGCCCTGAACGGTATAGGCTGATGCGGCCCGCGCCTGGTCAACGTCGCCGCGATGGGTGACGGAGCGGGAGAGGATATTGCTGTCATTGCCATGCACGGTAGGGCCGCCCGGCTGCATGGCCGCGTGCATATCGGTGATCGGTTCCAGCACGTCGTATTCAACCATAATCCGGCTCACAGCCTCCCGCGCCAGGGCATCTGATTCGGCCACCACCAGCGCCAGCACATCGCCCACATACCGGGTGATTTCGCCCTCAGCGATCATTTGCGGCCAATCCTGTTTGATGAGACCCACAAAACGATCACCGGGGAAGTCACCAGCCGTAAACACCCGCACTACCCCTGCCAACTGTTCCACTGCACTCGTGTCAATCTTCAAGACACGGGCGCGGGGATGGTCGCTGAATTTCAATGCGCCATGTTTCATACCGGGGATTTGAATGTCATCCACGTAATGGTGCTGCCCCAGCACCAGTTGGGCAGCTTTGTATTTGGGCAGGCGGGAACCGATACGGCCGTCGCTCTCCGGTAGTTCCACTTCTTCCTCGTTACGAATGGCGGCTGCGGCCGTAACCACCGCGTCCACAATCTTCTTGTAGCCTGTACAGCGGCACAGATGCGGGGTCAACGCCTTTTCCACATCAGCCCGGCTCGGCTCCGCGTTATGCCCAATCAACACATGCGCTTGCATCACAATGCCCGGAATGCAAAAGCCACACTGCACTCCGCCGCAAGCCACAAACGAATTGGCATACACCCGCTGCCGGTAGTCACCTAAGCCTTCAATCGTAGTCACTTCGCCGCCCGCCACCCGGCCCATTTTGGTGGCGCAGCCCAACACGGCTTTGTCATTCAACTGCACCACGCAGCAGCCACAGGCCGCCTGCGGCGCACAGCCATCTTTTGGTGAGAGGATGCCCTCGTACTCACGCAGATAAGTCAGCAGCAACAGGTCAGGATCGCCATCATATTGCTTTATTTGTCCATTCAGTAGGAATTCCATTTTTCCCTCCGCGTTATGTATAAAACGATTTTTCAAATCGCTCTCTGGACGATTTAGAAAATCGTCCCACCTTACCCTGAAGTTTAACATGGATTCAACTGAACTGTGAACCGGCGCGAAAATAAGCCATTTATGAGCAAAAAACGAAGACAGCATGATTATGTATACTAACTGGGGTGGTTTTTAACCAGACCAATTCCAGGTTCACCTTTTTTACACCTTTTAGGGTCTGCTGTGGACTGTCTGGGCTGTGTACTATAATCGAAGCAGACCAAGAAACCGGTTTTCGTGTAAACCAGGACTTCTAATTGGTACTATCAAATAATGATTTAGATTTGGAGGAAAGTAATGAAGAAACTTGTGTTGTTTGTTTTTGTGGCGCTGCTGTTGGCAGCCTGTGGCGGGGATGAACCAACGCCCACACCCACCGTCGCCGCGCCATCGGTAGTGGTTGCCACGGCCACTGCCACACCTATTCCTACCGTTTCATTTTGCAAAGTAGTAGACCCCAGCCAGATACACCTCAATACCCTGGGCCTGCCCTACCCTTACCAAGTGAACTGCGTCCCGGAGAAACCGTATGACGCCAGTATGCCCCCCGGCCCGGTCGGACTACCAGAGCATATTCAAATCAACTTTGCAACCCTCGATCCGGCAGCCGTGACCCCGCTCGATCCCATCATCTATATCATCCCGGCACAGGCATATGTGGATATGTGGGACGCCGCCGGGAATCCTGTTGTATCCCAAAATATGCAACTGCTCAGAGATCTAGTGGCTGCCAAACCTCAGGCCGTCCCGACTTCCGGCAACCCGATATTGCCAATGGAACTGGCGACGGGCTTCAACGACCTGGCAGTTCAAGGCAGTTACCTGGATTTTGGTAATTGGGATGGTATTCGTTTTGTGGGCCGCTTTGAGCAAAGCCCAAACCCGGTCACCAACCAGAATTTGTATTACTACTTCCAGGGGTTTGCCGGGGAGAACGATGAAGTTTTTATCTCCATGCGCTGGCCAGTTACCACACCATTCCTCTGGAACACCGGTGGGGATGTGCCCCAGGCCGAGATGGACCAGGTCAACAGTGACTCCACCGCCTACATGAGCGAGAAAGCGACCCAGCTGAATGGACTCGCGCCGGAAGATTGGAATCCGCCGTTGAGCACGCTGGATACCGTCATTGGCTCACTGCAATATGGGCCACCGGAAACACCCGGCCTGGTACCAACGGTAGAGATTCCCACGCCAGAACCACAGGCGCCTTACGGCCGTATCACGGCCCCCGCCGGTGTGAATGTCCGTTCTGGCCCCGGCACCAATTTCCCCTTGATCGGCACGGCCCCGTTTGGGGCAGAGGGCGCGATTATTGGCATCAGTGCCGACGGCCGTTGGTGGGTCACACCAATTCAAGGCGCACCAAACGGACAGGGTTGGGTCAGCGTTGATTTTGTGCAGGCATTCAACGCCGATAACGTACCCGTGATCCCTTCTCCACCACCGCCAGTGCCCACCGCCACCCCCACCGCCATGCCCACGCCCGCTCCCAGTATCAACTTCTGGGTAGACAATCCGGTGATTAACCAGGGGCAATGCACCACACTGCGCTGGAACGTGCAAAACATCCAGGCCATTTGGGTTTACCCACAAGGAGCCGATTTCAACCAATGGCCGGCGACGGGTGAAGGCAGCCGCCAGGTGTGCCCCACCGTCACTACCACCTACGAAATGCGGGTGCAGCTAACCAATGGCAGCGTCGAATTCCGCCAGTTGACGGTGACGGTCAATCAAGTCAATCCGTTGGCAAACACCAGTTGGGCCTTAACAGCGATGAATGTAACCGGCGTGTTGGTGCCGGGAACCAGCGTGACCGCCTTCTTTGGCTCTGGCAATGCGTTGAGCGGCTTCGGTGGCTGTAACAATTACAATGCCAGCTACTTTGTCACTGGCAACAGCCTGTCCATTGGCTCCATCACCAACAGTTTGGTGACCTGTGGCGCGGAAATTGACCAGCAAGAATCTCTCTATCTTTCATTACTGCGCGCAGCCGCCACCTTTGAAATTCAAGGGGCCACACTGATCGTCCGCAATGCCGGCGGTCAGGAAATTTTACGGTTTAGCCGTATTGGTTAATCTTGATCGGTAGGTAATTAAAAAGGGCACGGCCGTAACGGCCGTGCCCTTTTTACATTTATCGTTTATATGGTAGGGACGACCCTTGTGGTTGCCCTCTTTTATCTCATCAGGGCGACCGCAAGGGTCGCCCCTACTTTACAACCGGCAAATAAATGTGAAAGGTCGCACCTTCGCCCCAGACAGACTCGACCTCAAGCTGCCCACCCAAACCTTCCACATAATCCTTGGCCCAAAACAGGCCAAAGCCCATGCCCTGCCCTTCTTTGGTCGTCCAGCCCATTTCAAAAATATGGGCCAAGTTTTCTTTGGGAATGCCGGGGCCGCTATCTTTGATGGATATGTGCAGACGGCCCGAAGCGGCTTCGGGACCGCCGTCGGCCGCCATCACACTGCTAATCCACAAATCCCCAATCCGGCCCATCTCGCGCAGGGCGTCGCGCGCATTTTTCAAAATCACGCGAAACGCCTCGGTTAACATCTCACCGGCGGTAAAGACTGCGGGTAAATTAGGCGACAACAAAATATGCACGTGCGCTCCCATTTCTTCCACCAGATTATCGGTGTGGCTGCTTTCCATCAACTGTGGATAAACTGCATTGAGGGCGCTGACCAGACAGTCATTCACGCTGACGGGCAAGTCCGACATTTCCTGCCAGGGTTCATGCAAATTCGCCAATAACTCCGAAGCGCGGCGCAGGCGATCCAACATATTGGCATTGTTATTGAGAATTTCTTGCTGCTGGCTGGTGGAAAACCCGGCCAACCCGGATAGCAGATGTAAATAGGTACGCACCGCGCCAATATGATTGCCCAGCGTATGCACGGAGGCAGTGGCGCTGAAAGCCATACGGCCGAACTGTTCGGCAATACATCGCTGTTCCTCCGCTTCACGGTACAGCCGGGCGTTGCGAATACCCGCCGCCGCCTGCTGCCCAAAGGTGGTCAAGATGGATATTTCCCAGGCAGAAAAACGGGGACGGCGGGAAGCGACAAACAGATTACCGACGATCTCATTTTCCACAAAAAAGGGCACGGCAATGACCTGCTTGATGCCCAATGCCGTCTGCGCCAGGTCGGCCACTGCTTTGGGGGCAATGGGGCGCAACAGGTCGTAGAGGTTATTGGAGGTGAGGTAGTTTTGCGGACGGCCGTTAATGCCCTTCACCGCCCGTACACTCAAATTATCCTTGTACTTGTCGTCATCCAGATACACCACCGCGTCGGTGCTAATCAGCGATGTCCCGGCCATCCTTTCCCATTGGGTCAGCAGGGCATTTGTCCCTTCCAGCGCGTAAGCCCGCACCGGCAGGGCATTGCCTTCTTCCAGGGTGGCTACCATGGCCCCCTGGTAGCCCAACTCCTGCACCACCGCGTCTACCACCGTTTGCAGCACTTCTACTTCGTCGGTCATGCGCGCCTGGAGCTTAAAAATGACCCTCTCCAACGCTTCCATGGCCGTCAGTTGATAATGGCTTTGCACGGCCGCGGCGGCCTGATGCCCAAAGGCGACCAAAAAATCAATCTCCTGGGTGGAAAAGGGAACGGCCGTCAACGCCACCAGCGTGCCCACCACCTCATTTTGCACGATAAAGGGCACAGCCACCACCTGCTGAATGTTTAACTCGGCCTGAATCTGCTCCACAATCTTTTCGTCACCAGCCGGGCGGAACAGGTCATAGAGTGTGTCGGTCATGCTGTATGGCCGGGCGCGCACCTGAACTTCATTCACGGCCGTGACCGTTACATTCTTTTGATGTTTGGCATTATCCAGATACACAATCGCCTGAGCGCCAGTGGGGTTCAACCCACCGCGCGTCCAGAACTGCTGTACCTGCTGCTGTGGCACGTTAAACGACGAGGCGCGTAAATAAAGCCCTTTGTCATTTTCCAGCGTCGTTGCCAGCGCCCCCACACAACCCAAACGCTCAACGACATCATCCACAACCTGTTGCAGGATGGTTTGCAGCCGAGGTGAAATTTCGGTGTATTCAGTACGGTTTGATTGGAGCAATTTTAATCCTTCCACAACCCCGTTGCGAGGACGGCCCCATTACGGGGACGGCCCCGTTGCGGGGACCCACCACTTAATTTACCGCTGCCTATTATGCCACAACAACAATTTAAGCCAACGGCACATTGTAGTGTGCGCCGTGAAGCTATCAGTAAAAATAACGGGAATAGTAGAGGGATAGGACTAATGGGCTATGGGGTTCAGTGATCGTGTGTTTACGTGCTCACGTGAGCACGTAAACACACGATCACTTCTTTAAGATATGTGTGGCAATTGTCGCGCCGCTACCGCCAATGTTTTGGGCCAGGGCAATGCGCACGCCATCAATTTGGGCTTCCCCGGCGTCGCCACGTAGCTGCAAAGCAGCTTCGGTAATCTGGTAGAGGCCGGTTGCACCCACCGGATGCCCCCGTGCCTTGAGGCCACCCATGGTGGCTACCGGAATACGGCCGTCTGGGAAAATCTCCCCCTCCTGCGCCAGCCTAACGCCCTGCCCCCGCTCGGCAAAACCACCCGCCTCCAATGAGAGGGCGGCCATCACACTAAAGGCATCGTGCAGTTCAAACAAATCTACATCTTCCGGGCCAATGCCCGCCTGGGCATACGCCCGCTGCGCGGACTGCTGGGCCGCTTTCAGCCAGAGCATATCCTCACGGTCATGCACCGCTAGCGTATCGGTGGCAACGGCCGAACCTACCACCCGCACTGCGCCCGGCGCTTTCTCCGCCGGTACCAATAACAGTGCCGCCGCCCCATCCCCAATCGGGGAAGCATCAAACAAGGTAATGGGGTCGGCTACCACCCGCCCCCGCTCATAAATCTTTTGCGTGATCGGCTCGCGGAACAGGGCATTGGGGTTCTTGGCCCCATTAGCATGGGCGTTAATGGCAAAGGGGGCAAAATCCCCGTGCTGGTAGCCATACTCGTGCATATAGCGGCGCATGATCAGGGCATTCAGGCTGACAAAGGTGACGCCATGAATCCCTTCATAGTCGGCGTCAGCCGCCGTCACCAGCGCCGCCGTCGTTTCTTCCATGACCGTCTCGGTCATCTTTTCCACGCCAATCACCAGCACCGCGTCCATCTGCCCGCTGGCAATGGCGATGATGCCCTGGCGCATGGCCGACCCGGCCGAGCCACAGGCTGCTTCCAGCTTCACCGCCTCCACGCCCCGCTGCCCCAAATGGTCAGCCACCAACGCCCCCAGGTGGTGCTGCTCATTCAGGTTGCCGCTGGTCATGTTACCCACGTAAATGCCGTCTACGCGGCTGACATCGGCGTCGGCCAGGGCCGCGCGACCGGCGGCTACGGCTAACTGGCGTATGGACAAATCCCAATGCTCGCGCACGGCCGTTTGTCCCACACCTAAAATCGCTACTTCGCGCATACAATCCTCCGTAATTAGTAATCCGTAACCGGTAATCCGAAAACGGGCCAATTCAAATGTTTGCTCGTGAGTATGCGCCGCTTTTTCCGTCAGAAACTATCAGGGGTAATAGTCTGCTGCCAATCGCTGGCAAAAAAGTCTGAACACGCCTTAAAATTTTGCCAAATCCCGGCAGTCACGGCCGTTTGTGTTATACTCCTGACCATGCGGGATACCACAACAATTGATGCGTAAATCGTAACCCGTGAACGGACTTCGGATTACGTATCACGGATTACGGAAAAAGGCCACGCCATGTCAACCGACCAGCCCCAATTTGTCCACCTGCACTGCCACAGCGAATACTCCCTGCTCGATGGATTGAGCCGGGTGAAAGACCTGGTGGGGCGGGCGGCGGAATTGGGGCAAACGGCCGTGGCCCTCACCGACCATGGCGTGATGTATGGCACGATTGATTTTTACCGCGCCGCCAAAGCGGTTGGCGTCAATCCCATCATCGGCATCGAGACCTACCTGGCCCGGCGCAGCATGGCGGACAAAGACCCGCAATTGGACAAAACCCGTTCCCACATGCTGCTGCTGGCGCAAAACCAGACCGGCTACCGCAACCTGCTGCATATCGCCAGCGCCGCCCAACTGGACGGCTTCTACTACAAACCACGCATAGACCGCCCCTTCATGGCCGCACACAGCGAGGGCCTCATCGCCACCACCGGCTGCATGGCCGGCGAAATTCCCCGCGCCATCGGCGATGGCAATATGAAACTGGCGCATAAACTGCTGGGCGAATACCTGGACATCTTCGGCAAAGAGCGCCTCTTCCTGGAACTGCAAGAACATTCCATTCCCGAACTCAGCGAGATCAACAAAAAGCTGATCGAAATGGCTCCCCATTTTGGCCTGGAGCACAACTTCCTGGCGACCAACGACGTCCATTACGTGCGCGCGGCCGACGCCGCCCCCCACGAAGTGTTGCTCTGTATCCAGACCAGCTCCACCGTGCAAAACCCCAAAATGCGCTTCTCTGACCAGGGCTACTACCTGAAATCCTACGACGAAATGGTGCGCCTCTTCCAGGGCTACCCGGAGGCGGTGATGCGCAATTCGCTGCAAAACAGCCTGCTCATTGTGGAGCAGTGCGACGTTGACCTGGACGATAAAAATTACCACCTGCCCCATTTTGACGTGCCCGCCGGCACTGACGCCCCCGGCTACCTGCGTACCCTGTGCGAAGAGGGGCTGGCCTGGCGCTATGGCGCGGAGCGCGCCCAACATGACCCCGATCTGCGCGCCCGGCTGGATCACGAACTACGCATCATCAACGGCATGGGGTTTGAAACCTACTTCCTCATCGTTTGGGATTTGTGTGAATGGGCCGCCCGCTCTGACCGCTGGTGGCAGCAGCATCAAGACCCCTTCCCCCACGAAAGTTATCAGGATTGGAAAGACAATGACATCTGGTGGAATGTGCGTGGTTCCGGCGCGGGGTCGGTGGTGGCCTACACGTTGGGCATCACCAGCCTGGACCCCCTGGCCAACGGCCTCATCTTTGAACGCTTCCTGAATCCGGGGCGTGTCTCTATGCCCGATATTGACCTGGATTATCCCGATGACGCCCGCCATTGGATGGTGGCCTATGCCAAACGGCGCTACGGCGCGGAAAAGGTGGCCCAAATTATCACCTTTGGTACGTTGGGGGCGCGGGCGGCGATCCGTGATGTGGGGCGGGCGCTGGATATGCCCCTGCCAGAGGTAGACGGCATTGCCCGGCTGATCCCGGCCATTCCCGGCAAACCAGCGCACATCGCCGACGTCCTCAACAAAGACCACGAATTTTACTCGGCCGAACTGGAACAGCGGTACAAGGGCGAGAAGGCAGTGAAGGAGCTGCTGGACACAGCGCGCAATCTGGAAGGGGTTGCCCGCCACGCTTCCAGCCATGCGGCCGGGGTCATTATTTCGGATCGGCCGTTGGAAGAATACGTCCCCCTCAACCGCCCCACCAGCGGCGAGGAAGGGTTGGGTGGCCTGGATCGGGTAACGCAGTGGCCGATGGAAATTGTGGAATCCATTGGCCTGCTGAAAGTGGACTTTCTGGGGCTGAGTACGCTAACGGTGATGCGCCGCGCTGCCCGCCTGATTGAGGAGCGGTATGGGGTGCGTTACACCATGGACAACATTCCCTATGACGTGGGGCACGTGGGGCCAGACCCAACGAAACAGCCGGAAAAGCTGTTTGACATGCTGGCGCAGGGGCGCGTGGCGGGGATTTTTCAGGTGGAGGGGGCAGGGATGAAACGGCTGATGATGGATATGAAACCCCATCGGTTTGACCATATCATCGCCGCTATTTCTCTTTACCGCCCCGGCCCGATGGAAAATATCCCCGAATATATTGCCCGGATGCACGGCGAACGGGAAATACGATTCCATCACCCGGCGTTGGAACCGATTTTAGGGGATACCTACGCCATTGTGGTGTATCAGGAGCAGATCATCCGTATTGCTTCAGAACTGGCGGGGTATGAACCGGGGGAAGCGGATATGATCCGCAAGGCGGTGTCGAAGAAGAAGAAAGATTTGATGGAAAAACACCGCATTCAATTCACGGAAGGGGCGATGGCCAGAGGGTTGAGCCGGGAAGTATGCGCCGCAATTTGGGGGGATATTGAGTTTTTTGCCCGGTATGGCTTCAACAAATCACATGCGGCGGACTATGCCAAAGTGACCTGCCAGACGGCGTTTTTGAAGGCGCATTACCCGGTGGAATATCTGACAGCCATGCTCTCGGTGGAGCGGGATAATACGGACAAGGTGCGCCGCTACTTTGCCGAGGCAAAGGTGTTGGGCATTGACGTGGCCCCGCCGGACATTAACACCTCGGCGCTCGATTTTACGATAGAGGATAAAGGTGACCGTCATCTTATCCGGTTTGGGATGGGGGCGATTAAAAATGCGGGCGAGGCGGCGCTGAACCAGATTTTGGCGGAGCGGGAGGCGAATGGGCCGTTTCAGAGTGTGGCTGATTTGTGTGAGCGGGTAGATTTGAAGCGGGTGGGCAAACGGCCGTTAGAATACATGATCAAAGCGCGTGTTTTTGACTGTTGGGGGGAGCCGCCGCAGTTGATGGATGCGCTGGAACGCCTGGTCGGTTATAGCGGCACAGAACGAGCCGCCGCCGCTACCGGGCAGATGAGTCTGTTTGGCGGGGCCACCGGTGCACCCGCGCTCAAGGTGGCGGTTGACCTGTTACATCCACCAGAGCAGGTGGCAAAGGTAGACCACAAAGTGCTGTTGGAGTGGGAAAAAGAGGCGTTGGGGGTGCATGTGTCGGAACATCCATTGGAACGGCCGTTAGCCACCCTGACTACCCTCACCACTGCCGCCATCCCGGACATTGACGCCAACTGGCATACGAAGACGGTGAAACTGGCGGGCATGATCAGCCACCTGCGCACACTGACGACGAAAAAAGGGGAACCGATGGCTTTTGCCACCCTGGAAGACCTGGACGGCAAAATTGACCTGGTCTTTTTCCCGCGTACCTGGAAGGAGTGCCGGGAGCAGGTGAGCGTGGATCAGGTGCTATTGGTGCTGGGCAAGGTGCAGGCCAAAGGGGACGAGTTGAGCATTTTGGTGGATCGGGTTTCCGCTAACGCGGAAGTGGCGCTGGCGGCTGAGGATGATCCCCCCTATGTGGGGCTGGTTCATGGGAATGGCTATGGGAACGGGTATGGAAATGGCAACGGCCGTACCACCTACACGCCGCCGCCACCGGCAGACGATTTCATTGCCGAACCACCGTCTGATTTTGAGCCAGAGTTAATGGTTGTAACCGCGCCACCACCGCCGCCTAATTTTGAGGAAGCGGAAGTGAGCGGTGGACAGCAAGCAGTGAGCAGTGAGCGGTTAGCAGTGAGCGGTGAACGAGCACGGGTAGTGGAACGTCACCCGCCACCAATCACCAACCACCAGCGCGCCTTAACGGTGGTGGTGGAGGTACGGCCGTCGGGCAACTGGCAGAAGGCGTGTCGGGATATAGTCCGCCTGGCCAATGAGTATGAAGGGCCAGACGGCCTGACCATTCATATTGTGGGGCAGGGGTTAAAGATGGAATTGGGTCACGGCCGTACGCGCAGTTGCCCCGAACTCTTCGACGCCCTCCGCCTCATCTCCGGCATCGCCCGGGTTTACAATGAGTAATTGCACATTGGTGAATTTTGACTTTCCCGACGTAGGGCGATTTTGAAAATCGCCCTACGTTGCAGAGTTGATTCCAAATTCGCCCAACTGGTAGAAAATGCCGAAATGTTGCCAGACATTCGGGATTATGATGAAGTGGTACCCCGCATTGCCAGCGGCGGGGAGGAATTGAAGATTGAATGCCTGGCCAATCTCCAATCTCTAATCTCCAGTCTCGTGTAAGTTGTTTAATTCTCGTTCCTTGGCAAGTTCACAATCCCGCCACGGCAAAAATTGAAGCGGCCCAATCGCCTGTCAAGGAATTATATGCCCACAAATTTAATGACAAAAACGGAGTTGTTATCATTTGGCATCAGGTCTAACTCAGTTATAATCCGGCAGCTTGAAAAACATCAGGCCATCAACAAATCCTTGCCGTTGATAGCCCATTCCTAATTTCAAGGAGGAAATATGAGTAACAAACGAGTCCTTACCCTTACAGTTTTATTTCTCATGCTCGCAGCGCTGGTCGTTGCCTGTACGCCGGAAACAGTGGAAGTCACCCGCGTTATCACCGAAACGGTGACGGAAGAAGTGGAAGTGCCGGTGGAAGTAGAAGTGCCGGTAGAAGTTACCCGCGTCGTCACCGAAACAGTGGTGGAAACTGTCGTGGAAACCGTTGTCGAAGAAGTGATGGCGGAAACAGCGCCGCTTGGTTCTGAGGAACGGCCGATCAAAGTCCTCTTCGTCCCCTCGGTAGAAGCCGCCCTGATTGTGACCGGCGGTGAAGTGATGGCTGATGCGCTGAACCAGGCCACCGGCTTGCATTATGAAGTCATTGTCCCCACCAGCTATGCCGCCACAATTGAAGAAATGTGCGCCTCCCCCGACGATACCATCGGCTTTATTCCCGCCCAGGGGTATGTGCTGGCTAATCAGCGCTGTGGCGTAACCGTAGGCGGCGCCGCCGTGCGCCAGGGACTCTCCTGGTACACGGCCATGTTTGTCGTCCGTGCCGACAGTGATATTGAAACATTAGAAGACCTGGCAGGCCGTACCTGGGCCATCCCCAGCTATACCTCCACCTCCGGGTATCTCTATCCTCTGGCCATGCTGCGCGAAGCCGGAATTGAACCCGGTGAAATTACCGAAGTCCCCGGCCACCCTGCGGCTATGCTGGCCGTCTACAGTGAAGACGTAGACTTTGGCACGGCCTTCTTCAGCCCACCCCTGATGTCCGACCGTACCTGGACCTATGGCGTAGACGACCCCGAAATCTGGCGTGACGCTGGTGAGTTGACCTTCAACGCTGATGGGCATTCCCTCATTGACGGTGGACCCGACGAAGGTGGCTACCGTATTTTAGATGCCCGCGCTTCTGCGACTAACAATGCCCCGGACATCTTTGAGCAGACGCGCATCCTGGAACTGACGCCACAAATCCCCAATGACACCGTCTCCTTTGGTCCCGCGTTTCCCCTCTCCCTGGCCCAAGAGATCGTGGATGCATTGGTCGTCTTCACCCGCAGCGAAGCCTGCGCCGAATCCATATGTGCCCAAGATTTCTATGCCTGGACAGGTATTGATCCCGTCCGTGACAGCTTCTATGATCCGGTGCGTGCGGCTATGGACGCCCTCGGCATCACTGAGGAAGATGTCCTCGGCCCAGGTTAACTAACGCGATAATTGAACAAGGAAGCCGGGAGATAAAAAAGTCTCCCGGCTTCTTAGCTTTGCGGAGTTCTCGTGCTACGAGTCATCAATCTCACCAAAATCTATGATGACGGTACTGTCGCCCTGAATGATGTCAGCTTTGAAGTGCCGCCGGGACAATTTTTAGCTATTATCGGTCTGAGCGGGTCAGGCAAGAGTACACTGCTACGCTGCATCAACCGCCTGATCGAGCCTACATCGGGGGAAATCTGGTGGAATGATGTGCAGTTGTCGCACATCACGGGCGAAGAGCTGCGCCGCGCTCGCCGTCGCATCGGCATGATCTTTCAGCACTTCAATCTGGTTGATCGTTCCTCTGTGTTGACCAATGTACTCAGCGGACGGCTTGGTTATGTAAACCCTCTAGCCAGCATTTTGGGCCGTTTTCCCAAAACAGATCTACAACGCGCTTATGCCAATCTGGAACGGGTAGGTATCCCGGACAAGGCCAGCAACCGCGCCGATGAGTTAAGTGGGGGGCAGCGACAGCGGGTGGGTATTGCCCGCGCCCTGATGCAAGAGCCAGAGATGATGTTGGCCGATGAACCGGTCGCCAGTCTGGACCCTTCCCTGGCGCATAGCATCATGCGCTACCTACAGCAAATCAACCAGGAAGACAACATTACGGTGCTGTGCAGCCTGCACTTTCTGGACCTGGTGCAGCAGTATGGCACACGCGCCATTGCCCTGAATCGTGGTCGCCTGGTTTTTGATGGCCTGCCCAGCGAAATTGATGATGATCGTTTCAAGGAAATTTACGGCCAGGAAGCCGAGCGCATTGGCTAATGAAAGGTGAAGATCGCTCGCCGCGCTGGCGGTTACTGCGAAATATCCTTCTGGGCGTGATCCTGTTCCTGGTGTATGCCTATGCAGTGCAGGTTGTGAATATAGACTTGCGCGTGCCTCAGGAACCCACACGGCAGGAAAACCTGGTCAATTTGCTGCGGCAGATGTCCCGCCCTGATATTTTTGCCTATACCTATGAGACACAACGTAACAGTCTTTCTTTTCGGGCGCCCTGTCCAGAAGAGGTGCGGGGTTCTCAGATTACGTATGACGGCCGTACCATTACGTTAGCCCCCAACTGCGCCAACACAACCCAAGACCCGCTGACCATTAGCGGCGAAGGCTTCCCCCCTTTTACACGGGGTGTGCTGCGTTGGTACCCGCCTGGCGAAGGGGTGACGCCACGCCAACTGACTAACTTTCGGGCAGATGATCAGGGCCAGTTTGAGGTTCGTTTTACCATGCCCGATGTGCGCGAATCGGATGCACCGCAGCGCATCGAGATCGAGGAGATTTTAGACAGCCAGATCGCCGGTCTGAGCGAGGCGGCCAAATCAACCTGGGAGCGCATTCTGGAAACGGTTTTGATAGCTCTGATGGCTTCCACGCTGGCTACCATTGTGGCTGTACCTGTTTCTTTCCTGGCGGCGCGCAACCTCATGGCAGGGGCCACGGCGCCATTGGCTGCCGTGATGGCCGCGATCACGGCCGTACCCATAGGCGTTTATCTGGCCCGGCTTGTATCCCGGCCATTGGTCAGCCTGGCACTTTCTATTACCGATTGGTCTACTATTATGGCGCTGGGTATCATGCTGTTAGCCGCCGTGCTGGTGTGGCCTGTTTTACGCCTGGGGCCACCTGTCACCACCGATAGTAGCCAACCCCTGAGCAAACGTATTTTCGCCTGGGTGCGAATTTTGTTGGCGCTGCTGCTGCTATTGTTGAGTGTGATGTTGTTGGCAAATATGGGCCTGTTGTTTGGTCGCTGGGTAACGCCACTATCAGGCAACCTACACTTTTTAGCTACTTTTTTGGTGGTGACCTCTGATCTGGTCAGAGTAATGTTTCCCATCTTTATGGCGTTGGTGGCACTATTTGTGGGCATTTCCTGGGGCAACCGTTATGGGGAAGAAGCAATGTCGCGGTTGCCGGAGACGCCAGCGCGTTTGCTCACCGGAGTACTCACCGGTACGGGCACGGCCGTGTTCGTCTACAGCTTCGGCTCTATGCTCAATTGGTTTTATACATTTGAAAATCCGCAAAACTGGACGACCCTACCGGCATTGGTGGTAGGCGCTGTTTTAGGTGTGGCCGCGTTGACGGTGCCCCCGCGACGACCGCTTCCCATCGGCATGTTCATCTACACCGTGACACGCGGCGTGTTAAATCTGCTGCGGGCCATCGAACCGATTATTCTGGGCATCATCTTTATCGCCTGGGTCGGTTTAGGGCCATTTGCCGGGGTGCTGGCGCTGACCCTCAACTCCATTGCCGACCTGGGCAAACTTTTCTCGGAACAGGTAGAAAACATTGAGCAAGGCCCCCTGGAAGCGATTACCGCTACCGGCGCCAATCGGCTGCAAACCATTGTCTATGCGGTCATTCCGCAAATTGTCCCCTCCTTCATTGCCTTCGCTTTTTATCGCTGGGACATCAATGTGCGCCTATCTACGATCATCGGTATTGTGGGTGGTGGTGGTATTGGCGTGATTTTGCTGCGCTACGCCAATTTGCTGCAATACCGGCAAGTGGCCGTGACGATTATTGCCATTGCCGTTATGGTCAGTCTGTTGGACTTTGTGAGCGCCAGACTGCGTAAACGGCTCATATAGGGATTGGTTAAGACCTGACAGCTTTATCAAAACCTGTCAGGTCTGGTCGGTTACACCATATGACTGCATTAAACCAAAAATCAAGTTGGCTGTCCCCCACCAAGAAGGCCTTGCGCACCTTTATCCTGGTTGTGCTGCTTATCGTTGTCTATGCTTATGCGGTGGAGATAACGGAGGTCAACCTGGAAACGCCGACGCAGCCCCGACGCCAGGCGCAGTTGTTTAATGTGTTGCAGGCGCTGGCGCGCCCTGATATTTTCACGACAGATGCAGCCACAGGCCAGATAAACGGACTGAGTGCAACCACCAAAGTGACGTTGGAACGCATGGCAGAAACCATTCTCATGGCCCTGATGGCCTCAACCATAGGCACCCTCCTGGCTGTGCCCGTGTCCTTCCTGGCGGCGCGCAACTTGATGGAACCGGTGACGATGCCGCTGGCGGCCATTATGGCGGCGATTATTGCCTTCCCTGCTGGTTGGTGGGTCGCCGGCCAGGTAACTGGGATTTTGTTTGGCTACGCCACGGCCGTCAGCGCCGAACCCTGGCAGGGGTTGGTCATGCTGATCCTGGTCGTGTTCTTGCTCTGGCTCCTGCTGCGGATACGGGTCGGTGGGCCGAGTACGGCCACGGCACGGCCGTCTCGCCAGGAAGCCATTCTGCTCAATTTGCGTGTGGGCGTGGCTATTTTGCTCGCCTTTTTTGCCCTGGGGTTGGTAGCGGAGTTGGGGCTAGTGGCCGGTCACCAGATTCAAGTGGCGTTGGGGCCGGTGTGGGGGTTTATTGGCAACTTTATTTTTGTGGTGGCCTACTTCATTCGCCTGGCTACACCGGCCTTGATGATGTTGTTGGGTGGGCTAATGGCCATGTCCTGGGGCAGTCATTATGGGCAAGAAGCTGTGCTTTCCTGGTCACGGTCAGCAGCACGGTTGCTGACGGCCGTGTTAACGGCGGTGGGGGCGGCTATCTCCATTTTTGCCATCGGGTCAGTGCTGGTCTGGCTTTACCTGCCAGACAGGCCAGAGTATTGGACGACCATACCGGCCATCATAGCCGCCATAGCAGGGGCTGGGGCCGGATTATGGTTTGATCCCAAACGGCCGTTTCCTATTGGTCTGGCCATTTACACCGTTTGCCGCACCCTCTTAAATATCCTGCGCTCTATTGAATCGCTCATTTTGGCTATCGTCTTTGTCATTTGGGTGGGCATTGGCCCCTTTGCCGGTTTCATGGCCCTGACGTTCCACTCCATTGCCGCCCTGGGCAAACTGTTCTCAGAGCAGGTAGAAAGCATTGCCAGTGGCCCGGTGGAAGCCATTACCGCTACCGGCGCTAACCGCATTCAGGTGATCGCCTATGCGGTCATTCCCCAGATCATCCCTCCCTATATCGCCTTCGCCTTTTACCGCTGGGACATCAACGTGCGTATGTCTACCGTCATTGGTTTCGTCGGCGGTGGTGGCATCGGTTTTGTGCTCTCACAAAACATCCAGCAACTGCGCTATCAACAGGCCAGCGTGATGATGCTGGCGATTGCTCTGGTAGTAAGTTTGCTGGATTATGCCAGTTCGGAAATTCGGAATCGGGTAATTTGATGGTTGCCAGTGGCAGGTAGCAGGTGACTATCTGCCACTTGCTCGCTTTGTCAGGTATAATGGCTGCCTAAACGGGCAATTTACACACCATCTATCCTATTTGACTTTGCCTCCATATGTAGTACCCTGAAATATACCGGCAAAGGCCATAACACAGCACTTTGGTATGGCAAGTTGCTGTCAAAATCCAGCCTTTTGTCAGGATAAATTTTCTAACGTTTTACACAAGATGTTGGAGGTCATGCCGTCACATGGCAGCCTTAAAAGAACCTGCTGTACCGGAAACCAAAACCACCGATAAACCCATAACCCTCCCGGAAACAGCCCTTCAGCAAACAAAAAATGGGACCAACGGCCGTAAACCCGGCTTTATTTCCCGTTTCCGGCGCGAAAAAGAAGAGTGGCTGGACGTAACCGGTTATCTGGTGGAAGGCTTAAGCACGGACAAACCGGTGATCATCCATGCGGAAGCTACAGTGGTGGGGCATATTGTCGCGCCTAAAGTCGTTGTCAAAGGCACCATTACCGGCTCTGCCTACTGCCACACCATTGAGGTGGCCGAGAAGGGGCATATCTTGGGTGATGTGTATGCCGTCTCCCTGACCGTCCATCCCGGCGGCAAGGTGCAAGGCTGGATGAGCAGCATAGACGAGGCCGATCTGGCCCGCTACCGGGCCACCGGCGCACTGATAGATGAATCTCGCCTCACCGCCCAGACCGATAAATTGGCCGACAAGTTAGACACCGGTTTTCTCACCCACAATGAATCAGAAATGGAGGCGCTTCATCTGCTTCAGGTGGAACTGGCGGCGGCGCTGGCTTCTCGTTATGAAATGGAGCAGGATTTTGAGAAGCGGCTGACGGAGATGGCCGGCGAAGCATATGGCAAGATCAATTCCTTAACGGAGCAGCTCACGGCCGTGCGCAGCGAACTGACCGGGCAAAAACGTAGTCTGGATGAAACCCAGGAAACCATCCGCCAACAAAAGACCCAAATTGAACGGCAAAGTAATGAACTCAACATTGCCCGTGAATTGATGACCGACCAAAACCAGGAATTGGGTGGGCTACGCGATCTGTACAATGACTTGCGCCAGAAACACACCGTCCTGGTGGCTGAAAAAGCAGAAGTGGATGCCACGCTAGAAACAGTCACTAAAGAAAATGAAAACTATGCGCAACGGTTGGATAGTCTGGAAACGATCCACCGCAACAACCTGCAATATCAGGCCGACCAGGAAGATTCGCTGGTGCGCTGGCAAGAACTGGCCGAGGTAAAGGAAAAACGGGCGGCCGAATTGGAAACGCAACTGCAAAAGATGCAGTTCCAGCTAGAAGAAAGCGCCAATACCATGAACCTGCTGCGCGAACAGCGGCACGACCTGGACGAGGAATTGGAAAAGGCGCTGACAGAACTGCGAGGATTGCAGGAGAGCAAGACACGGCCGTTGGTAGACGCGGCGGCTCTGGCCGAATTGGCGGAACGGATCACCCAGTTGGAAGGGGAACTGGCTGACGCCGAACAGGAATACCTGGAACAAATCATCTGGTACAAAGCCAGCCTGGAATCCACGCGCGCTGAATTGGAAACGGCGCGGGAAACGGCGGCAAACCAGGCCACCCAGATTGAGCGGCTACAGACAGAAATTGAAGAAACGCAAACCACCCTGGCGCAGCAACAGGCCGAAATAAACGCCTGGCAAGAGAAGTTGGCAAAACAACAGGAAGCCACAACACAGCAGGAACAAGAAGCGGGAAAGTGGCAAACGGCCGTGACCGAAAAAGAAACCGCCTGGCGACAACAAACAGAAGAACTACAACATACCATTAACCTGCTCAAGTCGGACAAAAAGAACATGCAGGCCACCCTGCGCGAAAGCCAGAATCAGTTGCAGGCCACCGAAGCCGAAGTGAACCGTTACCTGCAAGAAACCCGCGCCCAGGGTGAACGCCTGGCCGAAATCCATGCCCGGCTGGTGGAACGTGAGGTACAATTAAAACAGTTAAGCGGGCAGTTCAAGCAGGCGCGCGAGATGATCGAAAAACAAAACCAGGCCATCAAACAAATGAAAGAAATGGCCTCCGAAAAAATCCGCGCCCTGCAAGCAGAAAACGCCCACCTGAAAGCCCACAAATCTTGATAAATGTTTTCTCTCAATTTAAGTTTGATCGAACGGTGTCGGCTCACACACTTTACTATCGAGATTAGCCCTTACGGATTTGGCTCATGAGTAACAAGTGTGCAGTTTCGGCGGTATACCTCCGAGGTCTCTTGCACACATTTCATAGATGAGCCACAGATCTAGTCTTCATAGATACTGAAATGAATTTAATAGATAGGTTTACACTTGATACGGTTAACACAATTTCGCTTTTAGTTAAAGAGAACCTTTATACACAAGCGTTGATTATTCTTTACAGTGCAATTGATACACTTGCATGGGCAGATAAGCCAAGTGGTGACGTAACTCGGTCTGAATTTTGTGCATGGGTTTCAAAATATATCGAGCCGGATAAGAATTTAGGCTGTACTTCTGAGGATTTGTATGCTGCTAGGTGTGCATTAGTACACTCAAGTGCAACTCAATCAAAGATGAGCCGAGAAGGACAAGCTAGTGAGATATGGTATGCCACTTCTCCAAGTTCAGTCCAACCACTTCAAGAATTCGCAAAAAGGCAAAAAGCCAAAGCGAAAATTGTTTATTTCACTGATTTACTTGCCTGCTTTGTAGAAGCCTCTCACAGTTTTGCCAGCGAGATTTCTAGAGATGAGTCGAGGCAAATAATAGTTGACAACCGAATTCGTCAATGGATACGGTTTCAACCAGTTTCTTTAGTCTTAGATACAGTAGAAAGTGATAGATAAAATAATGCTAGAAATAGTATCAGGAGTCTATTGTGACAGATATTGAAATTGCGGTGATTGGTGGCAGCGGGTTGTATGGTATGGTCGGGCTGACCGGGGTGGAGGAGAAGCGAGTTGTTACCCCTTTTGGCGATCCGTCGGATGCAATTATTACCGGGGATTTGCACGGCCGTCGCGTCGCTTTCCTGCCGCGTCACGGCCGTGGTCACACCCTCAGCCCCAGCGAAGTGCCCTACCGCGCCAACATCTTTGCCCTCAAAACAATGGGCGTCAAATATATCGTGGCCGTCAGCGCCTGCGGCTCTTTGCGCGAAGAGTTTGCCCCCGGCCACATCGTCATCCCTGACCAGTTGGTTGACCACACCAAAGGCATCCGCGCCCATACCTTTTTTGGCGGCGGGCTGGTGGCCCACATTCCGGTCGCGCATCCTTTTTCACCGGAGTTGAGTGCGGCGTTGGCCACGGCCGTGCGCGCTGCCAATGGTACCGTCCACGAAGGCGGCAACTACATCACCATCGAAGGGCCACGCTTCAGCACCAAAGCTGAGTCCCTCACCTACCGGCAATGGGGCATGGAGGTCATTGGTATGACCACCTCCCCCGAAGCCTTCCTGGCTGCCGAAGCGGAAATCGCCTACGCTTGCATGGCCCACGTCACCGATTACGACGTGTGGCACGAAACAGAAGCACCGGTCACGGCCGCGCATGTTTTCCGCGTCGTTCACCAGAACACCCAACTGGCCCAGGCCGCCATTGCTCACCTGGTACATACGGCCGATGTGTGGGCTGGCGATTTTGCTGCCCACCACACCCTGGCCACCGCCATCTCCACCGACCCGGCCCGCATTCCCGTCGAGGTGAAAACCCGGTTAGCCCCCCTGGTTAGCAAATACTTGAATAATGGGTAAAATGCTGGCACGGTTGGCTCACAAACGGCCGTCTGATAACCAGCTATGAAAGAAAGCAGCAAATATTACCCCCTCTTCCAATTTTTCCAGCAAAGCGGTGAAGACGTTATCTTGCTCACAGTAGCGGATGTACAGAGTATATTGACGGGCGGTCTGCCACATACCGCCCGCACTCAGCGCGCCTGGTGGAGCAACCGGCGCACCGCCCACGCCCAATCGGCGGCCTGGCTAGATGCCGGCTATCTGGTGGACAAACTCGATCTGGAAAACGAGCGGATCACCTTCCGCAAAGAAGGCGCCATTCCCCCGCAGGAAATCCGGCGCGAAGGGGATATTGTCATGTGGAACCGCGCCATGATAAAGGCGCTGCGGGAACATATGCACATGAACCAGGCAGAGTTTGCCCAGGAGTTAGGCGTGCGCCAACCCACTATCAGTGAATGGGAGACCGGGGCGTATGAACCAAAACGCTCCTCGTCCAAACTGCTGACCCTGATTGCCGAACGAGCCGGATTTAGTTACGAAGTTTAAACAAGAAAGCTGACAGGTTGGCAAAATCTGCCAGCTTTTTTTGCAATCTGGTGTTGACAAATAATTCTATATAGTATAAAATGCTGTACGTTGGCGAATAAAATGTTGTGAACTATCATAACATCGGTCGGCCAAACCCGTCAAGAAATAAACCATCATCATTTGAAGAGGAGTAACTATTGTGGCCGCATACAGTTTGGAAACGGTTCTACTAAAGTGGGAAAATGGGGAATTGTCGCCCGAACAGACAATCGGGCAGACGCTGTTGTTGGTGCAGGAATTGGCGGAGCGGGTGGGGAATTTGGAGAAGCGGGTAGTGGCGGGGACACGGCCGTTGTCGGAACAACGGCCGTTGTCGGAGCAACGGCCGTCCCCCGAACCACGTCCCCCCTCTCCCAAAAACAGTTTGTAGGGAAGAGCGGAGGAAAAAAGAAGGCTCACCCATTGTGGTGAGCCTTCTTTTGTTTCATCACAAAACCGAAGTCCGATGCCCGAAGTCCGATGCCGGAGGTCGGACTTCGGACTTCGGACTTCGGATCACCGATTACTGATTACCGTTCACCGATTACCACGCCTACAGCCCCAAATCATCCGCCACCCAGGCCAGCCCCACATCTTCCAACGTGGCACGGGTGGGCACGCCGGTGGCTATATCCCAGCCAGCCTGTTCAAAATACATATCCATGCCCGCCTGCAATTCCGCTTCATCCATCACAATGCCATCGGAACGGCCGCCGCTGAGCGCCTTTTGGAACAGTTTCTTTGGCAATGTATCCTGGTCACGGTTCAAACCCTCGCGGGCATTGTAGGCACGCATCAGGTTCAGCCGACGACGGCCGATCTCCTGAATGTCATCCACCGTCACATCCCAGCCGGTAGCGGCCGCATACAGGTCCGTCATATCTTGCGGGCCATAGAGTTGCCAGCCAGGGCCGTAGACAAACTGGCAGATGGAAATGGTATCCATGGCGCTGTAGTTGTATTGAGATTTCAGCGCAAACTCCACCTTTTCCGCGTTCAGCACTTTGGCCGATTGTGGTTTGTCCAGACCAATCTGATTCAGGAAACGATGGTACGTGCTTTCATACGCTTTGGGTGAATAGAGCGGGTCATGTTCCGACGATTGATGATCTGCGCCAAAGGGATTGACGGCGTAAATAAGCCCCAGGCTGCGCTTGACTTGCGGCATGTGCGCCGGGAGTTCCTGTCCTTTGATGGTCAGCAGGTATTCGTGACCGCGTCCCAGCCGGTCGGCTGCTTTGGCCGAGCCTTCGGCCAGAATGTCACCGAAACCTTCCCGTTTGAGCGTCTTTTCCAGCATGACGATCATCGCTTCAGCGTTGCCATAGCGCAGTTCAATGCCATCGGTATCTTCCACACTGATCACTTCGTTCTCAAAACATTCCATCGCCCAGGAGAGGGTTGCGCCACAAGAGATAGTATCAACGCCATATTCGTTGCAAAGCTGGTTGGCATAGGTGATGGCGTGCATGTCGCTGACGCCGCAGTAAGAGCCAAAGGTGGCAATGGTTTCATATTCCGGGCCGCCATATTCGGGAATGAGTTTGTTGTTACGATATTCAGACTCGACCACCCGTTTGCAGCGGATGATGCAGGCATAACAGGTGTCACGGCCGTCTTTATCTTGCCGCCCCGCCTCCGCCCCTCGCAGCAGTTCATCATACAGCCGTTCGCCGCTAATGCTTTCAGCGCTCTCAAAGAAGCCGGCATCCCAGTTGCGGGTGGGCAGGCCGCCGCCCCCCTGGTTCGCCATGACCGTATCGGCCGTACCATATTTGCCAAATGCCTCCATATCGCTGCCGGGCAGCTCCTTCGCGCCCCGCTTGTGCAGCGCAGAAACAGCTTTTTTATCACCAGGATTCACTTTGCCTGTGCCGCGCAAAGCAATGGCCTTTAGCTTTTTGCTGCCCATCACCGCGCCAATGCCGGTGCGTCCCCAGGCGCGGTTGCTCATATTCATCACGGACGCAAAGTTCGCCAACTTTTCCCCGGCAATGCCAATCTGGGCAATTTCAATCTTCTTATCGCCCAATTCGTCCTTGATGGCCTCATCCACTTCCAGCGTGGTTTTGCCCCACAACTGAGAAGCATCGCGCAGTTCGGCCTGCCCATTTTTAATCCAGAGATAGACAGGAGTGGCTGACGCGCCCTTGATGACAATAGCGTCAAACCCGGCATATTTGAGTTCGGCCGGCCAGAAGCCACCCGCCTGGCTGTCAGCCGCGCCGCCGCTGCTGGGAGATTTACAGGTGGCGGTGCAGCGGCTTTGGCCGCTGACGGGCAGGCCGGTGGGGGCACTAGTGGCAAAGGTAAGGGTGTTCTCCGGGCTGAGTGGGTCTGCACCTTGCGGCGTGTTTTTCCAGAGGTAATACAGCCCCATCAGGCTGCCACCGACATAGTGGCGATAGAAATCTTCGGTTGGTTCTTCAATTTCTAATTTGTGCTGAGTCAGGTCTACGTGTAAGACTTTGCCGGTAAATCCGTGTAACATGGGAATTTCTCCTTTTCGTAGGGGGTCAGGATTATAAGTTTTCATACTTCGCCAGTTTACGGCGTAGTTCGACCAGTTCAGCCTCAACAAATTGGCTCATATCATTTACCTCACCCATCATTAGGATGGCGTTATTGTAGCATAAATGCATCAGCCCGGTTCAGTGAGGATGGGAGCCTGTCTATCCTGTCACCTTGTTGGCGTCATTTTGCCGCCACGCCGGGGCGGGGGTGCATTGGGTAATTCCACGGGGGTAACTGAGCCGTAGGGCGCCCAGGTGGGATGGCTGTCGAAGGTATCATCCTGGGTCACGCGGGTGGCGCTGCCATCGGCCAGATTGAGGATGAAGAGGTCATCCTCAAAGATGAAGGCGATGTTTTGCCCATCCGGGGACCAGGCCATGAAGGATTGGTCGCGGGAAAAGCGGCTGTTCTCGCCAGGTGGAGGGTAGAGTTGACGGCCGTTGCTGCCATCCACATCCATCAACCAGAGTGTGTAATTGCTGCGCAGGCTGTCCAGCGGATCGGTGGTTTGCAAATAGGCGATGTGTTCATTGTCTGGCGACCAGTGCATGTGCCCCCACATGCCGGCCTGATCCACAAATTGGGCAGCGACAGGGACGCTGATGCCCACTACCTGGCTGTCAAACTGCATCGTCTGTTCGTCAGCGCCATTGTGTTGGGTGAAGGCCAGGAAACGGCCGTCCGGCGACCAGGTGAGCGACGGCACCCAGACCCAATCGGCGCGGGTGTTGTAGGGCGTGAAGCGCTGCAAGACCAGGCGGTCATCATTGGGGGCGGGGGAACGGGTGTCAATCAGACCTACTTCGTTGGCATAGCTGTAGGCCAGCGTACGGCCGTTGGGCGACCAGGCATAATTCCCGCCCCACCAGCCGTTGAGCGCCGGATAGGCGTCTATAATTTGGGTGGTGGTGAAAGCGGTGGTATCGGTGATGGGCGTGGTTAACAGCCAGAGATCGTTGTTGGCTTCCCAACCAGGGGGTTGGGCGCTGGCGGCGGCGGTGGTGTAGGCGATTTGCCAGGTGTTGGTGACCACCGGACTCCAACCGGCCCACAGGACATTTTCCACACCCAAATCCACAGGCACAGCGCCGGGTTCCACACCAATCAACCACAAGCTGTTGTTGAAGCTGTTGGTAGCGGCGTCAACCTGGGTGTAGAGAAGCTGGCTGGCGTCAGGGGAGAGGGCGAAGACACGGCCGTCTAGCTGTCCATCGAGCGGGAGTTGTTCAGGCACGGCCGTGCTGCCCCGCATCAGCACCGGCACGCCGCCGCTGATGTAGGCCAGTAAACCAGGGAAATAAGCAATACCCCGATTTGCACCAATGCCAATCAACACCACTTCGTCTTGTGGCTCCTCAATAATCGTTTCATTGGTGCGGATGCGCGAAGATTCCAGCCCATCGCGGAAGAGCAGGCGAATGGTGACTTCACGCTGGCCGGGGCTGCCAGGCTGCACAATTTGGGGCGCATCATCGGCCGTCATCGTGTCGGTGCGCACATATCTGCGTTCGTAGGGAATGGTTTCGGTGATGATCTGGATTTCTTCAGCGACACGGACAACGGTCACGGCCGTGTCATCTGCCAGTGGCGTAAACAAGGGTGGCTCCACCTCATCCAGTTCCCCCAGTTCTAGACCCGCTTCGGCCAGCAGTTCGCGCACGGTGGCTGCATTTGTCGTCAAATTATAGGTCTGACCATCAGCTACTAACTGGATTTGCGTGGGTTCCTGGCTCTGCGTCACGGCCGCCGGCTGGCTGCAACCAAAAAGCAGGATGGCAAGGAGCAAGTAGCCGGTGGCAAGTAGGGGCGAGGCAGTGGGGCACAACCTTAATTTGCTAATCCACTTCCATCCCCACTGCCTCGCCCTGGCAAATATCATGCTTGCTGCCATAGTTCACGCACGTCCGGGGCCAGCGATTGGGCAACAGCCTGATTGGTCTCATTGTCAATCAGTTCTTTGACGCCATGAAAAACTGCCTGAATGGGGGTTTTGGCAAACTGCCAGTCGCTGTTACCGCTGCGTTTGGAGACTTCAAACTGGAATTCCTGTTTGCTCATATTCTTGTTACGAAAGTGAACCAGCCAGAATAGTCGTTTGAGGTCATGGCCCAGGTCTTCGGGTAAGGCTTTGGCCAGCTTCTTTTTCGTTTTGCGGTCGAGATTGACGCCGAGGGTTTTGAGCACGGCCGTACTCCACCGCCGGGCATGATCCGGTGTGCGTAAACTGCCCATTGTTTGCACTGTGTGATAATAGTTGTTTACATTGTCATTCATGGTTCTGTTACCTGCCTCCAGGTCTTGTTTTACCCCGCAAAAAACGCGGCGTCAAGGTGTCAAGTTGAAGATTGACGATTTAAGACAAGCTGATATACTTCCCCCGCTTGTTTGCCCGGCTGCAAACAAGTTTTTCGTTTAATAATGAATGCAGACCCTAAGGGTTTTTTAGAAGCCCTTAGGGTCTTTAATTGAGGATTTGGAAGATGTCTGAAAAATTTACCATTGCAGCGGAACCGCGCACCGTCATTGGCAAACAAGTGAAACAACTGCGTCAGGCCGGGATAATTCCGGCCGTTATCTACGGGCAGCGGGAACCGATCTCCATTCAATTGGAAAACAAAACATTACGCCGTGTGCTGCGGCAAGCCAGCACCACGCACCTGATTGATATTGAAGTGCAGGGAAACGCCCGCACGGTATTGGCGCGAGAAATTCAACAGCACCCCACCCGCGGTGATTTGATTCATGTGGACTTTATGGAAGTCAACATGGCCGAGACTATCACCTCGGAAGCGGAATTGGTGCTGGTAGGTGTAGCCGACGAATCCCTGAAAAATCTAGGTACGGTGGTGTTGTTGATACAGTCGGTGGAAATTGAATGTTTGCCAGGTGACCTGGTATCAGAAATTGAAGTACAGACCGCCGGGATTGCGGGGGTGGATGATGTGATTTACATCAGCGACCTGCAACTGGCAAAAGGCGTCACGATTCTGGCTGATCCAGAAACGGTTGTGGCCCACTTTGAATATAACCAAACCACTGAAGCAACTGAAGCGGAAGATGCCGACATGACCTCGGTGGAAAGTGTGGAAGTTGTGGAAAAGGGCAAGCGCGAAGAGGAATAATCCCCTTTCATTGCCTGGATTTTGGCAAAAGATACAAAAGGCTGGACAATGGTTCCAGCCTTTTTTGTTTGTAAAAAGGTTAGAGATTGGTCAATCTCCAATCTCTAGTCTCCAATCTCACTATGAAATCCTGGCAGGAAAAGGTTTTGCTGGTCATTATTTTGCTCACGGCCGTGTCCCTACGGCTGACGGGCATTGATTGGGACGATTACCAGCATTACCACCCCGATGAGCGGTATATCACCTGGGTGGCCACCACCATCGAATTTCCGGCCGATTGGCGCACGGCGCTCACACCCCCCCAATCTACTTTTAATCCGTTTTATTGGCCGCCAGATGCTGCCAGCGAGGGGATTGTGGTGCGGCAAGACGAGCATCGGGATTTTGCCTATGGGCATGTGCCGCTGTATTTGGGGGTAGCCGCCACCCGTTTGATGGAGCGGGTCGGTCCGGCGCTGATCGGCTTTTTCCCGGCGGACTGGCTGTTTACCCGCGACCTGCTGAATGGGATGGGGGCGATTGAGTTCCGGCATCTCACGGCCGTGTCCCGTGCCCTCACCGCCCTCTTTGACACAGCTACCATACTGCTTGTGTGTCTACTGGGCAAACGGCTGTATAACACCCCGGTGGGCCTGCTCGCCGCCGCTTTCCTGGCCGTGAACGTCATGCACATCCAACTGGCCCACTTTTTCATCTCTGACCCGTATCTCACCTTTTTTGTGGTGGCGGCATTATTTTTCATGGTTTCCGGTGTCAGGTGGCAGGTGGCAAGTGAGGAGAACACCGATAACGGAACACGGGTCACGCATCACGCATCACACATCACGTCCCACCGATTACGAATTTACCTGCTCCTGGCGGCCATTTGCGTCGGGCTGGCGGTAGGGTCAAAGTTTACGGCCGTCTTGCTACTCCTTCCCTTAGCTCTGACGGTGTATGTAACGAGCGGAGACAAGTGGGTGAGGGGGTTGGTCACGGCCGTGTGCGTGACTGCCCTCACCTTTTTTCTCACCAATCCTTTCGCCGTGCTTGGCCTGACATGTTCAGTGGTCACATCCGCTTCATCCATCGGCCCCTTCACCATACCCGCGCTCGATTGGCGCTCATGTTACTTGCAAGACATTGTGACGCAGGGAGCGATGGTGCGTGGCAGTAGTGACATCGCTTTTGCCCGACAGTACAGCGGCACGTGGGCCTATCTGTACTTTGTGGAAATGCAACTGCGCTGGGGTATGGGGCCGCTGCTGGGGTTGGCCGCCTCTGCCGGGTTGGTTTGGGAAATCTGGCGGGTAGCCAAAAATTGGCAGCAACCCTTAACTATTTCAGCGACAAACCTGAATCTCCAATCCCCCATCTCCAATTTCCTCTTACTGTCTTGGATCATCCCCTATTTCCT
This sequence comes from Anaerolineae bacterium, assembly GCA_023382655.1. Lineage (GTDB taxonomy): Bacteria > Chloroflexota > Anaerolineae > Promineifilales > Promineifilaceae > CAADGU01. Next base: position 389,152 of record JAHDWK010000001.1, on the reverse strand, counting down.
GCTCACCGGCTCATTCCACGTCAAATTTATGCGCTATTTGCAGCCGATCACCCCGTTTTTGATGCTGTACGCGGCCGCGCTGCTGTTGAGCATTCGCTGGCGGTGGGTAAGATGGGGGGCGGTCACGGCCGTGCTGCTCACCACCACCCTTTACGCCCTCAGCTTCGTCAATATGTATCGCCAGCCGCATCCCTGGCTGGCCGGGTCGGCCTGGGTGTATGAAAACATACCACCCGGCGCGCTCATTCTCAGCGAGCAGTGGGATGACGCCCTGCCGTCCACCATGCTGCTGGATGGCGTGCCCCGCCTGCGCAGCGAATACCGGAATGAAGAACTGACCTGGCTGACCGGCGCAGACGAAGCCGACGACGAGGCCAAGCTGGAACGAAACCTGGCGCGGCTGGCGGCCGGTGATTACCTGACCATCATGTCCAATCGGGTGTATGGTGTGGCGCCCCGGCTGAACGGCCGTTACCCTCTCTCCGGCCAATACCACCAACTGCTGTTTGACGGCTCGTTGGGCTACGAACCTGTCTATGTCACCACGCGCATGCCCACCCTGTTCGGCATCCGCCTTTATGCTGATCGATTTAGCTGGCCTGGTCTGACGCCCCCCGATGAAGTCGAAACGCTTCTGGTTGCCCACCCCACCCTCAACCTCGGTCGCGCTGACGAAAGCTTCACTGTCTACGACCAACCCTTGCTCATCATCTTCCAAAACACCGGCCACCTGACGGCCGAAGAGATGCGGGAGCTGTTTACACCGTAAACCGTAATCCGTAAACCGTAATCTGATTACCGATAACGGATTACCGATTACGGGTTAAGCCTGCTCCGCCACAATCGCCTCGGCCTTCGCCGTTTGCTGTTGGCCGGGGGCACGGCCGTACAGTTCCGTAATCTCGCGCAGGCGGTAAACCAGATGGTCGCTCAGGGCGTCGGCACGGAAACGCCAGCGCCAGTAGCCGCCCACCTTACCGGGGAAATTCATGCGCGCTTCATTGCCCAGAGTGAGCAGGTCTTGCATGGGGATCACAGCCGTGTTCGCCACCGAACCATGCGCCAGCCGGATCATATCCCAGGCAATATCGTGCCCATTGATGGCCATATAGCGCCGGGCATGGTCTTGTTCATGCGTACTGGCATTCAGATACCAGCCTACCGTCGTTTCATTGTCATGTGTGCCGGTATAAACCACACAGTTACGGCCAAAACTATGCGGCAAGAAACTGCTGTTGCGCTCGCCGCCAAACCCAAACTGCAAAATTTTCATGCCGGGAAAATTAAACTCATCCCGCAACGCCTCCACTTCCGGCGTGATCACGCCTAAATCTTCGGCAATGAGGGGCAAATCCCCTAATTTTTCTTGTAGCGTGCGGAAGAAGCGCGCCCCTGGCCCCTGCACCCACCGGCCAACAACGGCCGTAGGTTCCGTCGCCGGAATTTCCCAGTAGGCGTCAAAGCCGCGGAAATGGTCAATGCGCACAATATCCGCCTGCACAAAGCTCATATCCAGCCGCTTTTCCCACCAGGCATAACCATCCGCTTGCAACCGATCCCAGCGGTAAAGGGGGTTGCCCCAGCGCTGCCCCGTTTCGCTGAAATAATCCGGTGGCACCCCGGCAATAACCGTCGGCTGCCCGGCCTCATCCAGAAAAAAGAGGTCCGGGTTGGCCCACACGTCGGCGCTGTCATAGGCCACAAAAATGGGAATGTCGCCGATAATTTGAATGCCGCGAATATTGGCATACGCTTTCAGTTCCAGCCATTGTTTGAAGAAAAGGAATTGCAAGAATTTGTGTAACGCCACCGCATCGGCCAGTTTTTTGCCCCATTCCTTCATTGCTTTCGGTTTGCGCAGCGCGATCTCTTGGGGCCAGGTGCTCCAAACCCCACCTTCCACAAGCTGGTGTTCATTTTTGAGGGCCATGAACAGGGCGTAATCATCCAGCCAGAAAGCCTGTTCCCGGTTAAATTCGGCCAACGCCGCTTGCTGCTCGGCCGTACCGTAGCGTTGGAAATGGGTAAAAGCCTGCCGCAGCAGGTTCATTTTGTAAGTAATGACGGGGCCATAATCAACCTGGTGGTTGGGGAAGGCGGGGACGGTGGTCACGGCCGTCTCCGGCAAGAATCCCTCCTCTACCAGCTTATCCGGGCTGATGAACAGGGCATTCCCGGCAAACGCCGAAAAACATTGGTAAGGCGAATCGCCATAGCCCGTTGGCCCCAACGGCAGCGTTTGCCAGAGCGCCTGCTTGCTCTCAATCAGAAAATCCACAAACCGATACGCCGACTGCCCAAAGTCACCAATACCATACCGGCTGGGCAGGGAAGATGGATGTAACAATACGCCTGCGGCACGTTTGAATCGCATGTTTTCCTCGTGATGCGTGATGCGTGATACGTGAAAGTCACGTATCATGCATCACGAAAATGTCCGGGCAATCGCCCATTCATATAACTGCTGGTAGCTCAGCGCCGAGCGCCGCCAGGAAAAGTCGGCAGCCATGCCATTATGCTGAATCTGCCGCCAGCGTGGGCGGTCTACGTTATATACATAAATGGCCCGCTGCATCGCCTGCCAGAAGGCTTCCGTGCTGTAACCTTGAAACGTAAAACCGGTGTGCCCTTCAATGACGGTGTCCGCCAAACCGCCCGTAGCCCGGACAACGGGCACACTGCCATAGCGCATGGCAATGAGCTGCCCCAGGCCACACGGCTCAAAACGGGAGGGCATGATGAACATATCACTACCGGCATAAATGAGCGGGGCAAACCCGGCGCTGTAATCCAGATAGGCCGTCATTTTATCGGCGTGGTAATGCGCCAGGCGGGCAAACATGTCTTCGTACTCTTGCGCGCCGGTGCCCAACACGATGAATTGCGCATCGCCCGCAAAGCCATTCATGAGCAAATGAATGACGTGCCCGGTAATGTCCAGCCCTTTTTGCCAGTCCAGGCGGGAGACCATCGCCACCAGAGGAATGTCATCACGTAGGGGGAGGTTAGCGCGAGCCTGGAGGGCGTGGCGATTGTGGATGCGGGCTTCCAGGTGATCAACGTCGTAATGGCCGGCGATACGGCCGTCACTTGCCGGGTCCCACTCCTCATAATCCAGACCGTTCAAAATACCATGCACATCATAATGGCGGTGGCGCAGCAGGTCGTGCAGACCGGCGCCGCCTTCGGGGGTCATCATTTCGCGGGCATAGGTGGGGCTGACGGTGTTGATCATGGTGGCATGGTAAATGCCCCGCGCCATGAAATTCACTTCGCCATACCCTTCTTCCGCCAGGGAATGGGTCTGGATGCCCAGGTAATCGAAGATGTGCCAGTTGGTGCGCCCCTGGTGGGCTAAATTGTGGATGGTGAAGATGGAGGCGATTTCACGGAAACGGCCGTCGCCTTGCCCCGCCGTAGCCAGCCAGGTAATAGCCGGGGCCGTGTGCCAGTCATGGGCGTGCAAAATGTCTGGCTTCCACGCCAGCGCCAGCGTCAGTTCCAGGGCCGCCCGGCTGAAAAAGGCAAAACGGTAGGGATCATCATTGTAGCCATAGATGTTGGGCCGGTTAAACAAATTATGCTCGGCAATAAAATAAATGGGGACTTCACTATGGGGCAGCTTGCCGGTAAAAACCCCCACCGGCAAATAACCGGCCCCGGTGGGTATGTGCAACAGTCCTGGCATGGGCGTTATGCCGGGATATCCATCCTCGATTTTTTTGTAGGCGGGCATCACCACGCGCACATCATGCCCCAGCGCATGTAACGCTTTGGGCAGCGAGCCGCCCACATCACCCAACCCACCCGTTTTGGCAAAGGGCGCAACCTCGGCGCTGAGAAAGAGAATTTTGAGTTGTTTTGCCATTAATTGGTTGCCTCTATTAGTGAAGTGCCCTTATTTTCCACAATTTGCAGTAGTTTCCAAATAACAAATAGACCTGACAGGTTTGTGAAACCTGTCAGGTCTTAAGAGGTCTGGTACAATAACCGGTAGGAGAAACGAATGTCTGCTCGACGCATGTTGCCGTTTATTCTGATCAACATAGTGGTTTCGGCGGTGGTGATGCTGGCGATTCTCTATTATTGGGAGAATCAACGGGCGGAAAATACACCGCTGGTGGCACAAACGGCCGTAGCCAATGCCGACCTGTCCACCCCGGCGGTGCTCCCTGTGGTTTCCGCCGCCACCGATACCCCAGAAGCGCCGCCGGAACCAGAAGGGCCGCCGGTGCATGTTGTGCGGGCCGGTGACACATTAGCCACCATTGCCCAGATTTATGATGTGCCTATGGACGATATTGTGACGGCAAACAACATTGCTAATCCTAACTTTTTGTCGGTAGGCGATCAATTGGTCATTCCGGTGGGGGGATTGGCAACGGCTACCCCACCGCCATCGGAGCCAACGCCGGTTGTGTCGCCCACGCCTATCGCCGCGGAACCGGTGACGGTGACGCAGGGTAGTGAGGCGGTGGTGGGGATTACGGCCGTGATCGCCCCCAGCGACATCAACAATGAGGCGGTGCAAATTGTCAACAGCGGCAGCAGCCCCATTGCGCTGCTTGGTTGGAAAATCGTGGACCAGCAAAACCAATTTTACACCTTCAAGCAGGTCACGCTCTTTGGTGATGGCGCGGGCATCCTTTTTCACACAGGTACCGGCCGTGATGGGGCCACAGATGTGTATTGGGGGCGCACGGAGGCGGTCTGGCAACCAGGTGAACTGGTAACATTGCTCGATGGACAAGATAATATCATCGCAACCTTCACCGTACCTATCGAATGAGGTCGGTTGTCCGTAAACCGATTACGAATCACGGACAATTGGCAAGGGGGAATATCATGCGTGGTGTAGTGGATCGTAAAGGGGAACAGTTTGCTTATGTGCAAGGGCGGAATGTGTATACCCTGGATAACGAGTTAACAGGCTATGTACAAGGGGATTACATTCTTGACCTGGCAGGCAACCGGATGTGGCAGTTGATAGGCGACGGTATTTATTCGCTGGATGGCGCGGAAACAATAGGGTATTTGGGTGGTGAACGGCCGTCCGAATATGATACGTAGGACGATTTTTCCGGTCATTCTACTCAGGAGAATTTATGCGATTAGGGGCACACATGAGCGCAGCCGGCGGGCTGTACGAAGCATTCAAGCGTGGCAATGACGCCGGCTGTGACTCAATGCTGGTCTTTACCAAAAGTAACCGGCAGTGGGCGGCCAAACCGATCACAGCCGAAGACGTAGAAAAATACCGGCAAGCCCAGGCCCAATACAGCCACATCTTCCCCGTGGCCGTCCATGCCAGTTATCTGATCAACGTGGCCTCACCTGATGAGGCATTGTGGGAAAAATCCTACCAGGCGTTACGGGATGAGGTGGAGCGCGCTGCTGCTTTTGACATCCCCTTGATTACCTTTCATCCCGGCTCTTACATGGAAGGGGATGAGGCGACGGGCATAGCCCAAATCGTGCGGGCGTTGCGACGATTGTTGGCGGACACGGCCGTGTCCGCCCCCCAGGTCACTATCTGCCTGGAAACTATGGCCGGGCAGGGCACCAACCTGGGCCGCGCCTTTAGCCATCTGGCGACTATGCTGGATGGCGCGGAGCGGCACGAACGGCTGGGCGTTTGTTTTGACACCTGCCACGTCTTTGCTGCCGGATATGACATTCGCACCCCTGCCACCTATGCGCAAACAATGGCCGAATTTGACGGGGTGATTGGGCTGGAGTGGATTAAATGTTTCCACTTCAATGACAGCCAACATGAATTGGGGTCACGCAAAGACCGGCACGAACACATTGGCGATGGGCACATTGGGCGAGAAGGCTTTGCTAACTTTGTTAATGACTCGCGCTGGGCAGACCATCCCGCCCACCTGGAAACGCCCAAAACGGAAAAAGACGCCGAGGGCAATGAAATTGACATGGATGTGGAAAACCTGAAACGGCTGCGCGCTCTGATCCGCGCTTGAGGATGATAATGATTGTAGACGCTCACCTTGACCTGGCTTATAACGTGCTGGAACACGGCCGTGACCTCACCCAACCCCTGGATACCATCCGTGCCGCCGAAAAAGGGCAAAGCCGCAACGGCATCGCCACCGTCACCCTGCCCGAACTGCAAAAGGGCGGCGTGGGGCTGGTGTTCGGCACCATTTTTGTCATGCCCACCGCCAGCCCTCTGGCCGGTATTGGCACCAAAGTCGGTTATAAAGACGCCGCCGAAGCCCACCGCCAGGGTATGGCCCAACTGGATTATTACCACCGCCTGGCTGACGAACAAGACAACATCCGCCTGGTCACTGACGCCAAAAGCCTGGATGATGTGGTTGCCAGCTTGGCCACAGAAGAAAACCATCTCCTCGGCATCGTTCCCTTGATGGAAGGAGCCGACCCCATTCGGCAGCCGGAAGAGGTAGAAATGTGGTATGCGCGGGGGCTGCGCCTGATTGGGCTGGCCTGGGATGACACGCGCTATGCTTCCGGCGCGTGGCGGGGCAGTGAACATGGATTGACGCCGGACGGCCGTCAGCTATTGGACGTGATGGCTCAGTTCGGTTTCATCCTGGATTTGACGCACATGAGCGAAAAAGCCTCGCTGGAAGCACTGGACAGTTATCCTGGCGTGGTGGTTGCCACCCACAGCAATGCCCGCACCTTAGTGCCCACGGAGCGCCAGCTCAGCGACACCCAAATTCGGCTGATTGGTGAGCGTCAAGGCGTCATCGGTGTGGTACTCAGTAGTTCCTTTTTGAAAGCGGGACACCGTCGTGGTGAGCGTAAAGAGTTGGTGACACTGGATCACGTGGTCGCCCATATTGACCACATGTGCCAGTTAACCGGCAGCGCCGCGCACGTGGGCATTGGCAGCGACCTGGATGGCGGTTTTGGCGCGGCCGATATTCCGGCGGAACTGGATTCGGTTGCTGACCTGGCTAAGATTGGTGATAAACTGCGGGAACGTGGTTATGACCAGCCTGATGTAGAAAATATCATGGGTGGAAACTGGCTCACTCTCCTCCGTCAAACATTGCCATAAAAAAACAGGAGGGCGGGGCAACCCCTTGACCCCGCCCATCTCCCATTTTGCCTCTGCCCTGAACCTGCTGTTCAGACCATTGGTATTGAGAGGAGGAAGTACGTGTTTATTGTAATGCAGCAATCGCAAGGTGTCAATACGGTGACACTACAGGGTCAAAGCAGCACGCGCCTGCCGAGAAGGTTAAGCGTTTGATGCCTCAGCAAAAACGAAACATTGTCTATTCTACAGATTCTGCTTTTGCGAAGCGTTGTGAACGCTGCGGCAGTTATCCTTGCCGCTGTCCAAAACCCAAAAGCCTGCCGCCGGCGGAGCAAACTGCGCACATTCGCCGCGAAAAGAAAGGGCGGGGTGGTAAGACGGTGACAGTGGTGATGAATTTACAGTTAACGCCGGAGGATAGAAAGACATTGGCAACCAGCCTGAAAAAAAGCTGCGGGGTCGGCGGGGCCATCAAAGAGGATGCCATCGAAATTCAGGGAGATCACCGGGAAAAGATAGCTGCCGCCTTACAGACGCTTGGGTATAAGGTGAAGTATGTGGGTGGATGAAAAAGGGGGAAGGACACGGCCGTATCCCTCCCCCGATTTCTTTATCGAGAATTGGCGCTAATAATGGCCGGATTCAGAATACTTAATGTGTCTTCAATGGCTGTATAAGCCAGCCCATAATTAAAATCACCCATAGCTCCACCATTCACACAAGCCAGATACGCCGGGCGGGTGCGATCCAGTGCATAAATAAAAGAAAGAAAGTAGATATAGTCAATATCTTGCCAATCCGGGGGGACCGGATCAAAGAAGATGCCGGAATACAAGACATTGTTATAAGCGCTTATGTAATTAGCACACGCGGCGGCATCCCCGGCTTTGGCAGCATCCAGGTTTGAGCGCATCGTGTTCAGCGCGAATTGAATTGTGTTCATTTGTTGACGCAATTCATCGGCATCAAACGCTTTCACCGGGAAAACACCTAGAATGTCGTTGGGGTTGGAGATGTAGTAAATCGTAATGAACTCCGGTGTGGCTTCTGCTTCACTGGTGGCGGTGGCGGAAGGGGTGGCGGTAGCCACAGGAGGGCGGGGGGTAGCGGAGGCAGCGGGCGTGTTGGTCGCTGCGGGTGTATGGGTGGCAGTCGGTGTGTCGGTTGGCTCTGGTGTGTGGGTCGGGGTATTAGTGGGCGTATGTGTGGCGGTGGGTGTATTTGTTGGCGTCGGTGTGTTGGTGGGGGTTTCTGTCGGCGCCGGGGTGTCTGTGGGCAGCGGCGTGTTAGTGGGTTCTGGGGTGTCGGTAGGCGGCACCGGCGTGTCTGACGGCTCGGCTTCGACTACTTCAGCTACCGATGTGGCTGGTGCATCATTGCCACAGGCAGCTAAGCTGACCACCAATGCTAAAAACATAAACAGAATTGGTAACACCGAAAGGTGTTTGAATAAGGTTTTCATTTCTTTCCCCTTAAATTGGTACTGTTGGCACGGATTTGAGAATCTAAGAGTTGTTCCCACCCCAGGCTCAACAGAGCTTATTTTACCGGCTTGCCTGTCAAAATTCAAACGGAAATAGGGAGTCAATTTTGAGGGGCGAGTAGAAAAACGGGGATGTCACGGCCGTCTGTCCGCGATTTATACAATTCATAACCTGGATAGATCGCCACTGCTTGTTGCCAGCAACGGCCGTATTCAGCGCCGGTCACTTCCTGGGCAATGAAAGTTTTGGTTTGGCCCTGGCGGGCAACCTGCACCTGCGGATTGGTTTTGATATTGTGGTACCAGGATGGGTGCTTTTTACCACCCCAGTTGGAGGCGATGAGGATGATATTTTCCCCATCCGGCGCACCCAACAGGGGAACGGAACGAGGTTGCCCACTCTTAGCGCCAATGGTCGTGAGCGTAATCAGCGGGACGCCAGTGAGGAAAGCGCCGGGAGCAAAACGGCCGTGGCTCCAGCGCAAACTTGGTCCATCCAGCCGATGCGCAATGTGTGAAAACAACTGCGCACCCGGCCCGCTAGAAGCAATCCGCCGATTCATGGTGTACCACCAATTCATGCTCTATCTTCCTGATTTAGCCTTTCCGCCGGCCGGTTTTGCTGGCGTAGCGCCCGATTCTGCCGGTATTGTTGGGGCGTCAGACCCATAATGGCCCGGAATTCATGAATAAAATGGGATTGATCGTAAAAACCCAGGTCTTGACTGAGGTGAGCGGCCGCGGGCGTTGCTTGCCTTAACGCGGTGCGCGCTCTTTGCACCCGCACCAGGCGGGCATATGTCTTGGCCGACATGCCGACCTGTGCCTGGAATAGGCGCTCCAACTGCCGTTGGCTAATGAAACGGGCATCAGCCAGCGATTTGATGTTTACCTGACCCTGTGCCTGACGGATGGCAGCCAGGATTGTGCGTGTGTCTGTGGCTAGTTCACGCTGGGGCTTTTGCCACTGCCACAACATATACTCCAGATGGGCGATTTTTTGCGGCAAGGTAGGCAAAGCGGCCAATTGTTCACTCTGGGAAGCCAGAGCAGAAGGTAAGATTTGATCGAGAGCCACCGGCATATTCTGAAGTTCTTTAAGGGGCATGGGAAAAAACGGATAAGCGCCGCCAGGGTGAAAACGAATACCCACTACCGCCGTATGCTGCTGAAAACCAAGCCGGGTTCTGAAGCTGTTTGTGGCGTCCAAAAACGCGGGAGCAGTCACGGCCGTACCATCCACCATAATCGGATCGCCGCTATTAAAGACGACACCCAAGCCACCTTCCGGGTAGAGATATTCTTCCAGGGGTAACGGCCGTGTCCAGGAGCGGTTGATAAACCAGTAACTATGCACATAGGGGGCCAACGCCGGCGAAGGGGAAGCCAATAGCAGACCCAGGTGGGGTAGAGGGGAGGCGGGATGTACGGCCGTGTTTTGTGTAGACATGACAAGGTGACAAGGTGACATCTGACAGGGTGAAAAACGTCAGATCATGACCTTTGCCAGAATAACTTTCATAGCACAGGGTGTCGAAAAAATACAATACACCCACCGACTAATCGGTTAAGCTCAGGCTGATTTTAACCACAATCATACCTGGAGAAATGAAAAGATGACAAACAAAAAAATTGGCATTATTGTGTTTGACGAGGTATTGACCAGTGAGGTCATTGCCCCGGCCGAACTGTTTGGCCTGGCGCGGCAGCAAAGCTGGTTTGCCGATTGGGAAGTACTGCTTATTGGCGTAGAGCCGCAACCAACCATTACCACCGCCGAAGGGATTACCCTGAGCGTAGACGCTACCATCGCCGACGACATCACCCTGGATGTACTGTTGGTGCCAGGCGCCAACGAGATTGATCATCTGCTGCAAAATGAGAAGTTGAACGATTTTATTCGACGGCAGGAAGAAACGGCGCAGTGGGTGGGCAGCAATTGCAGTGGTGCTTTTTTGTTGGCGCAGGCCGGTGTGTTGGCCGGGAAACGAGCCACCACCTGGTTTGGCGGCGAGGCGCAGTTACAGGCACAATTTCCAGAGGTGCAGGTGCAGGTTGATGCCCCGGTGGTGGTAGATAACCGGCGGGTGACGGCCAATGGTGGATTGGTCAGCTACCGGGCGGCCCTGGTGCTGCTGGCGCAGCTCAGTTCGCCGGAGAAGGCGTATCAATTCTACAACGCGTTACATATTGACCGTTTGGGGAGTTGGGCGGATGTGGAAGCGGATTTGGGGTTTAGTTAGAGGCAACGGCCGTTTCTGCCAGTACCTCTTGTAGCTCTTGCAGTAGACCGATACGGGACATGGGTTTAGCCAGATACCGGTTGGCCCCCGCCTGTAAACCTTCTTGAACGGCATCCCGATGCACTTTGCCACTCAACATGATAATCGGGATGCCGGCCACTTCTGCATCTTCACGGATCAACCGGCATACCGTCAGCCCATCCATAGCCGGCATCATCACATCCAAAATCATGATGTCAGGATGGGCTTCCTTTACCATTGTCAATGCTTCAAACCCATCGCCGGCGCCACAGACTTGATAACCAGCCGGTTCTAACATCAATCGGAGGAGATTACGGGTTAATGGTTCATCATCCACAACCAGGACAGACCTGTTCATTGCTTTTGTCTCCACTCTCGGCTTGTACCCCGAATAACACACAACTTCATTAAGAATATGCGCCGGTTATATCATCAAGTGGGCAGTGGGGAGGTAAACAAAGCGTGAAAACTTGGATAGGGGGAAGTGGTCTAACCGGAGAACTGTGGATAAGATACCGGGCATGAGCAAGCTCAGCTTTTATGTGCAGGTGTACAAAGTGGCGCAGCAAATTCCGCCGGGCAAGGTGACGAGCTACGGCCGTATCGCCCTCATGCTCGGTCGCCGCAATGCAGCACGGGCGGTAGGCTACGCCCTCAGCGCCCTGAGCGCACCGGACAGCGGCGAACCGTATACGTCAGCCACCGTGCCCTGGCAGCGAGTGGTGAATAACAAGGGGCGCATCAGCATTCACAGCCGGGACAAGGCGGCAGCGGAACAGGCCAACTTGCTGCGGGCAGAAGGGGTGATGGTGGATGAACACGGCCGTATCAATCTGGACATTTATCTGTGGGAAGGGCTGCACCTGGTAGAACTGGACGATATTCTCAGTGGTAAGGGGTAGTGGTGCTACCACTGCCCTTTACCATTATAACCATGAAACTCATCATTCAAATCCCCTGCTACAACGAAGCGGAAACATTGCCCCAAACAGTGGCGGAACTGCCGACGGCCGTGCCCGGTATTGATTGCATCGAGGTGCTGGTCATTGACGATGGCAGCACTGACGACACGGTACAGGTGGCGCGGGCTTGCGGCGTGCAGCACATCATCAGCCACCGCCGCAATATGGGGTTGGCGCGGGCATTTCAAGATGGGTTGGATGCCTGCCTGCGTCTGGGGGCGGACGTCATTGTGAACACCGACGCCGACAACCAATATCCGGGGCGCTACATCCCCGAACTGGTAGCGCCCGTACTGGCACAGCAGGCCGATATTGTCATTGCCGACCGGCAAATTGACCAGATCGCCCATTTTTCGCCGCTAAAACGGCTGCTGCAAAAGCTGGGAAGTTGGTCGGTGCGCACCGTCAGCGGCGCCGACGTGCCCGATGCGCCCAGCGGTTTCCGCGCCTACTCCCGCGAGGCAGCCCTGCGGTTGAATATCCTGACACAGTTTAGCTACACACTGGACAGCATTATCCAGGCGGGCAAATTGGGGATGACGATTGTGAGCATTCCGGTGCAGACAAATAGCCCGACACGGCCGTCGCGCCTGCAACGCTCCATGTGGCACTTCATCAAAGCCCAGGCCAGCACCATCGTTCGCCTGTATGCCTTTTATGAACCGCTGCGCACCTTTACCTACGCCTCGCTGCCCTTTTTGACGGTGGGGGCTTTGCTCTGGCTACGCTTTTTTTACTTTTGGGTGATCGGCGAGCGGGGGATCGGCCGTTTCACGCAGTCCATCACCTTTGGCACCGGCCTGATTCTGGTGGGGATGCTCATCTTCCTCTTTGGCATTCAGGCGGACATCACCAGCAAACACCGCCAGCTTACCCAGGAAACACTCTACCGCCTCAAAAAGCTGGAACTCAACAACTCCCCATCTGACCTGCCTGATCTACCAGACACTTGAGGCAACGGCCGTTTGTTATTCCTCCACCGGTTCCAAACGCGCCCAGGCCAGCCAGGCCCACGGTGAGGTGGGTGATTGCTGGATGAGGGAGAGGTAGGTGGACACGGCCGTGTCCTCATCCCCGCTCAATTCGTAATTGTAGCCTAACAGGTAGGTCAGGTGTTCGCGGTACGGCCGTGCCTCTGGGTCATCGGTGGGTAGATAATGGAGCAGGTCGGTAATTTGGGTGGGGATGGTGGGATCGGTTTGGGCGAGTACGGCATTGCTCAATTGAAGAACACAGTTATTTACTCGGTCATGCGCCTCGGGTTGCACGCTTATCTGTGTACAATCAGAGAGAACGACCATAGGCATGAGTTCTTTGTTGTAAGTTTCCTCACTCCAGGAAAATGCGTTAACAACCTCACATTGACCTGAAGCATTTCCTTGACAAGGAGTGAACCAGACTATCTCTTCAAATCCATCGGAGTCTATATCAGCAATTTCAATCTCATATGGGAATTGTGCCCCTCTCCACAAAACCGAATCAGTTTCACCGATACGAAATATACCAACATCACTCCAAGTAAATACAATTTGTTGACTCATTGAAAACCCAGGTTTAGCTAAATCGCAACGAAGCAGAATGTCGTTTTGTTTGTCACGGTTGAGATCATGTGCCGCATTGGCTTGCCAGCAACCAAGTTCGTGTACAAAACCAAAGTCATTCGGGATTATTTCTAAACGGTTTTGTGTTGTTATATTGATAGGAATAAACGCACTTTCACCGCTGCCATACGGCTCTGTACGAGCATATAGCAGTAACTCGCTATTTGAATCACTATCCAGTTGCATGGGCACAGATTCAAGAATAATTGTGCCTTTATACCAGTAGGGATCGATAACGATTTTTAACGTTTGCGCTTTGGTTACATCTAAAGGATGCCCATAGGCATTCAAAAAATCAATGATGCCCCGTCCAAATAGATAAGCAGAAGGTTTTATACTCTGGCGAGGAAACAGGTATACAGATGCTCCTGCTATTCCTTCTGGATAATATCGTTCAAGGTCCATTTCTATATAGGAGAGAAAATAATCATCGAACTGTTGCCGCTGTGTTATTTGTATCGTGTTATCGGCGGGGGATTCTGGTGGCACAGAAAGGATTATGTTCAATGCACTCATAAAAGACACAGGCATTTGGTAGGGGCTTGTTCGCAACTGGATCAACATTTGACTATCTGGAGTTGAGAGTTTGAAATGATTCTCTAGAAATTTACTTTGGGTCGGCAGCGGCGTCGCCGTTGGCACCACACGCGGCGTCACCATCACCACTTCCTCTTGTGGCTGGCAACCGGCCAAAACCAGTACACTTATTGCTAAAACCAGAAACCAGGAACGCATAACCTCCCTCCACGTGTAAATCCATCAAAAGTTACCGGATTATACACGGCCGTACCCTCACGCTAAAACCGGGGAACTCTGGTCTGCCCTGGTAGTTTATGGCTGCGTGTTCATCCTTTTGAAGCCAGCCTGTTGCAAACGTTCATTTGCCCACACGGCCGTCTCTCCCTCTAACGGTATCTCCGGCGGCCTTGTGTAATCTATCAGATACCCATAACCAAACATATCGTAAATGGTCGCCAACGCGGCTTGCAAATCAATAGTGACATCATCGTCTTCAGGCATAAGGGGTACAGGAATAGTTGGCAATGGTTCGTTTAGCTGGATCGGCCAGACATCGGTAATGGGGCGTTTTTCTACGCGGCTAAGAAAGACAAAGTAAGGCATTTCCGGTAACGGCCGTTGCATAGGCGGTCGTCGGCCTTTCCGAAGCAGGTCAATTTCCAAAAGGTGCGCTTGACTCTGCAAGATGCGTCCCCGTTTCTCATTATATTCCCGGTATCCCTCGCCACGCTTGTTCGCCGGTGATAGAAGTTCAATCGCTGTTATCAATTCCCGTTCCGCCACATCACGTATTTCCAGGGATGTAATCGGCACTTTTTCTGGAATCACCGTGGGAATCTGAAGAGGTGGTGAAACGGCCAACAGTTCACCGCTATAAACCGGGGCTGGTTCACGTGTACTCAGGACACCAATGTCTGGCACGGCCGTCTGCGGCATAATAGATAAATCCATCGGCACATCCATCACAAACCGGCGCACAGAACGCACCACGTACTTGGGCAACAACTGGGGCGCTAACTGGCGAGCCATTTCTTCAATCAAATTCGAGTGAACACTGGGCCACTCAGAACCTTCCAGATAGGGATCCATGCCGGGAAATGGTGATGGCATATTCTTTGCTCCTGTAGAAATGTAGCGCGATTTGCCAAATCGCCTTACGACTCTCGTCCCTCCATTACTTCACGATGTTCAGGGACAGGTTGATTGCGGTCAATTATAGCACACGGCCGTACCCCCTCCCCCAACCGCCACTCATAGGCAAAGCGTCGTTTTTCGCCTGCCGCCAATTGGCCTAGAATAACGGCCTATGGCTATCAAACAAGCACGCATCCTGACCATTTTATTGTTGGCGCTGGCGGCGTTGGCGCTGCTGGGTCTGGGCGCGCTCCGGGCGCGGCAGGCATATCTGACACGCGGCATCCCACCCGGCCTGCCCGAACCCACTGCCCATGCCGGGGTTACACCCGGCCTCAACGTCTACCTGAACCAGTATGACGACGCCGAACTGGATGCCCAACTGGCGCACATTGCCAGCCTGGGCGTCCGGTATATCAAGCAGCCGTTTTACTACAGCGCGGATTTTGATTGGGCAGAGGCGGATCGGCTGGTCACGGCCGTAGCCCGACACTCCCTCACTCTCGTCCCTCTGCTCGACGGCGATCCGCAAAACAACTTCGCCCCGCCGCCCATCGCCGACTTTGCCGCCTGGGCCGGTGAATTTGCCACCCGCTATGGCGATCAAATACAGCATTACATCATCTGGGACGAGCCAAATCTGACCACCCACTGGGGCAACCAGCCGGTCAATCCCGCCGCCTACGCCGCCTTGCTCAACGCTGCCGCCCACGCCATCCGCGCTGCCGACGGCGATGCCGTCATCGTGGCCGCACCGCTGGCCCCCACTGTAGAAACCGGCCCACAAAACCTGGCCGACCCCCTCTTTTTGCAGCAGTTGTACGAAGAAGGCGCGGCCGACGCCTTCGATGTGGTTGCTGCCAAGCCATATGGTTTCGCCACCCCGCCCACTAACCGCGATACCGACATCAGCCTGACCAACTTCAACCGCGCCATCCTGCTGCGCGAAGTGATGGAACGCAACGGCGACGGCCGTAAAGCGATTTGGGCGGGTAACTGGGGCTGGAATGCCCTGCCGCCTGATTGGGCAGGCCAACCCTCCATCTGGGGTGAGGTGACGGAAATGCAACAGGCGGAATACACATTGGACGGCCTGAAACGGGCGCGGCAGGAATGGCCCTGGATGGGGCTGATGTTCTTGGAAAACTGGCAGCCGCAAGCCGAACCGGACGATCCGGTCTGGGGATTTAGTATTGCCGGACGGGAAACGGCCGTCGAACTCGCCCATTTCCTGCTTGAACAAAATCCGGATGTGGCCTGGCCTGGCTTTCATTTTGCCAGCCCGGACGACCCGGCACAGGTTTACGAGGGCAATTGGGAGTTTTCACCGGAATTTGGTGCGGACATTGGGCAGCAGCCGGACGCGCAATTGTTGGGCGACCGGGTGACATTCACCTTTTGGGGCACGGATGTGGGGTTGCGAGTGCGCCGCGCCAATTTCCGCGCCCGGCTATATGTGACGGTGGACGGCCGTCCGGCCAATGCCCTGCCTCAGGACGAACACGGGGCTGCGCTCATCCTCACCGCCGCCGACCCGGCCGAGGATTACCTGACCACCGAACTGGTGGCTACCGGGTTGGAGCCGCGCCTGCACACGCTGGAAGTGGTAGCCTCGCGGGGGTGGGATCAGTGGGCGCTCAATGGTTTTAGCATGGCCTATCATCCGCCGGACACGCCTGCACTGAGCGTAGCCGAAGGGGCCGTGACCCTGGCGCGATGGTTGTTGGCGGGCACGGCCGTTTTCAGCCTCATCCTGTCCATCATCACCAGCCGCAAAGCGGATTGGCCGGGCTGGTTCCGCCAGACCCGCACCCGCTATCGGCGGCTGGATGATGGCTGGCAACTGGCGCTGACGTGGGGTACGGCCGTGCTAGTGGGCATTGGCGCCTGGCTCACCTGGGGCGAACAGGTCGGCAGCATCTATCGGCGGTTGGGCGATGGCGGCCAACTGGCGCTGACGGCCACTGCCGCCGCCATTTTTTACGTATCGCCCGCCTTTTTGCTCATGGCGCTGGCCCTGATCGCCCTCTTCATCCTCATCGCCTTCCGCCCGGCCTGGGGGCTGGCGCTGGTGGCCCTCTGTTTCCCCTTCTACACCTACCCCGTCCTCAAACCCCTCTTCACCTACCGCTTCTCCCCCGTGGAAATCTTCATGTTCGTCACCTACGCCGCGTTTGCCGTAAACCGTATTTCGTATGCCGTTATCCGTAAAAGCCACGCCTTATCCGCAGCCCAGAACCCGAAGTCCGATTACGGATTACGAATTACGGATAACGAATTACGGATAACGGATTACCGATTACGGATTACCGATTTCGCCGTCCTCACCTTCTTCCTCCTCGCCACCGCCTCCCTATTTTTCACGGAGCGGCTGGACGTAGCCACCAATGAGTGGCGCATGGTGATTTTGGGGCCGGTGCTGTTTTATGTGGTGCTGCGGGGGACACGGCCGTCTGCCAGCGAACTGTGGACGATTTGGGACGCCTTTGTGTTGGGTGGGTTGGTAGTAGCACTGGTCGGGCTGTGGCAGTATGGTTTTGACCGCGACAGCCTGATCACGGCCGAAGGTGGCCTGCTGCGTATTCGGGCGTTTTACGGTTCACCCAATAACGTCGGCTTATTTTTGGGGCGGGTGCTGCCGGTTTTGGCGGCGATGGCGTTACTGGGCACTGTGGAAAACGGCCGTCGTCGTTGGCTATATACGGCGGCGCTGCTGCCCATCGGGTTGGCGGTGTTGCTGACTTTTAGCAAAGGGGCACTGTTCTTGGGCATACCGGCGGCGTTTTTGTTTGTGTTCTGGCAGTGGCAAAGGGTACACGGCCGTAAAACGTGGCCCTGGCTCATCGCATTTGGCTTGTTGGGGGTAGTTGGGCTGGCAGTTATTCAAAGCGTCCCGGCATTGACGGGGCGGTTGGGGCTGTTTGGCGAGACCGGGCTGTTCCGGCTGAATCTGTGGCGGGCCAGCGTGAACATGATTGCCGACCATCCGCTCTTGGGCGTGGGGCTGGATAACTTTTTGTATGCGTATCGCGGCCGTTACATCTTTGACGCGGCCTGGCGCGACCCGAACTTGAGCCATCCGCACAACCTCTTCCTCGATTTTGGTACGCGGTTGGGGCTGTTGGGGTTGACAACAGGGTTGTGGATGCTGGGAATGCTGCCAGTGAATTTGTGGCGCAGCCGGAAGCGAGTATCGCGCCTCTGGCTGCCACTGTGGGTGGGCATTGGCGCGGCGTTTGTGGATATGGTGGTGCATGGTCTGGTAGACCACAGCTTTTTCCTGGTAGACCTGGCCTTTGTGTTTTATCTACTGTTGGGCACGGCCGTGTGGCTGGATGAAGAATTAATTGAGTAATTGGGTAATTGAGGCGCCAATTACTTAATTACTCAATTACCCAGTTACCGGCAATTTGCAGGTAATGATCATACTTTGGCGGCAGCGTTTCGGCCCAATCGGGGGGGCGGGGAGCCAGGCGGTTATTAGGCAGACCATGTGTTAATTCGTACATGCTTTGGGTGAAAATGACCACCCAGAAGGTGAGGAGGAGCGGGTAATAGGCCCAGATGCGGGTCACGGCCGTGTCATCTCCCCATCGTTCTGCCACCTGCTGCACCACCCATTCCCAGGTTGCCATTGGCACATCCATGTAAGCGGCATGAGCCATCAGGTCGGCAATTTCCAGCGCCGGGTCGCCCCACCCGCTGTTTTCCCAATCCACCGCCAACCAGCCGGACGGCCGTCGCACAAAATTGCGCAGGTTAGGGTCACAGTGCAGCAGCGCCAACGATGGGGTCGGCCCATCGCGGAACTCCCGTTTTTCCAGGCAGGCCAGCAAAGTGGCGACCGGCTCGATGGTGGCGTCAGGTGGCAGGGCGGCGGCGCGTTGCCGCAAAAAGGCCAGCAGTTCGCGGGGATGGGTAGCGCGCAGAGTGGCAGGG
Organism: Anaerolineae bacterium; assembly: GCA_023382655.1. Lineage (GTDB taxonomy): Bacteria > Chloroflexota > Anaerolineae > Promineifilales > Promineifilaceae > CAADGU01. The sequence goes on along the minus strand of JAHDWK010000001.1, from coordinate 370,220 downwards.
GGTAGGGACACGGCCACTTCGGCTGCGCTCAGTGCAGGTGTGTCTGACGGCCGTACCGACTGCACCGCCAGCACATGATCCAGTAACCGCGCCCACTCGGCCGGTGACTGTGGCGACGTGGGGGTTACGGGGCCATCGAGCCAGGATTGGATGACGGCTTGACGGCCGTGATACCGCCCTTCTACCAGCCCATAGGGTACGGGAGCCAGTTCCAGGCCTGCCTCTTGCAACGCCCACAAGGCGCGGAATTCGCGGCTGGCACGGCGACGTTCATCCAGCTGCGTAAATTTGACAGCGACAGCGTCGTCCTCATCCTCGTGACGGGCATGGTAAAGCAGGTTGTTTTGGCCGCCCCAGATGCGCTCCACAACCCAATCCTGCCAGGTGTGCGGGTGATCTGGCTGCGTCTGGTGCAGGTAATCGAGTAAGGGAGGAAGATAACGTTGTTGGGCGCTTGTGCAGAATTTGCTGAATTGCATGGGTGAACCGTAATCCGTAACCCGTTATCCGTCATCGGTTTACGGTTCACGGATTACGGATTACGGGTATCAAGCCAATCTAACACGGCCGTTATAACCTGTTCGCGGCTCTGAAACTGCACGGCATGGATACCCAACGCCTGTGCCCCGGCTACGTTGTGAGCGCGGTCGTCTATGAACATGGCCTGATGTGGGTGAATTTGCAACTGCGCCAGCACTGCTTGGTACATGCGTGGGTCTGGTTTTGATGCGCCCACTTCGTAGGAAAAGACTATAGCGTCAAACAGCCCGTCGTGGACATAGGCGGCGACGCTTTCTCTGGCCCCTTCCCAGGCATCACTGAGTACGGCCGTCTGGCAGCGTGAGCGCAAACTTTGGGCAAATTCCAGCAGCGCCGTATCCCAGACATCATCGGGCAGCATCACCGTCTGCAACTGGGCCATGACGGCGTCGGCAAGGGACAGGCGACGCTGCGCTTCGGCCCACATTTCCTGGCGGTTGGCCTGGCCGATCATGGCACGTTGGGCTACGGCCGTGCCAAACACCGCTTTATCCAGTGTGCCTGGCACGAGTCCCCAGGCAGCCTCCAGCGCCTGTTGGGCTGCGGTGTTGTGCATCTGGTACAGCACCCCACCAATATCAAAAATGACAGCGTATTGGTTTCGGTTTGTTCTGGCGTTCATGCAAAAGGCCACGAATGATACGAATGGCACGAATTATTCTTTGTTCTTATTCGCGCTGCTTCGCGTTCTTCGCAGATATTACTCCTCCCCCTCAAGATAACGTTTCAAGGCAACGGCCGTGTTGTAGCGGGCGTCTTTGGCGGTGAAGAGCAGGGTGATGTGGTCACCAGCGGCTTGTTGGAAGAGGCGGGTCACGGCCGTGCTGTTGTCATCCAACTCGCGGTAATAGCTTTCCACAAATTCGTCCCACTTCTCCCGGTCATTGCGGAACCACTTTTGCAGGCGCGGGCTGGGGGCAATTTCACCCAACCACAGGTCAATGCGCGCCGATTCTTGCGTCAGTCCCGGCGCTAATTGCCGGTCTACTAGCACCCGAAAACCGTCATCCGGGGATGGTTCAAGGTAAATGGATTTGATGTGTACGGTGATCATGATTTGGTTTACATCCAGATTTGGGGAACGGTATAAGCCTGCATTATTTGATCATGCGTTACCAGAATCAGGTTGTTGTGCTTTGCCTGGGCGAGCAATAAGCGGTCAAAGGGGTCTTTATGATGGGGTGGCAGCAATGTTGAGTCAATCATTTCTGTGGCGGAGGGGTTAATCAGTTGGATATTTGTCTGGCTAAAGAGTTCATTTTTCCAGGCATGTATGTCCGGGATGGCTAATCTGCCTTTCTGTACTAAAAAAGCGATTTCCCAAAAGGTAAGTGAAGAGACGTGTAAAACGCCTTGTTGTGCCTGGTTATCGAAAAATTTAATGAACTCCGCCGATACTGAGGTTTTGTTCGCCCAGAAAATGAGTGCGTGTGTGTCGAACAAATAAGCATCTTGGGTCACACGTACTCCTCCCAGATATCGTCAAGTGGCTTTATAAGTTCTTCAGGTGAAACCAGAAGTTCCGGTGTGATCTTCATATTTTCCCGCCAATCACTCTGCACAACTGGGATCAGACGGGCTACTTCCTGATTGTTACGTTGGATCACAATGATCTCACCGCCAGCCGCTCTGTCTAAATAGTCAAATAGATGTTTTCTAAAGTTTGTCACCGAGACTTTGGTCATAGCTGTTTCGCCCCATATGTACATATTTATGTATGAATGTACACATCTTACCTATCAACAAACGTCTTGTCAATATCGTTAAATGCAGCGATTGAAACCGCTGCTACCATTGCCAAGCCGACCTTTCAAAAGGTTGAGGGCACGCACTTCGTCGGTTGACTGCCAGAACCGCGAAAGCGGTCTTCGCCTTGTGTAGGCGCGAATTTATTCGCCTGTTAGCTGTGCGCCCAGCGCCTCTGACGTGTTGACCGGTTGTTGGCAGACGAAGCGGTGGCAAACGTAGGCGGTGGCACGGCCGTCGCGCTGCTCACGGTTTGCCAATAATGGAATGGCATCGCCATTTTCACCAACGGCCGTAACCAGATGTGGTCGGTAATGGGCGAATACGGTTTCAATGAGCGCCTGGGTATCAGGCGCATCTGGCTGGCCGATGAGGGCTATTTCTTGTGGTTCGCCGGTGAGAAAGGCAGCGGCGATGAGCCATTGGGCAAAGGCGTTGGGGTATTGCAGCATGGGGCCGTAGAGGGCGGACACGGCCGTGTCTGCCACATCCCAATACAATCCTGCGCCGGTGTATAAACTGAGCCGCAGCAGTACCAGCGCCGCCATGGCGTTACCGCTGGGGATGGCATTGTCCTGTACATCTTTGGGGCGGTGGATCAATTCCTCGTGGTCGTCGGCCGTGTCAAAAAAACCACCGTGTTCGGCGTCCAGAAAGCGGGTGAGCATGATGTCCGCCAGTTCCCGCGCCCAGATGAACCATTGCTCGTCAAAGGTAGTGTGGTAAAGCGCCAGCAGGCCATCCGCCAGGTAGGCGTAATCTTCCAGGTAGCCGTTCAGGCGGGCCAGGGGATGGCCGGATTTCCAGGTACGCAATAAACGGCCCGAAGCCGCTTCGGGTTCGCCGTCTGCCGTGCGCATTTTGCGATACAGGAATTGGGCGTTTTCGGTGGCCACGGCCGTGTAATCCTCCCGTTTGAGCGCCCGCCCCGCTTCGGCAAAGGCCGCCAGCATCAGCCCGTTCCAGGCGGTCAGCACCTTGTCATCCAGGCCAGGGGGGATGCGTTGGGCGCGGGCGGCCAACAGTTTTTGTTTGAGGGGGGCGAGCCGGGCTTCCAACACAGTTGTGTCCAGCCCCATTTCCTGCGCTACCACCTCTGGTTCGCGGGGGATGTGCAGGATATTGACCTCTTCCCAATTGCCATGCTCTGTGACCCCATAATAAGCCATGAACAGGTCGGCGTCATCACCCAGGAGTTCGCGGATTTCGACGGCCGTCCAGACGTAAAATTTACCCTCTTCGCCCTCGCTGTCGGCGTCATAGCTGCTGTAAAAGCCGCCGCTGGCATGGCGCATCTCCCGCGCCACAAAATCCAGCGTTTCTTCGACGATGCGCCGGTAAAGGGGTTTGCCGGTGATTTGCCAGGCGTGTAGATAGACCCGCGCCAACAGCGCATTGTCGTAGAGCATCTTCTCAAAGTGGGGCACCAGCCAGTGAACGTCAGTGGAGTAGCGGGCAAAACCACCGCCCAACTGGTCATACATGCCGCCGTAAGCCATCTTTTGCAGCGTCAGTTCGGCCATGTGCAGCGCCATGCCATCGCCTGATTGCAAATAGTGGCGTAGCAAAAATTCCAGCGTCATGGAAGGGGGGAATTTGGGCGCGCCGCCAAAACCACCGAGTTGTTTATCAAACTGAGTGAAGAGGGTGGATGCGGCGCGGCTGAACATACCGCGCTCCAATACGCCGGGCTGTTTTTCCAGGGCGATGGTGCGGCTGATGTGTTCGCCAATATCGCTGGCCTGCCGCTCGGCCACATCACGCTCTGTTTGCCACACCTGAACGATGCGCTGCATCAGCTGCATGAAGGAGATCATGCCGTAGCGAGACGTGGGCGGAAAGTAGGTGCCGCCGTAGAAGGGACGGCCGTCTGGCGTCAGAAACACCGTCATCGGCCAGCCCCCCTGCCCGGTGATAGCCACGACGGCCTGCATGTAGATACTGTCTAGATCGGGGCGCTCCTCGCGGTCTACTTTGATATTGATGAAGTGCTGGTTCATGAAGACGGCCGTGGCCGCATCTTCAAAACTCTCATGGGCCATCACATGGCACCAGTGGCAGGCGGCGTAGCCGATGCTCAACAGGATCGGTTTATCCTCTGTCTGTGCCTTTTGTAAGGCTTCCTCGCCCCAGGGATACCACGCCACCGGGTTATCGGCGTGTTGGCGCAGGTAGGGGCTGGTTTCGTGGATTAGTTGGTTGGTCATTTCTGCCTTAATAATGATCCACAGATTACACAGATGAACACAGATTTAATCTGGGGAATCTGTGTAATCTGTGGATTCAAATAGTTAGCCGGTTTTTATTGCCGTGTGGATAATAACCCAAATGAGGACAACACAAAAACAACAACTGCTTGCCCGATGGGGCATAGTGGCGCTGATTCTGGCGACGATGGTGGTCTATATGCCGCCGTTTATTCGCTCTTTTGTGGGGGATGATTACATCCAGTTTGATTATGTCAAGCGATTTGTGCAGGAACCGGCAAGCATTCTTCAGGTATTTGATCCCAACGCCGTGCCCTGGTATTACCGCCCCACGCAGAATATCTGGTTCTGGCTGAACCAGCTGATTTTGGGCTGGGAGCCGTTTGGTTATTACATTATTTTGCTGTGGTTTCATGCGCTGGCGGTGGCTTTGATTTACCGGGTGGGGCGGCAGTTCCGGTTAGGCGTGGCGGCGGCGTTGGTCACGGCCGTGCTCTTTGCCATTCATGGTCACTGGGTGGATGTGGTGACATGGATTAGCAGTGTGGCGATTGTGATGGGGGCCATTTTTTCGCTGGCGGCGGTGAGCGGGATGATGGGGTATTTACGACGGCCGTCTACCCCCCGCCTACTCCTGGTCTTTTTCATTACCCTGCTGGCCCTGCTCACCCACGAGGAGACGGTGTTATTGCCGCCGTTTTTGTTGTTGATGTTGGTTATTGGGAGATTGGGAAATTGGCAGATTGGGAGATTGCGTCGCCAATCCCCCAATCTCGCGGTGTCGCGGCTGGCAACCAACCGACCACCGCCAATCTCTCAATCTCTAATTTCCCCTCAGGAATTGGTCACATTTGGTCTATTGGTTTTGGTTACGGCCGTCCTCATCTTCCTGCAATTCACCCGCCCCAACCCCACCGTGCAAATCGCTGAGCGCACCCTGGCCGATTGGCTGGTCTACCTGCAATGGCCGGAAGTGGCCGAGTTTGTACTGGTGACGGCGTACCGGTTTAGCTTTGTGAATGGGGTATTGGGGCTGTCCGGTTTTGCGGCCAATTTGTTTGTGGCGGGCGTGGGCTTTGTGCTGGTGGTCTGGCTGTGGCAGGGGAATTGGGTGGTGCGTTTCTGGCTGTTGTGGGCGTTGGCCCATCTCTTTTTCATCTATTGGGCGTTGTGGTCGCAGTTGCCCAATTTGTATGCCGGACGGCACATTTACCAGGCGGGCATGGGGCTGGCGCTGGCGATTGGGGGAACAGTGGAGATGGTGGTTTTTAACGCAAAGGGGCAAAGGGGCAAAGAGGCAAAGGGAAGAAAGAAGAAGAAGGGAGAAGGGATGGGGAATTGGACGCGAGAGAATTGGGTGGTGATAACTGTTGCCTTACTGCTCACGGCCGTAACCATCCACCACATCCGCGAAATTCGTGTATCGCAGTGGGCGTGGCTGGCCAATGTGACGGAGGAAGAAGAGGCGAAGACGCAGCTTTATGCGCTCATGCCCACATTGACGGCCGACAATCACCTCTTTTCCTTCCGCTTCCCCATTTCGCCCGACTTTACGCGCAGTGTGATGCAGGTGTGGTATGACGCGTGGCTGGAACGGCCGGGGGGTAGCCTGAAACATCTGGCGGCGCACGGCCGTGCCGACCCCACCTTCATCGTCCTGGACTATGACAACGGGCAGGTTTACAACCTGATGCCCGAACTGGCCGACTATGCCGAGACCATCCTTTTGTGGGTGGATCAAGTTGAAGAGATGACGGTCGTTGCTGCGGAGAACGGCCGCCATCTGGCCGTGCCCATTACCCCCGCGTCTGGGGAATGGACGGGGCACGAATATACGGTCAATGTGACGGGCGGGTTGGTTTTGCACACGGCCGTACTCGCCCAAACAGACATCGCCTATCGTCTGCGCCTGGATGAGGAAACGCTGTTTGAGCAAACAGCCCTACCCGCAGGCAGCCCGGCGGCCTGGGTGGATGTGATAATACCGTTATCTGTATATGAAGATGAGAGAGTGGCGGTGTGGTTGGAGGCTACGGCCGTTACCGAAACCGATCAGCTCGCCTACTGGGCTAACCCGCGTCTGGTGCGGTAGCGGTTAATGCTTCGCGCAACGAACGCACAAAGGCGGCGACGGCCGTTGCCTTATCCTCCGCCCCATCGGCCACATTAATCAGTTTGCTGCCCACAATCACGCCATCGGCCAAGTCCCCAACTGTTTTTGCCTGTTCCGGCGTGCCAATGCCAAAACCGACGGCTAAGGGAATAGAGGTTTGTGCCCGCACCCGGTTCACAAAGTCGCCCAGGTTGCCCTGTACCTGCTGGCGCGCCCCCGTCACCCCGATCAGGCTGACCAGGTAGATAAACCCCTGCGCCCGCGCTGCCACCATGGCCACTCGTTCCGGGCTGCTGGTGGGAGCCAGAAAGTGAATCAGGCACAAACCAGCAGCGGTCGCGGCTCGTTCCAGTTCATCCGCCTCTTCCGGCGGCAGGTCGGGCACAATGAAACCATCCACCCCCGCCGCCGCCGCATCTTGCACATAACGTCCCAGCCCATACGCCAGAATCGGGTTGTAATAGCCCATGAGCATAATGGGGATGTGGACGCCGCGCCCTCGTAGTTCGCGCACCATATCCAGGCAAACGGCCGTCGTTGTCCCCTTTTCCAGGGCAATCTGGGTGCTGCGCTGGATGGTTGGCCCGTCGGCCAATGGATCGCTGAAAGGCACGCCCAATTCCAGCAAGTCGCTGTAGGGAGCCATAGCTTCCACCACTGCCAGCGAGGTCTCCCGATCCGGGTAGCCCAGCGTGAAATAGGGCATGAGGGCTGCCGTCTGTGTGGCTAAGGCGTTTTGAAAAGCGGTGGTGATGTGGGTACGGCCGTGTGTAATTTTAATCTTATCCATCTGTAAACAGCCACGAATGACACAAATTACACGAACGTCACTTTAATAGACTTCCGCATTCTTCGCGCCCTTCGCGGATCGGTTCCTTTTTTAAATTTGCCCGATTATAGTCAAAATGCGCCAGGTTGTAACATGCACCGGGGAAGTGCGTATATACTCGCAGCATAAACAGGCGCGATGCACAACAAAACGGACATCGTCGCCAAAGGAGACACAATGGTTAGCTTTTTAGGCAATTTGGTATGGCTTATTTTTGGCGGTTTTATTGCCGCCGCCATATATATCATCGGTGGGGCGCTGCTTTGCCTCACCATCATTGGTATCCCATTTGGGATGCAGGCTATCCGCCTGGGAGTGGCGACGATTGCCCCGTTTGGCAAAGAAGTTGTGGCGCAGGATAGAGGCGAGGGCGGCTGCCTGTTTCTGATAATGGATATCATCTGGGCGGTCTTTTTTGGTTGGGAAATTGCTCTGGCACACCTGACCGGGGCGCTGGTGCTGGCGATTACCATCATTGGCATTCCCTTTGCATTGCAACACGTCAAGTTAGCGCCGGTAGCACTGTTACCATTTCATTTCCGTTTGGAGTAGGGCTATAATCTGTTGGGGCGTCCCCCTGTGGTCGCCCCAACAGGCAAGCACAAGACGCTGCCTTATCCAACCGAAGGGAATCTCCCATTTGGAAATTGAGTTTGCCTTCAACACCATCATAAGATGAAATGGCCGCAAAGGAGTAGGGCAACAATCTGGCGACGGTTACGGCCGTTGCGCGCCGTCTGGCGGGATACGTTGCTGCTGGTGCGGCAATTTTTGTGGCCGTTGTTGTTGTTTAGCACGGCCGTTGTCATTGGCGGCATCATCTATCACAACCTGGCCCGGCAAAATGATGAACTTGTCGGTAGTAGAGACCTGTGGGAAGCCATGTACCACGTGATGGGTCTTACCTTTTTCCAACCTCTGGGTGACAACCTCCCTCATGATCCTCGTCTGGAACTGTTTTATTTTCTCATGCCCATCATCGGTCTGGTGGTGCTGGCGATGGGGTTGACCGATTTTGGCTTTCTCTTGTTTAACCGGCGGCAGCGCACAAAGGAGTGGGAAATGGCCGTAGCTTCTACTTTTAACCAGCACACGGTATTGGTTGGCCTGGGGCACCTGGGCTTTCGTGTGGCCAAAGAGATGCACGACCTGCATCAAGAAGTGGTCGCCATTGAACTACAGCCGGACGAGGAGTTAATCTCACGCACGCAGGCGATGGGTGTGCCGGTAGTGCCGGGTGACGCCCGCCGCGAGGAAATTTTGCGCGGCGTGGGCATTCAAAAGGCGCGCGCCCTGGTCATCTGCACCCAAAATGACAGCGTCAATATGCAAATCGCCTTCAAAGCGCAAAAACTAAACCCGGAAATTAACATTGTCATCCGTATTTTTGACGATGATTTTGGGCAGGCCCTGCAAGAGCGGTTTGGCTTCCGCGCCATGAGCGCCACCGGCATGTCTGCGCCCATTTTTGCCACCGCCGCCGCCAATGTAGATGTGACCCGCCCGATTACGGTGGAAGGGGAGTCGTTTAGTCTGGCCCGGATGCAAATTTCATCCCGGTCGGCGTTGATTGGCAAGAGCATGGGGCAGATTGAGCAAGAGTATGAGGTGAGTATTGTCCTGCTGCGGCACAACAGTGTCTCTGATTTTCATCCGGCCGGTGACCGCACGTTAGCAGCGGGAGATACGCTGGCAGTGTTAGCTGGCGCGCCACATATTAACCGGCTGGTGAATGACAACCGGTAAACAGGCCATGCCAGGTACAGGGTGCCAACAGTTAGGTTGATCAACGCTGACTGCCCTGTGCCTGATACGACAAAACGCCAAAGTCAGACAAAAAGGAACGCACCATAGCCTACCACCCGATCATGGCTGCCGGCCGTGTCGCCGGAATTGCGCAGGTCTACCGTGTGGGCGGCGAGGTGATGGGTTTGGGCCAGGTATAGCAAACCTTGAATGGGGACACGGCCGCAGGCGCTTTCACTGCTGAGTTTGTCTGGCTGTAATGTTTCGATGGCCTGAGCGGTGGCGGCGTCTAGTTTTTGGGCGGTGGCGTAATCATAGTAGTGGCTGAGGTCGGAACTGATGATGAGGCGGGTTTCGGGGCCGCCCCACAGGGTTTGCAACACCTCGGCCACCTCACGGCCGTTGCTCTGCCCCACCAGCAGGGGCACAATCTTCACCTGGGGGGCGATGAGTTGCAAGAAGGGCAACATGACTTCCAGGCAATGTTCCCGGCCGTGCGCCCCGTCATGAATCTGCACTTGTGGTAACGGCCGTATGGCTTCTATCCCCTCCTCATCCACCAGCATGTCGCCTAATGGCGTGCGAAAAGCGCTGGCGCTGACGCCAGCCACCCCGGTGATGGCCATGGTATGCGCCGGGCCAACCAGAATGACGCGGGTCACATCGGCCATCTGTGCTTGCCAGGGTTTGAAGGCCGACCCGGCAATGGGGCCAGAGTAAATATAGCCGGCGTGTGGGGCGATGATGGCTTTGGGATTGAGCGGCGTGGGAAGGGGAACGGCCGTGTCTAAAAATTCATTTACCATCCCCCGCAAACGGCCGGGATCCGCCGGATAAAACATACCGGCCACCGCCGGTTGACGTACTTTGTCCATAGGCTCTCCTTTTGTGCTGGTTGGTGATGGCTGGTAAACGCCAATCACCAACCCATTTGTTGTATACTGTACCCAGGATTGCATAGATACACAATCCAAAGGGGGAAATGAGATGAACCAGATAGACTATTTTCCAACAAAGTATTGGCATGTGCTGGGTAACGGCCGTATTCAGTGTGACGTGTGCCCGCGCGCCTGCAAATTAGATGAAGGGCAGCGGGGGCTGTGTTTTGTGCGGATGCGGTATAACGACCAGATTGTGTTGACCACTTACGGCCGTTCCAGCGGCTACTGTGTAGACCCCATCGAAAAGAAACCACTCAACCACTTTTTGCCCGGCACGGCCGTGCTCAGTTTTGGCACCGCCGGCTGCAACCTGGCCTGCAAATTTTGCCAGAATTGGGACATCAGCAAGTCCCGCGAAATTGACACCCTGGCCGACCAGGCCGATCCGGAGACCATTGCCCGCGCCGCCGAGCGATTGGGCTGTCACAGCGTCGCCTTCACCTACAACGACCCCGTCATCTTCATGGAATATGCCATTGACGTGGCGCTGGCCTGCCGTGAACGGGGCATTCAGTCGGTGGCAGTAACGGCCGGGTATATGTGTGATGAATCACGCCGCGAATTTTACCGTTATATGGATGCGGCTAACGTGGATTTGAAAGGTTTTACCGAAGCGTTTTACCAAAAGTTGTGCGCGGGTGAGTTACAGCCGGTATTGGATACGCTGCTCTACCTGAAACATGAAACCAACGTGTGGTTTGAAATTACCAACCTCATTATTCCCGGCTGGAATGACACGGATGCGGAGTTGGAGGCGATGACACAGTGGGTGGTGGCTGAGTTGGGGCCGGATGTGCCCATGCACTTTTCCGCTTTTCACCCGGATTATAAGATGATGGATGTGCCTCACACGCCACCGGCCACGCTAACCCGCGCCCGGAATATCGCCCTGAAAAATGGGGTGCGTTACGCTTACACAGGTAACGTGCATGACACGGCTGGGGACACTACCCTTTGCCACGGTTGTGGTCTGAAGCTGATTGAACGAGATTGGTATGAATTAAAGGCATACCGATTGACGGACGACGGCCGTTGTCCCTCCTGTGGTACACCTTGCGCCGGTGTTTTTGCCCCCCAACCCGGCCATTGGGGTCGCCGCCGCCTGCCAGTGCGGCTGTCGGTGGTCGGTAATCCGTAATCCGAAGTCCGATCACGGATTACGGATTACGGCTCACGCATCACGGGTTACGGCTCACGCATCACGCAAAGGGTATTGCCACGCCCCAACATTTGTTGTATTATTACAACACTCTATTTTGTTGTAGTATCCCGCATAGACAAATAATTTGACATAAATATAGGATATAGATTGGCAGGGTGATGATCCAAGAAGCACAACAACTGCGCATCAAAGGAATTCGGGAAGGATTGCTCATTACGACCTCAACAGAAGGGTCGTTTGGGGAAATGTGCGCCCAGGTGGAAGCGGAATTGCAGCAGAAGGGGGCCTTTTTTCAAGGCAGCCGGGTGGCGTTACAGGTGGAGTCACGGCCGTTAAGCAAAGCCCAAATTCTGCAATTGCAGCGCCTTTTCATTGAACACAATCTGGAACTATGGGCGATCCTGGCCGACGACGCCCACACCCGCACCATCACCCGCGACCTTGATTTGGCCATCCGGCTGGCGGGCAGCCAGACAGACCTGGATGGCAACGCCCTGGCGCAATCTCCAGAACCGGCCAGTAACGGCCAGGCCTCGGCGCCCAACGAGAATGGCACGAATGTCTTGCTGCTGCATGAAACGATACGCTCTGGTCGTTCTATTTTGCATGAAGGGCATGTGGTGATCATGGGCGATGTAAATGCCGGGGCAGAAATCATTGCCGGTGGTGATGTGCTGGTGTGGGGTCGTCTGCGCGGGTTGGTTCATGCAGGGGCGATGGGGGATGATACGGCCGTTATCTGCGCCCTCGACCTCAACCCTACCCAACTCCGCATCGCCAACCAGATCGCCATTGCCCCCCACGATGCAGGGCGTATCCCTTACCCCGAACAGGCGTCTATTAAAGATGGGCAAATTATTGCCGAACGATGGAAATCAGGTGTGTAACGATTTGTGACGAATCGTGATACAAGGAGACTCTTATGAGCGGAAAAGTCATTACCGTAACCTCAGGCAAAGGTGGCGTGGGTAAAACCACCGTCACGGCCAATCTGGCTACTGCTTTAGCCATGCGTGGGCGCAAAGTGGTGGCTCTGGACGCGGATATTGGCCTGCGTAATCTGGATATAGTCTTGGGTCTGGAAAATCGGATCGTTTATGACCTGGTAGATGTGGTAGAAGGGCGTTGCCGTTTACGCCAGGCCATGATCAAAGACAAACGCCACCCAGAACTGTATCTCATACCAGCCGCCCAGACCCGTGATAAATCGGCCGTCAGCCCTTCTGATATGGTGCTGGTGTGTAATGAGCTGCGCCAGGAGATGGACTATATCATCATTGACTCCCCGGCGGGCATCGAGCGCGGCTTCCGCAACGCCATCGCCGCCACCGACCAGGTACTCATTGTCACCAACCCTGAAGTCTCTGCTGTGCGTGACGCGGACCGCATCATTGGCCTCATTGAAGCCGAAGAGAAGGGACCGGGCCATCTGATTGTGAACCGTGTCAAACCCGCTATGGTCAGCCGGGGTGATATGCTCTCCATTGAAGACATCATAGACATTCTGGCAATCCAACTCGTCGGCGTCATCCCAGAGGATGAACATATTTTGATTGGTTCTAACCAGGGTACACCGGTAGCCATGAACGGAGCTAACGGCGCCAGCGCCAGCCAGGCATTTCGGAATATCGCTGGGCGTTTGGAAGGAGAGGATGTGCCTTTCATGGAATTAAAAGTGAAGAACAGCTTTTTAACCAAGTTGAGCAGCCTGTTCAATTGATAATTGTCAATTCACCATTGGAGAAGGCTATGAGCTGGGTAGACAAATTACTGGGTAGAGAAGAAAAAAGTGGCGCAACGGCCAAAAAACGGCTGCAAATGGTGCTGATTCACGACCGCAGCGATGTATCGCCAGGTGTGCTGGCCCAAATTAAAGATGAAATTATTCAGGTTTTTGTGAAACATCTGGACATTAACCCGGAAGACGTGGTGGTGAATGTGGATCAGGATGAGCGCGAAAGCCGGTTGGTAGCCGAGGTGCCCCTGGTAGCGGTACATGCCAACGGCCGTCGTTAATACCGGTAATTGTTCATAGTAACTGCTTCAGCCGGTTCTGCCCGCTCAAGCAGTCACTACGAACTGGGCCAGCCATATGAGTAATCAGTGTAAATCAGGAGCCTGCCCTCGTCAGATGGCGGGCTTTTTTTTATGATAGCGCCTTATGTTAGCGCGCACTTCTACCTGGCGTTATTTTGATGTATGGCTGGCAGCGGCTGTTTTGCTGCTGACCGCCTATGGCGTGTTGATCATTCGCAGCGCCGTTACCGGCGCGCCGGCTTTTGAGGCTCTGCCTATGGCCCAGGTAAGATGGGCCATCATTGGTTTCATCATTATGTTCGCCTTTGCCTCCATTGATTACCGTGTGCTAACCTCCGTCCATTGGTACATTTACTTTGGGCTGGTAGCCGCCCTCATTTTTGTGCTATTCGCCGGAGCATTGGGAAATGAGACCCGGCGTTGGATTCAGGTCACTTCAGAAATTCGCATTCAACCATCGGAATTTGGCCGCGTTTTTTTGGCCGTCACCTTTGCCCAATTTCTGGTAAACAGGCGGCACAAAATTCACCAGTTTTCAAATACAATCGCCGGTGTTATTTACATTTTGATCCCGGTCGGCCTCATTTTTTTGGAACCAGACCTGGGCATGTCGCTTACTTTCATGGTGCTTTGGTTTGTGATGATCTGGTTGGCCGGGTTGCCCTTAACTCATTTTGCCCTATTGGCTTTGGTAGGTGTGATGGGGTTAACGGCCGTCTTCCCCCTCTTGCAAGACTACCAGAAAGAACGTATCACCACCTTCATCAGTCCTGAAAATGCGGACGAAGAGGCAATTTTCAACATCGAACAGGCTGAAATTAGTATTGGTTCCGGCGGTTGGTTTGGCAAAGGCTACCTCAGCGGCACTCAAAGCCAGCTCGGTTTTTTGCGCGTACAACACACTGACTTCATCTTTTCGGTTCTCACCGAAGAGATGGGGTTGATCTTTGGCTCGCTGATTGTACTGGCGTTGATGGGCTTCATTTTGTGGCGTATTGTGCGGGTAGCCTTTATTACTCCAGACCCTGTGGGCAAGTTGATGTGTGTAGGCATTGCTACCATCATCTTTTTCCAAACCACTGTTAGTGTGGGGATGAATGTTCGGGTATTGCCCGTCACCGGGTTAACATTGCCTTTTGTGAGCTATGGCGGCAGTTCCCTTACCACCCTTTTTATCGCCATTGGCATTGTGCAATCCGTTCTCATGCGTCACCGAAAGCAAGAGTTTGGGTAAACCGTAATCCGTGAACCGTAATCGGATTACGGTTCACGGATTACGGTTTACCATTCACCAGGAAGTTTATGACAGTACGTACACGTTTTGCCCCTAGCCCTACAGGCTATTTACATATCGGCGGCGCCTGGTCGGCTTTGTTCGGCTGGATGTATGCGCGTAAGCACGGTGGTCAATTTTTGCTGCGCATTGAAGATACCGATACCAAACGTTCTGTACCCGGCGCCATCGAAAACATGATGGAGGGGTTGCGCTGGTTTGGCCTTGATTGGGACGAGGGGCCAGATGTAGGCGGCCCCTATGGGCCATATGTACAGACGGAACGGGCAGCCCTATACCAGGAATATGCCTATTGGCTGATTGGACACGGTCACGCCTATAAATGTTTTGCTACGCCAGAAGAGTTGGGAGCAATGCGAGAGGCAGGCGTGCCCGGTGGATATGACCGGCGTTACCGTGATTATCCGGCGGACAAAGTAGCTGACCTGGAAGCCCAGGGCAAGCCATATGTCATTCGTTTTAAGATGCCACTGACGGGGGAAACGGCCGTGGCTGATCTCTTACGTGGCAACGTCATCTTTCCCAATGACCAGTTCACCGATTATATCATCCTCAAATCCAACGGCCTGCCCACCTACCATCTGGCACACCTGGTGGATGATCACCTGATGAAAATCACCCATGTCACGCGCGGCGTGGAATGGCTCAACACTGCCCCCATTCATGTAAATTTGTACAAAGCGTTTGGCTGGGAACTGCCGGTGTTGGTACATCTGCCGGTGATTTTGAACCCCAGTGGCAAAGGCAAACTAAGTAAACGGCATCAAGCCTTTCTGGACAGCGGCGAAAAAGTGCTGGTACGCGCCACCGAATTCATGGAAGCGGGCTATCTACCCGAAGCCGTGGTCAACTTCCTGGCGAACATTGGTTGGTCTTTTGGCGATGACCGCGAAAAATTCACCATTGCTGAAGCGCTGCCCCGCTTTGACCTGGCCGACATCAGCCCCGCGCCGGTCAAACTACCCTACAGCAAACTGGACTGGCTCAACGGGCAGTACATCCAGGAAATGGATATTGTGGAACTGGCCAAAGCAGTGAAACCGTTTTTGGAAAAAGAAGGTTGGGAAGTCAATCTGGATTCGCTGCTGCTGGTGATGCCGGCCATGAAACCACGCCTGAAAACATTTCCCGACGCCATCCCGTTTCTGCGTTTCCTGTTTGATGAGATGCCGCCAGACGAAACGGCCGTTTCCGCCGCCACCCTCAGTGATGACAAGCTCCCACCGGAAGCTGCTAAAGCTGCTTACACAGACGCGCGCCATTTTATAGCCACGGCCGTGTCCTTTGACATAGACACCCTGGACGCCGGTCTCAGACAGATTGGCAGCCAGTACACCACCAACGGCAAACCCGGCCCTTTTCTAGGTAAATTACGCCTGGGCATTACCGGCCAACAAGTCTCCCCCCCCGTCTACGAATCCATCATCGCCCTCGGCCGTGACCGTACCCTGGCGCGCCTGGAAAATATGATCGCCCTCTTTTTGTAGGCTGGCAATGCACATTCCCGGCATTGCCAGCCCACACTTAACCAAACCTTTACAAACCATTATCTACCCGTTAACACCTTGTTAAACAGCACGAAGTATAGTTACCAGCGTCACGTAGCAAGCAGTAACCGCTCAAAATTTTCTTCTTTCCTCCCTTTTCTCCTCTTCTCCTCTATGGTTAGGGTAGCAGTTGCAGAAGGATGAGGGAGAGGGCGCCCTCCCTCTCCCTCGTTCGCTTTCTGGGGTCAGAGCCACACCAGGGGGGTGACACCGGTGGGTGGGATATGATGCAAAGACCAAAACGGATAATTCGCCAGCCCCAACAACACCCAACCGCGCGCCAACCTTTGGAGCGGGAGTTACGTCGCCTGCAAGACAATATGCTGGCAATGGGCAGCCGCGTCAGCCACAACATCCTGGATGCGGTAGACATTCTGGCAAAACAGGATGTGGATGGCGCTGTGCAACTGATCGCCGATGACCGGCTGGTGAATGCACAACGTTACCAGATGGAAGCAGACTGCCTGTCGCTCATTGCCACGCAGAACCCCATTGCCCGTGATCTGCGCACTGTTGCCGCCGTGTTAGCCATTGTCACCGAGTTAGAACGCATCAACGATTATGCCAAAGGTATCGCCAAAGTTACCTGCAAGATGGGCAAAGAGCCGTGGCTACCACCCACACCTGATTTGCCACGCATGGCTGTGAAAGCCCAGGGCATGTTGCGCCGCGCTTTGTTCGCCTTTACTGAGCGTGATGTAACCCTGGCGTATGCCATTGCCACGCTGGATGATGAGGTAGATGCGCTTTATAACCAGATTTATACGGACTTGATGGCCCAAGTTATCCAGTCACCACCAGTGGCGGCCCATGCCAATTATTACCTCTGGGCAGCGCATAACCTGGAACGAACCGGTGATCGGTCGCTCAACATTTGTGAGCGGGTTATTTTCACGGTGACGGGGAAACTGGTGGAACTGGATAATATGGCGACAGACATGGAGGTGGGCGACTGATCTTTTGGCGAATTGTTTATTTCAGGGTTTAATTGAGCATGTTATCGGGTTGGATAAAATCTGACAGGTCTCGGAGAGCTGTCAGGTTTGAGAATGCCATGCTCATTTTTTACCACGCGAATCATCTTGCACATGATCCGGTCATATTACACCGACCGGATCATCCCCATTCTGTTGTTTATTATTCTGAAGTGGCCCGGCGTGGAGCGATCATTCACGATGCGGTCGTAGCGGCCGGTTTAGGCAGTATTCAGCCGCCCCAGGATTTTGGTTTGCCACCCATTGTGGAAGTTCACCGGCATGATATGGTGGCTTTTTTGCAGACGGCGCACGCGCGTTTTGTGGCGGAAACGGGGCAGGCGGTGGCGCTGCCGGAGACATTTAGCCTGGGCAGCCGGCCGCGACACAAGCCTGTTTCGGTATGGGGTTTATTAGGTTATTACTGTTTTGATGTGGGATCGCCCATTTTGGCCGGGACGTGGGAGGCAGCGTATTGGAGCGCGCAAACGGCCGTAACCGCCGCCGCCGCTGTCCACAATGGGGAACGCACGGCGTATGCCCTTTGTCGCCCCCCAGGGCACCATGCCGCCGCCGATATGTTTGGCGGATTTTGTTACCTCAATAATACCGCCATCGCCAGCCAATGGCTGGTGGAAAAAGGGCAGCGCATTGCCATTTTGGACCTGGATTACCATCATGGCAATGGCACACAGGAAATTTTTTACGGCCGTGCCGATGTCCTCACCTGCTCCATTCATGCCGATCCTCTGCATGAATACCCTTTTTACTGGGGCTTTGCCGATGAATATGGCATTGGCGCCGGCGAAAACCACAACTTTAATTTTCCCCTGCCTTTAGGGTCGGCTGAACCGGCTTACATGGTAACGCTCGATATTGCTCTGCGCCGCATTCGCGCTTTTGTGCCCGATTGTCTGGTTATTTCTTTTGGCGCCGATACCTTGGCGGGCGACCCGGTGGGTGGGTTTAAGCTGACGGTGGAGAGTTATGGCCGTATCGCCGCCCAAATCGCTGCCCTTGACCTACCCATGGTCGTGATACAGGAAGGTGGATATTTATTATCGCAGCTAGGCAATTGTATTGTCTCCTTCCTGCGTGGATTGGAAGCAGGTTGATCAATGGAAACGCACAAAACTATCTCTCTTAATAGCCGCAATGGTTTTCTCTTCCTGGTAATTTTTGGCCTCTTCTGGACTTGCTGTTCGCTCTTTGCCATTGTACCGGCGTTGCTCAATGGTGAGCTATTCGGGATTCTTTTCGCTGTCATTTTTTTGGTACCGGGGCTGCTCATTTTAGGATACGCCGCTACTGTTTATTACAGTCGCTCCCGCCTCGGCAAACCGGATATCACCGTATCCAATTCCACGCTGCGCGTGGGTGAATCATTCACCGTCAACCTGCTGCACACCTTCAAAAGCGATGTCCAGATTGACCGGCTGGAGGTGCAGCTTGTGTTCCGGGAAACGGCTACCTATCAACAGGGTACCGATACCCGTACCGTGACCCATGAAGATATTTATGAAAATTATGAGCTACCGGGCGGCCAATATCAATCCGGCCAATTCATTCAGGAAACCTATACCATGCAGATTCCACCAGACGCCATGCACACCTTGAATGTACGGCGCAATCGGTTGCAATGGTTTGTGCGAGTGCGGGCAGCCATCCCTAAATTGCCCGACTATGTGGATGAGTATGAACTAACGGTACTGCCGGAGATAGCGCCGGAAAAATGAACAATTGGGTAACGAGAGGAGTAAACGCACATGGCCGATGTGTTGATTGAGATAGCTTTGTTGGGTGGACAAGAGGGGTATGACTACAAACAGTATACCACCAGTGATGTGCTGCGCGGCAATTTAACGATATATCCGGACAGTGATGTCAATTGCAAACATCTCTATTTGCGGCTACTGTGGCATACTACCGGGCGGGGCACACAATTTTTGGAAAAGGTGCAGGAGATGGATTTATTTCAAGGTACGCTTTCGGGCGGTATGCCGCGTTCATTTGATTTTGAATTTTCCCTGCCGCACCAACCCTGGAGTTTTGAGGGGCATTATATTAACGTCGTCTGGAAAGTGCAGGCTCAGGTTGATGTAGCCTGGGCTACTGACCCCAAGGGAGAAGCGCTGTTTGTATTACGGCCGTCCATTCCCCATAATCCGTATTCCGTAATGGGTAATCAGTAATCAGTGTGCCCAATACTGACAACTGACTTATGTATGTAGTTGATCTACATCCTCCATTTGCCCCACTACCAGCAGCACATCACCCGGCTGCAAGATAAAATCAGCCGCCGGATTCACCAATAACTGCCCGCGCCGGTCTACAGCAACCACGTTCAGTCCCAACCTCTGGCGCAAGTTACTCTGCGCCAATGTTTGCCCATACAGCCATTGTGGTGCAGCCACTTCTGCCACACTGATCCCATCCCGGATTTCCATGTAAGCATCAATGGTATTGCGACTGGCCAGCTGCCGCCCCAGATGAATACCCGCTTCATGTTCCGGCATGATGATCTGGTGTGCCCCCACTTCTTCCAAAATCGTCTTTTGCAATTGGGTCGCTGCTTTGGTGATGACGCGCGGCACACCCAAACGCAGCAGCAGTACCGTCGCCAACAGGTTGTTTTCAAAATTGTCGCTAATGCACACAATGCCGGTGTCAAATTCACCTACGCCCACCTGGGTCAGCGCATCGGCATTGGTGGCGTCCAACTGCAAGACGTTGGGCAGCGTCTTACTTAATTGCTGCACCCGGTTCAGGTTGACGTCTATGCCCAGCACATCCTGGTCGTTGTTCACCAACGTCTCGGCCACACTGCTGCCAAAACGCCCCAGACCAACAACCACAAAACCACGCTGTCGCCGGGATGCTGGTGAAGTGCTGACGGGTACGTTCTCCACCGCTGCCGGCGGCGTCTTACGGAAAAGTTTATTGAAGATACTCAAGGCGAGTCTCCTTGTTGGTCATTTGTCAATTACCCTTTGCCAATGACAATCGCCGGGTGACAAAGGACATTTCCATTATCCCACAAATACCTCTTCCTGAGGATAACGGTAAGCGGTCGGTGACGGCCGTCCAAACAGCGAAAACATCACCCCCAACGGCCCAACCCGCCCAATGAGCATGACCAGGATGAAGAAGACTTTCCCCCAGTTGCTCAAAAGGGGCGACAATCCTACAGAAAGCCCAGTGTTACTGAGCGCTGAGGCGGTTTCAAAAAGAATGTCCAAAAATGAGAAGGTCGGTTCGGTGACGGTGAGCAAAATAGTGGCGAGGGTGAGCCAGAATACGGCCGTAATCCCCACCACCACGCTCTTCACCAGGGTCTCCCGCGGGATACGCCGTCCAAAAGCATTCACATCCCGGCTGTTTTTCAGCACGGCCCATAACACCAGCAAAATCACGCCAAAGGTGGTGGACTTGATGCCACCGCCCGTACCTCCAGCCGGTGCGCCAATGAACATAATGACTATGAGAATCAGCCGGGCCGTCTGGCCCCACTGCGCCACAACCACCGTGTTCAGCCCGCTGGTACTGCTGGCCGAAAGCGCCTGGAATGCGGCAGCGAGAAACTGTGTTTGCCAGGGTGTTGTGGAGGAGTAATTGAGCCAGAGCAACACGGCCGTGCCCCCCACCACCAGCCCTGTAGACACCAAAATCGCCAGCTTGCTGTGCGTGGTCAACCGGCGCACCGGGTGGTGATGGAAAACGTGATCCCCTACATTGTAAATATCACTTAATACAAAAAATCCCACGGCCCCGGTAACAGACAGCAGGGCTATAATACCGTTAAACAGCCAGCTGCTCTGGTAAGCCACAAACCCATCGGCAAACAGCGTAAAGCCGGTAGTGGTGAAAGTGGAAATGGCATGAAACACGCTCAGGTAAGCCGCTTCAAGCCAACCATACATCGGCAACCAATACAACATCAATACCAGCGCCCCTACTCCTTCAAACAACAACGTGAACTTCACAATCCGCCCTACAAAGCGGCGCATTTCGCCGCGGGAAGGCACGGCCGTCGTCTCCACCATCAAGTGGCCACTGCCATAAGAGATGCTGCCCCCCGCCAGGTAAATGACAAAGAGGATAAGCGTCATATACCCCAACCCACCAATCTGCGACAAGAAGATGAGTGTTACCTGCCCAAACAAGGTGTAGGTGCGGCCCACATCCACCACACTCA
Organism: Anaerolineae bacterium; assembly: GCA_023382655.1. Lineage (GTDB taxonomy): Bacteria > Chloroflexota > Anaerolineae > Promineifilales > Promineifilaceae > CAADGU01. The sequence goes on along the minus strand of JAHDWK010000001.1, from coordinate 348,889 downwards.
GACTGGTGGTAGATACGGCCGAAACAGACATAAAAAAGGCGTCCAGGAAAGGTTGGCTACGGCCGTTGCTGTTCGCCACCGGCAGCATCAGCAGCAGCGCCCCCAACAGCGACAACAACACAAAGCCCAACACCAACAACTGTATTGGCGACAACCGGCGGACCACAGAGCGCATCTGATTCATAGGCGGCAATTATAACGTTGACAAGGTGACAGGGTAAAAAGGAACAATTTCTGCTCCATACCTCTTTCATAAACAATCTAATGACTGGCAACACTCTGCACTTTGAGTAATAATGAACCTGCTTACTGGAATTAGTAGAACTTCTGGTCACATGATGGATGCAATAACAAATTTACACACGAAAGCACGTCGTTACTGTGGCGAAAGAAATGAGTATTGGCGCGAAAACGCTCAACGAATCGCTACTCCACCTTTTTTTGTGGATAATGGGGGGCGTTCCACTTCCCTGCGACATCACATACTTGCAGCAATCATTGCAGAAGTTGAAGGATTTGTTCCGCAGGACTTTTCTGACTTTGATGAAGCAAAAACACTGATTGCTTTAGCTGGACAAACTGCCGACAATCTTTTCACAAAGAGTGTTAAAGATCCTGTTGAGATGGAAGTCATCCAAGAAGAAAGGGATGCTTTTACGACCTTTGTGCAAAGGTTAACTATAAGCGAATTGATTGACGTTGAGCCACTCCCCATTCGACGAGTTTTGACAAAGGCTGAGAGTAAAGAAATTTGGGCAGGATTACAGCAAACTTGGGGAATTCAACCCAGACAAAGTTACTGGTACCCACTTTTGGATTGTAATGTGGAAAACGTGGAAGCCTTCGATGTATACCGTTTCATAGAAAGTGAGATTTTCCGCGAACTACCAAATTTTTTCCTTGAAAAAAAATCGAGCCGATTATACGAGTTGCCAGAGATAGGGGACGAAAGAGAACTTGACATCACGATGGAAAACCAACCTTTCTATCATGGAATCGAAATCTATTGGACTACCAAGAATTTTGACACGGTTCTTTATATCTCTCACGAAGAAACTTTAGCGGTAGGGGGATGGCTATTGGATGAAATCAAGAGAATGTATCCCGAATGGCAGTCTCTCGTTTGGTCCCCGCCGGAATTTTAGCTAAATTATAACTACTTGTCTTATTTTAGGAGGAATTGCCCATGAGTGAAGTTGTTTATACCTCGCATGTCCGCATTGAACGGGTGAAGGGGCCGCGCCGCCGGGCTTACCTGCCCGCCGAATCAGAGCCGGTCTGGTTTGGCGTACATTCGGAAGTAGCGGCGCATTATGGGGTGGACACGGCCGTGCACGAACCCGACGCCACCACCCTCGATTACGTCATCGCCGCGACCGCCGGCTGACTGACCGGCACGTTTGGCGGTGCGCTGGAAGTGCGCCAGATACCGGCCGGGGAAGGCTTTCTCACATCAGAAGCTCGCGGGGAAGTAGAAAAAGAGGGGAATGTGCTGGTGATCAGGCACATTCATGTGACGTATCATCTGAAGCTAAACCCAGATAAACGGGAGACGGCCGTGCGCGTCCACGGTTTCCACGCCGATTACTGCCCCGTCTATAAAAGCATTCACACCAGCATTGACATCACAACGGAATTGGTGATGGAGGCTATCTGAAGAGATTGGGGTTGTGCCCAATCTCCGATCGTTAATCTCCAATCTCAGCTTTGATCGCCTGCGTCAACAGCCTGACCATTTCCGTCACCTGCATCTCGTCTACAATCAGCGGTGGGCCAAGCATGATGATGTCCCCGTCACGGCCGTCGGCACACCCCTGCGAATGGTACACCACCAGCCCCAACGCAAACGCCCGCTCCCAAATGCGCCAGTCCAGATGATCAGCAGCGGGAAACGGCCGTTTCGTCTCCCTGTCCTGCACCAACTCAATCCCCCAAAACAACCCCCGCCCACGAATATCACCTACATTGGGATGGTCGGCCAATGATTGGCGCAGCAGCCGCCCCATCAGTTCCCCCATGCGCGCCGCATTCTCCACCAGCCCTTCCCGCTGGATGATGTGCAGCGTGGCTAAAGCGGCGGCGCAGCCGACGGCATGGTGGCTAAATGTGCCGCCATGATTCCAGTCGCCAAATTTCTGGCGGATCAACTCCACATCGTCATGCTTCGCGGCAATCAGGCCAAGCGGGAAATAGCCACCCGCCAGCCCTTTAGACGTGACCAGGATGTCCGGCTGCACCTGCCAGTGGTCAATACCCCACCACTTGCCGGTACGCCCCAGCCCCACCAGCACCTCATCGGCAATGAGCAGCACGCCGTACCGGTCACAAATCTGGCGAATGCGCGGCCAATAATCATCCGGTGGCGCCGCCGCCCCCAAACTGGCCCCACTGATCGGCTCGGCAATAAAGGCCGCCACGTTCTCCGGGCCATGTTCCAAAATGGCTGCTTCCAACCGGTCGGCCGCTTCCGTGCCGCTAACCGGGTCGCGGTAAGCATACGGCGGGGCGATATGAGGCATGTCGCGCAGCATCTCCAGGTAGGGAGCGCGCAAACCGGGCCGCCCGCTCACCGCCAGCGCCCCCAACGTCATGCCATGATAACTCTGCCAGCGACCAATGATGAGGTGACGGCCTGAGCTACCGCTTCGGTAGCCTTCGCCCCGTGCCTGCTGTATCTGCCTGGCTAACTTAATGGCCCCCTCTACCACTTCCGAGCCGCTACTAAGGTAAAAGAAACGGGCATCCGTCATGGGCACGACTTCGGCCAATTCGGCCGACAATTGCTCCACCGGCTGGCTGGTAAACATGAGGGCATGGACGTAGGCTGCGCGGTAAGCCTGGGTAGCCATGGCATGGACGATTTCGCTACGGCCGTGACCCACATTGACTACCAGCGGCCCCCCGGAGCCGTCTATGTACCGCTTGCCGTTTTGATCGTAGAGGTAAATGCCATCGGCATGTGAAATTTGGGGACGGCCGTGATTCATCTTGCGATAAAAGACACGGCCGTGAGGGTGTTTGTAGAGGTTCATTGGTTAGAAGAGTGAACAGTAATCAGTAAGCAGTAAGCAGTAAGCGGTAATCCGCCTGCTCACTGCTTACTGATTACCGATATAAGCCAGTAGGGTCAAGTTCTTCGCGGACGATGTGCAGTTCTTCTGCGGTCGGCGGCGTCATCTCGCGTAAATTGGGGGACATGCGCAGCGGCCAGGCCACATCGGCTTGAATAGATTCAACCGTTTCGCCGGGCGCAATTTCAATCAGGGTCATTTCGTGGTCAGCATTGGCAAAATCAAACAGCGCCCGGTCGGTAATCACCAGTCGCGGGCCGCCGCCCGGAATGCCGGTACGGTCACGGGTGTGCCCCGGACTGGTGATAAAATCCACCTTCTCCACAAAAGCGCGTCCTTTCAAGCGCATAATCATAAAAATTTTGTGGGCGTTAATGGCAATTTCGCACGCGCCGCCGGAACCGGGCAGGCGCGTCTTGGGCGCAGCATAGTCACCAATCACCGTCGTGTTCAGATTGCCATATTTGTCAATCTGTGCCCCGCCCAGCAGAGCTACATCCACCAGCCCGCCTTGCAGGTAATACATGAACAGGTCGGCCATGCTCACCACCGAAGTGGCGTCGCTCACCAACGTCGGGTCACCAATGGAAAGCGGCAGCCGCGCCGGATGTGCCCCGTAGACGCCGCTCTCGTAGACAAGTTCCAGTTCGGGCGCATGGCTGCGCTGTGCCAGGTTGCAGGCAATGTTGGGCAGCCCCACCCCCACAAAAACGACGCGGCTGCCCTTCAACGCCCGCGCCGCGTTCACAATCATCAGTTCAGAAGGAGAATAGTCGAAACTGTTCACAAAACCTCTACGAGACAAAGACATCCGATTTCTTTGAGAAATCGGATGTCTGGTATTCTTTTTTGGCTGCCAACCAATGCTCCCGGTACACCCGGTAGATGGCATGATGGACAGGTGTGGTGTACGTCTGCATCGCTTGGGGGAATTCATACACGGCCGTTCCCATACACACCCCGCCTACACGTTCCTGCATTTTGATGGAGGCAATATTGTTCACATTGGGGGTGGCTTCGACGGCCGTACAGTCTGTATGCGTAAACAAATAATCCAGCAGCCCACGCTTGACCTCTACGCCCAGTTTGCGCCTCCAATAGTCAGGCAGCAGTTTCACGTCTGTTTGGGCGATGCCCTCATCGTTAGGTAGCCCCATAAAACATTCGCCCACCGCCTGCCCATCCGCTTTCAAGACAATGACCAGCTGTGAGGCAAATGGAGAATCAACGGCCGTTGCCAGTTTCTCTTTCACCTCAGCCAACGTAATGGGCAAACCCTTCGGAAAACCTACATTCACCATCACACGCGGCTCTGTCCACAGGGCATAACACAAAGGGGCATCATCAGGCGTAGCCTGGCGCACCAGCAGCCTTTCCGTCTCAAAAATGGGCGGGGCAATCGGGTCAGGCATAACGGCCGTAATTCACTCCCTCCGCCCACAATTCACCAGGCGCCAACGAGGCCACCCGTTCTTTGCCCAGCTTCTCCAGGTAAGCGGCCCGGTCGGGGATACCGTAGACCCACTCTTGCAGCCAGGTCTCCGTGCTGGTCTGGTCGCGGGACATTTTGTCCCACTCCAGGTAGGCCGTATTGTCCCGGTCATAATACCCCTGCACATAGCTGGGATGCGCCCCGTATGGTTCAACCACCACCGCATCCACTACCAGCCCCGGAATCAAGGTCCGGTTCGGGTCACGGCGGATGATTTCCTCATCTACAATTTCTTCTACCACGACCACCACTTGTTTAGCCGCAAAAGCCACTTCTTTTTGCATCCCCAACAGGCCCCACAACTGCGTATTACCCTGCGCGTCAGCGCGTTGGGCATGGAGAAAGGTCACGTCCGGGTTGATGGGCGGCACCACGGCAATCTCGTCCTCGCCATACGGATTGGCAATAAACCGAATGTCCGGGTTGGCTTTGGGCAGGTCGGTGGCGGTGTAGCTGCGCAGTGGGAAAAAGGGCAGTTTGCTGGCCCCGGCAATGTAACGGCCAACCATACCAAAGTGCGAATACTCTTCCAGTTCCAGCGGCTTCGGAATTCCTTTCTCCACCGCCCGGCGGATGCAGTGCAAATTGCCCACGCCGGGATTGCCCAGGTAGCTAAATACCATCTTGCGCGCCACCCCCGCCGCCACCATCTGGTCATACACCAGATCTGGCGTCATGCGCACCAGTGTCAACTCCTGTTTACCCTGACGGATAATCTCGTGGGCAGCGGCAAAACAGATGAAGGCGGTAAAACCCTCGATGGCTACCACATTGCCGTCTGCTACAAAACGGCTCACGGCTTCTTTCATTGTTAATTGTTTATTACTCATTACTTTATGGTCATCCCGGCCCGATTAAGAACGTTAACACCTCATTCAGAAAGAGATCAGGTGCCGTATACATGGCGGTATGTTGCTGTCGAGGCATGATGGCGATCTGGCTGTCTGGTAAGGCTCTATCTATAATTTCTGTCGCCGCTTTGAGGATTTGTGGGCTGTCACCGCCGAGGAGGAGCAATGTTGGGGTATGGAAATCCTTGAATCGCCAGGCATCGAACGTGTATTGTTCTTCTGCCTGCGCCTCCCGCAGTACAGTATGGGCTGAGGCTACCCGTGCCGGCCATGCAGGCGACGCTTTCAACTGTTCAATCTCGTGGGGAGGAATCATAACCACCTCACGGTAGAGTGTGGTCAAAACTCCTTCTCGATCACCCGAATCTAGCAGTGCTTGAAGTCGGTCAATGACCCCTTCAGGATAAAGCACTACGTCTGGGAGCGGTATAGCCGGCTCGTACAAGATGAGCTTGCGAAGATTCCAGGTGAGCAATGCCGCCTCAAGCACACAGAGGGCGCCAAAGGAGTGCCCTAACAGATTCACGGGCTGCCCAATCGAGTCTACGACAGCCACAATGTCTTCAACTTCGCGCTCGATGGCATAGGTAGGGCCATCCCCACTCTCACCACGACCGCGTCGATCCATCGCGTACACGGTAAAGTGCTCTTCTAGAGTCGGGAGCACGGCCGTCCAGGCAATCGGATTCGCAGAAGCGCTACCATGAACCAGGACCAGGGGCGGTCCCGAACCCCTACGATGGTAGGCGATAGGCGTCCCGTCATGTGATATGACCTTTTCCATCGCTTCCTCCATTAGGGCAGGAGATTGGAGATGAGGGATTGCCCAATCTCCTCACCTCCAATCTCTAATCTCGTGGTGTCCCCACCGCCCATCTCTAATCAACCACCGTCTGGCTTTGTTCGTGCATGTATTGTTGCACGTAATGGAAACTGCCGGCCGCTTTGCCGGTGCTGCCGCTGCCTTTCCAGCCGCCAAAGGATTGGTAGCCCGGCCATGCGCCTGTTGTCGCCCCGGAAGAGCGGTTCACGTACACCACACCGGCCTGAATGTGATCCAGGAACCACTCGGCTTCTGCCTGATCTTCGCTGAAGAAACCGGCCGTCAGGCCATAATCCACATCATTCGCCAGAGCCATGGCCTCGTCCAGCTCTTTGTAGCCGGCGACGGTGACGATGGGCAGAAACATCTCTGTTTTCCACAAATCATGCGTCAGTGGCAGGTTGTCTACGATGGTGGGAGCCACGTAGTAGCCATTGCCCACTTCCAGCACTTCGCCGCCAAAGACCACGTCGCCGTTGGCGTGCAGATCAGCCACAAAACGTTTGTAATCTTCAAACGCGCCCTTGTTGGCTACCGGCCCCATCCAGTTTGCCTGCACGGTGGGGTCGCCTACATTGATCTGGCTGGTGAGGTCAATCAATTTGCCCATGAACTGCTCTTTGAGGTCTTGGTGGACGTAGACGCGGGAGCAGGCAGAACATTTCTGACCTTGCAGGCCAAAGGCAGAGCGCATGACGCCCATGGCGGCCTTATCCACATTCGCCTTTTTGCTGATGATGGTGGGGTTTTTGCCACCCATTTCGGCGATAACGGGGCGGGGGTAACGGCCGTTGGCAAACGAGCGAATAATGTGCATCCCCACATCATAACTGCCGGTGAAGGTGATGCCGTCTACGCCGGGATGGTCAATTAGCCCTTGCCCGACGACGCTGCCGCCGCCGGTGAGGAAGTTGAACACGCCGTCCGGTATGCCCGCGTCGCGCAGACATTGGGTGATAAACCAGGCGGTCAGCGGTGTGTCCGTCGCCGGTTTGAGGATGACGGTATTACCCGCCACCAACGCCGCGCTGGATGGCCCGCCGGCCAACGCGCCGGGGAAGTTGAACGGGGAAATGACCACCCAGACGCCGTAAGGTTTGAGCATACTGCGGTTGTGGTGTTTGTCGCTTTCGGCGAGCAGGGGGAAGTTGAAGTTATTGTTTTTCTCAATGGCGTCGCAGTTGTAGCGGAAGAGGTCGGCCGTTTCTTCCACATCGCCCATCGCTTCCAGCCGGTTCTTGCCGATTTCCAGGCTCATGTTGGCCCCCATTTCAAAGAGGCGGTCGCTCATCAGGTCGGCGGCTTTGCGGAGAATGGCGACCCGTTCTTGCCAGGGACGGGCGCTCCAGGCGGGGAAGGCGGCGCGGGCGGCCGCAACAGCGGCATCCACATGCTCCTGTGTGCCCTTCTGAAAATGGCCCATCACCCAATCCAGGTTGACGGGGCTGCGCTTTTCAAAGGTCTTGTCGGTAAACACTTCCTGCCCGTTGATGAACATGGGGTAGGTTTTGCCAAAGTCGGCCTTGGCCTGCGCCACCGCTTCTTCATAATACTCGTGCAGCAGCGGGTCTGGGCTGGCCAGGGTGGAATAGGTTACTTTGAATTTTTTACGTTCGGTCATGGTTCACTCCTTGTGGGGTATGGGGCGCATATAGCTGACAAGGTGACAAGGTGACATCTGACCAGGTGACAAAAACGTCAGATTATGCCCTTTGTCAATATACATGCGCTATAGGTTCTTAAAATAGTGGGTGATCGAGTGGGATCACGGCCGTATTATATCTTGCCGCGTTTTGGCAGGCACATGACAAAGAGCTAACGTCACATGTCCAAACGTAATCAGGAGTTTTAGGCGTATTGCTGAACCGCACTACAAACCTTATGGGGAAAACCATATAATGGTTGGGTTTAAGCAAGTGAGTGTTTCGGTGAGGTGAAAGATGACACAAAAATTAGTCGGCCGTTATATCGTCACAGACCCCCACATATGTCATGGGAAACCTACGTTTCGGGGAACGCGCATCATGGTGTCTCAGGTGTTGGATCAGGTCGCCAGAGGCATGACCTGGGAAACCATTGAGGAAGAATGGCAGGGCAAAATATCCAGAGAAGCCATTGCCGAAGCCGTGCGCCTGGCCAACCAGGCGTTTGTGGAACATATTGCTGATTATGCTTTAGAGCCAGCCTGATCATTCTCGATCAGGCCATCCTACCATTGCGGCTTGCGTCAATTCCCGCAATTCCTCGTCTTCAGCATAAAGTTCGGCATACAAATCGGCCGACTGTCTGAGGTTTTCTTGCTCAAGTTCCTCTGTTAGCTTCGGCTTCTGTGGCATATAACTCACCTTGAAATAATTCCTATTGGGTTTCACCAACCGCCGGGGCGAGGCGGTTGGGGATGAGGTGTTGGTGAACAGACACGGCCGTACCCAACCACCTCGCCCCTACCCATGATGACGTACAGAAAAGAGAACCCAGAAGCCAGCAATCAGGAGCCAGGAAAGCTGACAGCAACCACGCGAAAACCATAATCCCCGCTCTTGAAACTCATGTAGTAATCGCTACGCTCAAATACACGTGCTTCTAATTGAAAGGTACTCCAAGAGCCGCCACGTATCACTCGGCCGCCGCCTGTCTTTGTTACCGTCCATTCCCACACATTACCGCTCATATCCACACAACCATAAGGACTATCCCCACCAGGCGAAAACATCCTAACAGGAGTAGTCTCGTTGATGTGGTTATCAAGGATATTGCTATAACTTAGAAGTCTCGTGTTGCCCCACGGATAGCTACGGCCGTCTGTTCCTCTTGCCGCTTTTTCCCATTGTTCTTCTGTAGGCAGTTGGCAGCCTGCCCATTTGGCATATGCCTCCGCATCATGCCAGGAAACGTACACGACCGGATGGTCAGCAAGTTCGTGCGGCGGTGTGTTGCCTTGCCAATGTTCCGGCGTTTTGTGGCCGGTGGTGGCTACAAAACGAGCATATTCGGCGTTGGTCACAGGCGTTTTATCAATCCAGTATTCGTCCAGATAGTGGGTTTCTTTGTTCTCGCCATACAAAAACTCCCCCGCCCGAATGCGCACCATCTCTTTGCCGGTGATGGGGTGAATAGCGAATTGCACGACGAAGACATCCGATTTCTTTGAGAAATCGGATGTCTGGGTTAGCTCCAGCTTCGGTTCGGGCGGCAGCAGGCTGGCGGCGGGCGAGGGCAGGGCACGGCCGTCTAGCCGCGCCAACAACTTATCCAACGCCGCCTCATACCGCCCGCCAAAGGGGGTGCGCTGGTAGCCGCGCCACAGGGGGGGCAGGTCACACGGCTGCACTTCCAATGGATAAAACTGGATTTCGCCCTGGTGTTCCAGTTCAATCGCCACATTCGTCTCCCGCCGCACCCAGGCCGAATTGACGGCCGCGTGCGAGATGAGCAGCAGCAAGACGCCGCTCTCTTCCAGTCCCCGATTCACCGCCTCCACCCACTGCTCCCCCGTCTGGATGCTGTCCGGGGCCATCCACACCGGCCAGCCCCGCGCCCGCAGGTCGGCGGCCAGCCGCTGTGCCAGTTCTGCATCCTGATGGGCGTGGCTGATAAACACCTGGCGCGGATTGCGGACTTTGGGGGCGGGCGGGGGTGTGGCGGGGCGGGGGGTGGCCGGGCCAAAGTGCGTGGGGTAGGGCAATGGCCGTTCCCGCTGCAAAACCGCCAGCAACCGCTCCACTTCCCCCTGCCGGTAACAGTAAGCTACCAGGTCGGCTATCTTCTGCGATTTACGCTGCCCACTGCCAAAATCGTTATAAACGGCGGGGAACTCCACCAGGCAGAGCATGATGATTTCTTCGTCGCTGAAGTATTCGGTGAGGAAGTAGATGAGTTTGGCGCGGTCAACAGGTTCGGTCATCGGTAATCAGTAATCGGTAATCAGTAATCGGTTATCGGTAATCGGTTAACGGAAGAGCAGCCAGGCGACGAGGACGTAGACGATGCCGGCTATTACCAGGGCAAATTTGATGGCGGCACAGATGAAGGCCAGTGGGGGGAGGAGTACGGCCGTGCTGCCGAACAATAACAGCACCAGCGCCACATTCTCCACGTAATCTAGCAGCGCCGCCAGCCACGCGCCCCAGGCCAGCCAGATACCCCATTTGGCCGCCGGGAACTTCGGCTGCACCCGTTCCGCCGCCCACACACAGGCCAGCGAGATGGCGGCAGCATAAACCAGCGGGTAGAGGAAGTCCAGCCCCAGACCAAACGCGGCCACGAGACGGCCGTGTTCGCCCCACGAGGCAATTATCATCTGGGCATTGGCCACGTTACCGGCAAATTCAAAGGAGATGATACCGGCAGGGGCGACGGCCGTTTGTAATGGCCCCCCCGTCAGATTAAAAAACAGCGTCATGCCCAGCGCCAATACAATAGCAACCTTCATCCCCCAATTCCGGCGGGGGACTGGTAAAAATGCAAATGGAGGTGTTTTCATCAATTAGGAATTATGAATTAGGAATTATGAAAGTGCCACTAATTACACGAATGGCATGAATTTAAGTCGGGTAAACCGGCAGTTATCCGCTATACTATGCGCATCATTCACACCGATTACCGATTACCGATTACCGATTACCGATTACCGACATGACAAACTGGCACATTGGCACGATGGGTTTTGCTTACGAGGGTTGGGTGGGGCCGTTTTACCCGGCGGGTTTATCGTCGCGCCATTATCTGAGCCATTACAGCCAATACTTTGACGCGGTGGAGGTGGACTCCACCTTTTACGGCATTCCCAAAGCAGAGCAGGTGCAGCGCTGGACGGCCGTGACCCCACCGCACTTCACCTTTTGCCCCAAAACCCCCCGCGCCATCACCCATGACGCCCCGCTGCTGGAAGGCATCCCCCTCATGCACCAATTTCTGGAAGTGATGAGCCTGTTCGGTGACAAATTGGGCGTCATCCTCATCCAGTTTGGGCCGGAATTCAGCCATCATCACTTTAATGACCTGCGCCACTTTTTGCAGGCATTACCCGGCGACAAACGCTTTGCCGTCGAGTTTCGCCATCGTTCGTGGGATACACCGGGCACGGCCGTGCTGCTGGAAGAACACCACGTCTGTCTGGTGGCCGCCGACTATCTCTACATGCCGCACACCATCCACCGCACCACCGACTTCCTCTACCTGCGCTGCATTGGCCCACACGGTCAGTTTGGCACCAAAGACCGGGAACTGGTAGACAAAACGCCGGAACTACAACGCTGGCTCGCGCAAATACAACTTCACCTGACGGCCGTCCACGATGTCTATGTTTTTATGAACAATGACTACTCCGGTTTTTCCCCGGCAACCTGCAATCGCTTCAAACAAATGGTAGGGCTGCCGGTGCAGGAGATACGGCCGTTGATTCAAGGACGGCTCTTTTGATCCTCGTGAACCGTAATCCGTAAACCGTGACCCGTAAACCGATCACCGATTACGGATTACCGATTACCCCATTCCGTGTTAACATTTCGGGCAGATGAACCCACTCGAACCCACACTGTCTATCGTGAGCCGCTGCTCATTTCTCAAGGGGCTATCACCGGAAGACTGTCAGGTGGTAGTGGAGAGGGCACGGCCGTGTCACATCCGTCAGGGTGAATACTTCTTCCACCAGGGCGAACCAGCCACTACCTTCTACATCCTGGTAGTAGGCCAGGCCAAACTCACTCAGATCAACCCCGAAGGTCATCAGGTCATCGTCAACTACATTGGCCCGGGTGACGGTCTGGGTATCATCGTTGTCCTCAGCAACATGGATTACCCCATCGCCGCCGAAGCTGTGGAAGAGTGTCATGCTCTGGCCTGGGACAAGCTCACCACCCGCCAACTCATGCTGCGTTACCCGCAACTGGCGATCAATGGCATGGAACTCATCGCCCAACATTTCGCCAGTCTGCAAGAACGGTATCACCAACTGGTGACACAGCGGGTGGAGCAGCGCATTGCCCGTACCATCCTGCAACTGGTGCGCCAGTTTGGTAAAAAAGCCCCCGAAGGCGTCCGCATCGAAATCCCCCTCACCCGGCAAGACCTGGCTGAAATGACCGGGACCAACCTCTACAACGTCAGCCGCATCATCAGCAAATGGGAGCAAGACGGCATTGTCAAATCCAGCCGCAAGCGTGTCACCCTCTGCAAACCCCATGACCTGGTCGTTATTGCCGAAGACCTGGAGCCGGTGATCCGTAATCGGTAATTGAGTAATTGGGTAATTGGACAATACTTGCCACTTGCAACCTGCCACCTTGTGAAAGTTTGCACTTTTGCAAAGACGCTCCCTTTCCTCTCCTATAAGCTACTCCACATCAGGGATTGATCATGTGTCAATCCAACTATTAAAAATCACCTACCTGGAATTCGTGATACGTGATGCGTGATACCACTCTGATCACGCCTCACGCATCACGCATCACGTTTTCCACACATTCAGGAGAAGAATCATGGCAAAAGAATGGATTGTGCAACACAAATTAGGGCTGATTGGGCTGCTGGTCATCATCCTGGCGATTGGTCTGCTGGCAAGCTGCGACCGCTCTGAAGAAGGCGGCAGCGCGGGCCAGGTGCAGGATACCGGCCTCTCGGCCGACGCCAACGCCCTGGCCCAAGAACGCGGCTTCACCCCCGATGATGTCTACGCCGCCCTCAAAACCTACATGCCTACTGGCGAACTTGACCCCTACATCATGTTTGCCTCTGGCGGGCAAGGTGGGCAGGTACTGGTCATCGGCGTGCCCTCCATGCGCATACTGAAAGTCATAGGCGTCTTTACACCCGAACCCTGGCAAGGGTACGGTTATGGCGGCTCCAGCGACGAAGTGTTGGCCGGCGGCTTTATAGACGAAGAAAATCCCCTCTTCTGGGGCGACACCCACCACCCCTCTATCTCCGAGACCAACGGCGAATACAATGGCGACTTCCTCTTCATCAATGACAAAGCCAACGCCCGGTTAGCCGTCATTGACCTGCGCGATTTTGAAACCAAACAACTCATCAAAAACCCCAATGCCATCAACGATCATGGCGGCGCGTTTGTTACTCCCAACACCGAGTACGTGATTGAAGGGCCGCAATATGCCGCCCCCATCGGTTGGGAATACGCCTCCCTGGACGATTATGAAGCCCAATATCGCGGCCTCATCACCTTCTGGAAATTTGATGCAGTGGCCGGGCGTGTAGACGAATCGAAATCCTTCCAGATTGAACTGCCCCCTTACTGGCAAGACCTGTGTGACGCCGGCAAAGGGCCGAGTGATGGCTGGATTTTCTGCAACTCTTTCAACACTGAAATGGCCACCGGGGGCATAGAACTGGGGAATCCCCCTTTTGAAGCGGGCGCTTCTCAAAACGACACCGACTATCTGCACATCATCAATTGGAAAGCGGCCGAGGAAGTGTTCAATGCCGGTAATTACGAAATGATCAACGGCATCGCCGTCATCAGCTTGCAAACAGCCATTGACGAAAACCTGCTTTACTTCACCCCCGAACCAAAAAGCCCACACGGTTCTGATGTCACCCCAGGCGGCGAGTATGTGGTTGTCGGCGGCAAACTAGACCCACACGTCACTATCTACTCTGTTGAAAAAATCCTGGCCGCCATTGAAGCCGGTGGTCTGGACACCGATGTTTACGGCGTGCCGGTCATCCCTCTGGATGCCAGCATGGAAGCACAGGTCGAATTAGGGCTTGGCCCATTGCACACCGTCTTTGATGACAAAGGTTACGCTTACACCTCGCTGTTCCTGGATTCGGCCGTAGCCCGCTGGACGTTGGGTGGCCCGTATGATGACTTAAACCCGGAAGAGGGTTGGACACTTGTACAGAAATTGCCCGTGCATTACAACATCGGCCATATTGCCGCCGCCGAAGGTGATACTGCCAGCCCGGATGGCAATTATGTGGTAGCCCTGAACAAGTGGAGCATTGACCGCTTCGCCAACGTGGGGCCGCTGCTGCCGCAAAACTTCCAACTGGTGGACACGTCCCGTACCGGCGACCAGATGAAACTGCTCTATGACATGCCCATTGGCATGGCCGAGCCGCATTACGCCCAGATTATTAGCGCCGATAAGTTGGAACCGTTTGAAGTGTATCCCGAAATTGGTTGGAACCCGGAGACGATGAGTGTTGATCCCAACGGCATCACTTCGCCGGAGCAAGCACGGGTAGAGCGGAACGGTGACACGGTCGAAATATGGATGGCTGTCATCCGTTCGCACTTCACTCCAGAACGGGTTGAACTAAAAGAAGGTGATCACGTCATCTGGCATCTGACCAATATGGAAACCACTCGTGACGCCACGCATGGTTTTGCCCTCTCTGGTTACAACATTAACCTGAGCCTGGAGCCAGGTGAAACGCAGACGATTGAGTTTGACGCCACCCAATCCGGCACCTTCACTTACTACTGCACCGAGTTTTGCTCAGCGCTACATCTGGAAATGCTCGGCTACTTCTTAGTGGAACCAAACGAGTAGTAATTATGAATTAGGAATTATGAATTATGAAACTCGCTCTCCTTCCTAATTCGTAATTCATAATTCCTAATTCCTCTTCTGGTGTGTCATGTTTGATTCAGACGTAAAAGTGGTGCTACCGGATGGCAGTACCCGCCGCTTAATGGACTATTTGTTACCCAGCGCTTTGCTGATGGTCGGGGCGTTACTGCTGGTAGTTTCCATGTTCCTGCCGTATTGGAGCATGACGATGGAAGCGCCACAGTACCCAAACGGGCTGCATGTGGATGTGTATGTGAACCGGCTGGAAGGCGATATGCGCGAGATTGATGCGCTGAACCATTACCTGGGAATGCCGGTATTGGACGAAGGTGGGCAGTTGGAACGCTCGATTTCGGTGATTTCCATTGTGACGTTGGGGCTGCTGCTGATGGCCGGGGTTTTTGTGCATAACCGCTGGGCGGCTGTGCTGGCGCTACCGGCGATTTTGTTCCCTCTGGTATTTGTGGCTGATTTGTGGTGGATTTTGTACCAGTACGGCCACAGCATTGACCCCAAGTCGGCTTTGGGCGGGGCAATAGAGCCGTTTACACCGCCGATCATTGGCCGGGGGGCGGTAGCCCAGTTCGCTACCGTGGGGCAGTTTGAAATTGGCTTTTACCTGGCGCTGGCAGCTGTAGCCGTCGTGCTGATTAGTCTCTGGTTCCACCGGCGTGCTTATAAGCCGGTACAAGATGCACGGGAACGGATGAAAACGGCCGTACCCACCCCCTCCTCATGAACCATTTACGCACAGCACACATCACTGCCCTGATTTTGGGGATGTGTTGGGGAATCTGGTGGTTGGTGGGCGGCACGGCCATCGCTGCCCAAGCGGCAGCCGCCCAATCACAAACCTTGATCGTCTCCCCGGATGGCCCTTACACCACCATCACTGCTGCCCTGGCCGAAGCCCAGCCTGGTGATACGATTGAAGTGCATGGCGGCGTTTACCCCGCTCTGACCGTGGACAAATCCGTCAACCTGCGCGGCCTGGATTGGCCGGTGATTGATGGGCAGGGTGAAGGCGCCGTTGTTGTCATTATTGCGCCTGATGTCCAGTTTGACGGTTTCCTGGTACGTGGCAGCGGCAGCGAACCCGACCGCAACCACGCCGGGATCACGGTTGCCGCCCCGCGCGCCCTGGTTGCCAACAACCGGCTAGAAGATGTTTTGTTTGGCATCTATGTGGCCGATGGGGAAGACGCGGTGATACGCAACAACGACATCACCGGTAAAGCCGAATATGATGCAGCCCGCAAAGGTGACGGCATTCGCATCTGGTACAGTCCGGGTGTTATTCTGGAAAACAATGTCATCCACGAAACGCGCGACGTGGTGGTGTGGTATTCATCTGGCGTGACCATTCGCCATAATGTGATTCGGAACGGCCGTTACGGTATCCACCTCATGTACACGGACAACATCCAGATCATCGGCAACCAGTTGCGCCACAACTCGGTGGGCACGTATGCCATGTATTCTGACGACGTGGTCATCACCGATAATCTCATCATCGGGCAGCGCGGCCCCAGCGGCTATGCGCTAGGCTTTAAGGATGCCAGCAACGTCCTGGTGCAAGGTAACGTGCTGGTAGACAATGGCAGTGGCATATTTCTGGACGGCACGCCGTTTTATCCGCAAAGTTATAGCCGTTTTGAAGACAACATCATCGCCTTTAACGATGTGGGCGTCATATTGCAGCCGGCCGTCAAAGGCAACGATTTTACAGGCAACACCTTCTGGGAAAACGTTTCCCAGATGACCCTGCAAGGCGGCGGTACACCGGGCGTCAACAACTGGCAGGGCAATTTCTGGAGCGACTACGCCGGCTTCGATGCCGACGGCGACGGGCTGGGTGACACTGCTTACACGTCCGAACGTTTCTTTGAAAATCTGACCGATCAGGAACCGCGGCTGCGGATGTTGGCCTACAGTCCGGCGGCCCAGGCCATCGAATTTGCCGGGCAATCCTTTCCCATCATCCGCCCGCAGCCTAAATTGAGCGACCCTGCGCCCCTGGTGCAGCCAGGCACAATTCCCGCTTTTGCCACACCGCCCCCCCCGTCTGTCTGGCCATTGCTGGTGACGGCCGTGGCCCTAATCCTGCTCGGCCTTTTCTGCGGCGGTCTGGCCTACTTCGGCGCACCTACCCGCCGCCCCCAACCAACCAATCCACCCACACAGGTGAATCCTATGAACAATTCCTCCTCGCCCCTCCGGGAAACAACACCCCTTGCCAACCTGTGGGTGTCTCACGTGAGCAAACAATATGGCAAAGTTCACGCTTTGCAAGACATCTCCTTTACCGCCCAAACGGGCGAAGCCATCGCCCTCTGGGGGGCGAACGGAGCCGGCAAGACCACCCTGCTCAAGGCCATCCTGGGGTTGATTACCTTTGACGGGCAGATTGAGGTCAACGGCCGTGACGCCCGTCATGATGGTAAAAATGCCCGGCGACACATCGGCTATGTACCCCAGGAAGCGGTCTTCTACGATTGGGACGTAACCACCACCATGCACTTTTACGCCCGACTCAAAAAAGCCGACCCGGCGCGCATCCCACTGCTGCTGGAGCAGCTTGGCCTGGCCGAACACAGCGCCAAACCGGTGCCCGCCCTCTCCGGCGGGCTGAAACAGCGACTGGCATTGGCCATCGCCCGGCTGGACGAACCGCCCGTGCTGCTGCTGGACGAACCCACCGCCAGCCTGGACGCCCAGGCGCGGCGCGACTATCTGCAATTGCTCATTGGCTTGCGCCAGGCAGGCAAGACCATCGTCTTTGCTTCGCACCGTCTGGAAGAGGTAGAGGCATTAGCCAGCCGGGTACTGCTGCTGGAACAGGGGCGGCTGGTGGAAACGCTGGTTGCTGCCGAATTACGCGCCCGCTTTGCCCCAGAAGTGGAGATGGCCGTATGGGTGGCGGAAGGGGCACGGCCGTATGCCCTGGCGCATCTGCAAGAAATCGGCCTCCAGCCCCACCTGAACGGCCGTGGCAGCATCGTCACCCGCGTCCAAAACGGCCAAAAGATGAACCTGATCCAGACCCTGAACGATAACGGCATTCAGGTGGTGGATTTTGAGATTGAGCAATAATTTTTTGTAGGACGATTTTGAAAATCGTCCTACACGTGGACAACAACATGGAACTCACACTACTTTGGGCCATTGCCCAACGAGAACTACGGGAAGCGCTGCGCAATAAATGGTTATGGTTCTACGGCCTGGGTTTTGCCGGGCTGGCATTGGCGCTGTCGCGGGCCGGGCTGGCTTCGGCCGGATACAGCGGCCTGGGCGGTTTCGGCCGTACCGCCGCCAGTCTGATCAACGCTCTGCTACTGTTTGTGCCCCTTATTGGGCTGAGCGTGGGTGCGGGCGCTATCGCCGGTGACCGGGAACGGGGCACGCTACTTTATCTGCTGGCCCAACCCATCAGCCGGGGTGAACTCTTTTTTGGCAAGGCGCTGGGCGCGGCGTTGGCCGTGCTGGCGGCGCTAGCAATGGGTTTCGGCCTAGCCGGTCTGGGTTTGAGCGCCGGTGGCGGTGGCAACACGTTTATCTATTTAAAACTGGCTGGTTTCTCCTGGCTGCTGGCCCTGGCGGCGTTGGGACTTGGGTTTGTCATCAGCAGTCTGACGCGCAAAGCGGCGGCAGCTTCGGGGGCCGCCCTGATCCTCTGGTTGGCGCTAGTGTTTCTGGGCGATTTGGGACTGATCGGCTTTGCCATTAGCACCCGGCCCAGCCCGGCCATTTTATGGGGCGCGCTCATTTTGAATCCCTTGCAGGTGTTCAAATTGGGCGCCATTTTCAGTCTACGGGCCACGCTGGATACGCTGGGGCCGGTGGGGCAATATGCCGTACACCAGTTTGGGGACAATCTACCCTGGCTGCTGGTGGGGCTGTTGACGCTGTGGATCATCGTTACTTTTGGCGCGGCGTTCGTCATTTTTAGCAAACGAGGTGATTTATGAAACTGATCCGCGAAGGGCGCGAAGGAAAAATGAAAATCATGGCCGCCCGTCTCACTGCTTACTGCTTACTGCTCACCGCTTCCTTCTTACTGGCTCTTACCGCTTGCAGCGGCAACAACCTGGATACACCGCCGGAGATTGCCTACGGCCGTGACGTATGTGTGCAATGCGGCATGATCATCAGCGAACCGCAATTTGCTGCTTCATACACTACCAAAACGGGGGATGTACGTCTCTTTGAAAGTATTGAGGACATGGCCATGTATCACATCGAGCACCAGGAGGATGTGCATCTTTTCTGGGTGCATGATTATGAGACGGAGGAGTGGGTGCGTGGGGATGAGGCGGTTTATGTGCTGAGTGAAACGATTATCACCCCCATGGGGGCCGGCGTTGTGGCGGCGGCTGATGAGGCCGGAGCGGATGTATTGGTGGCACAGGGGGGCGGCACGGCCGTGTCCCTTGACCAACTGCTCGCTTTAGCCAAATCTGGCATTTTAGGCGGACATGGACACTCCATGTCCCACTAGAAATCATACACAAACAAAAAGTGGAGAATCAAAAATGAAAAAACAACTTGTAATACTGGTATTCATCTTGCTCGTCGCCTGGGTGCTGGCAGGTTGCGGCGGTGGTGGTAGCAATGAACCGGCTGCGGTAGCACCCCGTGAAGAAGCCACTTCGTCCGGCGATCCAGAAGCGGGACAACCCCTCTTTGTCGGTACCTGCTCCGCCTGCCACGGACCGGAAGGGTTGGGGGTTACAGGGCTGGGCAAGGATTTGACCACCAGCACCTTCGTCAGCGAAAGAAGCGATGCCGAGATGTTGGAATTTTTAAAAACAGGTCGCCCCGCCAGCGATCCGCTCAACACGACCGGTGTAGACATGCCGCCTAAGGGTGGCAATCCGGCTTTAGATGATGCCAAATTGTTGGACATTATCGCCTATTTGCGCACGCTAGAAAAATAATGAGTGAGATTAGCGACTGGAGATTACTGATCTCCAGTCGCTCATGATTATGGCCACCTCACCGGAAGAACTCGACAAACTGACCATTGATGAAGTGCTGCGCCGTTGGCCGGACACGGCCGTCATCTTCCGGCAGTATGGTCTGGCCTGTCTGGGCTGTGCCGTAGCGCCATTTTGTGAGGTCACGGCCGTGGCCCGCATCTACAACCTGCCCCAAGAACAGTTCCTGGCTGACCTGCGCACTGCAATCGAGAAAACGCCAGCATGAAGTAATCTGAGATTGAGAGATTAGATCACCTCGTTACCCCTTCATCTTCATGCCCTTTGTATTTCCCCAAAAATCTGTCAAAATACCGGGCATAAACCGGTGAGCAAGCCTTGTTGCGCTGCACCCGACGCCGATCAATCGGATTACGGTTTACGGCTCACGGTTTACGAATACCATGCCCTACCAGTTCACCCCACCCGGCCAGGATTACAGCGATTACGCCAGCGGCCGTGTCTTTTATGGTGCGCCGGGGCAGGCCACCTTTCCCGCCCGGTTGATTAGCGAAATCTTTTTACGCTGCCAGTCCATCCGGCAAAAACAAGGGCTAACCGAACCTGTCACTATCTACGATCCCTGCTGTGGCAGCGCGTACCATCTGGCGGTGTGCGCCTGGCTGCATTGGCCGCACATCAAAGCCATTAGCGGTTCAGATGTGGATGCCGATGCCCTCTCTTTTGCCGCCCGTAACCTGGGGCTGCTCACGGCCGTTGGCCTGCACAACCGCATAGCCGAAATTGAGACCCTGCACGCAGTCTATGGCAAGGCTTCCCATGCCGATGCTTTGCAAAGCGCCGCCCGTCTACAACAACAGTTGCGGCAAAATCTGGCACATCATGCCATTGAAACACGCCTGTTTGCGGCCAATGCCCTGCAACCAGACGACTTACGGCGGGAACTGGTGGGACAGTCGGTTGATATAATCGTGGCTGATGTGCCCTACGGCCGTCGCGCCAACTGGCAAGGGGTAACAACCGATACGGCCGACCTGCTCTGGCAACTGCTTGACTCGCTCCTGGTCGTTTTGTCGCCCCATACCCTGGTGGCCATTGCCGCCGACAAGGCGCAAACGTGCCGTCACGACCAATACCGGCAGCAGGCGCGATTTCAAATTGGCAAGCGGCGCGTTTTTCTGCTACAACCAGGGTATGGCAAAGTTCAAGCTGGCAATTGATGGCATCGAACGGGAATTTGAAGCTACCCGGCAAGGGTCCCGGTCGGGGGATGAGATACACCTGACGGCGGACGGATTCACGGCCGTGTGCCACCTCCTCCACCACGACAGCCACACCGCCCTGCTGGAATGGACGCAGCCAGACGGTACACGCCAGCGCATCCGGCTGGCCGGGCACAAAGAGGGAGACAAACGGCAACTGTGGGTCAACGGCCGTGTCTTCACCGCCGAGCGCATCCGCGAACGGGGGCACAGCAGCCAGGAAAACGTCTCTCTCGCCGCCGCCATCCCCGCCGTTGTCACCGAAATCCTGGTGAACGTGGGCGACACCGTAGCCGAAGGCGACCGGCTCATTTTGTTGGAATCCATGAAAATGGTTATTCCCATTCAAGCGCCCTATGGCGGGGTGGTCACGGCCGTCCACTGCACCCAGGGTGAATCCGTCCCGGCCGGTGTGCAATTAATCGAACTGGACCCATCAGGCCATTAACATCCGCGAAGAACGCGAATAAACGCGAAGGTTTTCCTCTGCGCCTCCGCGCCTCTGCGTTAAAATCACCCCAGGAGACAAGCTATGAGAACAGACCGCCTGCAAAAATTGACCAAAGAGATGTTGGCGCACGGCGTGGATGGGTTGGCTGTGGTGCCCGGCCCCAACATGGAATACCTCAGCGGCATCCATTCCCACCTCAGCGAGCGCCCCGTTGTCCTCTTTTTCCCCGCCGACGACGACCCGGCCATCATCATCCCTGTGCTGGAAGCGATGAAAGCCAGAGAAGTGGGCATTCGTCCCGACCGCATTTTTGATTGGACGGACGAGGAAGGGTTCACCAGCGCGTTCCAGCGCGCCTGCGCCCACCTGGAACTGGCCGATTACCTGCTGGCGGTGGAATCGCTGCACATGCGCGTACTGGAATATGAGGCGCTCAAACGGTATGCGCCTGGCCTGCAAACCACCCACGCCGAACCGATCCTGATGGCGCTGCGCGGCGTGAAAGATGCCGACGAGATCGCCGCTGTGGAAAAAGCCATCGCTATTGCCGAACACGCCATCGAACGGCTCATCCCCGAAATTAAAATCGGCATGACGGAAAAGCAGGTGGCCGCCCGGCTGCGCCAATACCAGTTGGATGGCGGCGCGGACGGCATCGCCTTTGGCCCCATTGTCTCCACCGGGCCAAACGGGGCCTCGCCCCACGCCGTGCCCACCGACCGGCCGTTGGCTGCTGGGGATTTGCTGGTGATTGATTGGGGCTGCCTTGTGGATGGTTACTCTTCCGACATCACCCGCACCTTTGCGGTCGGCGAGATTGATGCGGAGTCCCGCCGCATTTATGAAGCGGTGAGGTTGGCAAATGAACAGGGTGTGCAGGCCAGCGGGCCGGACGTGTTGTGTGAAGAAGTGGACACGGCCGCGCGCGATGTGATTGATGACGCCGGGTATGGTGAATACTTCATCCACCGCACCGGGCATGGGCTGGGCATTGAAGGGCACGAGCCACCCTCGATGATGCAGGGCAATACCGAACCGCTGCGTCCCGGCAACCTGTTCACGGTAGAACCGGGCATTTACATCCCCGGCAAAGGCGGCGTGCGCATTGAAGACAACATCTTCATCACCGAAACCGGCTACCGCTGCCTGACCTCCTTCACCCGCGAGTTGATCACCGTTGGCTGACTATGACCAGGTGACAAGGTGGAGGGGTGACAGGGTGACACACACTCACCCCCTCACCTTGTCACCCCGCGATGTCCCCATCGCCCACCTGCTCATCTTTTTGCTGCTCACGGCCGTCGCTGCCTGCCGCCCTGCCCCTACCCCAACGGCCACGCCCTTACCACCAGCGCCTACGGCTATCGCTGCCAGTTTGGAGACGGCCGTACCGTCTCCGTACCCACTACCAGCTACCCCACCAGCTACGCCCACACCAGAACCGTACAGCGCGCCAACAGGTACGGCCGTGCCCCCCCTCACCACCTCACCACCGGCCGTCGCCTACCCCGGTCAGGTTTACCTGCCCATCATCACCGATCCCGTCCAACCCACCGTTACCCCCTCACCTGCTCCCCTGCTCACCCCTACACCCTCACCGACGCCATCGCCAACGCCTATTCCTACCCTCGACTTCGCCGCCATTCGCCATGAACTGCGCGCCCAGGGGCAAGAGATGGCGACCGTCAAGATCGGGTTTCACGTCGGCGTCGGGGGTAATGCTGCCGGGTTGGACGAATGGATGCGCCGCCTGGATGAAGCCGGCGTGCCCTTTTTCCTCAAAAGCGTAGACAATGCTCAGCCCATCCTCTTTGCCCAGGAACTCAAACGGGCCAGCGGTGTGCCCCACGTGCTGGTCTACCGCAAAACCTCCGGCGGCGACTACGATTGGGATGTGCCTAACTACGCCCTACCGCCCGACCAGGCGGCTGCTCTACACTGGCAAATGCATCGCGACGCCTTCCCCCCCGAACTAGACCCCTCCCTGGTCTGGGTTGAAACCATCAACGAGATAGACAAAAATCAGGCCGAATGGCTGGGCCAGTTTGCCCTGACAACGGCCGAACTGGCTATGCAAGATGGCTTCAATTGGGCCGCTTTTGGCTGGGCCTCCGGTGAGCCAGAACCGGCGCACTGGCAGACGCCATCCATGCTGCAATTCCTGCGGCTGGCCGGGCAAAACCCGGAGCGGCTGGCAGTGGCGCTGCATGAATATAGCTATCTGGTGGCCGATATTGGCGATGCGTATCCGTACAAAGTGGGCCGCTTTCAGGAGTTGTTCCGCATTGCCGACGCCAATGGCATCCCCCGCCCCACCGTCTTGATTACCGAGTGGGGCTGGGCCTACGAACATGTGCCGCCACCGGATCAGGCAATGGCCGACGTAGCCTGGGCAGCACGGTTGTATGCGCCCTACCCGGAAGTGAAAGGGGCGGCTATCTGGTATCTGGGAAATGGCTTTGCCGATATTGCCAACGAAGCGCAACAGCTTATCTACCCGGTGATGGTGTATACGCTGCAAAACTATTTCCCCGCCCCCCTGTCACCCAACCGGCAGCCCATTGTCCCAGAGCAATTCGCGCCGTAATCCGGCGATTAATGAAACTTAACTAAATGTTTCGGTAATCCCCGCCTGGCGAACAAATCTGCCCACGCTTGTTTCTTGACTTTCAACCCGCCTTGAAGGTGTAGGATGGTGGCAACCTGCAACCAGGAATGAATGGACGATGACTAATAAACAAACTTACACTTTTGAAATTCAAGGAATGGACTGCGCTGGCTGTGCGCGGACATTGGAAAAAGGGGTGGGACAACTGGCAGGCGTCAGCCAATGTGAAATTAACTTTACTACCGAGAAGATGACGTTAGTGGGCGAGGTTAGCCGGGAAGCAGTGGTCGCTCAGGTACGCCAGTTGGGGTATGACGTAAAAGAGGGTGGGCAAGATTCCGTCTTGCCCAACACGCCACCGAACTTTTGGCAATTTATGTGGCAGCGAACAGAGACGCGGCTGGCGCTGTTGGGGGCGCTGCTCATTTTGCCCGGCCTGCTGCTGGTGGAAATTGGCGGGCAAGAACTGGCCTGGGTTGATGCCCTGTCGGTGGCGGCGATGGTGGCGGCAGGTTGGCCCATTGCCCGTAGTGCATGGACGGCCGTGCGCCTGAATCATGAGATCAACATCAATGTGCTGATGACGGTGGCGGCGGTGGGAGCGGTGTTGATTGGCGCATACACCGAGGCGGGCATGGTCATGGTGCTGTTTGCCATTGGCGAAGCGCTGGAAGGGTATACCGCCGGGCGCGCCCGCCACGCCATTCGCAGCCTGATGGCGGTAGCACCCCAAGAGGCGACATTGCTCCAAGACGGCCGTCCGCAGCGCATCCCCATCCTCGAATTGCAAATTGGCGACGTGATTCTGGTGAAACCGGGGGAGCGGGTGGCTATGGACGGCCGTGTCCGCTCCGGCAGTTCCGCGCTCAACCAGGCGCCCATCACCGGCGAAAGCATCCCCGTTGAGCGGCAGCCGGGGGATGCCGTTTTTGCGGGCAGCATCAACGGACCAGGCGCGTTGGAAGTGGAAGTGACCCATCGGGCGGCCGACAACACCATCAGCCGCATCATCCAGATGGTAGAAGAGGCCCAGGAGAAAAAAGCGCCAGCCGAACGGTTTGTAGACCAGTTCGCCCGTATTTACACCCCGGCGGTGATGGTGTTGGCGCTGTTGGTAGCCACAATTCCGCCGCTCTTTTTCGGGCAGCCATTTTTGAACGAGGGGGATTCATTTGGCTGGCTCTATCGGGGGCTGGCGCTGCTGGTGGTGGCCTGCCCCTGCGCGTTGGTCATCAGTACGCCGGTAGCCATTGTCAGCGCCATCAGCAATGGGGCGCGGCATGGCGTGTTGTTTAAGGGCGGCGCGTTTGTGGAGGCGTTGAGCCGGGTGCAGGCAATTGCTTTTGACAAGACGGGCACGTTGACCGAAGGTAAACCGGCAGTGGTGGCGCTGCGCACGGCCGTGTGTGATGATGGGTCGTGCGCCGATTGTAACGATTTGCTGGCATTGGCCGGGGCGGTGGAGCAGCAAAGTGAACATCCGTTGGCGCAGGCGATTGTGCAAGAGACGGCCGTGCGTGGCCTGGATCAGCAATTTACGCCAGCGACGGGGGTAACAGCCCTGACCGGGCAGGGGGTGACGGGGCAGGTGGACGGCCGTACTATCACCATCGGCAGCCACACTTATTTTGAGGCCAACGTGCCACACACGGCCGTTGCCTGCACACAGGCGCGGAATGATGCCGCGCAGGGTTATACGCCCCTGTTGGTGAGTGTGGACGGCCGTTACCAGGGCACAATTAGCGTAGCGGACACCGTGCGCCCAGACAGCCAGGCGGTGCTACGCCAACTGCAAGAGGCGGGCATTGCCCACACCATCATGCTCACCGGCGATCAGGCAGCGGTGGCCCAGGCCATTGCCCAGACGGTGGGAGTGACGGATGTGCGGGCGGAACTGATGCCGGGGGATAAGGTGACGGCCGTGCGCGACCTGCAGCAACAGTTTGGCAAGGTGGCCATGGTCGGTGACGGCATCAATGATGCGCCCGCGTTAGCCGCCGCCGACGTGGGCATTGCCATCGGCGGCGCAGGAGCGACGGCACAGGCCATGGAAACGGCCGACATAACCTTGATGAGCGACGGGCTAAAAATGCTGCCCTTTGCCTACCGGCTGAGCCGGGCGGCCATGAACAATATCCGCTTTAACGTGGCCTTCGCCATTAGCGTGAAACTCTTTTTTGTGCTGTTGGTGCTGGCCGGCAAAAGCACCATGTGGATGGCCGTAGCCGCCGACATGGGCACCTCCCTGCTGGTGACGTTGAACGGGATGCGACTGCTGCGGGTACGGCCGTAGGTCAAGTAGTGCCAGGCACAGGGCGGAACGGCCCTGGTCAATGCGATACCTGCTGCCATGTACCTGGCACTGGCTGGAGGGGTTGCCCGCCCCTTGATAGCTGGCTATAGTTTCCCCATACTTTCTTCTCTTTTTCTTTGCCTCCTTTCATTCTTTGCACCTTTGCGTTAAAAACGAGGATTCTATGGCGGCGACACAATTTTTTGGCGAACGGATTAAACGGAATGAGGACCCCCGGCTGCTGACGGGGCAGGCATTGTTTACAGATGATGTACACCTGCCGGGCATGGCGCACGCCGCTTTTGTGCGCAGCCCGTATGCCCATGCGCGTATTTTGAGTATTGATACCGCGATGGCAGTGGCGAAAGAGGGGGTGCTGGCGGTGGTCACGGCCGTAGACCTGGGCGATTACTGGCAGCCCGGCCCCCTACTGGTGCCGCCGCCGCCGGTGAAAGATATTGTCTTCAACCAGCGCACCCAGGTGCCGCTGGCCAGGGACAAAGTGCGGCACGTAGGTGAACCGATAGCCCTCGTCATCGCCGAAAGCCGTTACATTGCCGAAGATGCGGCCGAACTGGTGTTTGTAGATTATGAACCACTCACGGCCGTGACCGACCTGGAACAAGCCTTACAACCCCATGCCTCGCTGGTACACGACGATCTGGGCAGCAATATCTCCGCCCACTTGGTGCAAAAGAAAGGGGATTACGCCACCGCCAAAACACAGGCCGATCTGCTCATCCAGCGTCGTTTCCATTACGATCACGGCATTGCCGCCGCCATGGAAAACCGGGGCGTGGTGGCGGAGTGGGACCGCCGCGCCCAACGGCTGACCATCTGGGACACGACACAAGCGCCCGTTTTTATTCGCAACGGCATGGCCGCGCTGTTGGGGCTGTCGGAAAACCAGGTGCGCGTCATTGCCCCTTTTATCGGCGGTGGCTTTGGCCCAAAAATTATGATGTTTTACCCGGAGGAGGTGCTCATTCCCTGGGCAGCCATGCGGCTGAATCGGCCGATCAAATGGATTGAAGACCGCGCCGAGAATTTTGTGGCGACCACCCATGAGCGGGGGCAAATCCATGATGTGGAAGCGGCGTTTACGCAGGACGGCCGTATTCTGGGCATCCATGACGTTTTCTTGCACGACCAGGGGGCTTATGCGCCCTACGGCCTGACGGTGGCGCTGAACAGCCAGTGTACGCTGCTGGGGCCGTATGATATTGCCCATTATGAGTCGGAATTTACGGCCGTGTTCACCAACAAAACCCTCGTCACCCCCTATCGCGGCGCGGGGCGGCAGCATGGCGTCTTTGTCATCGAGCGGCTGCTGGACATTGCCGCCAGAGAACTGGACATAGACAAGGCCGAAATCCGCCGCCGCAACTTCATCCCGCCAGACAAATTCCCCTACAACAACGAAATCATCTACCAGGACTTCGCCCCCCTCACCTACGACAGCGGCAATTACCAACCCATCCTGGACAAAGCGTTGCAAATGGTTGGTTATGAGCAGTTCACCCACGAAATACAGCCGCAGGCGCGGGCCGAAGGGCGGCATTTGGGGCTGGGTGTGGTGGCCTATGTGGAAGGCACGGGCATTGGGCCATATGAGGGGGCGCGGGTGCAGGTGCAGAGCAGTGGCCGGGTCAGCGTGGCTACCGGCATTGGCACGCAGGGACAGGGGCATTTCACCAGTTTTGCCCAGATTGTGGCCGACCAGGTGGGCGTGAACGTGAGCGATGTAGACATTGTGACCGGGGATACCGACCAGTTCCACTGGGGTGCAGGCACATTTGCCAGCCGGGGGGCGGTGGTGGCGGGCAATGCCATCAACGAGGCGGCGCGGGATGTGCGCCAGAAAATTCTGAAGCTGGCGGCCGACTTTTTGGAGGCGGCGGAGGAAGATCTGGTGTTGGCTGACGGCCGTGTCCACGTCAAAGGCGCGCCGGACAAAGCCATCCCCCTCGGCCAACTGGCGCAGCGGGCCAACCCCATGCGCGGCGCGGTCAAACCGGGCACCGAACCGGGGTTGGAAGCGACCAATTACTTTGGGCCAGAATATGGGGCCACGGCCGCTGGCGTCCATGCCATGATCGTGGAAGTAGACCCGGACACCTGCGCCGTCAAAATTTTGCGATACGTCGTCGTGCATGATTGCGGCCGAGTGATCAACCCGCTCATCCTGGATGGGCAAATTCAGGGCGGCGTGGCCCAAGGGATCGGCAACGCCTTCTATGAGCAAATCATCTACAACGAAGATGGGCAGTTGCTTACCGGCTCTTTCATGGATTACCTGCTGCCCACC
The DNA here is from genome assembly GCA_023382655.1 of Anaerolineae bacterium. Taxonomy (GTDB): domain Bacteria; phylum Chloroflexota; class Anaerolineae; order Promineifilales; family Promineifilaceae; genus CAADGU01. Next base: position 320,256 of record JAHDWK010000001.1, on the reverse strand, counting down.
GCCACCGACGTGCCCCGCATCGAAATCGGCCACGAAGTCACCCCCTCGCCGCTGAACCCACTGGGCATCAAAGGGGCCGGTGAAGCCGGGGCCATCCCCACCGGCCCCCTCTTTGCCCAGGCCGTCGAGGACGCCCTGCACCACCCCACCCTGGAAATCCGCGAAATCCCCCTCAGCCCCAGCAAGCTGTGGGAATTGGTGAATCGGACCAATTAACACATAACATGAATCTCCAACGTTATCGCCCCTGGTTTTATGCAGCGGCCGTTTACAATCTGGTGTGGGGGAGTGTCAATGTCTTGTTTCCAGAGTGGATATTTCAGCGTATCGGAATACCGCCGCCAGAGTATTTGCCGCTGTGGCAGGTGGTGGGCATGTTTGTGTTGGTGTATGCGCCCGCTTACTGGTGGGCCGGCCGTTACCCGGAACGCCATCCACACCTGATTCTCATAGGGCTGGCGGGTAAGATATTGGGGCCAATTGGGTTTGTCTGGTCGGTCGGGCAGGGGCAACTGCCGCTGGCTTTTGGCTGGATTATTTTGACCAATGATCTGATCTGGTGGCCGTCGTTCATGCTGTATGTGCGCGACGTAGCCAGAGAACGGGGACTGGTCAATTTGCTGCGTGGAGAATAGGTAAATAGTGTAGCAAATTGCCGCGACAAATGTTTAATCTGTACCCATACTAATAGAGAATTCAGAAGTCGGACAATAGACCTGACAGGTTTCAGAAAACCTGTCAGGTCTGCCTCGCTAAAGTTTGTACGAACTCTATTTGAATTCTCCATTCCATAAGGTAAAAGAGAGATGACTGCTGACAATCCTGACTCAACAACTATCCCAGATGCGGGGCCACGCCCAACACAAAAGGCATTTGAACCGACTGACGGCCGTGCCACCCTCTCCGGTCTTGCCATTGTCGGCTGCTGCCTTCTGGGCTTTTTGTTGGGCATTGGCGGCTGGGTAAACGACACCATCTACGCCACATTGGATACGGTTATTCCCGGCCAGGCCACCGACCCCAGGATATTTATGTGTACTTTCCCACTCTGGCTGGGCCTTGGCATTTACTTTCTCTGGGTCACATGGCGGGATTGGCGCGAGACACGCCTGTTTAATCGCCAAAAACAAACGGGCACGGCCGTCATCACGCACCTCTGGAAAGACGAGACCAGCGGGGGCAAAAAGAACTATGTGGGCTACCTCTATGATGACGGGGCGGCCTTTCAAACCCTGCATGGGCGGGTGTACGGCCGTCTCACTATGGGCGAAGAACTGCCGGTTGAGTTTGTAAAGGGTTATCCTCGCCTCTCACGGGTGGATACGCCAAAACGCCCCAAGAAACCGCGCGCCAAAACCTCTGTATGAATCCAACACCACCAACCAAAGATGCTCAGTCATGGTTGCGATTGCCGCGTAATGTCTGGATACTCACGGCCGTCTCCTTCCTCACCGACCTCTCTTCCGAAATGGTTGTCCATTTGCTGCCTCTGTTCCTGGCCAACGTGTTGGGGGCGCGCACATTGACCATTGGCCTGATCGAAGGGGTGGCGGAGACGACCAGCAGTCTGGTTAAACTGCTCTCTGGGCGGTATTCCGACCGGTTGGGGCAGCGTAAATGGCTGACGGTGGCCGGGTATGGGCTGTCGGCTGTGGCTAAACCGTTTTTGGCGCTGGCGAATAGCTGGACGGCCGTACTCGCCATCCGTTTTGTGGAGCGCACCGGCAAAGGTATTCGCACCGCCCCCCGTGACGCTCTGATTGCCGACAGCATAGAGGCCAGACAGCGCGGTCTGGCTTTTGGCCTGCACCGCGCCGGGGATACAGCCGGGGCCGTGTTTGGGCTGCTGGTGGCCATGCTGGTCATCTGGCAATGGCAGGGGAACACACCCACCCTCACCCGCAGCCCCTTTAACACCCTGGTCTGGCTGAGCCTGATCCCGGCGACGTTGGGCGTCATCTTGCTGGTGGTGGGGGTCCGAGAGACGCCCCGACAGACAGCCAAAGCAGAATCTTCCCGCATGAGTTGGGGGGCATTGGGACGGCCGTTTCACCAATTTCTGTTCATCATGCTCCTGTTTACCCTGGGCAACTCTGCCGACGCCTTTCTCATCCTGCGCGCCCAGGCTACCGGCCTGGCGCTGCTACCCATCCTGGGGCTGCTGCTGCTGTTTAACCTGGTGTACACCATCGTCTCCGGCCCCATTGGCTCGCTTTCCGACCGGTGGGGGCGGCGGCGGGTGCTGCTGGCGGGCTGGCTGCTGTATGCGCTCGTTTATCTGGGGTTTGCCCTGGCGCAGCAAAGCTGGCATCTGCTGATCCTCTTTGTGGCCTATGGTGTGTATTATGGTTTTGCCGAAGGCATTGCCAAAGCGTTTGTGGCCGACCTGGTGCAAAAAGATCAACGGGGTACGGCCTACGGCTGGTTTAATGGTACGATTGGGTTGGCCGCCCTGCCAGCCAGCCTGATCGCCGGGTTATTGTGGCAGGGGGTGGGCAGTTGGCCGGGCTTCGGCATGGCCGCGCCATTTTTGTTTGGCGGGGTGCTGGCGCTGGCGGCGGCGGTTTTGTTGTGGCGATGGCTGCCGGAGGAGGCAGAGGGAGATTAGGTGATTGGGTGATTGGGAGATTGGGAGATTTAATCTCTCAATCTCTCAATCTCATTCCACAAGGAGGAAGAGATGAAGCTGAAAGTGGCGTTTGCGGCGGAGGATAAATTGGGGGAAGGGCCGGTCTGGTCGGTGGATGAGCAGGCGTTGTATTGGGTGGATATTGAACGGCCGTGCCTGCAACGCTGGCAACCAGCAACAGGCGCATACACGGCCTGGGCGATGCCTTCTCAGATTGGCAGTTTTGCCCTGCGGCAGGGTGGCGGCGCGATAGTGGCGCTGCGCGACGGGTTGTATACCTTTGACCTGGACAGCGGCGAATTGACTAACATTTGCCGCCCGGAGCCAGGCCGGGGCACCCGTTTTAATGATGGCAAGTGTGACCGCTACGGCCGTTTCTGGGCGGGTACGATGGAGCTAAAGGTGGCCGCGCCGGTGGGGGCGTTGTATCGGCTGGATGGTGACGGCCGTTGTCACCTGATGCGCTCCCATATCACCTGCTCCAACGGCCTGGGCTGGTCACCGGACAACCGCACCATGTATTACACCGACACCCCCACCCGCCACATTGTTGCTTACGATTTTGATGGGGAATCCGGCCAGATCAGCCACGAACGCATCTTTGCCCAGGACAGCGAGGGCTTCCCGGACGGCCTGACCGTAGACGCCGCCGGTTACGTCTGGAGCGCCAAATGGGATGGTTGGAAAATTGTGCGCTACGCACCCAATAGCACAGTTGACCGCGAAATCCCCCTGCCGGTGCAACGGCCGACAAGCTGCACCTTTGGCGGCCCAGCGCTCAACCAGTTGTACATTACCAGCGCCAGCGTCGGCCTCTCCGCCGCCGAACGGGCCGAACAACCGCTGGCGGGCAGCCTGCTTGTGTTGGAAACAGATGCTACCGGCCTGCCCGATACGTTGTATGCAGGTTAGTCTCTCAATAAGAAGGTGAGCGGGATGTGTACCCGCTGCTGCCAGGCTTGTTCGGAGTGGTTGGCACCGGGGAATTTGTGCGTGACCCAATCCTGCCCCTGGGTATAGCCGACAGCGGCGATGAGGATATCCGCCTGCTGCTGGAATGGTTCGTATTGGGCGTCTAGTTCCTCGGTGCCAAAGTCGAAATAGAAGCGGTGACGACCAGCTGGGGGCAACTGTTTGAGCAGTTGGGGTAGCACTCCGTCCACCGCCGGCCAGTGTGTAGAGACACAGCCCGCACCGCCGAACAAGTCCGGGTATTCACACAAGGCGTACAGGGAAATCAGTCCACCCATACTGGAACCCATGATGAAGGTGTGTTCCCGTTCTGGTTGTGTGGCGTAAGTCTGGTCTATAAACGGTTTTACCTCTGTCACCAAAAAACGCAGGTAAGCATCTGAATCGGGTGGGCCGGGCAAATAGGCGGGGTCTATGGCGGCTAATGCTTGCTGACCAGCAAGGCTGGCAAACGGCCGTTGCGGTAAATACTCCTGCCAGCGCCGCCCCCCCGCATTCCACACCCCTACGATAATCGTCGGTGGCACAATCCCCTCCGCCATCAGTCGGGTCAGCGCCTCGGCCACGCCCCAGGTGACGCCGCCATACGCCAGCGCCGGGTCAAACAAATTTTGCCCATCGTGCATATAAAGGACAGGACACGGCCGTGCCGCATCATACCCCGACGGCAGCCACACATCCACCGGGCGCGGCGGTACATGATGAGAAGGGAAATCTGTATGGTGAAGGAGCCGTCCGGATAGCATAAAACCTCTTTACCGGCGACGTAACAGCGTGATTCCTACCAACAATAAACCCAGGCCCAGACCAATTCCCAGGAACCAATAGGACGCCTGATCGGTGGGGATGACGCCGCCTACGGCCGTCTCCTCTACAACAAACGGGGTCACGGTCGGTGGGGGCAGGGCGGCCACTTCAGTGGCGGCGGTGGTGGACGTGGGCGGCACGGCCGTTGCCGAAGCCGTAACTGTCGCTGTAGGGGTGTCGGTGGGTACGGCCGTGGGCGAAGGTGTCCGGGTAGGTCGCGGTGTATTCGTGGGTCTGGGCGTCCGCGTTTCCGTAGGTGTGGCTTCGGTGGCGGTGGGTGCAGAGGCGCTGCCTGTCGTGGAAACGGCCGTGACCGTGCCACTGATCGTCGCGGCGGCCGTCACCGTGCCGCCGGGTGTACCCGATGCACCTGGCGCGGCAGCGGGTGGTGGCGAGGTGGGGATGCTCTCCGGGGCTACGCCTGCCTCCACCAGGAATACGGGCGGGCCACCCAACAAACATTCCCCATTGTGGCAGCGTTGGCCCTCCAGCCGCACATTGTAAAAACCCCCGCTGGGCGTGACGGCCGTTTCCACCCCGGTAATGGGGTCAACCAACACGCCAGAAGCAGCCAGCGCCGGGACGCGCAAATCCACCGGCGTGGTGGTGCGTGCCCACATAACGCGCGTCACCCCTTGTGGCCGGGTGAAACTGAAAAGGTAATGGGTGTTACTTTGCTCCCGGCGAATGGGATATTGGAACCCGGACAGGTAGCGGATGGTGTTTTTATAGGCGTAAAAGGCGGGGCGTTTGCTGAAGTCATACGGCCGTATCAACCCCCAACTCTCGTCTCCCGGATTCATATTGATGTCCACCAATTTATAAAGACCAATGTGGCTGGCCCCGGCATAAAAACCGAGGGCATACGCCTGGGGGATATACCACGCCTGCTGTTCCAAATCCAGGTGAAACGCCTGTACCTGCACCGGCCACTCCGGGTCCATACTGGGACGGGCATTCGTCTCATTGATCCACACCGCTTTCATGGGGCTGATGCCCAACTGCTGCTGCACGCCAAAGGCATTGCCCACGATACCGGGAATGGTCTCCGGGCGGAAGTAAATGTGAAAGGTGAGGGCGTCAAAGAAATAATTATTTTCGGCCGCTTCCGGGTCATTCACCACCACCTGCAAAAAGCGGCGCAAATAACCGGTATCATGCCAGTGCGTCATACCGCCAATGTGGATTTTGGCCTGGGGGTCCGCCTGTTTCATCACCTGGTACGTCACCTTGACCAACTGATAATAATCTTCGGTTGACCCGGCAAACTCGTGACCGTACACATTGGGGGCAATGTCTGGCTCGTTCCACACAACCCAGTTATGCACCCCCAACGGCCCGTAATACTGGGCCACCCGGCGCACATAGTTGGCCCATAAATTGCCAGGATCATCAAGGGGCAAATAGAGACCACGTGGTACGCCAGAGGCAAATTCGCCATCGGTAGCCCAGAGCGGTGTGTTTTTGAGCAGCCCCAACACCTGCCGGTTGTGTGCCCGTGCCTCGGCCAGCCACTCTTCATGCACATGCAGGGTGTTCCAATCGTTAGGGCCGGTGGGCTGAATTTCATTCCAATAGAAGAGGATGCGCTCAAAACCAACGCCCAATTCGGCGGCCTCGGCCGGCGCCCAAAAGGACTCAATCGCGCCAAAACGGGGGTCGAGCGCCCCTTGTTGGGGGGGGAGGTAAGCGGCAACAGGGGAAGGGGGTACGGCCGTGACTCCCTGCCCCAACCCCATCGCCACCAATAGCAGCAACCCAATCCGCCAGGAACGTGAAGAGCGGCGTAAAAAACACGAAGAAACACAAAGCCTTGTTTCTTTCTCTGCGCCTTTGCGCCTCTGCGTTGAAAATAGTCTCAAGATATCAACCTCCAATCTCTAATCTCCATGTTGGCAAATCAGGCCAACCTCTTTACAATGCTCGCCTGAGTTTACAAACGCGGGCGATTATATCCCACGTTCTGGCAAGACCCTAAGTGTTTCGCAAACCCTTAAGGTCTGTTATAAATCATGCCCACACTCACTCGTTGGTATATCAAATCCGCTCTGGTTTACCTGGCAGCCGCCTTATTGTTGGCTTTGTTGTTGGCGCTACCAGCTACTATGAAACTGCCCGTCTTTATTCGTTTTATGAATCCGGTTTACTTCCATCTTTTTCTGGTTGGTTGGGTGACGCAAATGATCTTTGGCGTCATCTACTGGATGTTTCCCATTATCACCCGCGTCCAGCCACGTGGTAATGAACAATTAGGATGGGCCAGCTTCATTTGCTTAAATGTGGGCCTGCTGCTGCGGGTGATTGGTGAGCCGTTGGTAGCCGTTCGTCCAGAAGTTGGTTTGGGCTGGTTGTTGGTTGTTTCCGCGCTGCTGCAATGGGCAGGGATTGTGTTGTTTGTTTTCCTGGCCTGGCCGCGGGTGAAGGAAAAATATCGCGGAGGGTGATATGCCTCGTCTGAGCCAATGGATTATCCGCGCTGCCTTGATCTACCTGTTGTTGGGGATCACCATTGGCGCGCTGCTGCTGGCGCACAAGGGGGTTGCCTTGCACCCCATCCTATGGGCGTGGCTGCCCGCGCACATTGAATTCCTGTTGATGGGGTGGATTGTACAGTTGACCCTAGGGGTGGCCTTTTGGATATTGCCTCGTTATTGGCAACAACTGCGCCGGCCGAATGAAGGATATGCTCAGGCAGCTGTTGTGCTGCTGAATGTGGGTATCTGGCTGGTGGTGGCAGGCACAACATTTCGCGCCGGGGCATGGGTTCTATTTGCCGGGCGGCTGGCGGAAATGGCGGCAGTTTTATTTTTTGCCGCCCATGCCTGGGGGCGGGTTGTTTCCAGAGAAGGAGCATAAACTGTGGGGCGATTTTGAAAATCGCCCCACTTTAGACAAGGAGAATTTATGAACCGTATACCTTCCATCTTATTCCCCGCCGGATTGGCGTTGTTGTGCGCCGGTGGTCTGTTCATGCTGCTGGGCCTCACGCCGCGGCCACAAGCGGCGCAGGCGCTGCCCGATAATCATCCGCCGCTGCCCGACAACTACACGGGCGCGGCGCTTGTCCCCAGTACCCTGGCTGACTTTTTTGCTCCTGGCACACAGCCCGGCCATGTCACCGATACGATTACCGCCCCGTTCATCTGTTCGCACTGCCACAGCAATTACAGCGAGAAAGTGCCCCAACCGGCGGAGTATGAACCCTGGACGGGCTGGCAGGGCAGCATGATGGCTCAGGCCGGCCGTGACCCTGTGTTTTATGCGGCGCTGGATATTGCCATGGCTGACGCCCAGTTCAGCGGTGAATTTTGTCTGCGCTGCCACCTGCCTCGCGCCTGGCTGGAAGGGCGCATTGTGAGTGGGACGCTGGCGGTTGATCCCATGGAAAACCCGATTGACCTGGAAGGGGTGCAATGTGAGGTATGCCACCGCATGTCTGATCCCACACCGGACGAGAGCAATGATCCGCGTGACCTGTATGTGCTGACGGCAACGATTACGACGACCATCCCGATCAGTGATGGGAATGCGACGATGGTGTTTGACCCGGAAGATTACCGGCGCGGCCCGTTTGATGTGGTTGGTGACATTGGTTTCAATCCACATGAGATCAATGGGGCAGAGACGATTCAATCCCGCTACCATCAAGAATCGGCCTTTTGTGGCACCTGCCACGATATTAGCAATCCGCTGCTCAGTTGGAATGAGATCAGCCAGACGTATGCGCTGAATCCGTTGGGGCAGCCGTTCACGGATACGAGCAAGATGTTTCCCATTGAGCGCACGTTTAGCGAATGGCGGCTGAGCCAATATAACACGCCAGAAGGGGTGTATGCGCCAGAATTTGGCGGCAACAAGACGTATGTGGTTACCTGCCAGGATTGCCATATGCGGGATGTGACGGGGGTGGGCGGTAGCTATTTTGGCGACCCGAACGGGATGCCGGTACGTGAGGATATGCCGTTACATGATTTAACGGGGGCGAATACCTGGGTGCCGCAAATTATCCCGCTGCACCCGGTTTTTAGCGCCACGTTCCAGGCAGAACCAGCGCGGGTGGAGGCGTTGAACCTGGGTATTGAACGTGCCCGGTATATGCTGCAAAATGCGGCGGTGGTCACGGCCGTACACTCCACCGATACCAACGAATTAACCGTGCGCGTCACCAACAACTCCGGCCACAAGCTGCCCACAGGTTACGTGGAAGGCCGCCGCATGTGGCTGCAAGTGGAGGGGTATGATGCGGAAGGCAACCTGGTGTACACCTCCGGCGCGTATGACCCGGCCACCGGCGACTTAACGCTGGATGCTGATATTCAGGTGTATGAATCCAAACATGGGCTGACGCCAGATTTGGCAGCACAGTTGGGGCTGCCATCGGGTGAATCTTTCCATTTCGCGTTGAATAACATCATTGTTAAGGATAACCGCATTCCGCCGCGTGGTTTTGACTATGCGGCATTTGCGACTGTGGGCGCGGAGCCACGCACCAATGGGCAGCCCGACCCGACCCGGTATGCGGATGGGCAATATTGGGATGAGGTGGTGTATGCACTGCCAGAGGGGGTGGTATACGGCCGTGTCCGCCTGCTCTACCAGACCTCTTCCAAAGAGTATATCGAGTTCCTGCGCGACAATAACCCAAACGTGGGCAACCCCAACAACAACGGGCAGATTTTGTACAGCTTGTGGGAGGCAACGGGGCGCAGCACACCGGAAGTGATGGGCATCGTCAGCTTTGGCGAGCAGAGTTTGGTCTATTTGCCGGTGGTGATGCGGAATCCGTAATGTTTTTAAGACCCTAAGGGTTTTCAGAAACTCTTAGGGTCTAGTGACATTTATACCTCTGCTTCCTCACAAACGTCACATTGGAAGTTACCCCACTCTCCGGTACAATCGGCATGTCTTACCGATGGGTGTATTGCCAGGACGGCCATACACAATGCGAGCCACAGACATGACCACTATTGAACCCGTTGATTTAATATTGTTGGAACCGGTATTAAAAAAGTATCACGGCCGTCGCCGTGACGCCCTTCTCCCCCTGCTGCATGAAGCGCAAGCGATTTACGGCTGGCTGCCCGCCGCTGTGCAGGAAGCGGTGAGCAAAACGCTGCGGGTGCCTCTGGCCGACATTCACGGCGTCATTGAGTTTTACACCATGTTTTACAACCGGCCGATGGCCCGCACCGTCGTCCGGGTGTGCGAAGATGTGGCCTGCCAGTTAGCCGGGTGTGAAGCCATTCACCAGGCGGTCTCTGCCAAATTGGGGCTGCAACATGGTGAGGTGAGCGCGGATGGAAGTATTGCCTATGAGCGCGTCCCCTGCCTGGGCATGTGTGAACACGCGCCTAATGCGTTGTATGGCGATAAACCGGCGGGAGATTTGACGGTCACGGCCGTAGACGACTTCCTGGCCGGTACCTACCCCGAACCCGCCGCCAAAATCTACGGCGAACCCAAACTAAAGCTATTCCGTGTGGGGCAGATTGACCCCCTGAGCCTGGACGATTACCTGGCACACGAGGGGTATGTGGGGCTGCAAAACGCCATGCAGCACACGCCAGAAGAAATCATCCAGTGGATGGACGCCAGCAACATTTTGGGACGCGGTGGGGCTATGTTCCCGGTGGGCAATAAGTGGAAATTTACCCGCGCCGCTCCCGGCGCCCCGGCGCAAAAGCACATCATCGCCAACTGTGACGAGAGCGAACCAGGCACATTCAAAGATCGTGGGCTGATGGAAGAAGACCCGTTTAGCCTGGTGGAGGCAATGACCCTGGCGGCCTACGTGGTGGGGGCGGAGAATGGCTGGATTTTTATTCGCGGTGAATACCCACGCAGCTATAAGCGGCTGCTGAATGCGGTAGAAAAGGCGCGGGCTGCCGGGTATCTGGGCCGCAACATTCTGGGGCGTCCCGGTTTTCATTTTGACATTGAAGTGCGGCTGGGTGCAGGCGCGTACATTTGCGGCGAGGAGACGGCGCTGTTTGAAGCCATTGAGGGCAAACGGGGCTTTCCGCGCATCAAGCCCCCCTTCCCCACCACACATGGCCTGTTTCACCAGCCAACGGCCATCAACAACGTGGAGACGCTGGTGGCGGCATTGGCGGTAGCCCGCATTGGTTGGGAGGCGTGGGCGGCACACGGCACAGATGATTCAAAAGGGACGAAGTGGTTCTGCCTGAGTGGGCATATAAACCAGCCGGGGTTGTATGAACTGCCATTTGGGGTAACGGTGCGGGAGTTGATAGAGATGGGTGGTGGGGTGAAGGACGGCCGTGACATTCAAGCCGTTCTCGTGGGCGGGGCGGCCGGCCGTTTTCTCAGCCCCGCCGAACTGGATTACCCGCTCACCTATGCCTCCTCGCGCAACCACGCCTTCCCCCTTGGCTCCGGCGTGGTCATGGTCATTGATGACCAGACCGATATGCGGCACACGCTGTACCATCTGGCGCACTTCTTCGCCCATGAGAGCTGTGGCAAATGTTTCCCCTGCCAGATTGGCACGCAGCGGCAAATGGAAATTTTGCACCACATCAACCACAACGGCGGCCCCCAACCGGGCGACAAAGAGCGCCTGTTGGATGTGGGTTTCACCATGACGGAAACTTCACTCTGCGGTTTGGGGCAAACGGCCGCAGCCGCCATCGTCAGCGCCATCAATCTGTGGCCGGAGTTAGTGGAGTAATTGGGTAATGATGTAATTGGGTAATTACGTCATTACATCATTACTCTGGAGCAACCATGAGCGAAACAGTTACCCTCAAAATTGACGGCCGTGAAGTCACTGTCCCCCAGGGCACAACCATTCTGGATGCGGCGGCGCAGTTGGGGATTGAGATTCCTGTGATTTGTTACCATCCGCACTTAACGGCTAACGGCTTGTGCCGGGTTTGTTCGGTGGATGTGGGCTGGCGGGTGCAGGCGGCGGCGTGTGTAACTCAGTGCGCCAACGGCATGAACGTGGAGACACACAGCGACGATGTGTGTCGGGGGCGGCGCACTATCCTGGAAATGCTGGCAGCGACGGTGGAACTGGCCGAAGCGCCGGAAATCCTGGCTTTGCTGCAAGAGTATGAGGCCGATGAAGGGCGCTTCGCGCATGGTGAGCGCCGCACTGCGCCTATTCACGACGACAACCCGTTTTATATCCGCGACTACAACCAGTGCATCAACTGTTGGCGCTGTGTACAGGTGTGCGCGGAGGATGCCCAGTATACGTTTGCCCTGAGTTTTGACGGCCGTGGCTTCCACACCCAGATCGGCACGTTTATGGGCAATGGCATGACGGACACAACCTGTGTCTTTTGCGGGCAATGTGTGGGCGTCTGCCCCACCGGGGCGCTGAAACCCAAACGGCAAGCGTTGTTGGAACAGGGGTGGGACCCGGATTCGATTTTTGAAGCCACGCGGCGGAAGCGGAAGAAGAACGTGATGCGTGATACGTGAAGCGTGACCAGAAAGTCCTCACGCATCACGTATCACGCATCATATCTTGACCATCGTGCTATAATGAAACGCGATGGAACCATCCTATTATCCCCCTATGAACCCTTCCCCCAACGTGACCCCACTTACTGGTGTGTGGGGCGATTTTGAAAATCGCCCCACTTAGGAGATATGCGATGAGCCTATCTCCAGCGACCCTGGTTACTTCTGAGCGCGCCTGGCAGGCATGTCTGGCGCGGCTGCAAACGGAGCCGCGTTTTGGCATTGACCTGGAAGCCAACAGTATGTATGCCTACCGGGAGCGGGTATGCCTGATCCAGATTTCCATCCCCACGCAAGATTATATTGTTGACCCGTTAGCCATAGAAAATCTGGACGGCTTAGGGCAACTCATTGCCAACTGGGATGTGGAGAAGATTTTTCATGCAGCCGAATATGACCTGATGCTGCTGAAGCGGCAGTACGACTGGCAGTGCGCCAACCTGTTTGACACCATGTGGGCGGCGCGGATTTTGGGGTATGAGCGGTATGGGTTGGGAAACCTATTGCAAGAACTATATGGGGTGGCGCAAAACAAGAAACATCAGAAGGCAAACTGGTGTAAACGGCCGTTGACCCCCGACCTGCTGAAATATGCGCAGCTAGACACCCACTACTTACTGGCTTTGCGGGATCAGTTGGCAGCAGAGCTGGCTGCCCAAAACAGGTGGCAGGAAGCGCAAGAGATTTTCGCGGAGCAGACACAGGTGTCAGCCAACCATCAAACATTTGACCCAGATGGCTTTTGGGCCATCAGCGGCGCATATGACCTGCCGCGCCCGCAGCAGGCGGTACTCAAAGCGTTATATGCGTTTCGGGATCAGCAGGCGGAACGGAGCAACCAGCCGTTGTTTAAGGTGATGAGTGACCGCACGCTACTGGAAATTGCCCAATCTTGTCCAACCACGCTGCGGGAATTACACGCGGTATATGGCATGTCTGAGGGACAGGTGCGGCGGTACGGCCGTGAACTCCTCCCCCTCGTCGCCGAAGCCCAACAGGCGGAGCCGCCCCGCTTCCCCAAACGCAACCATCGCCCCCCCGAAGACGTGGTAAACCGCTATGACAAATTACACACCTGGCGCAAAGAAAAAGCCCAGGCGCGTGGTGTGGAATCGGACGTGATCCTCAGCCGCGACAGTCTATGGGCCCTGGCCCATCAAAATCCGCAAACACGCGAGGAATTGGCCGGAATTGAACGGTTGGGAGAGTGGCGACGCTATACCTATGGGCCAGAAATTTTGAAATTGCTGCAAAATCACACTGGTGGCTAGTGACTGGTGGGCCGGGGCAAACAACCAGCATTCAGCCACCATTAACGAGGACAGACAATGAAGATCACCTTTCATGGCGCGGTGCGTACCGTAACCGGCTCACAACATTTACTGGAAGTAAACGGGTTGAAGATATTGCTGGATTGTGGTTTGTATCAGGGTTCGCGCAAAGAGACGTATGAACGCAACCAACACCTGCCCTTTAATGCCGCCGAAATTGACGCGCTGGTGCTGTCCCATGCCCATATTGATCATTGTGGCAATATCCCCAATCTGGTGAAGAGTGGTTTTCAGGGCAACATTTTCTGCACCTACGCTACCCGTGACCTGGCGGTGGTGATGCTGAATGACAGTGCCCGCATTCAGGAATCGGACATTCAGTATTTGAATAAAAAACGGGAAAAACAAGGCCAACCACCTTTGGAACCCATTTATACCGTGCAAGACGCTGCCAGGAGTTTGAATTCTTTTGTGGGTATTGGCTATGAACGGCCGTTTACCATCGCCCCTGGCCTCACCCTCACCTTTTATGACGCCGGGCATATCCTCGGCTCGGCCATTGTGGTGTTGGACATTGAAGAGGAAGAAAACAAACAAGACATCCGGCTGGTTTTCAGTGGCGATGTGGGGCGGTTTGACCGCCCTATTTTGCGTGATCCCACCTTTATTGCCGAAGCTGATGTATTGTTGGTGGAAAGTACCTATGGCAATCGCCTACATGAAGCGCAGGATGATGCCAGCAAAAAACTGGAGCGCATTATCAATGAAACCTACAGACGGGGTGGCAAAGTGATTGTGCCTTCGTTTGCGGTGGGGCGCACACAGGAACTTGTTTACCGGCTGCATCAGTTAGTGGAAAGTGGCCATATACCGGCCCATTTGCCGGTCTATGTGGACAGCCCTATGGCCGTGGACGCGACGGGTATTTACCGCCTGCACCCAGAGGCGTTTGACGAGGAAATGTCTCTATTTTTGGCCGAAAACGGCCACAAAGACCCCTTTGGTTTTGAAATGATGCGCTACACTCGCTCCACAGCCGAATCGAAGGCGCTTAATACAATGGCTGAACCGGCGGTCATCATCAGCGCCAGTGGCATGGCGGAGGCGGGGCGTATTTTGCATCACCTGAAAAACAATATTGAAGAGCCACGTAATACGGTTTTGATTGTGGGCTGGCAAGCGCCGCATACGTTAGGACGCCGCCTGGTGGAACGGCAACCGCGGGTGCGTATTTTTGGCGAGGAGTATGAACTGCGGGCGCAGGTGGAGAAGATCAATGGCTTCAGCGCCCATGCCGACCGGGATGAACTTCTAGAGTGGACGGGACATTTTCGGGAACGGCCGTCACACACCTTCATAGTGCATGGGGAAGAAGAGGCTTCTTTGGCCTTTGCCAACTCTCTGCGCCAACAGCAACATTTTCCCGATGTACAGGTACCAGAGTTAGGCCAATCCTTTATCGTTTAGCCCTACCTTCCTATCCACCTTTGTCTTTGTTTTTTGTATAGTAATGTTCATGTGGGGTAAGCCAATATAAACAAAGACATCACAGCAATCTTGTAGTGCAAAATAGAAACATGGCAGCATAGGGATAGGTAGGCATCCCCTATTGATGTTTTTGGCAGGTAGCAGATGTTCACAATGAGTATGAGCATACCAATGGTTAGTAGATTTGATACGCTTGAGGCCGATAAACAGCAAAAGAATGATTTGCTGGCGTTGCGTAATCGCCTGAAAGAGTTGCAGGCATGGCCGGCCGCCGGAGACGATCTGCTTAACCTGGTTCCAGAGCTTTACTGGCATTCAACGCCACTGACTGATTCTGATAACGAGTGGCTACCTCTGGTAGTCAGGGATTCTTTACGCGGGGTGGATATTGGCTTCCAATATCCCGCTTTTTTTCAAAAATTGCTGCTCAATCCCGGTTTGCGCCGTCTCTTTTTAAGTGAGATCGAACGGGCCACAGCGGCGCGCTAATTGATACAACCGGTCTCTTTTTGGTGGTAAATCCCTGGAAACAGCACATGCTGTCTCCGGGGATTTGCTTTTTATATCACGCCCAGTTCTTGGCCGACCCGGCCAAATACCTCTAGCGCTTCTTCAATGTCAGCCGGACTGTGGGCGGCGGAATTCATCACCCGAATACGGGCTTTGCCCTGGGGTACGGTGGGGTAGCCAATGGCCATAGCAAATACGCCTTCTTCAAACAGGCGGCGACTAAATTGCTGCGCCAGGGGCGCTTCACCTAACATGACGGGCACAATGGGGGTCTGGCTGTGACCGGTATTAAAGCCCATTTTTTGCATCCCTTCTTTGAAAATGGCGGCATTGTGCCAGAGACGGTCTACCAGTTCGGTGGATTCTTGTAATAGCTGGACGCCAGCAATGCAAGCGGCTACGTCGGGCACGGTCATGGCGCTGGAGAAGAGGAACGGCCGTCCCCGCTGCCGTAACCAATCTATGATGATCTGCTTGCCAGCCACCAGCCCACCCACCACGCCAAACGCTTTACTGAGGGTGCCTACTTCCACATCCACACGGTCGTGCAACCCAAAATGGTCTACAATACCCCGTCCACCCCGACCCAAAACACCTTCGCCGTGAGCGTCATCCACCATCAACAGAATGCCATACGCTTCGGCTACGGTGCAAATTTTGTCCAGAGGGGCTATATCGCCGTCCATGCTGAACACGCCATCGGTGACAATGAGGCGACGGCCGTACTCAGGTGTGGCTTCGATCTGGCGACGCAAGTCATCTACGTCATTGTGAGCATAGCGCACAATAGAAGCCCGGCTGAGACGGCTGCCATCAATGATGCTGGCATGGTTTAGTTCGTCGGAAAAGATAACATCCCCTTTGCCAACCAGGGCGGGAATCGTGGCCAGGTTGGCCGTGAAGCCACTTTGAAAGGTGATGCAGGCTTCGGCATGTTTGAAGGCAGCTAACTGTTGTTCCAGCTCAAGATGCAGGGACATGGTACCGGCGATAGAACGGACCGCGCCGGGGCCAATGCCAAATTTGTCTATGGCCGCCTGGGCCGCCACCCGCAGCCGGGGATGGTTAGCCAGCCCCAGGTAGTTATTGGCACAGAAGTTGAGCAGGGTACGGCCGTCAATGACCACCCGCGCATCCATCGCCGATTCAATGGTACGGATGGTGTTATACAGACCTGCTTCTTTCAGGCCGGTTAACTCTTTTTCAATCCAGGCAGTTGTCGTTGGGCTTGTATTCATGGGGTTCTCCTTATATATGGCAGCCTGCTGATCTTTTACCTGAGCAACAAGCGTCCAATTTGTCTGTGGGAAAGTGAGGGGATTTTACTTCAATCTCTTATTAACCTGTTAACCATCTTTTAACCAATTCTTAACTGGCGCTACCATCTGGCGAATTGACGATGTTTAGCGTGGCAGGTATACTGCGAGCCTCATGAGCAAAGATGGCCTACTGTACGAGCCAGTGTTAACGCTCAATGCGAACTTTGAACCTTTGCATGTTTGCAGCACCAAGCGGGCACTGATGCTCGTTCTCACCGGAAGAGCAGAAATCATCTTAAACGGCCGTGGCAAAATTCGCAGCAGTTCTACCGAATTTGAAATCCCCTCGGTTATCAAGCTTGGCTACATGGTCAAAAGGCCACATCCGCGCATCCCCCTTTCCAAACGAGAAATTCTACGCCGCGACAACTATACCTGCCAATACTGCGGGCGGAAAACATATACCCTGACGCTTGACCATGTTGTTCCGCGCCATTTGGGTGGTCGCCATACCTGGGATAATCTGGTGGCAGCTTGTGCGGCCTGCAACCGGCGCAAAGGGGGGGAAATGTTGGAAAAGGTTAATATGCCTTTGTTACGCCAGCCGCATGAACCCAAGCCATCAGCCATGTACCTGTTTAGCCGTCATTTGGAGCAGCGTACTGAATGGATGCAATTTATAGAGGGGTGGTAAAACTAGCTCTCTACCCGTTTACCGGCATTTTCTTCTGCCAGGGACACGATACGCCTAAACCCGGCCTCAACTAACCTTTCCACATCCGTCACCATACGTTGATAACCTTCCAGCGGACCGCCGTAGGGGTCTGGAATGTTATATGGTTTGTCTACCATTTCACTCAAAGTAAAAATACGATTCTTAAAATGGGGGAACTCTATCTTTAGCGCCTCGACATGTCCTGTTTCCATGCACAAAATCAGGTCTGATTGGGCCATTAGCGCGGTGTCTATCATGTTTGCGCGATGCCGGCTGATATCAATGCCCCTGTCCGCCATCAGTTGCTTACTAAACCGGGACGGGCCACGTTTAATGGTGGCCCAAGTCCCGGCAGATTGTACAGTCCAATCAGATGGGGTACGGCCGTGAGTCTCCAACTTCTGTCTAAATAATGCGGCGGCAACTGGTGAACGGCATATATTAGCCGTACACACAAATAAAATATTTGGCATGTCTGTACTTTAGCCAACAAAAGCCATCCATACTACCTGAAGGCGCCAGTCCCATACAATACTAACCCTAATCTAATTCTGGCTGTAAAAGGCCATAATTGTTATCATGCCTTCTATAGACAACATTCACCATTCCGTAATCAGCATTGAAGAAAACAAAAAAGTCGTGCCCCAGCAGTTCTAGTTGGTCTACCGCCTCATCGGCCGTCATTGGCTTCAGCGAAAACTGCTTGGTACGCACGATTTTGGCATCTTCTGCCTCTTCCAGGTCTTCTAGCGGTAGCGGCTCACCCATAAACTCATCACCGTTACCGCTCTGTCGCCACTTGCGTTGTTTTTTACCTCGATAACGGTTGATCTGACGATACAATTTATCTACAACCGCATCAATGGCGGCAAACATATCATTACTGCGCTCTTCCGCCCGCAAGATGGTGCCCCGATTATCCCGCACCGTTATCTGGGCTACCTGGCTATCCACGGCGCTGCGTGTGTTTTCCGCGGAAAGGTCCACACGCACCTCCATCAGATTGGGCATATACCGATCCAGACGTGTGGTCTTCTTTTCTACATAATTTTGTAATCTTGTGGTTATATCCAGATTGCGTCCTTGTACTATTAACTCCATGGTCTTTCTCCTTATGGTATAGAATTTTTTACAATGCTCGTGCTAAACAATACCCAGACACGGCCGTAGCGCCACTATCTAACAAAACATGGGCAGCAGCGGTCAGCGTAGAACCGGTTGTACAAACATCATCAATCAACAACACCTGTTTTCCCTTAAATTGATGGCCCACCACGGCAAAAGCATTCTGTACATTTTTCGCTCTTTCCTCGGCATTCAAACTAACTTGTGGCGCTGTAAATCTGGTCCGTTTCAGCAAGTCAGGGGCATACACATACCCTGATTGTTGGCTGAACCATCTCGCTAAAAGTGCCGATTGATTGTACCCCCTTTTCTTTTCTCGATCAGGATGTAATGGTATAGGAACCACATAATCCACATAAATCTTCCATTCATGCCAAACGCTGATCATCAGATCAGCCAACACATGCCCTAACCCAAACGCACCTTCGTATTTCAGTTTGTGAATAATGGTAGAAATTGGCTCGGAAAATACAGTTGCCGCCCGAATCTGTTTTAGGGGCATGGGGTGGTCCAAACAAGCCTTACACAACACTTGGTTGGAGATAACTGGCCGCCCACAACATGAACAAATCGGTTTTTTTACCCACTCGATACGGTCATAACACTCAGAACAAATCAACTTGCCAACTTGCCGACAGTTGGCACAAACGGGGGGAAATAACATATCCCGCAATGTCTCAACAAGCCCAACAAGCTTTGTTTTGGGGGATGCTGAATCAAGCGCCACTTCGTCTATCCAATCAATCTCTTTGAACAACCTGGAAAAAGAAAATAGACCCTGTTAACAATAACAAGGGTCTAAACGAACCAGCTTAATTTGAGTAATTAACCTCTTACACCTTGTACCGCCGAGCTGCGCAAAATCTGGAACAATGCCGGGCCTAACAGGACAATAAATATGGATGGGAAAATTAAGAACACCATCGGAAACATCATCTTCACCGGGGCTTGTTGCGCTTTTTCTTCGGCGCGTTGACGCCGACGCACACGCATTTGTTCGGATTGGATTCGTAAGACTTTACCAATGCCTACACCTAGCTGATCTGCCTGAATAACAGCCGCTATAAAACTGGAAACATCGGGAACATCAATTCTATCCGCCATATCCCGCAGTGCTTGACGGCGCGATTTACCAAGCTGCATTTCGTAGATGACTCGGCCAAATTCATTGGCCAGTGGATCATCCCATTTCTCATCCACTTTCTGCATCGCCGCGTTAAATACCAGACCGGCATCCACACAAATGGTCATTAAATCTAAGGCGTCGGGCAGCTTCTTGATCACCGCCTCTTTACGCCGGTCGGATTTTGAGCGCAATAACATCATGGGGATGAACCAGGCAAGCGCGATGCCACCCAAAGTAAAAAGCAAGCGGCGGCTAAACGGGGCATCACTCTGATACATGATGAAGAAAACAAATCCCCCCATGAAAACGGTAAACCCTATTCTTAAGGCAATAAACTCGGCTGCCCGCATATTGCGCGGGTTACCAGCCAGTTCTAGCATTCGAGTCGTATGCTCTAGAGTTTGCTGCGGCGTATACCGGATCAAAAATTCGCTTACCCTTCGCAGGAGTGGTACAAAGATTCGATCCGTAATAGGCATGGATAGTTCGATTTCTTCTATCGAAACAATCTCTTCACGCGCCGCAAATTCGTCAATACGTGTCGTCAACGGGTCTTCTTCAGCACGTCGCAATAGGAGAATGCTAAAGGCAATGATGAGTACCGCAACAACCGATATGACAAGTATCATTGGTAGTGACATGGGCTGTATCTCCGCTTGTGCAAATCAAACTTCAATTGAAACGATTTTACGAATGGCAAACCAGCCGGCCGCAATCATAATGAGGCCGGTGCCCAACATCAAGTAACCACAGGGAATGACCTCAGGCCAAATCCAGGGGGCTTCCTTAACCCACAATTCCGATACATAACCTGGATTGATGAGAAAAAGAATAAAACCTAAGACGATCGGCAAGAGGCTGATGATGGTGCCTGAAATGCGACCCTGGGCAGTTAATGTCCGAATTTCGCCCTTGATACGCACCCGCTCCCGAATGGTGAAGCTAATGTTGTCCAGAACCTCTGCCAAATTACCACCAACTTCGCGCTGAATATTCACGGCCGTGATCACCAAATCCAGGTCTTCACTGGGCACACGCCGGTGCATATTGTCTAAAGCCTGCGCTACACTCAACCCCAACCGTACTTCTTGCACCACCCGCTCAAACTCAACAGATACCGGCGCTGGCAGTTCCGTAGCAATTGCCTCCATCGCCTGTAACACACTATACCCTGAACGCAACGCATTGACCCACAAATTTAGCGTATCACTCAGTTGGCTATCAAACGCTCGCATACGGCGCGAAGCAGCCATGTTGATATAGATAGGTGGCACACGAGAACCAACCAAAAACCCAACGACTGCTAAAAACCGAGAATTATCTTTGGGCAAGAAATAGCCTAACGCCGCGCCTATACAAGCAAAAATCACCATCAGCATCAAATACTCAGTCACCCTCAGCTTAACATCCGCTTTGGCTATCTTTTCTTTGGCAGGCTGAAAGAAATTTCGTCCAGAAAGTGCCCGATCCATTCGATCAGCCACATCTGGGCCGCCAGATTTGCTGCCACCCTCTTCAGGGAGATCAACAACCGTTGTGGTGGTACTAACAAACTGCTCAAGACGCTCAACATCTTGTTTGCCACCGCCTGCTACCAGAGCCACGGCCGCTCCTGCTATAAGAAGAAGTCCCGCTAGACCAACAATAACAATTAAAGGGTTCATGTCACCCTCCTTTCCTCCAAGACCAGCGCTAACGTCGCCTGGAGCCAATACCAAATATAGAAGGTGGCAGCATAATACCCGCCTCTTGAATTTTCCACATAAATTTTGGTCGTAACCCGGTTGGCCGTAACCGTCCAATCACCTTGCCATTTTCGATATTTGTTTGTTCAAATCGAAAGATTTCCGACATGGTAATGACATCGCCTTCCATACCCTGAATCTCACTGATGGACACGACTTTACGTGATCCATCTCGCATTCGATCCTGCTGGACAATCAGATGGATAGCCGATGAGATTTGTTCGCGAATAGCCCGGTGTGGCAGATCCATGCCGGCCATCAGAACCATAGTTTCCAGACGGGAAAGCATATCCCGTGGCCCATTCGCGTGGCCCGTCGCCAAACTACCATCATGCCCCGTATTCATCGCCTGAAGCATATCCAACGCTTCCCCACCACGCACCTCCCCAACAATAATTCTGTCAGGGCGCATACGTAACGAGTTAACTACCAGGTCTTGAATGGTCACTTCACCACGCCCTTCCACATTGGCGCTGCGTGATTCTAGCGTCACTACATGATCCTGGCGCAACTGCAACTCAGCCGCATTTTCGATGGTAACAATGCGCTCATCATCAGGGATAAAACCGGACAGAATGTTCAAAAGTGTCGTTTTGCCTGAGCCTGTACCGCCGGAGATCATCACGTTAAGCTTAGAAACCACACAAGCCTTGAGAAACTCCACCGCCTCCGGCGTGATACTGCCAAATTCGATCAGGTTTTCAATAGTGAACGGGATCTTAGAGAAAATACGAATAGTCAGCGTAGCGCCGTTAATGGAAATGGGTGGAACAACTGCATTCACACGAGAGCCATCAGGGAGACGGGCATCAACCATAGGTGAACCCTCATCAATACGGCGCCCTAACGGCGCCACAATCCGATCGATGATGCGCAACAAATGGTCATTATCTTCAAAACTAACGTTGGTTTTTATTAACTTACCCTTACGCTCAATGTAAACATTCCTGGGGCCATTCACCATGATTTCGGTGACGCCATCTGTATGCAAAAATTGCTCCAGCGGGCCAAAGCCCAGGATTTCAGCGACGATAGCCTCAAACAAGCGCTGCTTTTCATTTCGTGTCAAGACAATGCTTTCTTCGGCCAACATAGATTCAAACATTTCCTGTATCGTGACACGCACCTCAGATGTTTGGGTGATATCCATACTAGGGTCAAGCTCGGCAATGAGCTTTTGTTGGACTCTATTTTTCAGGTCAACATAGGCATCCCTTGAGCCAACCGCAGGTGAAGCTCTTTTTACGCGAAGTTCTTGCAATTTCGAAGGCTCCACTGTATGAGGAGATGCGGGAGAATCCTGATTTCTTTCTATTCGTTTTAATAATGACACGGTTAACCTCCAGCTTGCTCACGTTTTCCAAAAAATCGGCCAAAAATACCGCCGGAATCTTTTTGAGTGCCTGCCTTTACCCGACCATCAGCAGGTTGTTTACCAACCAGTTCTCGTCTGCTGTAATCGGCCAATTTTATCAGCGAGATACTAACCGGATGCTTTTGATTCGGCCCCATCACCAGGGGAATACCTCTATTGGCAGAAGTGCTTGCCGGCAAATCGGCCGTAGGAATTTCCATAACGATCGGCCGTTTCAAAATGTCACCGATATTCTTTACAGAAATACCCTGATCTTCAGATACACGATTCACAACCAGCCAAACTTTGGCCGATTCGTACTCCAGGCTTTCTGTTAAGTCCAGAAAAAGGCGGGCGTTTTTTAGATTGGGCAAATTCTGCTGCGTGACAAGAATAATTTTGTCGGCAACATCAAGCATAGTTAATGTTTTCTCTGTTAGATATGACGAAGTATCCAGGACAACAAAGTCATAAGAAAGTCGCAGAGTTTCCAAAAGACTCTTGACATTTTCCTCAGTAATAATGTCTGCCATTTCGGGTCTGGGTGGTGCCAACAAAACATTCAAATTGCTTTTGTGAACTTGGACAACACTACTTACCAGTTCAGCATCAATTTCGCCTCTTTCACTGATGTCAGCCAGACTGGTGGATCCTTTGAGGTCAAGCATGACAGCTACATCCCCAAATTGAAGACTACCATCAACCAGGATAGTTTTTTGACCACGCCGGGCCAGAGCTACGGCAACATTGATGGCAATTGTGGTGCATCCACTACCTCCCTTTGGGCTGAAAATAGCCAATATCTTTCCTTCAGGGATGCTTGGGACTTCGGCTGCTGGCACATTAGCGCCAGCTCTTTGTTGTCGGGATGGCGCGATTTGGATATGAGGACGTTTGGCATGAACCCGCCTAACCGCTGCGACTAATTCATCCCCGCCAAATGGTTTGGTCAAAAAATCCCTGGCGCCAGCCATCATCGCCCGACGCAAGTAATTCGGATCACTTTGCACAGACATGATGATGATTTGGACGGAGGGGACAAGTTCTGTGATTTTCTGGCTGGCACCTATGCCATCAATACCGGGCATATTAATATCCATAAGGATAATGTCTGGCTCAAACCGTTGGGCCATTTCCACAGCTTCTTCACCGGTGCCTGCCTGACCAATCACTTCGATATCTGACTCAAATTGAAGCAGCTTGCGCACATTTTCCCGCGTTTCGGGAAGGTCGTCAACGATTAGTACACGAATATTTTCTGCCATTCTGTATCCAAGATTTGCTGGTAGCGATTTGCTGAGACCCTTATGAGAACATTTCTCAATTAGTGTAATATCTGTTGAGGGAGAAAACAGCTACACAATCCCAACATAACATAAATATACGATGAATTACGACCATCATACTATGTTCCTTTGCAAAGTCAATAGTAGAAGCGGCCTTTAAGTTTACATAACACAGGTCTATAAGGTCAAAAACAAAAGCCCTACCAGGAGACAGGACTCTCAAAGGCGGAGTGTAAGTTTCAGCAGAGGTATTGCCAATAGGAGGACGGTACTCAGGATCATTTTAGACTAGAAAAAAGATTCGGCGTCATCAATAGGGATAACAAACTCAACTCTGGTGCCCTGACCAACGCTGCTCTGGATATTTAATGTGCCCCCTAACATTTCGGTTCGTTCGCGCAAGGTTGTCAGACCAATGGTACGGTTACCACCATGGCTGAGCGCTTCATCTACATTGAAACCACTGCCGTTATCTTCAACAACGGCCGTGACATGATCCGGCGCCAAATCTACCGATACATGAATCTGGGTGGCCTGCGCATGTGCCAGCGCATTGGTCAACAACTCCTGCACATTCCGAAAAATAGTCACTTCAATATGACTTTCCAGTCGCCTTTCCACCCCCGTCACGGTGATAGGAACCGGAATACCGTTTTTCTCCTGAAACGACTCCACATAGCGGCGCAGTGTAGGTACCACCCCCAGGTCATCCAACATCATTGGCCGCAAATCGAAAATGAAATCTTTCACGTTGTTAAATGTGGTACCAGCTGAGTTTTTCAGAGCATTCAGTTCGGCGCGCGCGCGATCCGGGTTAACATCGAAAAACCGCTGGCAAATTTCGGCTTGCAGAATGAAGTTGCTGATTGACGAAGCTACACTATCATGCATCTTACGCACCAGACTTTGGCGTACGGCCTCTTCTGTTTGAATCACACGGATCACATTTGGCTGTTCCGCTGTACCGCCACGCCGTCCGCCCACAGAAGGCAGCGTGCCATAACCGGCCAGGTCAACCAGGCGACGTTGAAACTCCGCCAGACGTTCCAGATTTCGCTGGTCGCTCTGGAGTTTTTCAAGCTGCCCCCGCATCGTATAAAGGCGCACTTGCACATCATTCAGTGCCTCATATGCCTCTTTAATATCCTGGCGCGGCAAGGTCTCGAAATTTGTCTCTAGTTGTTTGGCATAACTGGAGACCTGGGCATTACGCTGTGCCAGTCGTTCCACTTCAGCCGTGCTTTGTTTGATCAGAATGTCTATTTCTTTGAGGTCGCGTTGCGTCTGTTCATAATCTTTTTGCGCTTCCTCAATAAACCCCTGAAATGAAAGGTCTTCACCCAATGATGATTGTTGTAGCATAACGTTTCAACCTACCCTGCCATAGCGTTATCGTGTACCTTCCAGACGCACCCACCCGTGACGAAGGGCATAAACGGCCGCCTGGGTACGATCATCCACACGCAGCTTGCGCAAAATGGCGGTCATATGGTTTTTGACAGTCTGATGGCTGATCCCCAGTTTGTACGCGATTTCTTTATTGCTCAAACCCTTCGTGACGTGCTCCAGAATTTCCATCTCACGTGGAGATAACGGCACAAACAAATCCTCTGTATCACTTACCAGAGGGCCATTAAAACGGCCAATTTTTTGCTCTACCCAGGCCAGCAACTCATCATAACTCATCGTCTTTTCGTCCACATAATATTTGCCATCGCGCACATTGTAGATGATTTTAATCAGGGCTTCCGGGGTAATATCTTTAGGGCAATAAGCGGAAGCGCCGGCGCGCAAGGCATGAAAGACTTGCTCCGCGTCATCGTAGCCGGTAATCATGATGATTTTGATTTCAGGTAATTGGGCTTTGATTTTCCGGGTTACTTGCAAACCGTTGATGGTGGGCAGGTTGATGTCCATGAGGATGACATCCGGGTTTACTTCAAACGCTTTTTCAATGGCTACCTCCCCGTCGGCAGCCTCTCCGACAATTTTTAACTGCGGATCTGTTTCCAGAACATCACACAAACCTTGTCTAAATAATGGGTGATCATCAACTATGAGTAATTTGACTTGCTCAGACACTGCTTTTGACCTCACTTTTCTTGAATTGGGAGTTTCTCACGTCATTTGGTAGGTTCAGGTAGCGGTGTAGGCTGGATTGCTACTTTACATATATTGGGAGCAAACGCAGTATACCATGAAGATTTAACCATTGGCAACAATATAGTACCAGGGTAGGTACTATGGGGCTTGCAACTGGTATACGGCCATATTATTGATACCTTGTTGCCGCGTGAGTGGGAATTCTGTGGCAAAAAGCAGCGTGGCGCGTTCTGATTCGGCCACGGCCGTATACAACCACCCTGGCGCCGTCACCAGATAATCTGCTTCACTGTCCAGCACATATTGGGACACGGCCGTTTCATCGGCCAGCAGGGGAATAATCTCCGGCGTAATCAGACCGGCCAGATCAAGCAACGGCCGTTCCGCAAAATACCCAATCGCCCCAATATCATGCGTGGCAATCACCGCGTCCGGTGGCGTGTTTTCCGCCAACCATTGTCCCATCGCTGCCATCTCCCCTTCAATGATAGCTACGTCGGTGGCATAGGCCACTGCCCCTTGCAGCAAGAAAAAGAGCAGCACAAAGGCAAAGGTGAACTGCGCCACCTTTTGCGCCAGCCACAAACCGCGCCCCGCGCGGCCACCCTGGCGCGCAAAAAGCAACAGCAACCAACCGGCTAACCCATACAAAATCCAGACCGGCATGACGCCCAGCAGGTAACGGCCGTGCTGGTACGTCACCGGCAGTTTCCAGGCATACAACAACACATGCCCACCCGCCCACAACAGTGGCAGCGTGCGTGCCAACTGCCGGTTCGCCCAATCCGTTTTCACCGCCTGCCACCCGGCAAAAAGCAAACCGGGTAGCAGCAACAAATGGGCACTGCTCATCCCCTGCCAGCCATCCGCCGGGCCGCCCAGGCTCAGCCAGAGCAACTGCGCCAGTCGCCAGCCGATGAACTGCTCCAGCAAAATAGCATATTCCGTCTGTTTAGCGGCCATCGTGTTCGGCCAGAGCGAGCCATTGGCCCAGTAATTAAAAAGGAAGTAGGGTAGCAAGAGCAGCACGGCCGTACCACCCACCACCAGTACCCGCTGGCTCCGCGCCTGCCAATCTCCTGGCAGCGCCAGCCCTGACAGCACCAGAGCCACCAGTGCCACCCCTTCTGGGCGGGTGAGGATGAGTAAACCGGAGAGAAAGCCGAGAAGGATGAGAGATGGGAGGCTGGTCCTGCGTGCTGCCGAAGGTTTGGAGACTGATCCTGAATGCTGCCGAAGGTTTGGCGATGGGGGAGATTGAGCGCCGGTTACGTGCGGCAAATACAATGCCATAATCTGCATCCCCAAAGCCGCAAAGAGCAGCGTTTCCATACCGCTGGCGGCCGCCCACAATAGCGGCCACATCAGGGCCAGCGTTACCCCTGCCAGCCAATCCTTTGCTGCTAAGGCGGGCCAAAGCTGCCGCCATACGCCCATTGCCGCCCAGACCAGCCAGAGCAATGACAGTCCTCCCAATAGATATGTCCAGACCAGATAGGGAACGCCCAACAAATAACCGACCGCCAATAACAATGTCCACAAGGGGGAGGTGGAACCGGCGCTGGAAACACCGGGCACATACTCAAAACGGCCGTACCGCGCCAGATTCCGCGCATACGTCTGGTGAATCCAGGCATCATCTAGTGGAAAGCCCAACCGCCCGCCCACCAGCGCGGACACACCTAGAAACAGCCCCACCCCCACCAGACACGCCCCGCCAACAATCACCCAACGCCGCTTCACGCCATTCCTCCCCCTGGGAATGAATTCCCAGGCTGATACAGCAAGTACGCTGAAGCGCACTGTTGGCGTTTCTCCCCAGTCTGCTTATGAAGATTAAAAATTGGTTTCAGTAATAGAGCCGTGTCATTCCGAGCGAAGTCTGCGGAGCGAGGAATCCCTACACCTCGATTATTCCAGACGAATAGGATTCCTCGGAAGACCTCGGAATGACAATTCGCGGATTGCCGATTTATTTTTTTCACTTTCATTAGCAGACTTCTTACATCAGACGACGAATGCCATTGGGTGATTGCTTTTGTGGATTTCACTGTGCTGCTGGCTCCAGGGCGAATAGTTTGTAGGTGCCGAACCGTTCCACCAGTGTAATACCGGGAATTTCTTCTTCGTCGTAGACCGGTTTCAGCGGTGGCGGGTGCATATCGTCCAGCACCAAATAATTGCCACCATAGCGGGCCGCCAGTTCAAGCAACACGTCGGCCGGTTCATTGGGCACGCTCAACGACGGCCGTCCCGTGTGATAATAAAATCCGGGCGCATTACCGCTGATGATCACGGCCGTCTCCGGCAGCACCGCCCCAATCTGGCGCACGATGTCCGGGTCAATATCCTCCGTCGTGCGCAATGTGCCCACGCTAATAATCAGCGCCAGCCCCAGAAACATGCCCGAAAATATCTTTTTGGCCCGCTGTGGTTGCCAGTGAGGCAGCCGGGCGGCGGCAAAATCTACAGCGATGTCAATGCCCCCCGCTGCCAGCACCGTCATCCAGGGCCAGATGGCTGCTGACGAATGGAGCAGCCCCCCACGCTGCCCCGGCCAGGTGAAAACCAGGCTCATAGCCGCAAACAGCCCCAGCGTATACCACGTGAATGGGCGCAGCAGCGGCCACTTATCTGCCTGCCGCCCCCACTTGATCCAGGCCCAAAATATAAAAGGAAAGAGGAACAGCAGGGTACTCACAGCAATAAACGTTTGTCCGGCCAGATTAAGCCCCTGTAACCGTGACTGAAATATGGCGGGCCAACCGGCTGCCAATAAATGTTGCAGGTCAAAGTGACGGCCGTAGGCAAAAATATCGTTGTATTGTGTCAGGAAGATGGTTTGTGTGCCGGCAGTGGGCAACGGCCGTCCAAATACCTGCATATTGTGGGCAAACCACCAGCCCATCACCAGCAGATAACCGGCGATAAGAAGAAGTAATTGGGTAATTGGGAATTGGGCAATGGGGCGGTTACGGTACCAGTCACGCAAAGAGAAGAGCCACATCAGACCGCCGACGAGTAAAAACAAGACGCCATCGGCGCGGGTCAGGTGGGCGGCCCCGGCCATGAGGCCCGCCAGCAGCCACCAGCGCCCTTGCTGGCGCACATGCCCCCAGGCCAGAAAAAGCAGACAGGCACTACCCGCCCAGGCAAAGGGGGTAAACGTCGTCGGCTGGTTGAAAAAGCGGCTGTAATACCCGCCAAACGCCGTAAGCAAACAGGCCACCCACACCTGCCACCGCGCCTGTGTAAATTGCACGCTGATCACATACGTCAGCAACGGCAGCAGCCCCGCCAGTAGCCAAAACGGAACCTGCGCTGCCCGAAAATTGTCGGCCACTGAATAGCCTGCCGCCGCCAGCAGCGAAGGCAGCGGCATCCAATAAGAATGGCTGGGCGTGGGCAGCCCCGTCGGGTCATCCAGATATTGCCAGATCACCTCTTCCGTGAAGCCATAACCACCGGCCAAACGCTGCCCATTAGTGGTGTAATAATAGGCATCCATGTACGAGGGATGCTCCATTTGCAGCGCCCAGAATCCCTGCATCAACAGACCAATCAGGGCAATCCACAGCCAATCACGCTTGATCCAGGTGGAATTGGGGGGTTGGGTTGTTGTCATAGGCAGAGGAGTAATTGGGTAATTGAGTAATTACCCAGTTACCCAATTACTCAATTACATCCATTCGCACAAAAATCTGCGCCAGGTCATCCTGATATACCGCCTGCCAGTCACCGCTGGCCGCCAGCACGGTCAGCAGCGGTGAATCTCGTTCCATCAGCACATAGGTCACGGCAAAATCATCCAGCGGCTCTTGCCACCGGGGGCCGGCGTCAAACGCCTGGCGGTAATAAAAAAGGAAGTCGTCGCCGTAGACATCGGCACGGCCGTCTACAAACACCGGCAGCCCGCGCCAGATCAGATAACCGCCCCAGTTGTAGCTGTTATAACCACGCTCCTCTGCCAGTCCGTTGACTTCCAGAAAATCCACCGCCGCCGCCGGATATTGTTCGGCCACGGCCGTTTCATTTTCCGCCACCTGGTTGGCCGTCCAGCCCAACGCGCCCACAATGGCTACCACCAGCACGATCACATTCAAAGTCGCCATCAGCCGGGTTGGTTTGGGTTCTTGCACTTCGCCGCTGAGGATGGGGTGCACGGCCGTACTCGCCAATGCGCTCAAACCATGCCGGGCAATGATGGGCGCAGCCACAATGGCAAACAAGGGAATATGCCGCGCCGAAAGCAGCCCCGCCGCCCCCGTGCCCAGAAACAGTAACAAATCGGTAAATGTCACCCGTCGTTGGCTAAAAACAAAGGCCAATACCCCTAATGCCAACATTCCCGCAAACGGCCAGAAAAGGCTCAGATGAAAATCGGGCGAGTACCACTCTTGAATGTACGCCTGCATGGCCGAACTGCCCAGGGTGAAAAAGGGGTATATCCACAATTCCGGACCGCTGGGGTTGAGCGCGGCGATGAGAAAACAAAACACGGTAATCACCAACAACCGGCGAATGGCCGGCCAGGGCAGGGTGCGCTCATCTACCTTTTGCCGCCATTGCTGCGCCGCTTCACCGACAACATAGGTGCCTAATAGCACCACCCCCAGCAAATAGCCGCTGTGAAAATTGGCCCAGAAGAGCATAACCACCGGCAGCAGCCACCATGTCCACAGCGGCAACTTGTTATCTTTGACCCGCTCAACCAGGAAGACGAAGACGGCCGTCAGCAGCAAATTAAACATCTGCGGCCGTGCCCCCCAGACAATGGCCGAGGTAATGGCGGCTAATAACACGATGAAGGCAGCGAGATACGGCCGTCCGGCACAGCTCCCATACACCAATCCAAACGTCAGCGCCACCAGCAGCGCCGTGCCCACAATCAGCCCGGCAAAGCCGCCCACCTGGTATACCAACCACATCACCACCTGCGATAACCATTCATGCGTTACCCAGGCATGGTCTGTCACTGTGAATGAAAACACGTCCAGCCGGGGAATTCCGTGCTGCAAAATATACTCCCCCGTGCGCAAATGCCACCACATATCCGCGTCCAGCGTCGCCCGCACCCCCATCACAAAGAGCGCGACAAAAAACAGTCCTTCAAATAATCTGCGGATGCTCATACCGGTTGCAAACGGAAGAACAGTGGTGAGCGAATAATCCCCCACCTTGTTAGCCGAAATAACAACGAAACCTTGAGAACGCCAAACCCATAAACGGTAGAATTTTTGAAGTTGATGGAAGACGAATCATCCATGTAGAGCGTGGGACAGGTGATTTCACCAATGCGATACCCGGCATAAATGATTTGGGCCAGCATCTGGTTATCAAACACAAAGTTATCGGAATTATCCGCCAGCGGTAATTTTTCCAAAATTTCCCGCGTGAAGCCCCGATACCCGGTATGATACTCGGATAATTTGTAGCCAATAATCAGATTTTGCAACAGCGTCAGCACCCGGTTGGAGATGTATTTGTAGAGCGGCATCCCACCTTTGCGCGCCCCCACCCCCAAAATGCGCGAGCCTAACACACAGTCAAACAACCCTTCCGCCATCAAGGAGGCCATGGCGGTGATGAGTTTGGGAGTGTATTGGTAATCGGGGTGCAGCATGATCACAATATCCGCCCCTAATTCTAAAGCGGTGCGATAACAGGTTTTCTGGTTGCCACCGTATCCGGTGTTTTGCTCATGGACAATGGTCCGGATGCCCAATTCGCGGGATACCTGGGCGGTATGGTCGCGGCTGGCGTCATCCACCAGCACCAGGTCATCCACAATATGGTGGGGAATTTCATCATACGTGCGGCGCAGGGTTTGTTCGGCATTATACGCCGGCATGACCACGACCACTTTTTTACCCTTGATCATGAATTTTGACCTTCATCTGGCCGTCGCGCATACACTGTAAACAGATCGCCAAAATTCATGGGCACGGCCGTGCCACCCAGATGTAAACCATGCACCATCTTCGTCGCCAACGCACCGATATGCCGGTTCAGCCCGCCCAGGCGCGAAGCCACATAATTCAGCCGTAAATAACGTCCTTGCGCGCCCGACCATACCACCTTAAAACCGTTCTGACGCAGCATTTCGGCCAGAGTACGCTGGCTGAAGTATTGCACATGCATGTCCATCAACCAGGGCCAGCGCGGCCCCATCAGGCGGGCGATAGCGCTGCTAATGTCCATCGTATGTACCACAATCCAACCGCCGGGACGCAGCAACCGGTACGCTTTCGCCAGTTCCCCGGCGGGGTCGGCCAGATGTTCAATGACATCCCACATGGTGATGACATCAAAGGAATGGGGTTGCAATTCAGCATGATCGAGTGTGCCATGCAGCACCGGCAGCCCATTTGCCTGGGCTACGTTGGCCCCCCAGGCTGATGGTTCCACGCCACAGGCCTGCCAACCATTCGCTAGCGCCACCTGCACAAATACGCCAATGTACGCGCCTACATCCAGCAGGGTACGGCCCGAAACCGCTTCGGGTTCGCCCGAAGCCGCTTCGGATCCGCCGTTGGCCGGCCCGGTAAACTTCTCCATCGCCTGTAAATGTTTACGAAAGGTCAGCTCCCGCCCCAGCCGTTCTTCCACATAGGTGTTGTCTTCAACGGCCGTATACGCCGCCAACAACTCCTCACCCGTCCAACAAGGATTGGCATACATATGCCCACAATGCTTGCACTGCACAATACGCGCATGACTGCCATAACCCGCATGAGTACAGGAAAACGCATCAGCTGCCAGCGTATGATGATTCTGCCCGGCGGTGGCATAATTCCCGGTTGCCGGATAACGCACTTTATAATCATCACGACCACACAAATTACACGTAACGTCCATCATGATAACGTGACAGGCACCTCCGGCCGGCGCGGCTCGCGTCGGCGCAGTCGCCGCACAAACAGGCGAAACACCGTATACTGCGCCTTAAAGACCTCGTTCCGGGAAATCTTCGTTTTTCCCTTGCGCCGATCTTCAAAGATAATAGGCACTTCCCCCACCTGCCAGCCCCGCCGCTGGCATAAAAACAGCATCTCCACTAAAAATGAATAACCGCTGGAAAAAATCCGATCCAGTGGAATAGATTCCAACACCTCGCGCCGGTACAGCCGAAAACCGGCCGTCGCATCCTTCGCCTTTAGTCCCAACAAAAAACGCGCCACAAAATTCGCTCCCCGGCTCAGCATCACCCGCTTCCAGGTGCAGTTTTTCTGCCCACCACCGGCCACATAACGCGAGCCAATCACCACATGTTTATATTGGCTCATTTCAATCATCGCCGGGATATAACGTGGATTGTGGGAGAAGTCAGCGTCCATTGTCATCACATTACGCGCATTCAGCGTAAAAGCATGGCGGAAGCCGGCAATGTAGGCCGTGCCCAACCCCATCTTGCCGGGGCGATGCACCACTTGCACTGCCTCTGGATATTGCGCGACCCAATCATCAACTAATTTCCCCGTGCCATCCGGTGAATTATCATCTACCACAATAACTCCTACGGGCACAGGCAGGCCGAGGATTTGCGCAAGCAAATCATCAATGTTGTCCACCTCGTTGTAAGTAGGAACGATCACATATGTATCTATAGTACCCATATGCGCTATTTCTCCTCGTAAACCGGGCGATTGTAACCATTTTACCAGGGGTGGGCAAAGGCGCAGCGCCCAATTGGGTCAAAAGTCATATGCCTACACGCACATTGACAAATTGTTACTGCACCGTCATATTGAGGTAAAATCTGGCCTGTTCGGCTTCAGTTTTAGCTGTACTCAGAGTAGATTTCTCAAATAAGGCGTTCTTAATTGGCAGGGTCATAAGGAGTATCTATGACACATCATATCAAAGCTGTTTTTTTTGATCTGGATGGAACGATCCGCATTCCATCACCGGGGCCAACGGCCGCGTTTATTCATTTTGCGCGTTCGTTAGATATTGAAATCCCACCGGCAGCCGAACGGCGGGTGAAGGTTTGGGCGCATCAATATTGGGGCCATGAAACGCTGGTGAAGCAAGACATGGAACAATATGATATTGATGATTTTTGGATCAACTATTCCCGGCAACTCCTGGAAAAGGTAGACGCCACCCAGGATTTGCTGGCCCGGGCGGTGATGGTGCGAGAATGGTTTGATACGGAATACAAACCACAAGTTGAACTGGCGCCTGGTAGTCAATCGCTTTTGGCCACGCTGAAGCAGGCTGGGTACATTGTGGGGCTGGTTTCTAACCGGCCCAATCCATTACATGATGAAGTGGCTCAGCTTGGCCTGACCGGTCATTTTGATCTGGTATTGGCTGCGGGGGAAATTGGCTATTGGAAACCAGACCCCCAAATCTTTTGGCACGTTATATCCCGTTTTAACGGCCTGCACGCGGAAGAGTGTATGTATGTGGGAGATAACTTCTATGCCGACGGCCGTGGCGCGGCGGCGGCTGGTATGATACCGGTGATATATGATCCGGAAGATTTGTACGGGGAGTCAGTGTACCCGCGCATCCAGCACATGGCAGAACTGTTAACATTGCTACAAAATGGAAATGGACACGGCCGTGCCCCCTTACCGGTAATCGGTAATCCATAATCGGTTATCGGTATTAACTGCCGGTGTCGGGCAAATCGCCGGCAATCAACCCTCTTTGAATGGCCTCTTCTACGGAGAGGCCTTTGTTTTGGTCCTCAGCCCCCGCTTCTGAAAAATCCAGCACATCATCCCAAAACGCATCCACATCGGCGCTCACGTCGGCGGCCCCGTCGGCCAACAAAGCCGCCAACTCATCCACGCCCATATCCAGCGCGGCCACCGGCTCCTCGGTCATGGTAGCGGATTCCACTTCCGTGCCAATAATGGTAATGTTTACGGGTAGATTTTCGGCCGGCGCCAGTTCAAATTCCTCAGGTTCCTCCACTTTCGGCACGGGTGGGGGAGTGGGTTTGGGTGACTCTACAACAGGTTGAGGCGCCACAGCCGGCGGGTATTTTTCAACTGTTTTAGGCCTTCCCTTTTGGCTGGGACCAGACACGGCCGTAGCCGGTAACAACACCTGCAAATCCTTAATGGCTCGCTGCGTAAACACCCAGATCGTGCCAATACGGCCCCGCCGGGCGGCCGCATCAAAAAACAGCGTCAGAAAGTATTGGTCCCCAATGTTGGCGCAGTACAACTCCAGGCGCGAACCGGCATGATATTGCAGAGTAAAAGGCTCTTTACTGCCAATCTCCCGCGCCAACAAAAAACTGTCGCTGATATTGCGGGCAATAATGGTCGCCAGTTTATCCTGATCAATTTTGGGGCCACCACCCACGCTGTGTAGCACCTGCCCATGAATGACAGATAGAACCAACTGCAACGCGCCTGTATCCACTCGCAGCATTTCCAGTCGTTTACGCAGGTCATCGGTCAATGTAAAGGGGGTCACGGCCGTTGCCGTATTCGTTGGTGAGGTGGGGGCATTGCCCTGGAGGGCTTTGTTGACGGCCGTTAGCACATCGTCCGTATCCAATGGCTTCTGAAAATAGTGCAATACATCCAGGTCAGCCGCTTCTTTCCGCCCTTGCGCCGATGAATACGCTGTAATCATAATCACCGGCAAATTCAGCCCCAAACGCCGCGCCCGGCGTATCAAATCAAAGCCACTCATCCCTGGTAAACGAACATCGGTAATCAGCAAATCAAACATCCCGCGCCGCAGTTCCAGCAACCCCTCCTCTGCCGAGGGCACAGCCAACACCTCATAATCTTGACTGGATAATTGCAGCATGGAGCGCAGAAACTCCAGCATTTCAAAATGATCATCCACCACCAAAATGTGTTTTACATCCGCCATACCATACTCCACCAATTATCAACTGCTATGGCAATCATTATAGAAGGTAACTTACCCAGAAGACAACAATACAAAATGACCCGCAATTGCGGGCCATTATTTCAAAACAACAGCAGCACAACCTTGTGCTTAATCAACCTCAGCTACAAAGGCCACATTGCTTTGCCGCACTTTATCAACCGTCAGCTTACTGGCGCCCTTCTCCCCAGTTTCCAACAACCAGCAGGCCGCATAATGTTCATCCCCATAATCCTTAAACGGCGGGGTTTCCTGTGAGCATTTATCAAAAGCCAATGGACACCGCGTATGAAAACGACACCCCTTCGGCGGATTCAGCGGGCTGGGCACTTCTCCCTGCAAAATAACACGCTGCCGCCTCAAAGTCGGATCAGGAATCGGAATCGCCGACATCAACGACTGTGTATAAGGGTGAAGAGGATCCTCATACAGATCATCCCGTGAAGCCATCTCCACCATCTTGCCCAAATACATCACCCCCACCCGATTACTAAAATGCTCTACCACACTCAAATTATGGGCAATAAAAAGATAAGTCAGGCCAAAATCCCGCTGCAACTCCTTCAGAATATTCAACACCTGTGCCTGAATCGAAACATCCAGTGCCGAAACCGGCTCGTCACACACAATAAACTTAGGCTGCAAAGCCAACGCCCGCGCAATACCAATGCGCTGCCGCTGCCCACCGGAAAATTCGTGTGGATAACGTCGTGCATGTTCCGCGCGCATCCCCACACGGGTCAACATCTCGACCACAATATCATATCGCTCCTGACCACCCTTGTTGGTGTGAATACGCAGCCCCTCCGCAATACTTTCACCAATAGGCATACGCGGGTCCAGCGATGAATACGGGTCTTGAAAGATAATTTGCATATTTCGCCGCATCTTCTTCATCTCAGATGCATTCAGCGTAGCCAAATCCTGGCCATCAAAAATAACATGACCAGCCGTAGGCGGAATCAAATTCAAAATGGTACGTCCCACGGTGGTCTTGCCACAACCAGATTCTCCCACCAACCCCAGCGTTTCCCCTTCATACACAAAAAAGGAAACATCATCTACCGCTTTAACCCATGCTTTTACCCGTTGCAGCAAACCGCCGCGCACCGGAAAGTATTTCACCAGGTTATTCACTTCCAGCAGTTTAGTTTTTTCCCGAGCCGGGCTGCTCCCATTGTTTTTCATCTCTTCCGCCATCACATTTACTCTCCTCTACCCTCACACTCACTCATATAACCAGCAGCGAACAGTATGGTTGGGGGCAACCATCTTTAGTTGCGGTTCTTCCTCTGTGCATTTCGTAAGCTGATGCTCTATGCGCGGCAGACAACGCGGCGCAAATTTACATCCTGGCGGAAGGTCTACCAGATTTGGCACCGAACCGGGAATTGTGACCAATTCTTTATCCGTTTCCCCCAGCACCGGTGTGGAACCAATGAGTGCTGTTGTATACGGGTGTTTAGGCGCCTGAAACAACTCTACCACCGGCGCTTCTTCAACCACACGCCCCGCATACATCACCGTCACCCGGTCACACATCTCTGCCACCACACCCAAATCATGGGTGATCAAAACAATAGATGTTTCCATTTTGGAGCGCAGATTGCGCATAAGGTCCAAAATCTGCGCTTGAATAGTCACATCTAGGGCGGTTGTGGGTTCATCGGCTAACAAGAGTTCTGGTAAACAGGCCAAGGCCATGGCAATCATCACACGCTGCGACATACCTCCTGACAATTCATGGGGAAATGCTTTAATGCGTGATTCAGGCTCAGGAATGCCCACCATAGCCAGCAGTTCAATGGCTCGCTTTTCGCCAGCCTCTTTACCTAAATCCTGATGAATATCCAGCACTTCCGATAGCTGGTCACCTATCCGAAAAACAGGATTCAGACAACTCTGTGGCTGCTGGAATATCATGGAAATGCGATTGCCCCGTATTTTAGTCATGGCCGATTCAGATACCTTCATAATATCTTGACCATCAAAAATCACTTCGCCTTCCAATATCTTTCCGGGTTGGCCGATCAGGCGCATGATGGAAAGAGACATGACGCTCTTACCGCAGCCTGATTCACCAACCACCCCCATGACTTCACCCCGTTTCACCGTTAAATCCACACCATCTACAGCCCTTACCACACCAGCTTCTGTGAAGAACTGCGTCTTTAGTCCTTTGATTTCCAGGATGTTATTGTTGTTTTGCTCCACTTCTTTCTACCTTCTTCCCTATAGCCCTATAATTTTAGACGCGGGTCTAAAGCATCTCGCAAACCGTCACCTAAATAGTTAAACGCCAATACGGTAATAAAAATGAGCATTCCGGGATACAGTGCTTTCCAGGGGGCCATAAACATATCTTTTTGTACATCCTGCAACATATTGCCCCAGGTGGCCACGGGCGGTTGCACCCCAAAGCCCAAGAAACTCAACGCCGACTCAAGCAAAATGACGCCCCCTAGTCCGAGTGTGGCGCTGACAATAATAGGTGGAATGGCATTGGGCATCATGTGTCTGGTAATAATCTGTAGATTACTCATACCCAAGGCGCGTGATGCTTCGGCGAATTCCATATTACGCAGCTTCAGAACTTCAGCCCGCGCCAGACGACAGGCGCCCGTCCAACCGAGAATTGTCAAAATGACGATGATAATGAAAGCCTGGCTCCACTCAGGTGGCAAAAATGAGACACGGACATTGCGTAAGAGCGACGATAACACGAGTAGCAAGGGGAGAGCCGGCAGAATGATAATAAACTCGACAACGCGCTGAATGACGCTGTCGGCCCAACGGCCGTAATACCCCGACACCGCCCCAATAAATAAACCAAAGGTCTCGGCAACTAGCGTGACCGTAAAAGCAATGGTCAATGAGAGACGGCCAGCCACCAATAAGCGATATAACACATCACGGCCCAACTCATCCGTCCCTAAGGGATGCTCACGTGATGGCGGCATGTTACGCGAGGCCAGGTCTTGTGTGTCCCGGCTGTAATTCATATATTCGCCACGCGACACATTATAGTATGTACGGCGCGCCATAATTTCCGGGCCAATCAACACGACCAGGATGATCGTAACCAGCACAATTAAGCTGGCTGTCGCCAGTTTATGCCGGCGCAACCTGTTCCAATAAGTGATGACCAGTGGCTCAGGCTTCCCGGTGAGCAGCGCCTCCGCCTGGAGAGCATCAATATCAATCTTACTAACAGTCATTGGATTTCTCCCTTAACCATTGAGAAACCAGGTTTTATCAAAAACCTGGTTTCTTAATCCTCACGTCATATCCATTAACCAAACCGGATACGTGGATCCACAATTGTATAAAGAATATCACCGATCAGGGTCGCAATCACCACTAAAATAGCGGTAATAAACAACAAAGCCATGACGACAGGCCAATCATCGCGCCCCAACGCATCAATATACAACCGGCCCATACCAGGATAGTTGAAGATTGTTTCGGTAAGAATGGCGCCGCTAAAAATACCCGGTATCTGAAAGACCACAATGGTAATAATAGGAATCAACGCATTGCGTAAGGCATGTCTCATAATAACAGCGCGCTCCCGCAATCCCTTAGACCGCGCTGTACGCACATAATCCTGGCGCAACACCTCCAACATAGAGGAGCGCATATAACGGCTCCAACCGGCCAGATATAATAGCGTCAGGACCATGACCGGCAGCACCAAATGAATGGCCCGGTCGGCCAGCGTATAGGGTTGAATATTCAACACATCTTGAATGCTCCCCGGCAGCACCCGCTGTGTAAACACATCGCCCGTGGGAAAATAGGGCAATCCCCAACTTTGGAATTGAAGACCAAACAGAATGATCACCAACAAACCAAACCAAAAAACAGGCATGGCAATACCAAAGAAACTAAAAGTAGTGGCAATATAATCCAGCACTGAATACTGTCTCACGGCAGAGATAATACCAATGGGTATGGCAATGACTAAGGAAATGACGGTTACGGTAGTCATTAAAATGAGCGTGTTGGTTAGGCGGCTGCCAATGACTGAAGTAACTGTCTGTCCACGCGCCAATGTCCAGGATTCGCCCCAATCCCAACGCAGTATACCACCCCGGCACGGCGCTCTTTTAGCGGGATCAGCATCTGCATTTGTGCCCGCCGCCGCCTGGCAGGTGGGCGATTGATAATCACGCCAGGTACCGGTAATAATAAGGTTGTTTTTCGCGTCTGGGTTGCCAACCGCATCACCAACCTCGTCCAGCCAGTCTTCACCGAACAGCCAGGTCAGGTAGGCCAGGTACATAGGCTTATTCAAGCCCAGTGTGGCTTCTATTCGGGCGATTTCTTGTTCGCTTAGCCTTTGCTTGGCATCAGCCGCCAGGTTTAAACCCGACAATGGGCCACCAGGCACAGCATTTAACATGAGATAAATGGTAATGGTCGCTAAAATAACCACGAATACCATCTGGAATGCCCGTCGTATGAGATAATTGGTCATCTGATACCTCCTGGCAAGAGTATTGCCTTGCCTGGACCGGTTAACTAACCGGTCCCTTTCGTCTGCAAACCGTTCAGCTGCTTGCGAAAACTTACTTAGCAATATGCTGTAGTCAGGTATTTGCTAATTTTTTATTAGTCTGTGCATTTTGGATGCGGCTAAAAAGCCAATAATGTGGGAGGAATCGGGAAATAGTGCATCCATGTCGAGATTGTATCAAAGGGATGAACTAAAACCAACAAAAATAGTGGCAGCGCCATCAGGCGCTGCCACTACTCATTCATTCAGACCGCCTTACTACTGTTGAATGTCAATTTCATAGATGTTGTACATTTCAGAGTTTTGGGTCGGATCTACGTTGAAGTTTAAGATTTCCGGGCGGGCCGCGGCTATCTTGAGGCGCAGGAATAACGGGATGATCGGCACATTCTCAGAGAAGATAATCTGAGATTCGATGTGTCCTTCCTCATATTCCGGCGTGCCGGGCAGTGAACCAATGGCTTTCTGGCAGGCGGCGTCAAATTCTTCACTGCGCCAACCCGTATTGTTCTGACCACCCCAACCAGATGGATAGAGGGCATTGCCGTTCTCATCTACTGCTTCCGGATCGCCAGGAACGTTCCAGCCACCATACAGGTTGCAAGACGGTTCGACGCCAGTTAACCAGGCAAATTCACCTAATTCAATTTGGCGACCAAACAATACACCTTCCGGCCCGTTCGCAAACCATTCGCCAGCAGGCAGGTAGAGCAGCTCTACTTGAATGCCACACTGGGCTTGATTTTCTTTGAAAATCTGGGTCAATTGCTGACGCATGGCATTACCGGCGGTGGTGCCGAGGCTAACGATAAACGGTGTACCATCGGCGTGTTCGCGGATGCCATCACCATCACCGTCTACCCAACCAACTTCATCCAGCAAAGCATTGGCTGCTTCCACGTCATAGGGCCATTCGGTCAGACCTTCACCCGGATAAAGCGGGTGGACACTGGGGATGTAGGAGTGGATGACCTCGGAACGGCCGTACAGGATGTTATCTACCATGCTCTGACGGTCGGTACACATGGTCATCGCCTGGCGCACACGCACATCGCTAAACCAGTCGGGGCGGGTGCTGGCAACTTCAGCTACCGGGTCAATGTTAAAGTCAATGTGTTCGTAGGTTGTACCGGTCTGGAAGTAAGGCGTGAGCAAACCATTGTTCTCCGCTTCAATCAGGAACGGCGCCTGGTCAGAACCCATACCATCCTGTGTACCAATATCGCAAGCGCCAGACAGCAGCTGGGCAATCAACTGATTGGTGTTGGGGATGAATTTGTAGGTTACACTGTCCAGATAAGGCAGACCTTCACTGGCGCGATAGTAGTTCGGGTTCTTCACCAATGAAATGCGGTCACCGGCTACCCATTCCGTAATCATAAACGGGCCATCGCCCATGGGCAGGCGGCTGGATTCTTCTGCCGTCAACAGTTCGGCGGCGGTGAAACCACCCAATACGTGTTCTGGCAACGGACCCCAGAAGTTGGTGAAGTAGGTGGAATCCAGGAAGCCAGGCAGGCCCGTCCAACGAGTGGACAGATCACCGGTGGCCTCATAGCTGGCGGTGCGTTCCCAGGCATACTTGACGGTGGGAGTATCTGGTTCGCCAACAACATTAAAGCTATAAACGGAATCGCTGGCTTTTACCGGTTCGCCATCTGACCAGACACGCGGCTTCAGGGTAAAGTCCACTACCATTTGTTCCATCATGACCGCGTTACCGTCAAAGGCCACTTCTTCACCGGCGGCATTGTTCACGGTGACGCCTTCACCCCAGGCCACAACTGTGTCGGTGACGTCGCGCACCATATCACCAGGCTGCACTTCCACTTCGTTGATAACAGCATCGCCATCAGCCAGGCTGGGTACTTTCTCCAGGCCTTGTGCCTGGTACGCATAGGACAGAGTGGTGAGGTCGGATTCAAAAATAGAATGCAGCACAGCGGACATAGCCAGCATGGAACCGCCATAGACATACAAAGTCTCTGGCTCTTGGGCCATACAAACAACCAGGTCCTTCGGTCGGGCTTCTTCAGGAGCGGCGGTGGGTTCAACCACAACCGTTTCCACGACAACACGGGTAACTTCAACAGGAACTTCTTGCGTTTCGCCGCCTACCTCAACTGTTTCCACCACAGTTTCGGTGACAACACGGGTAACTTCGACGACCGTCGGTTCAGCAGACTGACAAGCCGCTAATACAAAGCTAAACGCCACAAGTAGGGCAATAAATGTAAACCACTTTTTTGACATTTGTCTCCTCCAAATCTCTAGATTTAAGACGATAAACTGTTTAAATGTGAATTGTTATATTTTTTTGGCTACTCTGCGCTGCATCACCTCCTCGAGAGACATAACAGGTTTTCCATAATCTGTCAGGTCTGTAACTTAAATGCAAACAGCCCCTACAACGCCCTGGCGTATTTGCCTTGTGAGGCAAGCACTGGACTATTGTAGGGGCTTATTGAAACAATTCTGTTACTTATAATCATTAACCATTCTCCTGTTGATTTGAGGGGGATCAACAGTTGCAGGGAATGGTTCTATTATACCCGTGTGCGTGTTAGTGTCAACGTAGTGGCATAACAGCTACATTACAGTGTCACATCCGGCTGATTACGGCCAGCAGATTGACAACCTAAACTACCACGATCATATACGGCCGTGTTGCAACCCATCCATATACGGCAAATAGGGCGTTACATCCTCTCCGGCAATGTGCAAACAGAAGT
This sequence comes from Anaerolineae bacterium, assembly GCA_023382655.1. GTDB lineage: Bacteria > Chloroflexota > Anaerolineae > Promineifilales > Promineifilaceae > CAADGU01. The sequence continues at coordinate 277,257 of JAHDWK010000001.1, read as the reverse complement.
AATCCTGGGCAATTTGGGCTTGCTGTTCCCGGTTGAAATCGGCAAGTGCTATTTGCTGAGTATGCGCCCGCGCCAAACCAGCTGAGCCACCATACTGGTAACAGTTCCGTCGAGTCGTAATCAACATATAAATTGCTTCTGTCATGTAACGGGTGCCCACCTGTTCATATTGATATACATGCGTCATTTCATGCACCAATAAGGCCGTATTTTGGCGAGACCGGGCGGGTGTTTGGGGCAAAAAGATAGTATGCCAGGCGGTAAAGGCCAGATTACCATTAAACCGAAATATCCATTTGGCGAGGCCCCCCTCTGCCAGCCGCACATCCGTAAAACGCATCTGTAGGCCGATGATGTCCCTGATGACGGCCGTCTCCGCCGCCGTCAATGGAGTCGTGTGGGCCAGCAAACGGAGAAAAATTTGCGCCAGTTCTGGGCTACCAAACAGATCAAAAAGCTGGACAACCAACAAGTGTATCGTTTTGACCAGAGGAGGTTTGTGGGTGACGGCCGTATGACAGGTTTGCCCCAACCGACGGCTTCGTGCCGGAAAATCATGGATGAGATTCAACGGCCATAACCAAAGGCTTACAGCGCGCTCGCGGCACCAGGTGAGAAAGGCGGAATGAAACACAACGAGAATGTTACAACTTTTCGGGGTTGATATTGGCTGCCTGCAACACAGCCAATACCGGCGGGGCATAAACAAAACAAGATTTCAAGTGCGGGTCTTGCAAGGGTTCGGCCGTTTGCCGTATAAAATCGGCAGCAATGGTGAGATGGACGGCCGCAATATTCTCATTATCCGCCACATGGCTCATAGTAGCGTGTAATTTCCACAATGTTCCCCGATCCACAGAGGTTTGGGCGGCCAACATCGCATTGTTCAGTTCCGCCAGAGCCGCCACCCGCTCTCCCTGGTAAAAAAGCAGCTCGCCACGTACAAATGAGGCCAGGGCACGGTAACGGTCCGCGTTGAGCGTCTCCGCAATATGCGCCAACGCCGCTACCGCCTGCGCCGCCAGAGAGAAATCTTCATAACGTAAATAGGCGCGCGCCAGGTTGTATAACGCCAGAGCCTCATGTTCCAGATTGCCTACTTCACGCGCCCCCTCCAGAGCCGCCTGTAAATAAACCAATCCTTGTTCATATTGCCCCATTTCCACCAGATCAACGCCGAGATTACGTTTGATTTCCGGCAACAACAACTCCGCTTTTGTCTCGGTTGCTTGCTGCAAAGCGCGTTGGTGGTAAGAGAGCGCATTATCAATATCGTAAAGTGCCTGATGGCACTCGCCAATGTCATTTAAGGCCTGCACCACCCGCCAGCGGTCATTCACCGATTCCAGAATTTTGTGTGCTTCATGGTGTGCGGCCAGGGCATGTTGATATTCGCCCCGTGCCTGACGGGTACGGCCGAGGCTGGTAAGAACACGGCCTTGCTCACGGGTTTCGCCGGCCTGGCGAAATGCCGCCAATGATTGGATGAGGTGGTTGATGGCGGCGTCTGTATTCCCCTGACGCCGGTACAAAACGCCCAATCCCCGCCGCGCCCGACCAATGACTAACAAGTTTTGGGAGACAAGCCCTTCTTGTAATGCCTGTTGATATAATTTTTCGGCCTCATCATATTGGCCGCGAAAGTCAGCGAGTTCACCCAGGCGCACCCGGGCACGGGCGGTTTGATCTTGTGTATCGCTGATGGCCAATGATTCGTTATAATCTTTTTCTGCCTCTTCAAATTCGCCTAGCAGCCAGTAACATTGCCCGCGATATTCAAACAGGCGCGCGCGGAACATATCGGGGGCGCGTTCAAAGGCCAGGGCATCACTGTAATAACGCACGGCTTTGTCGTACTGCTGCTCGCGAGCGGCCAAACGACCCTCGCGGAATGCCTTGGTGGCGGCGGCGGAAACGCCAGCGAGGCTGAGTTGACCAGAGGTGACGGTATCTGACATGCTGCGTATGATACACAGGAGTGAAGTTTTTCTCAATAAAGGATTCGTGAAGGGAGGGAAACAGGCACGGCCGTGCCTCCCATTTTTTACGGTTTATCTACAAATCAGACGACGGTGTTAAAATAGAATCACAAAAACAGCTTATCAGTGGGGTACTATGGCTCATTTGGAAGGACAGGAACGCGCCGAATATGTACAAGATATGTTTGCCCGCATCGCCGGGCGGTATGACCGCATGAATCGGTTGATGACCTTTGGACAGGATATGAAATGGCGGCGCTATGTGATCCAGCAGGCACATTTACCGGCCAACGGCCGTCTCCTGGACATTGCCACCGGTACAGGGGATATTGCGCTGGAAGGGCTACAACAAACGCCGGGACTCACGGCCGTCGGCGGTGACTTTACCATTGAAATGATGCAGGCCGGCAAACGGCTGCCCGCCCGCGCCGCCATTTTGTGGACAGCCGCCGATACGCTGCGCCTGCCCTTTCCCGATGATACCTTTGATGCCGTCACCTCCGGTTTTCTCATGCGCAACGTCATTGACGTGCCCGGCGCTTTCCGCGAGCAAATGCGCGTGACCAAACCAGGTGGCCGCGTTGTTGTGCTGGAATCCAGCCCACCCAAGAAGAATCTATTACGGCCGTTCATCAAAATCCATCTCAACCACGTCATTCCCACCCTGGGCAGGCTGATCACCGGCGAAGCGGACGCCTACCGCTACCTGCCCGACAGTACCCAACAGTTCCAAACCCCGGAACATCTGGCTGAAACCATGCGCCAGATTGGGCTGACGGCCGTGCAATACCGGTTATTCATGTTTGGCGCCATCGCCATCCACACCGGCCAAAAACCCGCAGACCCGTAGCGCTTTTCTTCATCTTCTTCCCTTTAAATCTTTTACCTCTTTGCATCTTTGGTAAAAATTATTCCAGGAGAAAAATATGTTCACAATTAACGAAACCCATCGTTTTTATGCTCCCCAACTGGATATGCCGCCGCGTTTGCTGCTTGGCCCTGGCCCCTCCAACGCCCATCCGCGCGTCTTGCAGGCCATCGCCATGCCTCCGGTCGGCCATTTAGACCCCGCTTTTATCCAGGTGATGAACGACATTCAGGAGATGCTGCGTTACGCCTGGCAGACAGATAACCCCTTCACCTTACCTGTCAGCGGCACTGGCAGCGCCGCCATGGAAGCGGCCATCGCCAACCTGGTAGAGCCGGATGATGTCGTTCTCATTGGCGTCATCGGCTACTTTGGCGAGCGGCTGGTGGAGATGGCCTCGCGCTACGGCGCCGACGTGCGCCGGATGGATAAACCCTGGGGCGAAGTCTTCACGCTGGATGAAATTCGGGCCGGTGTGGAAACACACCGCCCGACGCTACTAGGGTTAGTCCATGCCGAAACCTCTACCGGCGCCTTACAGCCTATGGACGGTGTGGGCGACCTGTGCCGTGCCCACAACTGCCTGCTGCTCATTGATACCGTCACCAGTTTGGGTACCACACCCATCTTTCTGGATGAATGGGGCGTGGATGCTGCTTATTCCTGTTCGCAAAAAGGGCTAAGCTGTCCACCCGGCGCGTCCCCGTTTACATTGGGGGAACGGGCGCTGGCAAAGCTGCACGGCCGTCGCACGAAAGTCGCCAACTGGTATCTGGATATGTCCATCCTCAGCCAGTATTGGGACGGTAAGACGCGCAGTTATCACCACACCGCCCCCATCAACGCCATGTACGCCGTGCGCGAAGGTCTGCGGCTGGTGGTGGAAGAAGGGCTGGCCGAACGGTGGGCGCGCCACCAGGCCAATGCCGAGCGGTTATGGGACGGGTTGACTGAATTAGACCTGGCCTGCCACGTGAACGACCCGGCGCACCGCATTCCGGCGCTAACCACCGTGCGGGTGCCGGCGGGGATAGAGGCACGGGACACGGCCGTGCGTCTGCTCAACGACTACAACATTGAAATTGCCGGCGGCTTCGGCCCGTTGGCCGGCAAAGTATGGCGCATCGGCCTCATGGGCCACAACAGCCGCCCCGAAAACATCACCCTGCTGCTCGCTGCCTTGAAAGAAATTCTAGGCCGGTAAAAAGCTCTGCTGGCGCAATCAACTTTGTCGCACAACAAAGAGTTTGCATACCCACATGCGAACGAGGAACACCCCCTTCGTTCTGCTCTCCTCACTACATAATTTTGGGGGCCTTTATTGCTCCGGTGGGCAGTGGTTGGCGGGGCCACGCTGGCCTGGGATGGGCCTGGGTTTTACGTGGCTTCGGCAGGATCTACGGCCGTCGAAACAATCTACTATGCCGTACAAGATACACGCGCCCTGGCCCACGGTCAGAAAATGTTAGACCAGTCGTTGCGCTTCCTGAACGGCCGTACCTCGGCTACCTATTCGCAGATTGCCCTGAATACAGTGGGTGCGTTCAATCTGATCCGCGCCAGTGATCCGCCGCAAATTGCGGAAGGTAGCGTAAATGACATTGACATGTACAGCCTGGGGCATTATCGTCTCTGGCCGCATTTCTGGTGCGCTGAGGAAAGCTCCCACGTTGAGCTAGGCATCAGCAACAGCAGCGAATTTGACACCGCTTTTCTGACTTCGGCATCTTATACCCATACCGGCTTTTGGGTTGGGTCAGAACGGTTTTTACCAGAAGGAGAGGCATTGGATCTGGTAAATGGGGAACAAGACACGGCCGTTATTCCCTTCAAAATGGAAGACAACGGCCTCAGCCCGGACACAAATAGCCCGGTAGATTTGTTGGTTCTGGGCGCAACCGAGACAGGGATTTACCCGGTAGCCAATCTGCAAACGAACTGGACTCCCACTCGTATCGAAACGCTGACCGGTTCCATCGCCAGACCACCTGCCGGTTATTCGGCTGTTGAAGCGGGCGATGCCCCCACTTTGCCCTATCCCCTTTCTTCGGTCGTTGTTAACCTACCCGATTCTACAGATTATCAGGTGGTGATTGGGGTAGTGAATCCCTTTACGCTGACAGTGGAAGCAGCCATCACGCAAACCATACCGGCCGCATTTACGCTGGTAGATGCAGGCGGCGGGAGTATTGTGGGCGATGAACTGGTTTGGACGGCCGTTATCTCTCCTGGGGCCGGTCTGGAAATTCGGGCACTGCTGGATTGGCAAGCTAATCCTGGCACAACCATTACCATGCCGGGTGCAGAATTAGCTTTCCAAGACCCGGACACCGGTCAGGGAGATACCTATACCACTAGCGCAGAAACGGTGCAGGCAGCGTGGCCACTAGACGTGCAGGCGCATATCCCGCCTTCGTGGGAAAGCAAGGCAACAACTACAATTCCTGTTACTCTAACCAACGTAACGAACAGCGTCGTTGCTCAAGGCGTCTTTACAGCAACTATCGGTACGCCCCATGGCGTAGAATTATGGTCTACAGCCTTACCGATAAACGTTGCTCCTGGGTCTACGCAGAATCTTCAATTATTTGCCAACGTGGACTACGAAGGTTACGCAGTTATCAGAGGAGAGATTCTTTTGGGGGACGTTTACCGCCGCGAGTTTTTAGAGATTGTGGCCTTTACCGGCAATGATGTTTATTTGTCAATTGTCGTTCGTCCGTAAAAGATTCTCGTTTTCTTTTATGCTTACCGAATGGAATTCGTAGACAGAAACGTATTGACGCTGTATATGCGCCAGAATATACTTTTCCTCAATGCACACCACCTACACTTTGCAAGATATCCTCTTTGAGTGGGACAGCCATAAGGCCGCATCCAACCTGGATAAACATGGCATCTCTTTTGAGTTAGCTTGCGAAGTTTTCTTTGATCCATTTCTCCTCGTTATGGATGACGAAGAGGAATATGTGGACGGGGAATTGCGAGAAAAAGTTGTCGGCATAACAGTTGATTGGCGATTGCTTTATGTCGTTTATGTCATGCGTGAAGACAGGATACGCCTCGTCTCGGCAAGATATTCGACCAGTGTAGAAAGAAAACGTTATGAAAATGGATAAATTGCAACAACGACTGCGCAAAGATCGGCCCATGGTGACCATTAGCATGAGGATACCAGAAGATGTAGTTGAAGATTTGAAACGCATTGCCCCCCTAATGGGCTTTTCTGGCTATCAACCCCTGATTCGTACTTATATTGGTCAGGGGCTGCGGGTTGACCTGGAACGGTTTGAGAACAACCTGGAAGTGGCCGATTTTATAGAAAGCCTGCGCCGGCAAGGGGTCAACGAAGAAATCATCACTTCAGCCATGACGGACGCGGGTTTAGCCGTAACCACCTGACTGGCCTGAGACATGCCCACCGGCAATTAAAAGCAGATCACACCCTTTTTGCACCTTTTTGGCGCTGTTGTCAGATGTTTCAGTCTTGTACCATTTACGCTGGCGTAATCGAAGGAAGCTTCATGGGCAGCAGCCCACCATAGCTTGCACTGAACGCAGTGAAGTGATGAATGAAAATCGTAGCCCGGACATCCCTGTCCGGGCGTTCATCGGGCAAGGATGCCCGATTTACGTAGGAGGGAATCGAGATGAGACAAAATAATGCAGGTTGTTTGACGGGCGTGATCGCCAGTTTTTCGCGGTTATTACTCCTCATGTTCTGGTTGGCGCGCCCAGTGACGATGGACGCCATGTTCAGCACGATCCTGGTGCCCTGCCTGGGCTTCTTCTTTTTGCCGCTGACCACGCTGATGTATGTATTGCTGCAATCATCGGCCGTTGGCGGCTTGCAAGGGTTGGACTGGTTATGGCTGGTATTGGCGGCAGTGATGGATCTCGCCAGCCTGGGTGGCGCCGGTTATAGCAATCGGGATCGCCTGCCGGCCAGCTTTCCCGGCTCAACCCCTCAAGGCGGCTAACGAAAACTATCACTCGTGAACCATCAACCCTAATGAGGGGTTGCATTCGACAAGATCAAATCTATTCACCCAAAAGTTAAGGAGGAAATTCATATGTCAGCAACAGCAATGGAAACAAAAACACGTCCCTGGGGATTTTTACTGATCCAGGGCATTGCCTTATTGGTTATTGGCGCGGTCTTTCTCTGGTCGCCAGCCAAGACCAGGGCAGATGCCTGGATGTTACTGGTGACGCTGTTAGGTATTTACTGGGTCATCGGCGGCGTTCTCGATCTGGTGCATATGTTCCAGGATCATACGGCCTGGGCATGGAAATTGTTCATGGGCGTGATCAGCATCCTCGCCGGTGGCTACATTCTCATGTATCCGGTGGCTTCGGCGTTGGCGCTGCCCAAGATATTTGTCCTGGTACTGGGCATCTGGGGGGTCATCCAGGGCGCTGTCGCCCTGATCATGGCCTTCCGCAGCGGAGGTTGGGCCATGGGCATTCTGGGCGTGATTGCCCTACTCTTTGGCTTCATCTTGATCGGTGATTATTCTCTGCCGGGTATGGGACTCACCTTTATCTGGGTAGCCGCGCTTTGGGCGTTCATTGGCGGCGTCATTATGATTGTGCAAGCCTTTCGGCAGCGTTCGGCTTAAGACGGCCTCTCCTGTGGCTGGCCTGTCCAGGCTGGTCTGTCCGGCCCATCACCCGGCAGGCCAGCCTACTTCCATCACACCGACCGTGTGATCCCCCCATCCACTCGAATGTTTTGCCCGGTAATGTATCCGGCGGCATCTGATAACAAAAAGACGGCGGTTTGGGCAATTTCCGCCACCGTTCCGGCCCGCTGCAGGGGAATGGTTTGCCGGGTCTCTTCCCCAATGGGGTAGCTTTCAATATAACCGGGCAGCAGGTTATTCATGCGAATGCCGTCGGCCGCGTAGCGGTCGGCATACAGTTTGGCAAAGCTGCCTAACGCTGCCCGCAGCGATGAGGAAACGGGGAAAGCCAGCGACGGTTCAATGGCAGCAAAGGTGGAGATATTGACGATGGCCCCACCGCCCTGCCGCTGCATGATGGGCGTCACCAGCCGGGCCATACGCACCACATTGAGCAGTAGCATGTCCAGCCCGGTGTGCCAATCCTCGTCGCTTATGTCAAGCAGGTCGCCTTTGGGTGGGTGTCCGGTATTGTTGAGGATGGCGTCTACACGGCCGTACCGCTCCACCACTCCCGCCACCAACTGCTGCAAATCGGCCGGTTCCGTCACCGACCCGGCCATCCCCCAACCACCCAACTCCTGCGCCAGCGCCACCGCACTGCCAGAAGGCGACATCAGCGCTACCTGATATCCCTGTGCCACCAGTTCCCGTGCACAGGCTGCCCCCATGCCCCGCCCGGCGGCCGTGATAATTGCAACTTTTTTTGTCATAAAACCTGCCCTGAAAACAGGACGCGAATGAACACGGATTTCAGGAATTTTTGTGATAACAACTTCCTAAAATCTTACCAATTTGCCAAATCTGCGTCCCATTTTCCCTAAATGTTGTGGTCGGCAAACGCCTGTGGTTAACCCTGTGAAATCACACCACCTTTGCGAACCACAGTTTCTCAGAGATGCACACAAAGCCCAACTTCTCTGCCAATTTTTGCATTGCTACATTTTCACTACTGGTGCCCAGTTCCGCCCTTACCGCACCGGCATTTTGGAGCATCTGCAAGCCGGTGGAGACAATGGCACTCGCCAGACCCATCCTTTGAAAGTGAGGATGCGTGCCAATGGGGTCGGTATATCCCACTTTCTTATCCGGGTCATCAAACCCACAAACGCAAAAGGCCGCCAATTCACTATTGGGCGCAACCACGACCAGATCCATTTCTGGCAGGTAGTGTGGCGCGTGCGTCATCGCCAGGCGTTGCTCAACGGTCATATTATCTGTGCCAAAGGCAGCCTGGTGCAAGCATACGAGGCTTTGTACTTCATCATCGCCTTGTACGCACCGGATCGAAAAGCCGTCAGGCAGCGGGTAGGTGATAATCGGTAAATCAAGTGGGTGTGAATAACGTCGTGTGCGCGTTGACTGCTGCCCAAACCCATGTCTTTCCAGGAGGTGAATACGCCGGGTATCTTCTGTGCGGCACGAGCAATCCAGAGTGTTCGCTACACCGGTTTCCTGGTTGCGTTTTTTAATGCAGGCGATTCCCCACTCAACGATCTGCCGCTCCAATTCACGTAAAAAGGGATAATTGGCATCGGTTTCAAACCAGAGATTATCGTAATCGTCCACATAAGCAAAACCAACCATTTTGTGTTCATCTGTGAAGATGCGCACAGTAGCTCTGACTGTGGGCAGCAACATCTGTTCGTCAAAGTCAGCCAGGGTGGAGTGGGGCGCGAGGCGTGTTATGAACTCCCGTATTGCCTGAATATCATTCTCGCTGCGCAGCATTGAACTTTGCATACCAGAGACTTCTATACCTTATTTGGTATTTACGATTGGCGTTGCCATAAGCCAACCACATCCATATGAAACGTCTGCGGTCGCGTGTCAATGGGTTGGATTTCTACCAGATTGTACCCGTCCCGGCCAAAAGCACGGCCGTCCCGCGCCAACGTGGCAATATCTGAACTGACGTAAACAATGCGTGACGGCCGTAACCCCGCCACCAACCGCGCCGCTTCTCGTGATAACCCTTCCTTCGGCGGGTGCAACACCAGCACATCTGGTTTTATGTCTAGTTCCGGGAGCACCATCTCCACCGTACCTTCATACAGGGAAACGTTATCGGCATCTACGTTCACGGCCGTGTCCATCACTGCATCCGGGTTTATCTCTACCGCCACCACTTCCGCCGCCTTCTCGGCCAGAAATGCCGTCAATATACCCACACCGCTGTATAGTTCCAACACCTGTTCCACCCCGGTCAGCCGGGCATACCGCTGCACCGTTTCTACCAGCAGTTCCATTCCGGTGGCGCTGGGTGGCAGGTAACAACCGGCCGATATACGGAAATCCCGCCCCTTGATCGCCTGAATAGTAAAATTGTCGCCGATCAGGTTCACGGCCGTGTCATCTGGCAGCACAATCACCACCGACAACGGGAAATCGGCTTCCAGATCCGGCGGTTCAACCCCGTCTACTTCCACTGCCGCCAGCAGTGCCTCATCATCCCCCACCCTTAGCGTCAACTTGCGCAACCCCGGTAGTTCCAGGTCAACATCATGCAGCAAATCCACCAGTTCCGGGCGGGAAATGGGGCAACTTTCAATGGCGATGATACGCTTTTCGGCCGGCGCCCAAAAGCCCAACCCACCACCGGCTACCGGGCTGAGACTCATCACCGTGCTGTAAGCCCAGGGCTGCGGATGAGACAGGGTGGGCCTGACTGGCGCATCCTTCACATTGCCAATGCGCCACATCTGGTCAATGACCACCGCCTGTTTGGCCCGTAACTGCGCCTCATACCCCATATGCTGAAAATGGCAGCCGCCGCACACGCCAAAATGGGGACAGCGTGGCTCCACCCGCTCCGGCGATGCTTTCAATACCTGCTGCAAATGGGCATACGCCACCTTGTTTTTCTCGGTGTGTACGGCCGCTTTCACCTTCTCACCGGGAATAGCATAGGGCACAAACACTGTCCGTCCCCGACCGGCCCGCCCCACCGCATAACCGCCATTGGCAAATTCAGTCAAATCTAGCGTAATCGTTTCCATGTGGAGTAATTGGGTAATTGGGTAATTGGGTAATTGCGCAATTACCCAATTACTCAATTACCAGATACGCCCCGTCGCCACCAGCATGGTAAAAGCGGCGATGAACCAGTGGATGAAAAAGGGGTAGACAAAAGATTGGGTTTGCCAGGCGATGAAGCCAAAACCGACGCCGCCAAAGAGGGTGGTCAACGTTTCCATTTCCGGTTTGCCCAGGTGCATAAAAGCAAAGGGAATGGCTTGCAGCCAGATAGCGGCGCCCGGCCCAAAGGCGCGGGCAAAGGCAAAGAGCATAAAACCGCGCCAGATAAATTCCCAACCAAACAGATCGACGCCGGTGTAATAAATGATGGGCAGCACCCCTTTGGGGGCGCGTAGTTGGTAATAGGCCATCATGCTCGGCTGCCGCGCTACAATGATAAGGATGGCAGCCATCACCAGGCATACGCCCACCGTCCAGGCCAGCCCCGACCGCCAGTTGCCCCAGCGGAAGCCATAATCGGCCATTGGCTCTCGAAACAACAGGGTGATGGTCAGCGTGGGAACAATGAAATACCAGATCACCCGGTCATACGCTTTGGTATTGGTAATCTTGTGGCCGTACCAATCCAACATGGGGATGACGGTACAGATAATAATGACCAGGACAATATGCCAATCGAATGTCACGCCGCCAATGGTCACAGTGCGTCTCCTCATAACTAACCTTATGGGGCCGGAGCAATGCCGACCAACAGGGTGAGACGGCCGTCACCCACATTTGCCACACCATGCTTCAAACCCGCCGGACACCAGACCAGCTCCCCGGCAGCAGCTTCTATGTGCGTGTCGCCAAGCTGGAAACGGCCGTGCCCCGCTGCCACATAATAAAACTTGTCCTGTCCATCATGGGTGTGGGCGTCTTGCCCCTGCCCTGATTCCAGGCAATTCAGCCCCACCATCAGGGCATCACCGCGAAACAGCGTCGTCTTGTAAAACTTCGTCTGGTTCATCCCTTCATGGTCACTAATCTTCTTGACGTACTCCATCAGCATCACTCCTGATAATTAAGGTGAACGCCCGTGATTATAACAAACTGTTTACCCGTTCACTTCAATCCAACCAATTTGCCACATATCGTGTGGTTGGCGTTCCCCAGCCACAACCAACGGCTGCCGTTCCCCGGTTTCAGCGTCATACATACCAATCCAGACCGGGTAATGGCCGGGCGCCAACCCCGCCGGTATCGTCAAATTGTACTGATCGGCGATCACCTCACCCGCCGCCCAGACGCGCGTGGGGTACTGCCCGCCGACAGGCTGGTTATCGCCTGTCGCCAACGGCGGCTGGCCTGCTTCGGCCAGATGTAACAATGTGGTCAAATTGACCCCCGGCGGCGCCAACACTTCCCATGTTATGTCAATTTTTACGGTGTCACCGGGACGCGCTGTTTCCTGGCTGAGGGCAACGGCCGTGACCACCATCCCCTCCCCTACCTGCGCCAATGGCTCGCCGCTTTCCGGCCACTCATCAGGCACCACTTTCACTTCGCCGACGGCCATGCCTTTTGCTCCATCCGCCAACCGCACCAGGAGACGCGCCAGAACGGGGGCAACGGCCGTTTCCTCTAGCCGAATACCAATCCGGTCGGCCACCAATTCGCCTAGCGGCCATAAGTTGGCCGGGTATTTGCCCTGCCCGTGATAGCTGTGATAGTTACCCAACAGCGCCAGGTGACGCCCAAACAATTCCGCCACCAGTTCCACCGATTCATCAGGGACAGAAGTGGCGCGCCAGTAGAGCGTAAACCAGACGGGCTCGCCGGGTACGGCCGTGTCTGTCTCCATTTCTACCCCCACCAAAGTCAAGCCTTCGCCCATATCCAGGTTGAGTGGCACGGCCGTTGCCGGTAGTTCGGCGACCGGCGGTGGCAGCGCATATGCTGGACGAATGACAAAAAAGGCGCAATACAACGTCGTCAGCAAAGCCAGGCCGGCTGCCAGCCCATCCACGCCCCGCCAGCGCCAACGGCTGAGGCCAAAACCCAGCGCCAGCGCCAAAGGCACAATGGCTGGGAATAACAACCTCCCCTGTGCTGCCGGGGTACGCAGCATAAAAACCACCAAGCCCGCATATACCAGCGCCAACCAAACGAACAACAAAAAACCAGGAAACCAGGGGCGTTTATAAATCTCCGCGCCGGCTGCGTTGGCCGCGGCTTCCTCTCTTTCGCTATAGCCAGTGTCCTCGCCGTACCGCCCGGTCACGGCCGTTTTGACCGCACCCAGGACGGCCGTGCCCACAATCCCCACCCACACTGCATACACCCAGGTGGGCGCCAGTAAATTAAACCAGCCAAACACAGCAAACAGGGAGCGTACCAGGCCACCCGTTTCACCCAAAACCTGCCACAGTGTATAACCTCGGTCGCCCTCAGCCAGACGGATGAACGGTTCAGTGGCGGTGAAATCGCCATACAACTGCTGGTTACGCACCCACATCCAACCGGCGATGAGCAAAGTGGGCAGGACGACAAATACGGCCGTTTGCCACAACCACCTCCAGACATGCGATTTCTCCAGCGACGTTGAGTCGCCGAAATTGGATGTCTTCAAGGCGTGCAAAAAGAGAAAACCAACGGCATAGGCCAACAGCAGCAGCCCGGCATTTTTGGTCAGCGCCGCCAGGCCACACGTGATGCCCAACAGCAACAAGCGCGGCCATGTCACCGGGTGAAACCAGAGCCAGAGTAACTGCCACAAAGCCAGCGAAGCCAGCAAAATGATGAGTGGGTCATTACTGATGCTGGCATGGACAAAGTTGAATTGGGGCAGGAAGGCGGTCACGGCTGTGGCCAGCAACGCCGGGCGTGCATTATCCGGCCAGAGCAAACGGCCGCAGCCAAAAACACACAACAGCGTGCCCAACCCCATCAATGCCGACATGATCCGCAAAAGATGCGCGGCCAGCGTCACGCCCTGCCAGGGCCACGCCTCCTGGGGCGTATGGATGACCTGGTTCACATTGGACAGCCGGGCCGCGTCCCCCGCGTAAAAGAAGGGGTTGAGCCACACCTGGTCGCGGGCATTGGCGATGGAGATGGGGGCGATGACGGCCGTGCCCAGGACATAATACAGCGGCGGCTGGGCTGCTTCCTGCGCCGTCCAGGGATCAACTGGCTCATCTACAAAAGGCAGCGCCCGGTTATCCTTCACATACTGCACTGTGAAATAGTGCCAATGCTCATCCGGCGCTTCAAACAGGGGATTGACCACGCCGTAAACCAGGGTGATGAGCAGATAGGCGGTGAGGATCAGGAACAGAAGTGATACGTGATGCGTGATGCGTGATGCGTGATTAGTCATTTGTCACTGGTCATTTGTCACTGGTCACTGATCATTTGTGCATCACGCTTGTTGTGGATCACGGTTCACGCATCACGGGTCACGCTCTGTAAACCGAGGGGTTTAGTTCGGCGATATAGGGCAGAGTGCGGAAGCGTTCGGCGTAGTCCAGGCCGTAACCCACTACCCAGACATCGGGGATTTCAAAACCGAGGTAATCCACGGGAATGGCTGTGTGGTCACGCTCTTTACGCACCAAAGCGCATGTTTTCAGGGAGGCCGGTTGCCGTCCTTGCAAGGTTTCTACCAGATATTGCAGAGTGAGACCTTTGTCCACAATATCTTCCACAATCAGCACGTGTTCACCTTCGATGGGTTCGCGCAAATCCATCACCAGCCGCACCGCGCCGGAGATCGCGCCCGCTTTGCCATAGCTGGACAAGGCCATAAAATCCACCACATGGGGAATAGTGAGTTGGCGGCACAGGTCAGCCAGGAAGATAAACGCACCCTTGAGAACGCCGACTAAATAGAGCCGTTCCACACCGGCATAATCGGCCGAAATTTGTTGGGCCAGTTCAAAAACGTGCTGCTGAATGGTGACTTCAGAAACAAGAATGCGGGTCAGGTCAGTGGAGAGTTGGTTTGTCATGGACGGGATGATACCGCAACGGCCGTGAATCCTTCAATCACACCAGTTGCCCCTCATTCTGGCAAGTGACCGCTTACCCCATCGGGTCGGGCGTCGGTTATGGTAACAGGCGTCACCCGATTGAAAAGGTCGGTCGGGCCGTTAGCCATCACACGGACGTAGTTATCCGTATAACCGGCCCAGCGCAAGCCGCCATTGTCCGCGCCCACGGCCGTTTCCCACAATACCTCCACCGTCTGCCCCACCAACGCCTGGTGAAAGGCCAGGCTCAACTCTTGCCCCAGAGCGATCAGTTGTTTGGTGCGCACCTTTTTCACCGGGCCGGAAATCTGGTCGGGGAAACGGGCCGCGGCCGTACCAGGGCGGGGGCTATAGCTAAACACATGCAATCGCGTGAAGCCAATCTCACGCACAAAATCCAGACTATTGGCAAAATCCGTTTCCGTTTCCCCCGGAAAACCAACGATGAGATCGGTACTCAGATTCAGGCGGGGGATGGTGGCGCGGGCGGCCTGCGCCAGTTCACGGAAGCTGGCGCGGCTGGTGCGCCGTGCCATCCGCCGCAAAATGGCGTCGCTGCCCGATTGCAGCGGCAGGTGCAGGTGCGGCAGCAGGCGTGAATCAGCCCACAACTCAAAAAAGCGGTCAGGCACGTCCCACGGCTCCAGCGAGGAAAGACGCAGCCGCGGAATATCGGTGTGGTGCAAAATGGCGCGAATGAGGACGGCGAGGTCAGTGTGCGGGGAAAGGTCACGGCCGTAGCTGCCCAAATGCACCCCCGTCAACACCGCTTCCTGATATCCCGCTGCCGCCAACGCCTGAATTTCGGCGATCACGTCTCCCATATGGCGGCTTTGCCCCTCACCCCGCGCAATGGTCGTCACGCAAAAGGTGCATTTGTTGTCGCAGCCATCCTGCACCTTGATGAAGGCGCGGGTATGTGCCCCCAGGCTGCCTGCCAGAAATTCGCGCATGATCGGCTCTTGCTCAAACACCGGCAGTTCCACCCGCGCCTGAGGATCAAGCAGTTGCGCCAACTGCGCTTTGTGGGCATTCACCACCACCTGCCCCGCTCCCTCAATACGGGCCACATCAGACGGGGCAATGGTGGCGTAACAGCCGGTGAGCACAATCTCCGCCGCCGGGTTGGCGCGGTGGAAGGCGCGGGTGCGGCTGCGGGCATCACGGGTAGCTTCGGCCGTCACCGCACAGGTGTTGATGACCACCTTATCGGTTTCGGCGGCATCAGTCACAATCTGGTGACCATTCGCCATCATTTGCCGGGCCAGCGTTTCCATTTCACTGTGGTTCAGGCGGCAGCCAATGCTGTCTAGCAACACTTTCATGGGGCAATTGTAGCGAAGGGTACGGCCGTAGGCTATGGGATTAAGATATTGGGATATCGGGATATTGATCATGCGGTATTAAACGGTTTCCTTTCAATCTTGAAAAAAGTAAGGAATATGAGCTAAAATAAAGGCGTTCTCAAGAAAAGAAAGGAGTTTATTATGTCCGCAACAACAATTACAACTAAAGGCCAGATCACTATCCCAAAAGATATTCGCCTGGCATTGGCCCTGCAAACAGGCGACCAGGTGATTTTTGTGTTAGAAGGGAACAAAGCGATTATGTATCCTTCTCACCAACGCTCGCTGATGCAATTACGAGGCGCCCTCTCAGCTACCCAGGAGTATACCGATCACCAAACAGTTCGGGAGACAATCGCGCGGGAACGGGGCCAAACCATGTTGGAGGAAGGGCCTGATGAATAAAGCCTTTGTGGACGCTAATGTCGTTCTGCGTTTCTTGCTTAACGACCCTTTGCCAATGGCCCAAGAAGCAGCTACCCTCTTTCAGGCCGTCGCCAGCGGCCAGATAGTTCTGCTAATTGATGATTTGATTGTCGCCGAAATGGTCTGGGTCTTGAAGTCATTTTACAAACAAGATGTGGTAACAATTGCGACAACCTTACGAGATTTTCTACTCCAGGACGGTATTGAAACAACCGATAAAACCACCGTTTTGCACGCTCTGACATTGTTTGAAACAAAAAATATTGATTTTATAGACGCGCTTTTGGCAGCCCGCATGATTAACAAAGGTATGGCAACGGTTTTTAGCTTTGACCGGCATTTTGATCGGCTGCCGCTGATTCAGCGGGTTAGTCCCGGTGATGTAGCCTCATTTGTAGCTTCATAAAAAACCCTTCGGCCGTCGCCAGCCGAAGGGTTTACGATAGAAGTGGCAGGCAGCGCGTTTTTGGGGGAATCATGGGGTGCGTCGCCTGCCGGTTGCTAAAATGAGTTCTGGTTAGCGTTTACGTCTATCAAAAGTTCCCCCGCGCGCAGAGGCGGTGCTGCTCATAAACATCGTAGCCGGTAAATTGAACCCATGATTTTTCAAACGTTCTTCACACATTGGCCGGTTGCCACCAGGCACATATTCGCCCAGCACTTTACCATTTTGGTCTTGTCCCGTCTCTTGAAACTTGAAAATATCTTGCATCACCGGCGTATCCCCCTCCATCCCTGTAATTTCGGTGATGTTAATGATCTTGCGGCTACCATCCCGCAGACGCGACTGCTGCACAATCAGGTGAATGGCGGAGACAATCTGCTTGCGTACCACCGATAGCGGCAAATCCATGCCCGCCATCAGCACCAACGTTTCCAGACGAGAAATAGTATCGCGTGGGGTATTGGCATGGACGGTAGTCAGACTGCCATCGTGCCCGGTATTCATGGCCTGCAACATATCCAACGCCTCACCGCCACGACATTCACCCACCACAATGCGTTCCGGGCGCATCCGCAGCGAGTTCCTGACCAGGTCACGCACAGTGACTTCAGTATCTCCTTTGCGAGATGGTTTTTTAGTTTCCAGGCGTACCACGTGCCGCTGCTGCAAGCTCAATTCAGCCGCGTCTTCAATGGTGACAATACGGTCATTATCTGGAATAAAGCCCGACAGGATGTTGAGCAAAGTGGTTTTACCGGAGCCGGTACCACCCGACACGACGATATTGAGGTGAGACTTCACACAGGCGTCTAAAAATTCGGCCATATCCGGCGTCAGGGTGCCAAAACGAATCAGGTCTAGTACACCAAAGGGGGTTTTGCTGAATTTGCGGATGGTGATGTTGGGGCCATCTATGGCACAAGGAGGGATGATGGCATTGACACGGGAACCATCAGGCAGACGGGCGTCAACCAGCGGTGAATCCGGCCCCACATACCGGTTGAGCGGTTTGAGTATTTTATTGATGATCCGCTCAACATGGGTGTCGTCGGCAAATTTGATATTGGATTCGGTGATGCGCCCCTTTTGTTCCACAAAGACGAGATCGGCGCGGTTGACCATGATTTCGGAGATATTGTCATCTTTAATCGCCTTTTCCAGGGGGCCAAAGCCGAAAATTTCATCCAGCAAGTCGGCAAAAAATTGCTTTTCGTCGCCGGGCGCAATACTGACACGCTGTTTAGCCAGGTTGTAGCGATCCTCGATCAACTTGATGCTCTGGGGATTGCGTTCCAGAATGATGTTTTCTGGTAGGGATTTTTCTATTTTTTGCGCCAGCCAGAGGCAGGTTTTCACGCGCTCGGTGGCGGCGCCGGTGGCGGCGTCTGTTTGTTGAGCCATCATATGTTTATCTGCTCCTCGAAAAAATTTAACGCAGAGGCGCGGAGGCGCAGAGAAAATCTTTGCGTTCCTTCGCGTCCTTTGGGGTTCATTTTATGAACGGCCGTGCCCCTTCCCAATAGGGCATAGCTACCATGTGGACAAATTTCCTATGCCTGGGTAAGCTTTGCCGCATGACGGATCACAGATTACGGATCACGGGTTACGGGTTCTTTTGGTTGGTGACGGCCGTACTTCTCCTCACTGCCTGTCGTTCCACCTCCCTGCCGGAATTAGCGCCAGCAGATATTGTGCAAAACGCCGCTGACCGCATGAACGAGCTATCTGGTTTTTATTTCGACATCAGCCGTGAAGGTGCGCCCGCTTATTTGGACCCGGACAATATCCTCTCCTTTCGCCGGGCGACAGGCGCCTACGTAGCCCCAGACAAAGCCACCGCCACCGTGCGCGTGATTGGTCCTGGCCTCATTACCGATGTAGACGTAGTCAGCATTGCCGCGACGCAGTGGCAAACGAACGTAGCAACGGGAGAATGGGAAGAGCTGCCGCCAAACTGGGGCTTTAACCCGGCAGTGTTGTTTGATGGCACGGTGGGGCTGCCCACCATCCTGACAAATGATGTGAGCAATCTACAATTGGCCGAGCCGCAAAATTTGCAGGAGAGTGGCGGCCCTGACCAACTGCTGTATCACCTGACGGGTGATGTGGCCGGAGAACGGTTGTATGAAATGAGTGGTACGCTCATTGGCCCACAGCCGGTAACGGTGGCATTATGGATTGCGCCGGAGACGTTTGAACTGGTGCGGGTGGTGGTCACAGAACCGGAACCGGTGGCGGGTGAACCAAGCATCTGGCAGGTAGACTTTGCCAATTATGGCGAGGTAGTAGACATTCAACCGCCCATTACCGACTAAAGATTAAAGACCGAAGGGTTTCAGAAAACCCTTCGGGTCTGAACAATTGCGCAACTTTACGGCCGTTACGCTGTTTTAGCCCATAGATTTACATTTTATCAAACATCGCGCCTCACATCTCAACATTGCTGATTAAAAAAGGAGAACAACCATGTTAGTCAATCTCTTGGTATGGGTTATTTTGGGTGCTTTGGCCGGCTGGATTGCCAGCATGATCATGAAGAAGAATGCCCAAATGGGGGCCATCGCCAATATTGTGGTGGGCATTGTCGGCGCCGTCATCGGTGGCTGGGTAATGAATCTGTTTGGCGCATCTGGCACCACCGGGCTCGATCTATACAGCCTGGTGGTGGCGATCTTAGGCGCGGTCATCCTGCTCTTTGTGGTGGGATTGGTACAGCGAGCCATGGTTAAATAGCTGCGTTTGCGCAATGAAAAAGCCGGGCAATTGAAACGATGCCCGGCTATTTTTATGTGTTTGTGCCACAAATTATACCAATTACACGAATTTCCCTTCTGGTAATCCTTTGCGTTCTTCGCGGAGTTATTTGCGCCAGATGCGCTGTAAGACGGTCTTCGTTTCCGGAAAGAAGGCAAAAAAGACGGCGACCACAACCAGGGCATAGGCAGCCGTAGCCGTCAGACTGACAGCCAGGCGCGCCGCAAAACCCAATTCCCCGTAATACAACATGCCCCACTTTAAGATAACGGCGCTGACGACTGTGCCCAACATTGAGGCCAGAAAAATCGCTGACAGCAACATCACATCTACTGTTTCCCACCACGCATTAAGTTTCTTTTTCATCTGCCAATCTTCCTTACTAAACTTGGTTTGGAATAACAAAATGATCAAAGTTTATAGGTGCAACGCGCGTATAAAACCCGCCGCACCTGTAAAATACCGGTACTACCTTTAATAATTGCCCGTAATTCTGGCAACTTTTCTGTCTTTTGCGAACAATTCTGTGGAAATTAATAGGAAATAGGTGTGAAAGGTGATAGGCAACAAGTGATTGACTATCAACAGAAACGCCACACGCTCCTTCAAGCTATATCTGTCTGATTTTGGACGCAAACAATCCATCTTGTTATCATTTAATCGTGAAAATGATAATAAGGCGATTTCTTTTAATCGTTTGTGATAGTAAGACGTATGAAACCACAAGATTTTCAAGACAACGCCCCTGGTCGTATTTCCTGTCACCCCACTGATTATTGGGTTTTTATGCCTGCCTCTTTTTTATGAATAAGTGCTGCCTGTTGATCATTGTCCTCATTACCCTGGTTGGTTGTGGCCGGGAAACAGCGGCCGTACCCACCCCCGTCCCCACATTGCCGCCTTTACCTACGGCGGAAATGATTGTCCCGCAGGAGTCAGCGCTGGCCCGGCCGTATGGCTACACTTACCAGCGCGCCGACGGCAACCGGGTGGTCGCCGGGCGGGGCAATGTGCCCAACCTGCCACCGCTAGACATTCCGCTGGCGGGCACGCCGCAATGGGTCACGGCCGTACCCCTGGCTCAAGGTGTGTTGTGGGGGGTGGTGCTGGCTGACGGCCGTACGCAGGCTTTCCTGGTTAACGCGGGTGAAGTGACGCCCATTGACAGCAACGATCTCACGCCAGAGATCGCCCCGGTGATGACCGTGGACCCCGTGCAGGGGCAGGCGATCTTCCTCAATCCACCCACCGCCGACCCGGCAGGCAGCGCCCCCGTCATCTACAACAACGCCGGACACATCGCCCACGCCAATCAATCCGGTGAACTGACCCTGGTCAATGCCGGTGAAGTCATGGGCCAACCGCCGATCACGGCGCTGCCAGATGCGCGGCTGTTGTTTGACGGGCACGGCCGTTTGCTCTTGCTCACCGACCCCACCGAACGCTACCCACACGGCGTCTTAGGCGACGCCATCGAAGCGGGCGGGTTTGCCCTCATCAAAACCGACCCGGAAATAGAGGTGGTGGCCCACTTTCTCATCCCTGAACCGCAGGTGGTAGAAGGCATCATGCCGCTGTGGGCTGACTGGAATGGCGACGGAAACCGGGAAATTCTGCTTACCCTGTCCGATGCTGACCAGGGAGCGCAGTTGACGCTGTTTGCCGAAGACGGCACACAGTTAGCCACGGCTCCACCGATTGGTCAGGGCAACAGGTGGCAGCACCAGATTGCCATTGCCCCTTTTGGGCCAAACGGGGAAATGGAATTAACGGCCGTGCGCACCCCACATATCGGCGGCGTGGTAGAGTTTTACCAGTGGCAGGAGGGTGAATTGCGCCTGGTGGCCGAACTGCCCGGTTACAGTTCTCACGTCATTGGTTCGCGCAATCTGGATATGGCCATGGTGGGGGATTTTGACGGCGACGGCCGTACCGAACTCCTGCTCCCCACCACTGATGGCACACAATTGGGCGGCATTCAACGCACAGATGCAGGGGCTACGGCCGTGTACCACCTGGACATCGGCAGTGAACTGACAAGCAATCTGGCAGGCGTGGCGATGGGTGAGGGGCAAACGGCCGTTGGCCTGGGCCGGTCCGATAATGTGCTGCGCATCTGGCAGCCGTAAAGAGGAGATTGAGAGATTGGGAGATTGAGAGATTCCCCCAATCTCCTAATCTCCAATCTCCAATCTCACCAAAGGAACACCCCATGACCTCTCTCAAAAATCTCTTCCTCCTCGATCCCGACGTACATTTTCTTAATCATGGCTCGTTTGGGGCCACGCCGGCACCGGTGTTTGCTGTGTATCAGGAGTGGCAGCGGCGGCTGGAGCGGCAGCCGGTGCAGTTTATCGCCGGCGAACTGGGCGATCATTTTGCCCAGGCGCGGCAGTCGCTTAGCGATTATGTCAATTTACCGGCAGCCGATCTCGTTTTTGTGCCTAATGCTACCTTTGCCGTCAACGTGGTGGCCCGGTCGCTCGCACTTGGCGAGGGGGACGAGGTGCTGGCGACAGATCACGAATATGGGGCGTGTGACAATATCTGGCGCTTTTTGAGCCAGAAACAGGGTTTCCGTTATGTCAATCAACCCATCAGTTTGCCCACCGAGACGCCGGAAGAGATGATGGCCGAATTGTGGCAAGGGGTGACGGAACGGACACGAGTGATTTTTATCAGCCACATCACCTCGGCTACGGCCGTGACCTTCCCCATCGCCGCCATCTGTGCCCGCGCTCGCGCCGAAGGCATCCTGACGGTGGTGGATGGCGCCCACGCACCCGGCCAAATTCCGTTGGATATGGCCGCCATTGGCGCTGATTTTTACACCGGCAATTGTCACAAATGGCTGTGCGCCCCCAAAGGGTCGGCCTTTTTATATGCGCGCCCAGAAGTGCAGCATTTGATTGAGCCGTTGGTGGTTGGTTGGGGCTGGGGCGAACCGCGCATGTTGACCTTTGGCTCAGATTTCCTCGACTACTTGCAATGGATGGGCACGATAGACCCGGCGGCCTACCTCTCCGTTCCCGCGGCCATTCAATTCCAGGCGGAAAACAACTGGACGGCCGTGCGCCAGCAATGCCACGATCTGCTACGCCAGACACTCGGCCGTATTCACTCCCTCACCGGTTTAGAATCTATGTACCGCAGCGACGCCGACTATCACCAGATGGCGATTGCCGCGCTGCCCCCTGTTGACGCACCGCAACTAAAACGGCGGCTGCTTGAGGAGTTCCGGGTAGAAATACCGATCACCGAATGGCAGCGCCGCCATTTCATCCGCATCTCCGTGCAAGGCTACAACACCGTGGAAGATATGGATGCGTTGTTGGTGGGGTTGACGGCCGTCATTTCGTGACCCGTATTCCCTAATCCGTTATCCGACTACGGTTCACGGGTTACGATTCCCCAATTACCCATCTTCCCCTAATGGTCTCCCCCCGCGCCACGTGGTAGAATCCCCGATTGCTTAAAACAATTCATACACGCCGAGACTCATTCCTTCCTCTGCGCCTGCTTCGGTTACACTCAGCACAGGTCCGCGTCTCTGCGTTGAAGAGAAAACCATGTCTTTAGACAAGATCATCGTGCGGGGCGCGCGCGCCCATAACCTGAAAAACATCACGGTGGAAATTCCGCGTGACAAGTTGGTTGTTCTCACCGGACTGTCCGGCTCCGGCAAATCGTCGTTGGCCTTCGACACCATCTTCGCCGAAGGGCAGCGGCGCTATGTGGAATCCCTCTCTGCCTACGCCCGCCAATTTTTAGGGCAGATGGAAAAGCCGGACGTTGACCAAATTGAAGGTCTCAGTCCAGCCGTTTCTATTGACCAGAAGGGGGTCAGCCACAACCCGCGCTCGACGGTGGGCACGGTGACGGAGATTTACGATTATCTGCGCCTGCTCTATGCCCGCGTGGGCACGCCCCATTGCCCGGAATGTGGCCGCCCGGTCATGCCCCAATCGGCCGAACAAATTGTGGACGCGGTGGCCCATATGCCCCTCAACAGTCGCATTCAAATTTTGGCCCCCCTGGTGCGCGACCGCAAAGGGCGGCACGAAGGCATCTTCGACGATGTGCGCAAAGCCGGTTTTGTGCGCGTGCGCGTCAACGGCGAAGTGCGCGCGGTGGACGAAGAGATTGAGCTAGACCGGTACAAAAACCACAGCATTGAAGCGGTGGTAGACCGGTTGGTTATCCGCCACGAACCACATGACAACAGTGAAGAAGCGCAGTCGGCCCGTTCCCGTCTGACGGACTCGATAGAGACGGCGCTGCGGCTGGGCAACGGCATCGTCATCATCAACGATGTGACCGACCCGGAAAAACAGAGCGACCAGTTGTATTCGGAGCATTTATACTGCCCCTATGACGGCACGAGCATTCCCGAAATTGAGCCGCGCACTTTCAGTTTTAACAGCCCGCATGGGGCTTGCCCGGCTTGCCAGGGGTTGGGTACAACAAAGCAGATTGACCCTGATCTGGTGATACCAAACAAAGATTTGTCGTTGGAAGATGGGGCCATTATAGGTTGGCCCACCGAAGATCGGCAGGGGTATTACTGGCAGATTTTGCAGGCCACGGCCGTTCACTTCAATATCCCCACCAATACGCCGGTCAAAAACCTGACGGACGCGCAACTGCACATTTTGCTTTATGGCAGCGGGTCGGAAGAAGTAGTTGTATTTTATGTCAACCGGGATGGTGACAGACGGGAATACCGCACCAAGTATGAAGGTGTGGTACCCAACCTGTGGCGACGCTACCATGAAAGCACCTCAGACTATGTACGCGAAAAGCTGGAAGAGTTCATGGTAGATTTGCCCTGCGAGACATGCGGCGGTTCGCGGCTGAATCCGGTGGCGCGGGCAGTGGACATTAATGGGCAGACGATCAGTGCGGTGGTGGGCACGGCCGTTATCCACCTCCTGCCCTGGGTGAACAAACTGCGCCACGAAACCGACTCCCCTCTCACCCCGCGCCAGCAGCTTATCGCTCGCTCCATCCTCAAGGAAATTGGCGACCGGGTGCAGTTCATGGTCAATGTGGGACTGGATTACCTGACGCTGGATCGGGCGGCCGGCACCCTCTCCGGCGGTGAAGGGCAGCGCATCCGCCTGGCGACGCAGATTGGCAGCCAATTGATGGGTGTGTTGTATGTGCTGGACGAACCGAGCATTGGCCTGCACCAACGCGACAATGCCCGCCTCATCCACACCCTGAAAGGGATGCGCGACCTGGGCAATACCGTCCTGGTGGTGGAACACGACGAAGACACCATGCGCGCGGCCGACTGGATTATAGACCTGGGGCCGGGGGCCGGGCTGCATGGTGGGGAAGTGGTCGCCGAGGGCACACCCGAGGCCATTGCCGCCAATGAAAATTCCATTACCGGGGCGTACCTGAGCGGCCGGGAATGCATTCCCGTGCCACGCAAACGGCGTAAAGGTACGGGAGAGTTTATCAAAGTGGTGGCCCCCACCGAGAACAATTTGAAGGGGACGGATATTTGCCTCCCGTTGGGTCAGTTTGTGTGCGTGACCGGCGTCAGTGGCAGCGGCAAGAGTTCGTTCCTGATAGAAATATTGGCGAAGAAGCTCAACCAACACTTTTACAAATCCAAAGTTTTGCCGGGCAAACACAAAGCGATTGAAGGGTTGGAACATCTAGACAAGGTGATCGAGATTGACCAGTCACCTATCGGCCGTACCCCTCGCTCCAATCCGGCCACGTATACCAACCTGTTCAACCCCATCCGCGATCTATTTACCAGCCTGCCGGAGAGCAAAGTGCGCGGTTACAAACCGGGGCGTTTCAGCTTTAATGTGAAGGGGGGCCGTTGTGAAGCGTGCGAGGGTCAGGGGCAAAACCGGATTGAAATGCAGTTCTTGCCGGATATTTATGTGCCCTGCGATGTGTGTCACGGCACGCGCTATAATCGGGAGACGCTACAAGTGCGCTACAAGGGGCTGAACATCGCCGAGGTGCTGGATTTGAGCGTGGAAGAAGGGCTGCACTTCTTCGAGAATTTCGCGCCCATCGCCCGCAAATTGCAGACGTTGATGGATGTGGGGCTGGGCTATATCACATTGGGGCAACCTGCGCCGACCCTCAGCGGCGGCGAGGCACAGCGCATCAAATTGAGCCGTGAACTATCCAAAATTGCCACCGGGCGCACCATTTACATTCTGGATGAGCCGAGCGTGGGGCTGCATTCACATGATGTCGCCAAATTGATCGTGGCGCTGAACCGGCTGGTGGACAAGGGGAACACGGTCATCATCATTGAGCATAATCTGGACATCATCAAGGTGGCGGACACGATTATTGATATGGGGCCGGAAGGGGGTGACCGGGGTGGTGAGGTGATTGCGCAGGGCACACCGGAAGAAGTGGCACGGGTGGAACGGTCGTATACGGGGCAGTTTTTGCAGGAGTATTTAAACGGCCGTCCTGAGTCAGTAAACAGTAAGCAGTGAACAGTAAGCGGTGAGCAGTAAATAGTGAGGCGGGTTATTCGGGTATCTCGTTGCTCACTCGTTTAGCCATGAGGATGTCGGGTTTGCCTGGCCCATTGGCGTCGGGAATGGTACCGACAATGACAAAACCTGCCTTCTGGTAAAACTCAAAGGGGTGCCGGTTCAGGTTTTGGATGCGGGCCAGATGCTCCAGAGGATTGGGGTATAGGTCTACATTGCTGAGGCTGGTCTGATTATCTTCATCATCCGTGCCCAGAAAAATGGTCCCACCGCCCCGCGCCCGCACCTGTGCCTCCAAATCGGCCACCAGCGCCCGACCCACGCCCTGCCGCTGGTAATCAGGATGGACAACGAGGGGATGTAGTTCCCAGGCACGGCCGTTGTACTGGCTAATTCCCCCCACCCAACCCAACACCGTGCCATCCTCCCCAACCGCCACCCGGCAAATCCGACCCGTATCAAAAAACCCTTCTACCTCCGCCCGCGCCGAAGCCATATCGGCCCAGGCGTCGGGATAATGCGCCCGGAAGCCGATGTGGAGTACGGCCGTTGCCTGTTCGATCATTTGTTGGTCTTCAGGAAAGAGAGTAACAATTTTCATACATTTTTGCAAAATAACCGGTGAATGCTGAAAACAGATTAATCGTGTTATCAATGGTAAGGTAATTCAATTAGATTGCCCCCTAAAACAAAAGTTACCAAACTGTCTTTAGCGCGCGAAAAAGGAATCCGCAGCAATCGTCGTCGGTTATAGACAGATTGACCAGATCCCTCAAATCCAAATTCTATTTGTTCATACAGACTTCGTTCCAAGAAAAGGAATACATGCTGAAATTCCAGCCCCTTCACGGACTCAATTTGATTTAACGAAATAATCTTTGCCTTTACTCGATTAATTGCTTGGTAACACTCTGGGCGCAAAGCACCTTTCTCTGATTCTACTACTAGAAGGTTGTACCAATGTTTCCAGAGTAAACCTGGTTGATTGATGCGATTCACTTCATCAATAACATTTTGTATGGTGGCCTCATCGTACACAGGAGTGTGCCCACCAGGATTACGGAATAGCAACTCATTGGATAATCGAGTGAGTTCACTACGTTCCTCTCTATAGTTTTTGATCTTCTCTTTAGCCAAGAAAGGTGTTGAAGCAGCGATTACATTAGCTGCATTCTTTGTAGCCTGTCCCACTTTTTCCTTTTGACGGTAGCAAGTTGTACGTGCATGTACTTTGACCTTATGTGTGTTGATCAAATAATAATAGCTCTTGTCAGTTATTGAATCTTCCAGTTGTAAGGGGTCAAAAGCGAGAACTAATAACTTGACACTTCCTTGGCCGACCAACTGAATATAGTGGTTGATTGTTATCATGTTTTTAGGATCGTCTACAAGCAATACATCGTGCTCTGGAACCAGATTGTTTACCAAATACTGGCTAATGCTGGCATGATTGGATCGTTCAACATATTCCACCAATTCCTGTGACATACTCAGACCAACATTTAATTTAAGTTCAACATACCATTTGAGCAGGTTAATAAGAACACAAGATTTGCCTGTTCCTGGACCGCCAACCACAAAAAATATCATCCCTTCGTTACGTAGTTTTAGAAGGGAATACCACGTGTCTAGGTCTTCCGCGATAGTAGAGAGTACACCATCTTGCTCCTCATCAAGCCAATATATCCAGTCTGGAAGAAGCTCTAACCCAAATAGTTTGATAGTTGGGTCTATGTATTCTGTAAAGAAGCCTGATGGTCGTTCCGGCCAAAATCGGTCAGGTGCTTTAATACGATTTGCCAAATCGTGTTCAAGTTTTCCCAAGGAATAATCAGGGACTATACGCTTCTCCCCCACATCTAACAGAGTCAATTGCTTTTCGGCGAAGTGAGCCAATAGACGATTTTTTCCACTGATATCTATTTCTAATACCTGTTTGCGAATGTGCGCGACTCGATCATATCTGCGCACAGTATTATGTGGATCCGAGCGATAACTGCGAACAAAATCATGGATAGCATGTTCTGCAAGGTGCTGTATTCCTGGGCTACCTTTCCGATAAGCCCTTTGAAAGCGGTGGGATACAAAAATTCTCATTGAACACTGAAGGATTGATTGGGATTTGTCTTTGTATATAACTTTAGGCAGGAACAAGCTCCCGTGCATGAAGAATTTCTCGTTCGCCCATCAAGCGAATATCCGCTGGCGTTAACGTCAAAAGCGCAATCGTCTCGCCCTCACCGGTTACAAATTCTATTTCATACGCTTTTCCATTTTTATAGACATGAACCACCGCACCAATGTCACCTTGTTGCAGACCATATTCTTCAAGATCGTGGGAAAGCACAACAGTATCCAATTCATTGATCATCATGTTACCTCATAAACTCTATTTCTCGCGCGGATGCGCCGTTACAAACCTTGGCCTTTCCTCGCCAGGTTCCATAATCCATATGGTTCGCACATTTATCACTGTGTTTTCAGGTGTTAGCAAAGCCCCATCAATTATATATTTCACGCCAAAGGGCGTTTGATTCACTTTAAGTACGTCCTCTGTTTGGGCAATGCCTAACAACCCTGCTTCCAAGACATCAGCATTATGTTCGTTAAAACCGAATAACCGGAAAAATTTCGCTTTCCCTTTACCCACCGGATGTGTTGGCGAAAGCAAATAATCATAGAGTTTGGCTTCTGGAATATGGGCCTCCTTGTGATTGGGCAACTTCATATCACCTCAAATTGTGCCATCGCTTTTACACCTATCTAGCTACTCCGGTTAACTTTGCCCGGAATTATAGCATGTCCTTTCACGGTTTAGTTAGCACGGCCGTTACCACGAGTATAGCAAGGAATCGTGGGGATTAGACTGGGCCGCAATCTGGCGGCTCTCTGGTTCCCCACAAAACGTTGCTATACTCGTTCCCACCACCACGCATCAAAAAGATGGGTATAATCTTGCCAGGACACACAAAAAGGGATGGTAACATGACATCGAGCATTGGTTACATTGTGGGCGGGGGGCTGAAGGAAGGGTTCCGTATCCGGCTGACGGTGCCGGCCGACCGGGTGCAAGAAGGTAGCTTTGTGGTGTGTGACAACGGCCGTTACCGCTACTTTGGCCTGGTCACCGACCTGCAACTGGGGGCCACCGACCCCCGCTTCGCCGATGAAAAAACCGACCGGCTGCAACCACCTATCCAACAAGCGTTACTCGGTAAAACACTCTACACCACCCTGATGATGTATCCCACCCTGCTGATGGATAGAGGGCCGGACTTTG
The DNA here is from genome assembly GCA_023382655.1 of Anaerolineae bacterium. Lineage (GTDB taxonomy): Bacteria > Chloroflexota > Anaerolineae > Promineifilales > Promineifilaceae > CAADGU01. The sequence continues at coordinate 248,000 of JAHDWK010000001.1, read as the reverse complement.
GCGATCCGGAGCGGGCGGTCTGGCTGGCGCGGGTGGAAAAGGGTCAGGAAACGCCCGGCCCCAAACCGGTGAAAACGGTGCCCGCCCACCACGCCGAGGTACGCTCGGCGGACGCCGCCGACGTGGGCCAAATTTTTGGCGAAGAAGGCAAAGGCATGTTTGTCGTCGGCCACACCATCGAGCAGGGCTACCCGGTGCGGCTGGATTTGAACCGCTTCGTCAAACGTTCCAGCGGCATCTTTGGGGCCACCGGCACCGGCAAGAGCTTCCTGACGCGCATGGTACTGGCCGGGCTGATGCGCGAGGACGTGGCCGGGGCGCTGGTTTTTGACATGCACAACGAATACGCCTTTGACGATACCGACACCGACCGTATGGTGACGGTGCGCGGCCTGCGCTCACTGTTTGGCAATAAGGTGCAGGTAGCGGCATTGGGCAAAGGAGCCATGGTGCGCGGCAAACAACCGGATTTCACGTTGGAAATCGCCCTCTCTGACTTCCAGACAAACGATATTGAGCTATTGGGCGAGGCGCTGAATCTGACAGATACAGCCGGGGTGACGCTCAATGCCCTCAGCCGCGCTTTTGACAAAAATTGGTTTGCCGAATTTATGAAGCTGGAACCGGGGGCGGTGGATATAGACCCAGAAAGTGGCAAAACATTCCCGGCAGCCAACTCGGTGGCCGCCTGGGCGCGGCAAAACAATGTGCATGAAAAAGCGGCCGAAGCGCTGCACCGCAAATTGAGCCTGATTTATGACCGGCCGTATGTGGTGGAGCGCCCGGCCGTAGATGCGGTGACGGAAATTGTGGATAAACTGGAAAACGGCCGTCACGTCATCCTCAGTTTTGGCGCATACGACAACGACCTGGATTATTTGCTGGTGTCCAACATCCTCACCCGGCGCATTCGCCAGCATTGGGTGAAGCAGACGGAGCAACACAAAACACACGGCCACGCCGCCCCCCGCCCCCTGCTGATTGCCATTGAGGAGGCGCACAAACTGCTCAACCCGCAGCTTGCCAACCAGACCGCCTTTGGCATTATCGCCCGTGAACTACGCAAGTATTTTGTAACGCTGCTGGTGGTAGACCAACGGCCGTCGGGTATTGACGATGAAGTGATGTCCCAACTTGGCACCCGCATCACCGGCTGGTTGGGGGATGAGGACGACATCCGCGCTGTCCTCACCGGCTTAGCCGGGCGCGACCAGCTGCGCGGCATGTTGGCCCGCCTGCAAGAAAAAGAAGAAGTGCTGCTCCTTGGCTGGGGCGTAAAAATGCCCATCCCCGTTAAATCCCGCCGCTACGACGAAACGTTCTATGCCGACATGAAAGCGGTCAGCGCTACCCCCTCCGGCCTGGACGGCCTCAGCGACGATCAACTAAACGACGCCTTATTTGGCTAAAACCTTTGCGCTCGCATGTCTTCGTGCGCCTTCGCATCCTTAGCTTAGCGGATTTTTTAGCGCCAATCATGTCGGGGCTGATCATTTTGTTGTACAATCGGATTATGAAATCACCATTTCCGGGCATGGACCCGTACCTGGAACACCCCTCACTCTGGCCGGATATTCACAACAGCCTGATTGCTGCCGTCCGAGACAGGTTATCACCGCAGGTTGCGCCCGATTACTACGTGCGCCTGGAACGGCGGGCTTATCTGGTGGCCCCGGATGACCTGGCTTTTATTGGGCGGCCGGATGTGTCCGTTATTTCTCCCACCCGGACTCAAGCCAAACAGGCGTTGCCACTGGCCGAAGCGGGCGTGGTAAGCATCATTGTGCCTATGGCGGATGAGGTGGAGGAGACTTTTTTGGAAGTCCACGATGTCCGCAACGGCCTATTGGTGACGGTGCTGGAACTGCTCTCCCCGGCCAATAAATTGCATAACGAGGGACGGGAAGCCTACGAACGCAAACGGCGCTACATTTTTAGCACCCGGACGAACCTAGTGGAGATAGATTTACTGCGCGATGGCGAACCGATGCCGATGGATGGCAAAAAGGTAGTCAGCGATTACCGCATCATGGTCAGTCGTGGCTCCACCCGCCCCCGTGCCCAGCTTTATCCCTTTAATTTGCGCCAGCCCATCCCGGCATTCCATCTGCCATTGCTGCCCGGCGACAAGGAGCCGTTGGTGGAGTTGAACCAGATTTTGCATGAGTTATACGGCCGTGCCCGTTACGACCTCAGCCTCAACTACCAACAGCCACCCTATCCCCCACTTCCCGAAGAAGACCAGGCCTGGGCACAAGAGTTGATTGCTGCCTGACGCCTGACCGCTAGACCCTCTTCAAGTTAGAAGCCCGGTCTTGATTCATCACGGCCGTACCAATTCCCCCGCCACCGCCTGCACAAAAAACTCCACCGTTTCGCCACTGCCCAACGTCCCGGCAAACCGCCAGGCCGGTTGCAGCAAAATGGTCGGAGCGGCCAGAATGCCGCCATCGGCTGTGCCTTCGGCAAACAAATAGGTGACAAAATACGCCAACTCTACCGTGTCTATGGTCACACTTTCATAGGCCGGTGGCGCAATTTCTATGGGGTTTCCGGCGTCAACGGCCGCCAGTTCGGCCGGGAGCGTGGCTTCATCCAGCCGCTCCCACTGCAACAACGGTGGGGCGTCGGCAGCAGGCTGGCTATTCCAGGCGAACACAAACAGTTCCAGGCCATCGGGCAGGTCGGTTGGGGTGTCCGGCAATTGGAATGTCTGCCCGTCACCGGCATCGAGCAATACCCGGTCACCATCACACCGCACGATGCCTTGCCAGGTGAGCGGTTCCAGGTCGGTGGGCGACCAATTGTTCACAGTAACGGTACGGCCGTCATCCCCCATCACCCCTTCTACCATAATTTGCTGCCCGGCGGCTTCGGCAATCTGGTTGATCACTTCTTCGTTACCGGCCAATTGGTAAGGATATAACTGCACCCGCGCCGCGCCGCTGCCACTGGCGGGCAGGAAGGCGTTGGGCCAGCCATACAATTGCACGGCCTGGCCGGACGCATACGGCCGTTGCCAGGATCGCGGGGTAGAGAGGGGATTGGTTACGGCCGTGTCTGCCGCCGGGTAGACAGTGTAGGCGATGTTGTTGGCCGTGACCCCATTTTGCAGCCGCGCCCAGGCGTCAGCAGCCGGGATGAGCGGATAGTCGCCCACCATTTCCAGATTGGGCATCACCTGGTAACTGACGTAACTGACCTGCCCCTCTGGGCTGACGCCAATGACAATCTCTGGCTGGTTGAGGGGATGGCCCGAAGCCGCTTCGGGTTCGCCATTAACCTGCCGCAGTACCAACACATCACCGCCAAAGCCCTGCCGAACGATGTAAGGAAAATCGAGCAGGCCACGTGAATCCAGGAATTGCACGGCCGTCTGGCTGGCGGTGGCAAAATCGGGCGGGTTGGCCGGGTCATACGGGGCACTGTTGTCCTGGTAGTTAGCTGACCAGGGATCAATGCTAAAGGTACGGGGGCCATCAAAAGTGTAATAGATCGTGGGCATTGTCATAGTGGCATCACCCGCCGTGGGCACGCCCGTCGCCAGTAAGTTCTCGCGATACAGCTCGCCAGTAAAGCCAAAACGATTGGCAAGCTGGCGGGCGGCGTCGGGGGTTAGCTCCCCGGTAGGCGTCTGGCGCAGCACGGCCGCTACCGCCGGTTCCGTGGGCAGGTTGGCGTTCAGAGTGAAGGTGGTCTGGGCAAAGGGATCGGCAATGACAATAGCTGCCGCTTCGCCAGCGGCCGGTTGGCCGCCAGGCGCGCTGCCGCCGCTCAGCCCACTACCACCAGATGCGCCGGAGAGCGGCGGCAGCGGAGCCAGTTCGCCGGTAGGGACGGCTTCGGGGAGGGAAATGCTTCCCTGCACATCAGTGTTTTGAGGAAGGGAGGCGGTGGGCACGGCCGTCGGCAGCGCCTCATTCCCGCCACACGCTGCAACTAGCAGCAGTCCAAGAACAAAAAACAGTCGTTTAGTCACACAGATTTCTCCTGAAAACAACATTGATTACTTACGGATTACTATTCGCCGGCCCATACCATTCATCCATCCATTCGCGCGCCCATACGGCCGTCTGGTCAGCATGGCAGTTCGTACAGGCATTTGGCGCATTCTCCACACCAAAAATCACCGAGTTTTCCGGATCAGGAATAGAACTCATGGTATGGGTGCGGGCGTAACGCTGCACGCCGGAAACAATACTCAAAATCTCACGCGGCAAATGACAGTCGTAGCAAAATGATCCTTCCGTCCCGGCGGGATGGTGTGAGTGCACCTCAATCTGATCAGCCAATTCACCATGGCAGTTCAGGCAGTAGGCGTTACTGACATCAGACGGCGAAAGCAGCCCCGGCGTGGTCGGCGCTTTGTTGTTATGGGGGTCGTGGCAATCATAACACCGCACTTCGGCCTGGTCATAACAAACCGACTCGATAAATGACCGAAAAACCATGGCAATGCCTTTGGGATCGCCGTCGTCCCACACTTCCACCGTAGGGGCATCACGGCCTGGCGCCAATGGCTGCTGCTTGAAATAGGGCGATAAATCATTGATGCGCCCTTCCTGACTGTAACCTGGCTCATACAGGCGATAGACCTCTGTTGTTGCCATGTTGATGTCCGGGCCATGACAACGGCCGCATACGCTGAGGTCTTCTCCTTTGGTGAGTTTAGGGCCGTTCGCAATGTAGGCCACCGGCTGCCCGCGCACTTTGCTGTTCACAAAAGCCGTCAGGCGATTGACATAATTACTGGCAAAGTAATTTTCGTGCTGGCTGCCAGGCCCATGACAGGCCTCGCAAGCGATGCCATCATCTGTCCATATCGTCACGGCCGTGGTGTGGTTGACATCTTTATTGAGAATTTGCAGATGGGTGGTATGGCAGCGGGCGCAAAACAAATTCCAGGCGGAGTTCAGACTGGTCATTTGCGCCCACAGATCGGCCACCGAAGGTTGGCTACCTTCCTGTAAATTCCAGTAGGGGAAAAACTCACCCATTTCCACGGAATATTGCAGGGGGAGTCGGCGCAATACGCCCCCCGGTTCCTGAGTGAGGTAAGTCTGGCGATATTGGTAGCCAATCACATAGGCTACTTTGAAGGGGACATACCCATCACTTTCTGGGTGGCGCAGCGCCATGTAATAATCATTACCCTGACGGTACATCTTGGCGGCAGGCAGCCTGTCCAGTTCGGTCAATTGGGCATGGGGCGGCAGGTAGTACGCACCATCGGCAAAGTTGCCAACGACGCTGGTTTCATTAGGCAGGCGAGTCATCCTGGCATGGGGCGACTCCTGCCAGCGGTCATAAATAACCCTGTGACATTCACCGCATGATTCACTGCCCATGTATGAAGCATCGTAAAGCGAGGCGTAGGATTCATATTCGGTGAAGAAGAGGAGCACGGCCGTGACCAACACCACACCGCCAACGACAAACAACCACCGGCGATAGGCGGTCAGGGGCCGGCGGGTTGATGTGTTTTTCCTGTCTTTCTTTCTTTTGCTCATAGGGTAACTTTGTTGGGTATGCAGGTTGTCAGCGGGTATTTTACTGTGATAATAGCTGGTCGAAAAGCAACATAAATATTCGTAGTAGCCATTTCAACAACGTCTCAAGGGGATAAATCACCTGCTACAAACGGAGAGAAAGATGGAAGTCACGGCCGTTACCCAAACCCTGCTCCACGCCAACCAACTCAAACGCACCGCCCGCACCGGCTGGGTGCAGCGCGGCGTGCCCAATGCTGAAAGCGTGGCCGCGCACAGCTTTGGGGTGGTGTTTACGGCGCTGACGTTGGCACAGGTAGTGGATACGCCGCTCGACCTGGGCAAATTGCTGGCGCTGGCGGCGCTGCACGATCTGCCCGAAGCGCTGACCACCGACATTCCTACCCCGGCCTGGCGCTTCCTGCCGCCCGGCATCAAAACGGACGTGGAACGGGGCGCACTGGCAGAAATGCTGGCAGATACGCCGTTTGCCGCTGAGTGGATGGTGTTGTGGGAAGAGCTGCATGAGGGGGGCACGGCCGTTGCCCGCCTGGTGCATGACGCCGACAAACTGGAGATGATGCTGCAAGCCTGGGTCTACGAGCAGCAGACGGGCAACCGCTTCCTGGCCGAGTTTTGGGCCACGCCACCCACTTTCTACTTTCCCCAAGCGGAAGCCATTTACCGGGAGATTTGTGTTTTGCGGGATGGGAAATTGGAGATAAAAGATTAGAGATTGGAGATTAGAGATTGGAAACGCCCCAATCTCCAGTCCCCCATCACTCCCGCGTGGGCGACGGCTCCGATTCGTGAATGGGCAGCGAAATGCAGAAAGTGCTGCCTTTGCCGGGCTGACTTTGCACCCAGGCATTCCCGCCATGCCGGTGGGCAATGGTTTTTACTATGGCTAAACCCAGGCCAGACCCCTTGACCTTTTCTGTACCCCTCGCTTTGACGCGGTAGAATTTTTCAAACAGATGTATCTGATCTTCTTTGGCGATGCCAGGCCCGTTATCTTTGACGCTGATGACAACTTCGCCATTGGCCTGATGGACTTGCAAAACCAGTGGGCCGCTGTTGGGCGCATATTTGACGCCATTGCCCACCAGGTTGGCGACCGCCTGGCGAATAAGGGAGAGGTCCCCCACGATGGAGGAGACATCGTCACTGATGTCAACTTTAATCTGGATACCGGCCAGGTGGGCATGTTGCCAGTATTCAGCAGCGATGTCGGCCAGTAACGGCCGTATCTCAATCTCCTCTCGATCCAATTCCATGCCCCCCTCAATGCGGGCAATATCCAGCAAGTCCTCTACCATCTTGGACATCTGGTCAATGCCGCCCAGGATTTTGCTGACATACTCATGCTGCTTGTCGGTCAATTCACCGGCCAGGGAAAGCATCGAGGCGTAACCCCGGATAAACGTAAGGGGGCTGCGCAGGTCATGGGACACAGTCGCCACAAAGTCTGACTTCATTTTGTCAATCTCTTTGAGGTTGGTAATGTCCCGCAGCACGGCCACCCGCCCAAACACCTGCCCTTCGTGGCTGAAAATGGTAGAGGCAATGGCGTTATAAATCCGGCCATCGTTTATGCTTAATTCCAGGTTTTGCGGCCGTTCATCCTGCCCCATAAGCGCCTGCACCAACGCCGGCATGGGAATCACGTCGGCCACGGGGCGATTACGTACCGCATCTACCGAGAAACCAAAAATGCGTTCGGTGGCCGGATTGATCAGCAGCACCCGCTCCGTCTGGTCAGTGACAATAACGGCGTCGGATGTGCTGGCCAGCACAGCCGCCAGGCGGCGGCGACCACTCTCGGCCGTGGCATACAGGCGGGCATTTTCCACCAGCACCGCGCCCTGGGTGGATAGCGTAGACAGCAGGTTTCGTTCAGTCAGGTCAAAGCTGTGTGTCTGGCGGAATCCCAACCAGAGGATACCCTGAAAACGATCATGGGAACGTAACGGTATGGCCAGCAAAGCCGGTACGGGTAGTTCGGCCGTCGGTGGCAGTTCCAGGGCGCTCCTGATCTCTTCAGGCGTCACCAACATCAGTTCAGACGCATGGCGCAGCCGGGTCATGATCTGGCGGTCTAACACAGCCATCTGTTCGGCAGCAGCACCTTCGCCAAATGTCATCGGCGCGCCGCCGCTGGGGTTCGGCACCACCGCGCGCGCGCCCACGGCGCCCGTGCCCCGCAGCGCGCCGCGCAAAATGGCCGGGATGCCTTCGTGAATATCAATGCTGGTAGCCACATCGTGGCTGACGCCCAGCAGCAGCGAGAGTTCATTCAACCGCTTGCGCATGGAGCGCTGCATTTGGGCAAAGGCCCGCTGCAACTGCCCAATCTCATCATCGCGTTGCAGGTAGGAGGCCGGCGTCCAATTACCCCCGGCGGCGATGGTCTTGGAAGCAGTAACCATTTCATCCAGGGGGGTGGTAATGTCACGACCGATAACTAACACATGGGCATAAAACAGACCGGCAGCCACCAGCATGACCAGCAGTAAGGGCCAACCAATACCCCAGGCCTGTTCCAGCACGGCCGTATAGGGCACACTACCCACGGCCACTTCCGCCGAACCGTCCTGCGGGGCGACGACAACCAACTCTCTGTCATACGCTATATCGGTATCATCACTCCACTGCCAATAGGCAGCGCCATTTTCCGGCTGCACCAGCCACAGAGCCGTCAGACCGGCGCTCGTCGGTGACCAGTCCGCATTATCATACCGGGCAAAGTGGTATTGTTTCTTGTTGGGATCGCTGCGGTCTGGAGCCGGCGGCAACGGGTTATCCAGGGGGAGTACCTGTAATGTCTCGGCAATGTTGTGGGCGATCAGTCGGGTGGAAATAGTAATGGCCACGCTGTACAAAACGAGCAGCGTCAGCGTGAGCAGGAGGGCCGTGAAGGCAATATAGTTGAGGGTGAGTCGCCTTTGCAAACTACGTTGGGTGGGGGAGGGCACCAACGGCCGTGACGGTTTCAGGTCTGGTAACGCCCGTAACACAAACATGACCACCACACCGCCCACCAGGCCTTCGAGCAAGCGCGGCCACAGGCTGGCGGCGGCCACCACCAGGGCCACATCTAAGGCGACCAGTCCGGTGGCCGGCCCGGTGGCAAATGTACCCACACCGGTCAGCGCCGCCAGCAGCAACCCACCCAAGACACCAGCAATTATAGGTTCGCGCAGCCAGCGATAGAACCGCCCGATGTAGTTTTGCTGCATGAGTACGGCCGTGAAGAAGGCCACAAATGCATAATGAAACAGCGAAAATAACTGATGGGTTTCCGCCAATGTTGGCCCCAACCCGGCTGCCGCTCCCACCCACAGAGCGGCCACGGGCGGCAAGATGGCAGCGGCAAAGAGGAGGGGGACGGCCGTTAACAGTGCCACATAGGCCACTGGCCCGTCTGAACTCTGCCCCACCGGATAAGTTAAAAACTGGCCGGCGACAAAGCCGGCCACGCCCAGGCCAATCAGCCACCGCCAACCACGACCATCCAGGCTACGTAAATCAGCCCGATATTGGACAATCAGAAACCCACTGATGACGATGTAACCCAACAAAAGGAGATTGCCCCATAAACGGTCTGGCAGGCCGACCGTTAGTATGTCACTTGCTCCCCAAAGCTCAACCGGCATAGTTTATTTCCTGTATTTTGGCTTATGCCGCGCAACAACCCCATTGTGCGATACACTGCTCCTTACAACAAACTGCCAGGAGTTGTACTCGATCAAGAGTTTACCATAAATAAAACTGGTTCCGATTATAACATGGGGGCATAGGTGTCGCAATTAGTACCGGTGTGTCAGGTGTGCGCCGTTTGTCAATTAACTTGATGTCCATTATCATCCTGCCCAATGGATTCTCGACGTCGCACTTATACCTTATTGATGGGCATTATTTTGCTGACCATTCCTTGTTATTGTGCCGGGGTTGCGGCTTTGTTGTTAGCGCCAGAGGAAGGAGACGTGACAGCAACGCCTACAGTAATGACCTTGACGCCTACAGTCACGAACACGGCTACCGCCTTGCCGTTGCCAGGTACTTTAACGGCCGTGCCCACCACCTTCCTCTCGCCCACACCATCGGCCACATCTACCTTACCGCCCACCCCGACCCAGTTCAATACGTCTACCGCTACGGCCACCTCTACCCCCACAGCCACCGAAACACCGACCGAAACGCCAACCAGTACGCCGACGGAGACGCCCACCCCCACATTAACTGCCACACCCACCTTCACCCCTACCGTTACGGAAACGCCCACCGAGACGCCGACGGAGACGCCCACTGAAACACCGACCGAAACAACTACCCCGGAAACCACACCAGAAGTGACGCCACCGCCTCCTTAAACGCCGATGGAGCAAAACACAAAAACGTGGTAAAAAAGAGTATGGATATTTATAAACTGCTCAAGACTCTGACAGAAACGCCCGGCCCCTCTGGTTATGAAGATCAGATTGCCGCTGTCATTGAAGAATTATGGCAACCCTATGTGGATACGATCACGCGGGATCGGGTAGGTAGCCTGATTGCCACTAAACGCGCCGCGAAGAACGGCCGTACACCTCCCCGGCGCATCCTGCTCGCCGCCCACATGGACGAGATTGCTTTGATGGTGCGCGATGTGGCCGAACACAACGGCAATGGTTTTTTGCGCGTGACGCCCATTGGCGGGGTGGATACGCGCCAGGTATTTGGGCAGTTGGTGGTGGTTCACGGCCGTAAAAACCTCACCGGCGTTGTGGGTTGCCTGCCTTCCCGCATGTTATCTGATGAAAAACAAGACAAACCGTTTGATTATGAAGACCTGCTGGTGGATGTGGGTCTGCCCATCGAAACAGTCAACAGCCAGATTTCTATTGGCGATTTTATTAGTTTCCGCCAGCCGCTCATCAAACTGATGAACAAACGGGTGGCGGGTAAATCGCTGGACAATCGCGCTTCGGTTGCGGCCGTAACCGTTTGTCTGGATTATTTGCAACAACGCCAGCACGAGTGGGAAGTGATCGCTGTGGCTACAGCTCAGGAAGAAACCCGTCTCCTGGGCGCCTATACCACCGCTTTTGCTTTGCAGCCAGATGCGGCTATTGCCATTGATGTCACCTTTGGCAAAGGGCCCGGCGCTAACGAACACGTCACCCACGAATTAGGCGGTGGCCCGGCCTTAGACCTGGGGCCAAACGTCCACACCGGCATGTTTAACGCTCTCAAAACCACTGCCGAAGAGATGGAATTAAACGTCAACGTGGAAACACACCAGCGTGCCAGCGGCACCGATGCTCACGGTCTGCAAATTGCCCGCGCCGGTATTCCTACCGCCATTGTGGGCCTCCCCCTCCGCTACATGCATACGATGGTGGAATCGCTGGCGCTCAAAGATATTGAGCGGGCCGGCCGCCTGCTGGGCGAATTTATTGTCGGGCTGAACGAGGATTTTCTGGGAAAACTGGCGACGGGGATGATGGAAGAAGAGAGTAAGCAGTAAGCAGTGAGCAGTGAGCAGTTTTATACCGCTCACTGCTTACTGCTCACTACTCACTTGTTACTATTATGAACGAACTACTAAAAAACCTGACCGAAGCCGTAGGCGTTTCCGGCGAGGAAAAAGAAGTGCGCCGGATTATCCGTGACCTGATTGCCGACCATGTGGACGAATGGCGCGTGGATACGCTGGGCAACCTCATCGCCTTGAAAAAAGGAACCGGCGCGTCGCCACTGCGCGTGATGGTGGATGCGCACATGGATGAAGTGGGGCTGATGGTCACCGGCTATGACAGCAACGGCACCTTGAAATTTGACACGGTGGGCGGTTTTGATGACCGCACCCTGTTGGGCAAGGTAGTGCAGGTGGGGCCGGAAAAGGTGATGGGGGTGATTGGCGGCCGGCCGGTACATCTGTCTACCCCGGCGCAGCGCAATTCAGTGGTCAAAGTGGACGCCATGCGCATTGACATCGGCGCTAAAAATGAAGAGGCGGCCAAAGGCAAAGTGAAACTGGGCGACCGGGCCGCTTTTGTAACCAGCTATGAGGAACTCGGTGACACGGCCGTGGCCAAAGCGTTTGATAACCGGGCGGGCTGTGCGGCATTGGTGGAACTGCTGCGGGCACGGCCGTACCCCTTTGATCTGTACGCCACCTTCACCGTGCAGGAAGAAGTGGGGCTGCGTGGCGCACAGGCCGCCGCCTACAGCGTTGACCCCGATGTGGCCCTGGTGCTGGAATGTACGCCGGCCTTTGACCTGCCTAACAAAAACGACGTCAGCCCCAATGTGGCCCTGGGCAAAGGCTCCTCCATTTATGTGATGGATTCCGTCACGGTGCAAGACCCGCGTCTGGTTCGCCATATTTTGCAAACGGCCGTGACCCACAACATCCCCTACCAGATTCGGCAGCCAGGTGGGGGGGGCACCAATACGGCCGTCATCCAGCGCGTCCGCCGCCCCATCCCCGCCGCCACCATCGCCGTGCCCGGCCGTTACGCCCACACCCCCACTATGATGATTAACCTGGAAGATTACGCCCATGTGGTGAAGCTGGCACAGCTAACTTTGCAAGGATTAACAACAGAAATCGTAAAACGTAATTGAGTAATTGGGTAATTGAGTAATTACCCAATTACGCCTAAGGCAAAAGTATGAACGACCTGATCAAAAAACTTGTAGAAGCCTATGGCCCCTCCGGCTTTGAAGACCAGATGCGTACCCTCATCCTGCCGGAAATTAAAAAGTACGCCGACGACATTTCGGTGGATGCGATGGGCAACCTGATTGCCCACAAAAAAGGCGACGGCAGCGGCCTGAAGGTGATGGTGGCGGCCCACATGGATGAAATTGGCGTCATGATCACCCACATCACGGAAGAAGGGTTTTGCCGTTTCACCAATATCGGTGGCGTCCTGCCGCATACCTTGTTGGGTGGGCGGGTGCAGTTTGCCGACGGCCGTGTGGGGATCATCCACAGTGACCGCATCACCGACCGGAGCAAAATTCATGGGCTGGAAAAGTTTTTCATTGATGTGGGCGCCACCAGCCGTGAAGATTGCCCGGTGCAGGTGGGCGATGCCGCCGGTTTCCACCGCGAATTTGTAGCCAACGGCAAGATGCTCAGCGCCAAAAGCATGGACGACCGCATTGGTTGCGTGGTCGCTATTGAAGCGATGAAACGGCTCAAAAAGACGCCCCATGATGTCTACTTCGTTTTCAGCGTTCAGGAAGAGGTAGGCACACGCGGCGCGGAAGCCGCCGCCAACCACCTTGACCCGGATGTAGGCATTGCTCTGGACGTAACCACCACCGGCGACGTGCCCGAAGCCGCCCCCATGGCCGTGAGTCTGGGCAAGGGCACGGCCGTCAAAGTCAAAGATGCGGGCATGATCGCCCACCACGGGTTGGTGCAACTCATGAAAAAACGAGCACAGGAAGCCGACATCCCTTACCAATTGGAAGTATTAACCGGCGGCTCCACCGACGCTCGCTCCATTCAGATAGCCAATGGCGGCGCGGCTGCCGGCTGTATCTCCATCCCCTGCCGTTACGTCCACTCCCCAAGCGAAACCGTGCACGCCGACGACGTGGAAAACTCCATCAAACTCCTGGTCGAACTCCTCGCCAAACCGATTGAGCTTTAGTGAAGGTGGAATAGCCATGACCTTCATTCAAAAATTCGTGACCACTTTGTTGCCCGCCAAATGGTCAGCGGCAATACAGGCGGAGTCTGAAAGTTGGCTGCTACCCTGCCCCAAGTGTGGTTTTGTCCAGTCGGTGTGGGACATTGGCGGCGTCCGCTACAAAGCGGTGTCCAAAGGGAAACGAGTCAGCGTCCGTTGCCTGTCCTGTAAGCAGTGGTCAATGATGCCGATGGAACGGAAGTTGGATCAATAAGACATGTTCAACACGGCCGTCCCCCTGACGGCCGTTACATTTCACCAGGAGGATCAAAATGGAACAGACAACAAACAAAAACGAAGAGTATATGGCGATAGGCGCGCTGGTTTTGGGCATCATCAACCTTTGTGCCTGGTTTGTGCCTCTGTGTGGTTTTCCGCTGGCGATTGTAGGTATCGTGTTGGGGTATATGGGGCGGAATTCGGCGCAGCGTACCCTGGCGATCATCGGGATTGTGCTGAGCAGCATCGCCCTGGTTTTAACCATCGGCAACGCCGCCATTGGCGCTTACCTGGGGGCTACCGGGCAATTGTTCCAGTAGTTCAGCTCCCAGGCTACAACGAGCGATAAGCCTGAAGAAAACGGCCGTACACCCCCTGTAAATACGGCCGTACCCGGGCAATTGGTTCGTGGGCGCTGCCGATGAGTTCATTTTCCGGCAGCGCATTGATTTTTTGCCAGACATACGGATTGGGCATCTCCGCAAACCATTCCGCAAACAAGGCAAACCAGTTCGCCAGCACATACAGGCAGCGCGCCGCAGAAAGCGCCTGCCGCACCGCCCGCCCCTGGAACGTTGGCCCCAGCCGCGCCCGCATCCCAATCAGGTAGCTGTCCACCATCGTCTCTTCGGACAAGGGCCAGAACGGCCGTACCCCCATCTGGCAGCGATCCCCATCCGCATACAGCAGTTCAAACTGCTCCAGGAAATTGACCAGATCACAAATCCCCGGCCCAATCGCCGCCTTTTGCCAGTCCAGCAGATAAACATCGTCAAACAGCGTCAACTGCCAGTGGTACGAGTGCGGCGCACCATGCAAGAGCGTGGGGGGAAGCTGGCGCAATGGTTCCAGCATCGGCGCGGGGTCATCCAGCAAATCGGCCGCGGCCGCCAGATGGCTTTCGCCTAAAACGCCAGGCCAGCCGCCCATCGCCCGCATCACGGCCACCCCGTTGGCCGCCTTCAACAGCAACGGCGCCAGCCGCCCGGCGTGTTGCAGCGCATGGTCAGAGAGCATCGCCGCTGGCCCCTGGTCAAAATAGATGGCCTGTTCCTGGCGCAGTTCCGCCCAGGAATAGGTATCGCCGCCCAAAAAGTGGGGCATGCCCGCCCCCTCCAACAGATCTTCCTGATCCCAAAACGTGGCGTGTAAATCGGCCAGCCGGGTGATAATGGCCTCCACGTCCTGCAGGCTCCAGCGGTCTGGCGGAATATCGTTGGGCACATCGGCCAGCACCAGCCAGCCAATTTCGGTGGCGTCTGGCGGGTGGATAAAATGACAGGGCGGAGTCAGGCGCGGGAGTTTGGGGGCCAGGTGTTGGTAAAACTGCACTTCCAGCGGTGTCGTGCGTTTGCCCACGACGGTAATGGGGTCGGCATGGTTTTCCAGCGCCAGGAGGTAGCGGGTAACACGGCCGTGATGCGAGGGGAAACGCAGCGGTTTGCTGGATACGGCCGTTACCACCACATCCGCCGCCACCTGTTCGCGCAGCAAAACCGACCACGCCAGCGGGTCCCGTTTCTGCAATTGTGCGGCTACCATTCGTGATTCTTTCATCGCCCGGCGATTGTATTGAGAATTGAAACGGCTGGCAAGCATAAATCTGGCAGACAGCGTGGGAACAATTCTCAACCAACCGGCGTTTTATGCATATCAACCTGGGTAAAACAACCCAATCCAAAACAAATTCCTGGTAACAAGGAGAAGATATGATGAACGCCAAACGCCTGATCGGGCCGGTGTTTCTGCTGGCCTGCCTGATGCTCATTTTGATCGCCTGTGGCGCGGCCGAAGGGCCACAGGCACAAATGGTAGAAGTAACCCGTGTGGTCACCGAAACCGTTGTGGAAACAGTCCAAGTAGAAGGGGAGGTAGTGGTGGTGGCTGAGGACGGTATGGCAGCCACGCCAGAACCGATTGGCACGGCCGTGCACCAGACCGCCCAACAGCAGCGCCTCATCATCAAAAACGGCCACATGACCATTACCGTGGAGGACACAGAAACGGCCGTGAACCAGGCCACGGACACGGCCGTGCAGCTCGGCGGTTACATCATCAGCCAGCAAGTGTGGGATGACGGCGCGTACCGCTTTGCCACCATGCGTTTGGCCGTGCCCGTGCTGCGTTTTGAAGACGCCCTGCGCGCCTTCCGCACGTTGGGCACAGTCACCAACGAAGCCGCCTCTGGGGAGGATGTCACCGACCAATATGTAGATTTGCAATCCCGTCTGGACAATCTGATCGCCACCCGTGACCGGCTGCGTACCTTTTTAGACCAGGCGACCACCGTTGAAGAAGCCCTGCGCATCAATGAAGAACTCAAAGTGGTGGAAGAAGAAATTGCCGTTATTCAAGGCCGCCTGAACTACCTGGGGGATCGGGCGGCTTTTTCCACCGTAGACCTGACCCTCAATCCCTGGATTCCCACACCCACACCGTCCCCCACGCCCACCAACACGCCCATCCCTACCGCGCAAGCCTGGCATCCAGGCAATACCGTCCAACTGGCGGCCGTAGATTTGCAGGAAACGGCCCAGGGCACGGCCGATTTTGGCATCTACTATGGCATTGTCTGTGGCCCCTGGCTGGTGTTCTTTGGGCTGGTGGGGGTGGCTGGTTGGAAAATTGTTGTCTGGCGGCGCAGCCGGTAATCGGTTATCAGTAATCGGTAATCAGTGACCGATAACCGTTTACCGATCACCGATTACCGACACGGAGGAGATCATGAAACGCATTATTCTCATACTCACATTGCTTGTTTTGTTCGGCGCAGGGGTGATCACGGCCGTACCCGCCCGCGCGCAAAACGATTCCCCCCATCGGCTGGTCATCAAAAATGGTGACTTGCAGGTGTTGGTGACGGACACGGACACGGCCGTACAAACTGCTCTCAATCTCGTCACAGGGTTCAACGGTTATGTCCTCGGCCAGCGGGTATGGGAAGGCGACGGCCGTTACCGTTATGCCACCCTGACCGTCGGCGTTCCGGCAGCCACTTTTGAAGCGGTGCTGCACGCTTTTAAGACGCTGGGCACGGTGAAGGATGAACAGGTCACGGGCGAAGATGTCACGGACACGGCCGTTGACCTCACCTCTCGTCTGGACAATCTGCACAGCAACCAGGAGCGCGTCCGCACCTTTCTTGACCAGACGCTTTACATGACTGAAACGCTGGATGTGCATGACCAACTGACCGTTGTGGAAAACGAAATTGGTGACTTGCAAGGGCAGCAAAATTACCTCACAGATCGGGCAGGCGTGGCTACCATCTCGCTTAACATCGTACCCTTCATTCCCACGCCTACGCCGCAGCCAACCGCTAGCCCGACGCCATTGCCCACGCCCGTTGCCTGGAATCCGGGTGACACCGCCCAATTGGCCACCGTTCACCTGACCGAAACGTCCCAATCGGCAGCTGACTTTGCCCTTTACCGGTTGATTACCTGGACGCCCTGGCTGCTGTTCCTGATGCTCATTGCCATACCTGTCCGCCGGTTATACCGCCGCTACGGGCGCGTGGCATCGGCAAAAGGATCATTACCGGCATTGTGGCAAGATTTTGGGCCGTCCGATGATCGCGAACAGGAAACGTAAACGGCCGTACCGCAACAGTCAGCCAACCACACAGTAAACAGCGGTAGAGGGTGGTACAATGCAGGCAAGTTCGACTTAAGGAGGAAGAACAATATGCGCATTTTAGTTTTGTTTGTGATCTTATCTGGCCTGATGCTTTTGGCTCCGGGCACGGCCGTCCGCGCCACCCCAGACGCCGTAGAAGCCAACGGCCCTACCATTCGCGCCAGCGTCAGCAGCGGCGGTGGTCAAGGTAATGGCGAAAGTTCTCGACCGGCGGTGTCCGCCGACGGCCGTTACATCGCCTTTAGTTCTGACGCCAACAACCTGGTCGGCGGTGACACCAACGGCGTGCGTGACATCTTCGTGCATGACCGCGTCACCAACACCACGCAGCGCGTCAGCATTCGCACTGGCGGCGAACAGGCCAATAGCCCCAGCTTTTCCCCGGCCATTTCCGATGACGGCCAGATCGTCGCCTTTTATTCGCTGGCCTCCAACCTGGTCAGCAATGATACCAACGGCCGTGCCGATGTATTCGCCCATGACCGCCAGACGGGGCAGACCAGCCTGATGAGCGTGGTCATCAACGGCACGGCCAATGGCGACAGTCGTGACCCGGATATTTCCGGCGACGGCCGTTACGTCGTCTTTTCCTCCACCGCCAACAATCTGGTGGGAGGCGATACCAATCAGGTAGATGACATTTTCCGCTGGGATCGGGTGGGGCTGCTCATGGAACGCATCAGCGTAGACAGCAACGAAGCCGAAGCCAACGACTACAGCCGCCACCCGGCCATCAACGGCAATGGGCAGCGCATTGTCTTCACTTCCGATGCGGGCAATCTGGTTGCCGGCGATGGTAACTTTACCGCCGACATCTTTTTGCGGGACACATCCACCGGTACCACCAGCCGCGTCAGCATTACCGATGGCGGCGGCGAGGCCAACGGCACAAGTTGGCTGCCGGATATTTCCGGCGGCGGCGAACACATTGTTTTTGTGTCCTATGCCACTAATCTGGTGGGGAATGACGCCAATGGCTACGCCGACGTTTTCCTGCGCAATACCGGTACCGGGCGCACCCACATCATCAGCATCGCCACCGATGGTACGCAGGGCAATAATGGCAGCGAAGACCCGTCGGTTTCCGCCGACGGCCGTTACGTGGCCTTTGACTCCTTCGCCACCTCCCTCAGCCCCGGCACCAGCCCCGATCTACGCAAACTGTTTGTGCGCGACCGCACCACCAACACCCTGCTGCTGGCCAGCGTCAGCACCCAGGGTGTGATTGGTAATGAAGCCAGCCGGGAAGCGGCGCTGGCGGCGGGTGGCCGTTACGTCACCTACACTTCCAACGCCAGCAATCTGGTGGCTAACGATACCAATCAGGTAGCCGATGTTTTCCTGCACGACTTCATCGGCCCCCCCACCTTGAACGTGGACCACGCATCGGGCGCGCCGGGCAGCGTTTTTGTGTTCACTGGCGCCAATTGGGCCGTGAACGGTACGGCCGTTGTCCAGGCAAATGGCGTCACGCTGGGCAACATCAACACCGACGGCAGCGGCAATTTCATGTTCCAGATCATCACCGGCAGCGCCACCCAACAGGGCCTCTATATCATTTCCGTCACCCAGGGCAGCAACCAACTCAGCCGCAGCATCCTCGTGCGCGCCGACGCTCCCTTGTGGCCCGGCAGCGGCGGCGGTTTTAACTTGCCCGCGGGCATTGCTCTGGACGAATTTGTCTATTTGCCCACCATCCGCCGTTAGCAGGCCAGACCCGAAGGGTTTTGGAAACCCTTCGGGTCTTATGATTTGCCTGAGATCACCATTGCCATAGCTGTACCGGCATTGCCGGAAAGGGTCTAATCATTTATTCTATTAGTTAGTTAGACAGTTGTTTTGTTCACGGCCGTTCGGCCAGTTAACACGGCAATCACAGCCATGGTTGTCGGGGAGGAACTATCATGTTAAACCGTCTGTCCATTTTGTTTATGGTACTGGTGTTAGGACTGCTGCTGCCCACGGCCGTGTCCCGCGCCTTCCTTACCGGCTCATCGGCTCAGGTTGTGATGGATACGGCCGTTGCCCCCGATGACAACCATATCCCCCAGGGCGCTGACCTCATCACCAATTGGTACAGTCAACACCCCCAATCCATTCGTAAAGGGGCGGGCATCATCAGCTATTACAACCCCTCTGTTTTTGGCCCGCACATCTGCACCGCCTACGGCGACCCCTACTCACCACTCAACAGCCCCTGGGCGCCCGGCTTCTACACCTACAACTACCGCATCCGCATCCCCGCCGACTACCCCCACGACATCGTGCGTGTGGAAATCTTCGACCCCGACTCCATCAACGCTGACAACCCCGGCACATTCACCATCACCCGCACTCAGGTCGCCATAAACGCCGGGCTGCCGGTGACCACAACCACCAGTTGCAGCACCACCCAACGTGACAACTGCGTCATGGCTACTGACGAATTACAACTGGTCATCAGCGATGTCCTGACTCTGGAAGAGATCAACCCCTACTATTTTTGGCGCGTAGATGAAAACCGGGGTTCTGGTACGCCGCCCGGCAATGGCAATTGTGCTGAACCACTTACCTACAATGCCGGTTACAACACCCGCACCCTCTTTGAACTGCTTTACTTTGCCCAACAGCCAGACGGCAGCATTGTGCGGCAAGACCTGTCCCGTTATACCGGGCAGGTGGGTGACGGCATGCGTGATACCGGCGACCACAACACCGACCGGCGCTGGGTCTCACCTGGCGCATCGCCAAGTTACGATCAACCCGTCTTTGTGCCCACAGACGCCGGTTCCCCAGGCGACTTTGAGGTCAACCTGACCGCCGAAACACCGGGTATCATGGTAGACCCAGACACCGGCGACCGCTATTTACACTTCCATGTCACCACCATGGACGGCGCATCCGAAAACGGCTTCGACATCTGGGCCGGCCCCCCCATCTACACCGCTACCGTGCCCGGTGAAGTAAACGCCCGCAATTTACTGGCGCTAAACAACCCCGGATCACATAGCGCCCACGGCATCGAAGTAACTGCTCTCAATCACCTCTTGCTCAACCATTACCACACCGAACCAGTAGACATCCCCCTGGTAAATCTTGACCCCGCCTATGCCGGTTCCCCCCTCCATATAACCCTCTTCGATTCTGATATGGGGTCTCAACCACCCATTACCTTCACCGTAGATACCATCACCCCTGGCGATTGGTCATTAGTCTTTGGTATGCCCGGCGTACCCGACCCTGATGGCGGCGCGCGTAACTGCCTGCCAGGTAGTTGCCAAGATATGTTCATCACGCCTCCTTACACCGTCACCCTGCCCAGTGAAAACAATTGTGACTACACCAATCCAGACCCGCAGCACTGCACGCCATTTTACGGTGGTACTTTCACAGCCCGCTATCAAGGCGGTATCTACTACGATACCTATATGTGGCAGGTGACGCTGCCCACGCCGCCACCCGTCGCCGACCCCACCGTCGGCTGCTCCGCCTTCCCCATCATCATCCACGAAGGCGAGCGCTCTGTCACCCCGGCGCTCTATGAAGACATTGTGGTCGGGTCGCCCAACTTTTACCCCCAGCCAGTGCCACCCTACGCCAGTTTTATCAACCACAGGCCCAATGTGCCGCTGATCGGGCCTGGCGCAAACGGAGAAATAGTGGGTGAAGGCGACATGTTCCTGGTGCAAAATGGCGGCGGGGCAGGTGGTTTTGGCTGGCTAGCGTGGAACCAATATGTTTCGGGCAGCAGTGGCGAATTGACCCGCAGCATGACGTGGCCGGGCAATAGCCAGGATTATGTGACGGTAGCTCCCGGGCAGGACCCCCCTAACCCGCCGTTTCCCCATCCGGTTTATGGTTACATTGAGTATAACGACCCCTATGATACCTCCATGCATCTGAACGATTGGGTTATGGCCAGTGTTGGCGCGGTCAATGCTTTCGCCTTAGGAGATGTACTAAAAGAGCATATTGATCTGGGGCGGGTGCTGCGCCTGCCCATTTACAACAATATTGCCGGGGTAGGCAGCAATGCCCGTTACCAGATGT
This sequence comes from Anaerolineae bacterium, assembly GCA_023382655.1. Lineage (GTDB taxonomy): Bacteria > Chloroflexota > Anaerolineae > Promineifilales > Promineifilaceae > CAADGU01. The sequence continues at coordinate 226,933 of JAHDWK010000001.1, read as the reverse complement.
CTGGTTTTGCCCTCTTCCGCCTGGCCGGTTATCAGTTGAGCAACAATGGTGGGCAGGGATCCTACCTGCTGCTGGAATTCAGGGGCTGGGACGAAAACTGCGGCCAACTGGCTATGCCGGTCACGGCCGTCACCCTGGACGGCCGTTACGATGCCGTCGCCGGGGTGGAATATACATTTACAGCCACAGCCAACCCCACCGCCACCTTACCCATCACCTACGTCTGGCAGGCCGACGGCCAGACCATCACCCATACCGGCGGCCTCAGCGACAGCCTGATTTTCGCCTGGGATAGCCTGGGGTTGCAGCCCATTACGGTCACGGCCGTGAATGAAATGGGCAGTGCGGTGGACGGCCGTGTCGTCAACATCCTGCCCCGCACCGACCGCATCCCCGCCCTCTATCACGGCGGCAGCGAAATCTATCCCCAATCCACCGCCAACCTCGGCTTGGTCAAAGCCGCCAGCGCCAGCGTCTTTGGCCCGGAAATCTGCACCGCCTACGGCGACGCCTACTCGCCCCTCAACAGTCCCTGGGCGCCCGGTTTCTACACCTTCCGTCATCTCATCCATATTCCCGGCGACTACCCCTATGACACGGTGCGCATTGAACTGTTCGACCCCGACTCCATCAACGCCAACGGCAGCGGCCCCTTCACCGTCCCCCGCACCCAAATTGCCGTCTCTCAGGGATTGTCCCCCACCCTCACCACAAGCTGCGTGGCCGGTGAAGATCAGCGCAAAAACCCCTGCAAACTGGACACCGGCGAACTGGGGTTGGTCTTATCCGGTACGCTGGATTTTGAGCAGGTTAACCCCCTGTGGCTGGTGCGCGTAGATGAAAATCGTGGCACTGGTTCCCCTGGTAATTGCGGTGAGCCGGCTAATTATAACGCTACCCTCAATACCGCTACCTTGTACGAACTCTATTACTGGCAGCAGCAGCCTGCCACTATCATTCGCACCAACTTGGCTTCCTATATCGGACAGGTGGGTGATGGCTCGCGTGACAACGGCAACCATCTGACCGATTTGCAGTGGGTCTCACCCGGCGCAGACCAAAGTTACGATTATGCCGGCCCCGGCGTCCCGGCAAACTCTGGTGGCACGGTGGGTAGTTTCGAGATTAACTTGCTCGGTAACGTACCGGGCATCCTGGTAGACCCCGTCACCGGTGACCGTTATCTCAATCTGGACATCACTTCCCTCAGTGGCGCGTCAGAAAACAGCTACCAGATTTGGGCCGGGCCGCCGTCCTACGTCAGCAGCGTGCCCGGAGATGCCAACGCTCGCAACCTGCATCTGCTGGACAACCCGACGGCGCACAACCCCCATGGCGTGGCCGTCTATGCCATGCGCTCATTGGTACAAAACTGGAACCTCACCGGTCAATTTGCCGAACTGCCCTACGCCCCCCTACCCCAAACGGCTGCCGGACAAACGGCCTATGTCAGCCTGTTTGACTCTGATTCGGGGGCAGAGCCGCCTATCACCTTCTTTGCCGATTCGCTGGATAGGGAAACGTGGTCATTGCCATTTGCCGTAGACGGCCAGCCCGACCCGGACGGTCAGACACGCAACTGTATACCAGGCAATTGCGATGGGATGTGGGTAACGCCAGCTTACCAGGTGGCGCTGCCGGAAAATTATCCCGGCGGACGCCTGCTGGTGGAGTACAATGGTGGCCTGCACGATACCACCACCTGGCGGAAAGTTGGCTATGGTACGGCCACCATCAGTGGCCCGGAAACGGGCACAACCAATACCACCTACACCTTCACCGCCGACGCGACGTATTTCCTCTTCACCGACCCGCTGACCTACACCTGGGAAATAGAGGGACACGCCCCCATCACCCATGTCGGTGGTATCACCGATGTCGTGTCTCTTAGCTGGCCGGATGAAGGCGTGAAAACGATTACGGTAACGATAGTTAGTCCCTATTTCCAAAACCAGATTCCGCCTGGACAACCACTCGTCGCCACCCACACCATTGGCATTTTGCCTGGTGGGCCGACACCAACACCCAGTATGACACCCACACCCACGCATACGCCAACGCCAAGCATGACACCCACGCCAACCTACACACCTACACCAACACCCACAGATGAACCACCCCCGCCCTGTAATGTCAGGTTTGAGGGGCCGGTACTGGATACAGACGATGCCGTGTTGATCACCGGCGCTATTGACAGCTTTGTGGAAGTTCGAGACCAGACAGACGGCGGCCAACTGCTTGGTTCCGGTGTGTTAGAGGAACATGCAGGGCACTTATGCCCCGGCTTTGCCGTCATTCCCGTACCCACCGAAGAGTTGATTGCCGGGCACGTATTGATAGTGGAAAATCTCACCGACGGTACCCTGGACGTGACCATCGTCCTGGGGACGCCCCCTACCGACACACCGACGCCTACCGAAACGCCCACTGATACGCCCACGCCTACCAACACACCCACGCCAACGCCCAGCCATACGCCAACGCCAACCAACACGCCCACACAGACGCCGACACCAACATGGACACCTACAGCCACAACTACGGCCGTACCCCCCACCCCTACCGCCACACCTCCGCCGCCAACGTATTGGCTCTATCTACCACTGGTACGCAAATAAGAGAAAACCAAAACGTTCGTAGTAGGCGATTTATCGCCCATAAACGGCGATAAATCGCCTACTACGAACACATTGAGGGAGTGTTGAAATGACCAATAGACGAATCCATCTCATCTTTTTAGTCGGTATGTTGGGGCTGCTGCTGCCCACGGCCGTGTCCCACACCCTACTCGCCGCCGTTACGCCCGCCCCGGCAATACCCCACACCCCGGAAGACCCGCCGTACCTCAAACTGCTGCCCAACTGCGGCAGCCCGGCCACCGATCCCGGCCCCGTCGCCTTGCACGTCCTCTTTGAGGAATGGCCCACCAACGAAACCTTGAGCCTCTATTGGGATGGCAACCTGGTGCAAACCTGGCCCCCCGGCCATCTCACCTCTTTCTCCCAGGCCATCAGCCGCACCGTTTCGCAACAGCCCATGACGGTGACGGTCACGGCCGTGTCCGGCGGCGGAACTACTATCAGCCAGACCTTCACTATCCCGTGCAGTCAGGGCATCATCGCCGATCCACCGGTTGGCCGTGATGTATACACCGGCCGCACCCACGAGTCCGGCATCTTCGCCACCGGCAACGCCGCCCTCTTTGGCCCCGACATCTGCACCGCCTACGGCGACCCCTATTCCCCGCTCAACAGCATCTGGCAACCCGGCTTCTACACCTACCATTACCGCATTCGTATCCCCGCCGACTACGAAAACCGCGCCGGTACCTCCCTCGTCCGTGTGGAGCTATTTGACCCTGACTCTACCAACGTGGACGCCGCCGGCCCGTTCAACTTTATCCGTACCCAGGCCGCCCAAGATGCCGGCCTGCCCGCCACCGGCAGTGGCAGTTGCATCGCTAACAACAACCGCAAAAACCCTTGCCTGGTGAATACGGGCGAACTGGCGCTTTACCAAAACGGCACTTTGCCTCTGGACGCCATCAACCCCTACTGGTTCATCCGCGTGGATGAAAATCGGGGATCTGGCACCCCAGGGCAATGTGGCGAACCAGGCAGTTATACCCCGACACGCAACACGGCTACTGTTTACCAGCTTTACTATTTCCAATCACAAGGCAATGACCACCACCGCGTCAACCTGGCGGCCTACACCGGGCAGGTGGAAGATGGCGTCCGCGACAACGGCGACCACCTGACCGACATGCAATGGGTCTCCCCTGGCGCAGAGCAGAGCTTTGATTATCTCGGCCCCGGCGTCCCTGTAGACCCCGGCTCGCCGGGTAGTTTTGAAATCAACCTGGCCGCCGAACTGCCCAACGTCGTCACCGACCCCCAGACCGGCGACCGCTACCTTTACCTGGACATCACCACCGTCAGCGGCGCGTCGGAAAACAGCTTTGAAATCTGGGCCGGTCCTCCTTTTTACATCGCCACCGTTCCCGGCCAGGTAAATGGCCGTAACCTCCACGCCTTGAACAACCCCGGTTCCCACCACGCCCACGGCGTCACCGTCCAGGCCATCCAAAATCTCCCCCGCAACAACATCTTCTCCCAACAGATAGACATCCCCCTTACCTACATCGGGCCAGAAAACGCCGCTCAGGACGTTACCATCTCCGTATTTGATTATGATCAGGGTGATACGCTACCGCCTGTTATCTTCTACTTTGATTCGATGGCCGACTCCGACTGGTCGCTTACATTTGGTCTGCCCGGCATACCTGATCCAGATGGGCAAACGCGCAATTGCCTTCCCGGCTCGTGCAACAATGTGTGGGTCACACCCCCCTACAGCATTACCATTCCCGGCAGCAACCCGGCCGATTGTGACTACAGCAACCCGCAGAACGACCCGGACTGCATCCCTTTCCCCGGCGGGCGGCTGATGGCCCGCATCACCTCTGGTTATCAAGACACCCACCAATGGGAAGTAACACCGCCCACCCTCACGCCCGGCCAAAACCCCGGCGTAGGCTGCGCTGCTTTCCCCATCACCATTCACGCCAACGCACAATCTGTCACCCAGGCACTCTACGAAACAATAACGGGATCACCCAACTTCTATCCCAACCCCGCCCCGCCCTATAGCAGCTTTTTTGATCACGATCCCGACGTACCCTTATTCGGTTCCGGCCCCAATGGTGAGTTAATCCATGAAGGGGACATCTTCCTGGTGGAAGTAGATAACGTAACCGGCGGTTCTGGTTGGCTGGTGTGGAATCAGTATGTTTCGGCCAACGCCGCCACCCTGGAACATGGTCTGACGTGGCCCGGCGATAGTCAAAATTACACATCGGTGGCCCCAGGCCAGACCCCGCCCGGTTTCCCCCACCCCGTCTATGGCTACATTGATTACAACGACCCCACCGATACTTCCCTGCACATCGGTGACTGGGTGGCGGCCAATACCGGCGTGGTCAACAGCAGTGGCGTGCGTACTGCCCTAGAGGAGCAGATTGATTCCGGACGGGTGCTGCGCCTGCCGATTTACGATATTATGGTCGGGACAGGCAGCGATACCCGCTATCAGATGGCCGGGTTTGCCCTCTTCCGCCCCATTGGTTACGAACTCAGCGCCAATGGGCAGGCTGGCTCGTACCTGCTGTTGGAATTCATCCGCTGGGATGAAAGCTGCGGCCAGACCAACATTCCCTTAAACAACGTGTCCCTTAGCGGCCCCACCGCTGGTTACACAAATACCGACTATGCCTTTACCGCTACGGCCGCCCCATTTTATGCCACCACCCCCATCACCTATGTCTGGGATGTGGCCGGGCAGCCACCTATCACCCAGACAGGTGACATTACCGATGCGATCAACCTGAGTTGGCCGCTGACTGGGACATATACGCTGACGGTCACGGCCGTGAACTCCCTCGGTGGCCCCGTCACAACTACACACACCATTTCCATTGCAGAGTTGGCCGAGCCCGACCTGACCGTCATCGGCCCGCCGCAGTTGGTGACGCCGCTGCCGGTAGGCGCGGGTTTGCCTGTCAGCTTCACCGTCGCCATCGCCAATGTGGGCGACGCCGACGTGGACACGCAGTTTTTTGTGGATGTGTTCATCAACCCCACTGTCGTCCTCACCAACGGCATTCCCATCACTGAGAGCAGTGGCTTCACGGCCGTGCCCGCCCTGGCTGTGGGCGAAAGCGTCACCCTCACCGTCAACGCCCCGTTCGGTTTTCCCGAATTGCCACCCACCCACACCGTCTACGCCATGGTAGATTCGGTCGAAGGCATTGCCGAAAGCGACGAGACCAACAACGTCTCCGCCTCGCTGACGGTAAGCGATGTCCACCCCCTGTTGGCCGGCGTCACCATCTTCGGCCCGGCGCTGGGGCTGACCGGGGAGACGTATACCTTCACGGCCGTCGTCACCCCCACCACCATCACCGACCCCATCACCTACACCTGGTACCTGGACGACACCCCCACACTGACGATGACCAACGGCACGGCCGTGCCCATCACTCTCACCTTCCCTCTCACCGGCAGCTTTGACCTGCTGGTCATGGCCACGCATGGCTTCAACACCGTCACCGACACCCACACCATCCTCATCACCGACACCCTCATCACCGACCTGGCCGTCCTCGGCGCGCCACAGTTGCTCACACCCGGTTTGGTGTCGCCAGACCAACCTGTCAGCTTCACCGTCACCATCGCCAACGTGGGCAATGTACCTCTCACCGGCTCCATCCAGACCGACATCTTCCTGCACCCGGCCATCGTCCTCAGCGATTCCATTCCCATCACCCAGAGCCATGGTTTTGTGGTCGTGAATGGATTGGCCGTGGGGGAAACGGCCGTCCTCACCTTCACCATCCCCGCCGGTTTTGGTCCCGGCCCACTTTACCGGCAGGTGTACGCCATGGTGGATTCGCTCCAGGCCATCGCTGAAGCGGATGAAAGCAACAACGTTTCCCTGCCCCGGCAGGTAGTGGTGGGTTGGCCGTTGTATTTGCCGGTGGTCTTACGGCCGTAAAAAGAAAGCGAATGGGAGATTGGCAGATTTTTAATCTCTCAATCTCCCATTCTCAACGCCAAAGCCGCCGCACCGCCAGGCCAATGACGACGATTAGCCCCAGTGATAACAGGTGTAATGGCCAGCGCCACCACCAGGGCACGATGGGCGGGTAAGTTGGCGGTGATGGTTCTGTCAGCCAGGGCACGGCCGTTTTTGACCAGACCACAAACGCATCACCAATGGGCATCAGCCCCAGCGCATAACGGCGTGTATCCCCCGTCTGCACTGCCCATCCCAACGCCTCCCCTCCCTGCCAGATCGCCCGCGTCAGTTCCGCATCGCCATACACACGGCTGGTTCCCAGGAACACGGCCGTCGCCGAAAGACTCACCCCGGCTAACAATGGCCCAGAATCCACATCGCCGATCCCTGGCTGAAAGGCTGGAAACTCCAATACGCCGGGCAGCCCCCACCGGGTCACCACATATTGCTGCCGAAATGTCTGGTACGCTTCGTGACCCCACGCCGGATCAATATCGGCCAAAAACCACAAGATCATCGTTTGGGATGTGCCCCTGGCCCCTTCCCGCGGCGCGCCCGTCCGGGCATCGGCGCGGTGTGGCGTCAGCCCGGTCAGCGGGTCCAGCCGCTCCCGCGCCGCTGCCAGCCAACTTTGAATCACCGGCTCATGCCGATCATCCAGCAAAACGGTGTGCGCCCGCAGCGAGAGAATGGCCGGAAAACTGTCCACCGGCCACGCCTGCCCTGGGTAGGAGGGGACAAAGGGCGTGGAACTGCGCTGTACGGCCGTGGCAATTTCTTGTGAGCGGATTTCAAACTCGGCCACTTCACGGGGGTCTAATGCCGAACGGGGCTGCAAAAGCAAGATACCGGCCAACAAGTAATTGCGCCAACCAGCATAAAACATGCCATAAGGCGGATCCAACGTGGGGGAGAAAACGGCCGTGCCCGCCGGTTCGTCCAGGTGCGTCAATGCCCAGCGCGCCTCTGCCAGCGCCTCTTGCCGGGCTGCGCTTTCTGGCGGCGATTGCAGCCCTACGTTGACCCAGGCCAGCCCATACAAGACGTAGTTGAAGAAGTACCCCTCCGGGAAAAGGGATTGCATCTCGGTAGCTGACCCTTTCACCAATGCCTGTTTCACAAAGTGCAGCTGCGCCATCACCTCTGGTGATACCTGACCCGTCGGCGGCACGGCCGTGTAGAATCGCCCATTACACATGGTCAAAAGGGTGAGCAGCGGCAAACAAAAAACAACAAGGATGCTCCGGCGTAGGTAAATCTGGTTCATAGGCTGTTGAGTTTACGCCATTCCCCCATTTACACCTAAAACAAGCCCATGCTACAATCGGCCCATGAATCCCCAAACGTTCGGCCGCTACGAAATTAAAGAACAGTTGGGGCGCGGCGGTTTTGCTTCCGTCTTCCGCGCCTACGATCCCCGCTTCAAACGGGATGTCGCCGTCAAAGTGCTGCCCCGCGAACTGCTGTTGGATGATCCCCAATTCCGCACCCGTTTTGAGCGCGAAGCCGAAACCATCGCCGCCCTGGAACATCCGGCCATCGTGCCCGTGTATGACTTTGGCGAAGAAAATGGGCAGCCCTATCTGGTGATGCGCCTGATGGCCGGTGGTTCGCTGGCCGAGCGCATTACCCAGGGGCCGCTGCCCACCGCCGAAGCCGCCCACATTCTGCGGCGCATCGGCTCCGCCCTCGACCGTGCCCACGAACGTGGCGTCATTCACCGTGATCTGAAGCCGGGCAACATTCTGTTTGACCAATATGGCGAAGCGTTCCTGGCCGATTTTGGCATTGTGCGGCTGACGCAGGCCGGGGGCACACTGACAGCCACCGGCGGCATGGTGGGCACGCCTGCTTACATGAGTCCAGAGCAAATACGGGGCAGCCAGCTAGACGGCCGTACCGACATTTACGCTCTGGGCATCATCGTCTTTGAAATGCTCACCGGCAAAAAGCCCTACGACGCCGACACCCCGGCCATGATGCTGGTGAAACAGATCACCGAACCGATGCCCCGCGTGTTGTCAGTGAACCCCGACCTGCCGCCTGGCTGCGAATACGTGATCACCCGCGCCACCGCCAAAGAAGCAGCCGACCGTTTTGACAAAGCGGGCGAAATGGCCGACACGCTGGCTTCAGCCTTGCAAGGGCAAACATTTGACCTGCCGCCCACACAAGCTGCGGCCACTCAGGTGACCGCACCCACTCAGGTGGTCGCCCCCCTCCCGGTGGTTGATCCCACCGTCGTCGTACCTACGCCTCCCCCACCACCACCGACCCCCACTACCGCCCACCGCCCACCGCTGTGGGTCTGGCTGATAGCGGCAGCGGCCCTCATCCTGGTGTGTGCTTGTGGTTTGCTGGCATTAATTCGCACCCGCTTTGCCCCCGTTTTACCAGGGGGTCAGACTACCGCACCTGCTGCGGAGACAACAACAGCCATAGACACGGCCGTCTCCTCCCCCATCACCCCCGATAATATCACCCAAATGGCCCCCTTACAGCGGTTGGGGCGAGGCACGCTGTACGCCGCCATCCTCAGCCGAGATGGCAACCGGCTGGCGCTGGGCAGCAGCGTGGGCGTCTGGATTTACGATGCGCACTCGCTAGAGCCAATGCAGTTGTTAGAGGGGCACACCGATCGGGTAACGGCCGTGGCCTGGTCGCCAGACGGCCGTCAGGTTGCCTCCGCCAGTTGGGATAGCACCATTCGCCTGTGGGACATAGATTCCGGCGAACAGGTACGTATGATTCAAGGGAATGACCAGTTCATCGCCCTGGATTGGTCGCCAGACGGCAGCTTGTTGGCAGCCACCACCTGGGGCAGCCCGGTGATGTTATATGATCCCGCCAGCACCCAAAAAATGGGCGAACTGCTAGGGAACGAAGGCAGCGTCACCCGGCTGGCCTGGTCGCCGGATGGGGCGCAGTTGGCGGCGGCCGACAACGGTGAAAATGCTACCGTGCGCTTGTGGGATGTAACCGCGCGAGTGGAAACGGCCCCACCCCTGACCGGCCACACCGACGAAATTGCCAACCTCACCTGGGCGTCAGACAGCGCCCGTCTCATTTCCAGCAGCTTTGATGGCACAGCCCGCGTTTGGAGTGTAGATGGGTCGGAACAATTCGTTCTGCAAGGGCATGAGTACGGCGTGTATGATGCCGCCTGGTCGCCGGACGAAACGCAAATCCTGACGACCGGCGGCGACAACAGCGTGCGCCTGTGGGATGCGGCCGCGGGCGGGCAGATACGTGCCCTGCCCAGCCCCCTCAGCCCGGCCATCCGCCTCATCTGGCTGGCAGCTACCAACCAGATCATCACCTTCCTGGCCGATGGCACAATTTGGCAGGTGGATGCGGCCACGGATGCGGTGGTCAAGGAGAACTACGACCATACGGCCGGGGTATGGCGCGTGGCCTGGTCGCCAGACGGCCAGTTATTAGCCAGCGGAGGGGATGATGGCCTGGTGCGCCTGTGGCAGCCGGCAACCGGGGAACAACTGGCAATGTTAGACGCGCATGATTACGGGGTTTCGGCTATCGCTTTTTCGGCTGATGGGGCGTTACTGGCCTCGGCCGGGGGGGATGGTTTTCTGCGGGTGTGGGAGGTGGCGCAGGAGCTAGAGATCAAGGAGTGGGCGGACCCGGATTATGGCGGCTTTAGTGCGCTGGCCTTTGCCCCACATGCTCCCTGGCTGGCGGCGGCGGATTGGGACGGCCACGTCTGGCTGCTGGATGCCGCTGACCTGACGGTGCTGGCCGATTGGCAGGTATTTGCCGAAGCGCCTGTGACTGATGTGGTCTGGTCGCCGGATGGGGCGATGCTGGCAATAAGTGGGCGGGACACGGCCGTACCCCTGTGGACAATCACCGATAATACGCCAACACTGTTCACAGAACTTACCGGACATGGGGATATTGTCACCGATGTCACCTGGTCGCCGGATGGGGCGCAGGCGGCGACGAGCAGCCAGGACGGCCGTGTGCGCGTCTGGCAGGTAGTTGAGTCCCAGGAAGTGTGGCAACAAGACCTGCACGATCTGGCGATGAGCGCGGCCTGGTCGTCCGCTGGTTTCCCCCTGGCAGCCGCCCGATACGATGGGACGTTGTTTTTGGTTGATCCGGTAAACGGCCGTGAACTGCGCCAGCTTTCCGGCCATGTGGGGTCGGTTGAGAGTATGGTCTGGTCGCCGGATGGGGCCTGGCTGGCCTCCGGCAGCAGTGATGGCACGGTGATTGTTTGGGGTGTGGGGCCATGAGATTGGTTCAATCTTGATTAGCGTAAATTGACAGGGGGCACGGCCGTTGACTACAATCCCCACGATTAACAGCCGGAGGGGAGGCTTGAGCCGTTCGTTTCGGCTCAAGCCTCCCCTCCACCAAAGAACGGAGCATGAAACCATGAGCCAGGCAACGCAACTTTTACCACCGGCGGATAAAACCCATCCCTGGCCAGAACAGGGGCAGTGGACGTATGAGGATTATGTGCGTTTGCCAGATGACGGCCGTCGCTATGAAATCATTGAAGGAGTGCTTTACATGGCCAATGCCCCGTCTTACGATCACCAATTTACCGTATCCGCTATCACGCGCCTTGTCGGGAACTTTACCGTTGAAAAAATGCCGGGAGTGGTAATCACCGCTCCTTTTGAAGTGCATTTTCCAGGTATTGCCAAACCTGTGCAACCGGATGTTCTTTTCATTCGCCAAGAGCGGCAGCCGGCGTCTGGGACGCAAATTTTTGAGGGCGCACCTGACCTGATTGTGGAAGTTCTCTCGCCCAGCAGTTTGCGGCTGGATCAACATGTGAAGTTTGGCGCATATGAGCAGGCCGGGGTGCGCGAATACTGGATTGCTGACCCTAAAACACGCGCCATTACCATTTATTATCTGCCAGAAAACAGCCCGGAGTATATTTTGGTTGGTCAGTTCACGGCCGTCGAAACCGTACAATCTAAACTCCTTCCTGGTCTGGAATTTGCGGCCGGCGCTGTTTTTCTGCCCCAATAACCATATGGACGAAATCGAACAAGAAATTTGGGAAACGCTGCACCGGCATCTCAATAGTATTTTTACTCACGATGTGCAGGCATACCAGGCCACTACCAGTCCAGACCTGTCGTTGTATGAATGGTTTGTGACCCCACACCGGCAGGACGGTCTGGATTTCCACCTGTTTATGATTGAGCATGGTTGGGCGGGCACGGCCGGTGACTTTCGTTATGATTTGTGGGAGCGGCGGTTACAGATGTATGGAGACACGGCCGTCGCCAGCTACACCTTCATGCTCACCATCGCCGACGCCCACACCGGGGCCATCAGCCACCGCCACCACAACGAAAGCCGCGTCCTGGTCAAGGGCGAGACCGGCTGGCAAGTTGTCCACGTTCACAAATCCCCCGCCTGGCAGGCCCCCCACCACGAAAAGTGAAACCCGTTTGTAGTAGGCACTTTAGTGCCGGGCAAAGGCGATGAATCGCCTACTACAAACTTGTTTGCAGAGGAGTCATTCGATTGAAGGTAAAGGTTGTATTTATTTTGGTAATCGGGCTGGTTTTGCTGGCAACGGCCGTGTTTTTCTGGCGACAGCGAAGTACAGCACAAGCCGCCAGCCTGGACGCCGATTTGCAAACCGTCATTGCCCAACAAGGGCTGACGCCGCTGGTTGCGCCCACCCCGCCTGACCCGGCGCTGGTCGCTCTGGGGCAAGCACTGTTTTTTGATAAGGAACTCAGCGGCAACCGGGATACCTCCTGCGCCACCTGCCACCATCCGCAACTGGCTACGGGGGATCAACTGCGGCTCTCCATTGGCACAGGCGGCGTCGGTTTTGGGGCCGGGCGGCAGTTGGGCGAAAACCGTGACTTTGTGCCGCGCCATACAACGGAGTTATTTAATCGTGGCCTGGCAGAGTGGGAGACGATGTTTTGGGAAGGACGGGTAGAAGGCAGTGCTGCTGCCGGGTTCAAGACGGATGCCGGCGAATTCCTGCCCGCCGGTCTGGACAGTGCGTTAGCGGCGCAGGCCATGTTCCCCGTCACCATTCGCACAGAGATGCGCGGCGGCTGGTACAATGTGGCCGGGTATGCCATCCAACCGGGTACGGTGCTGGATGAGGAAACGGCCTATGCCCAAAATCTGCCCACCGGTTGGGAAGATACGGACGTTTTCGGCCAACCAAATGAACTGGCAGAGATCCCGAATGACCGCAAATACTTCCCGCAAATTTGGGCGCTCCTCATGCAACGGCTGCTGGCCATTCCCGCTTACCAGGAATTGTTCCGGCAGGCGTACCCGGATGTACCGGCGGCGGAATTGGGCTTCCACCATGCGGCCAACGCGCTGGCGGCTTTTCAGACGCAGGCGTTCTCTTTTACCAATTCGCCCTGGGATCAATACCTGGCGGGGAATACGACGGCGCTGTCGAACGAGGCAAAGCAGGGGGGGCTGTTGTTTTACGGCCGTGCCGGATGCGCCACCTGCCACAGTGGGCCGCTGTTCACCGACCAACAGTACCACAATATCGCCGCGCCCCAGTTTGGGCCGGGCCGGGATGATTTTGCGCCGCTGGATTACGGCCGTTACGCCATCACCCAAAACCCCGCCGACAAGTACGCCTTCCGCACCGCGCCGCTGCACAACGTGGCTCTGACCGCCCCTTACCTGCACAATGGCGCGTATGATTCGCTGACGGCCGTGATTGAACACCATTTGCAACCGGAAGAGAGGCTGCGGGCGTTTGACGGCCGTAGCCTGCCGCCAGAACTACGCGCTACCCTGCAGAATTACCCCGTCACCATGGATGACATCCTGCTGACGCTCTCCCCCCAACTGCCCCAAACAGAACTAAGCCATCAGGAAATGGCCCAACTGGTGGCCTTTTTGGCAAGCCTCACCGATCCCGCCGCCACCGACCTTTCTGGCATTATTCCTGAAAGCGTCCTCAGTGGTCTGCCGGTGTGGGAAGAATGACAGGGTGAAGGGGTGACAAGGTGAATTGCCACCCCTTCACCCTGTCACCCTGTCACCTTGTCACTTCCGTTGGCGGTTGCGATTGGGTGTATCGGGTGTTACACTGTGCCCGCAATAGGGCGCTGACTGATTCAACGAATTTTGTCATTCTATAAATTCCCGTAACTATACAGTCTCTCAAGACCTGACAGGTTTTTAGCTGGTGGTAAAGCAAATTCCTCTGGGAGAAACCTGTCAGGTCTGAATAGTTACAAATTCCCAAAGAGGTGCGATATGAAACGATTGGTTTTACTGTTTTTGGTGGTTGGGTTGTTAACGGCCGTAGCCGCCACCGTGTTGCTGAGACCGGTAGCCGAAGTACGGGGCAAGACAACGGCCGTGCCCCTGGCCGCGCAAATGACGCCGGAGCAACAGGCCGCCCAAGACCTGGCCCTGGCCGATGCCCGCGTGCAGGCATTCACCTCCGGCCATCGCGCTGAGGTATTTGGCGTCAGCCGGGTGGTGATGGGGCCATACCCGGAAGCGCTGAGCGCCTGCGCCACTACCGACTGCCGCCAGGTAGAGATTTATCTGTGGGATACCGACACGGCCGTGACTGCTTACGTCCAGTTGGATACCCAGGAAGTGCTGGACGTCATCCGCCAGCCCCACCTACGCCCTGGCATCAACAAACGATTGCACGATCTCTCGCTGGAGATCGCCACCAATGCCCCCGAAGTGATTGCCGCGTTGGGCTACAAACCGGCTGCTGATAAAGTGCTGGCGGCTGTAGACGCCGGGTTGTTAGGCACCGCTTGTGGTGGTGAACACCTGTGTGTAGCGCCGACGTTTGCTACCGGTGACGGTCGTGTCCTCTGGGCGGTCGTAGACTTGACGGCCGAAGAATTGGCCGGCATCTACTGGACGGAAGCCACGCCGCCGGGCGAATTTGAACCCTTTGTGCCCACCGACTGCAACAATCCCCTGTCCGTTACCCGTGACGGCTGGTCATTGAGCTACGTAACGACCAACAACGATGGTCTGAACGTGTACAACGTCACCTATAATGACACACCCGTCATCACCAGCATCAAACTGGTGGAGTGGCACGCCGACTATGGCAGCGGCGGCTACCAGGACACCACCGGGTGCAGCAGTGGTGGTGGTGGTTTTCTCATTCAACCCTTCGGCAACACCCAGGTGTTGGATTTGCGGGACGGTCAGAATAACGTAGTTGGCTTTGAAGTGGTGCAGGATTTCCGCATGGGTAATTGGGGCGCTAATTGCAACTACCGCTATGAACAGCGCCTGCGGTTTTATGCCGATGGCAGTTTCCACCCGGTCAGCGCCGCCTACGGCAAGGGGTGTGGCACGAATTCCCTTTACCGACCGGTGGTACGCATCAATATTGCCGTGAATGGCGATGATACTGACCGGTTCAGCCGGTGGGATGGCGCGGCCTGGCAGGCCATGACCACCGAAGATTACCTGGTACCTTACCCCGAAACTGGGCACGGCCCGCACCACATTGACGCCAATGGCTATAGCTGGAAAGTGGAAGATACGGTCAGTGGTTTGGGATATTACATGGTGCAAGATGTGGGTCAGTATGAAAACGGTCGTGGCGACAATCCTTTCCTTTTCCCCACACTCCACCATGCTGATGAAGGGGATACGGACCTGTTTGTGTTTGCCAGCGGCTGCTGCCATGATGATCACCAACAAGGCCCACATCTCTATTTGAATGGGGAAAGCATTGACAGCGAAAACATCGTCCTCTGGTATGTGCCGCAGGCGCAAACGGACGCGGCTTTGCCGGAATATTACTGCTGGACGGTAGCGGGTGAACCCAACCCGGAGACATATCCCTGTTACATGGGGCCGCTGTTTGTGCCTATGTCTGGTGGGTCTGGCGGGCCTACGGCCAGCTTTACGCACAATGGGCCGGTGGTATTGGGCGACACGGCCGTGTTCACCAACACATCTACCGGCGACCCGATCACCTATACCTGGGATTTTGGCGATGGCAGCCCCCTCTCGAACCTGGAAAATCCAACACATGATTATGCCAGTGCGGGTGACTATGTTGTCGCCCTAACGGCGGCAAATGATGATGGCTCCAGTACATTTACTGATACCGTCAGGGTGGGCATTGCACCAACGGCCGTGTTCACCCACCCGGTTACTGCCTCCGCCAATGCCCCGGTGCAGTTCACCAACGAATCACAAGGCACGCCAGAATTGAGTTATGTATGGGACTTTGGCGATGGCTCGCCCACTTCACCGGCCGTGAACCCCTCCCATGTCTATGCCATTTCCGGCACGTATACCATCACGTTGACGGTGAACAGCCCCTTTGGCATGGATGTGGCTACGAGCGCCATCACCATTGATGACAAACCGGTTGCGCCGACGGCGGCTTTCACGGCCACGTTGCCGGCCATCATCAACCAGCCACTCAACTTTACCAACCTCACCATTGGCACGCCGCCCATTTCTTATACCTGGGACTTTGGCGACGGTTCGCCCCTTGTCACCGAGATCAGCCCCACGCACACCTTCACGGCCACGGGCAGCTTCACGGTAACTTTGACGGCGACGAATGCGGTGGGTGAGAGTGTAGCTACGGCCGTGATTGAGGTGATAGAACTTAACAATTTTATTTACCTGCCGGCCATCATCAAAGAAGAGTAGACATACCAGACCTGACAGGTTGGCAACCAAAAGGTTGGCAACCAAAGGTTGCTCGAAACCTGTCAGGTCTTACACTACCTTTGCCCGCTGCCAGGGCCACGCCCCTACCGTAATGTTTCGCCGCTGGAAGGCCCACACCGCCAGCAGAAATAAAATGAGAGAGATGCCCACCAATACGGCTATATCCGCTATGGCCTGCCCCTCCGTCAGCACCGCCGGCGCGGTGTCATAATAAGTGAGGAGAATCACGGGTTTTATCGGCTCAACCGAGTTGTATAGATTTGCTAGGCTGTTTCCGAAATAACTGGCCACAAAAATCACGGTCGTCACCAACGCCGCCGTGCGGCGGTTGGGCATATAGGCGCCCATGAGCAGACCGATCATCGCTACCGCCAGCACCAGGGGCCACATATAGAGGGCGCTGAGAAACATATCAACGGCCGTGACCGGCGTTTCAATCTGGCTTTCAATTGCCAGCAAAATCCCGGCAGCGGCCACGCCCACAATGACCAGGATGAGAAAGAGGGCCACGGCCGTAGCTAATGCTTTGGCCGTCACAATTTGCCAACGCGGGATGGGCAGCGTCACCATCAATTCCAGTTTGCCTTCATCTTCTTCGCCTGCTAATGTGCCACTGCCGCTGAGAATGGCATAAATGCTCAACAAAATGGGCGCCAGGTTCACGTAGGTGCTGGCCACATACCCGGAAAAAGAGGTCATGTCGGTGATACCAAGAGCCTCGTAAAAGGCCATCTCACCCATATCAAAAAGGGCTAACTGGTCACCAAAGCTGGGATAAAGACCCACATACAATATGGCATAAAAGGAAACGCCAATCCCCCAACCAATGATACCGTTGCGCCGGAATCGTAATTCTTGCCAGAGTAAACGAAACATAATCGGTTCTCCAGTAACGCGAATTGACAATTCGCGTTACGATGTGCCATAAAACGCCAAAAAGACCTCTTCCAGCGTCACCGGGATGGTGTCTATATCCAGCACGTGGTAGATCACGGCCGTACTCAACACCCCATTCAAGTTTTCTCGAATCTCCAGGGTCACGCTTTGCTCGTCGCGGGCTGTTTCCAGCACGCCTTCTTGGGCAAAGGCATCAGCCGGGGGCAGGGTGGCAAAACTCAGCCGCAGCCGCTTAAACTGCTGTTTAATCAACGTCTCCACCCGTTCCGTGGCCACCAACTGCCCCTCGCGGATAATGCCCACCCGGTCACACACCTCCTGCACTTCCGACAGGATGTGGGAGGAGAAAAAGACGGTACGGCCGTCGGCCTTTGCCTCGCGTACCAATTCCAACACCGTCTGCTGCACCAGTGGGTCCAAGCCGCTGGTCGGTTCATCCAGGATGAGCAGGTCGGGTTTATTCATAAAGGCCACCACCACCCCCACCTTCTGTTTGTTGCCGCGTGAGTATTCCCGGATTTTGCGGCTGGTGTCCAGATTCAGGCGTTGGCAAATCGTTTCGCGATAAGATTTATCCCCATTATGACCACGCATGGCCTCTACCGTGTCAAAAAATTGATACGCCTTCATATTTTCATACAGGCTCAATTCACCGGGCAAATAACCCACCCGCTGCCGGGCGGCCACACCTTCCTTTTGGCAGTCCAGCCCAAACAGCCAGGCCTGCCCGCTCACCGGACGAATGACATCCAGCAGCGCCCGCTGTGTGGTGGTTTTGCCGGCCCCATTCGGCCCCAGAAAACCGTAGACCTCCCCCTTTTGCACGGTCAGGTCTACGTCTAAGATGCCGCGGTGACGGCCGTAATAAACCGTCAACCCCTTCGTTTCAATTACATTTTCCGCCATGGTACCCTCCAGGTGCGTAATCCGAAGTCCGTAATCCGTAATCGGTGGTCGGTAATCGGTAATCGGACTTCCAGCTTCTAATTATACCCCTAACCAGCCGCCTGCCATCTCGTTCCTGTACCCTCCCCACGCTCTGCGTGGAACGAGGTAGAGCGGAGCGGGGAACGAGGTTTATGGCAGCCAGGCAGGCTGCGTGGCAGGGTAGGCGATTTCAGTAGTTTGCCCGGTCTGGATGTCCATGACCCAGACACCGGGCTGGGCATAGAGTTCTTGGAGATTGTAGCGTTGGTAGAGGAGGGTACGGCCGTCGGGCGACCAGAAAAACGCGCTGTGATGAATATCGGGGTCGCCGCTGAGGGGCACAACGGCCGTGCCGTCGGCGTCCATCAGCCAAAGCTGGCGGCCCATGGCGCTGCGTGCCTGCTTGCGGCCAAAGGCAAGTTGCCCCCCGTCTGGCGACCAGACGGGATTACTGTCGTCCACATCCAGACCCCCGTTTTCTGACTGGCTCAGCGTGGTCACATCCCCGCCCGGTATGGCGACGGTGGAGATAACCACCCCCCAATCGGTGTCTGAGGTGATAATGTCTGCCAGGGCGATTTGATCACTGCGTGGATGCCAGGAAACGGCCGTGCCCATACGATTGGGCACGAGCAAACCAGACCCATCCTCCAGATTGTAAAGCTGGATGCCCTGGTCGGTGGGGGAAACGTAACTGAGCCAACGGCCGTCTGGCGAAATGGCGGCAAACAGGCCCAACAACTGGCTATCTTGAAAAACAGGCACGGTCTGGCCGCTGCTCACATCCAGCCACCACAGGCGGGGGTTGCCCGGCGGCGCGCCGGGGTTCAAAATTTCGCGCCGCTCGTATACCAGGCGACGGCCGTCCGGCGTCCACACCGGGCGGCTGCACATCGCTTCCGGGCAGGCCAGCAGCATCCGCTGGTTTGCGCCATCGGCGTTCATCAGCCACAGGTCAGCCGTGCCGCTCATTTGCTGGTCATTGGTGAGCACGGTATAGGCGATCTGGGAACTGTCGGGGGCGACAGCAAAATCGAGGACGGTGGCATAGGCCTGGCTCAACTGCACCGGTAGTTGGCGGCCATCACCATCTGGATCAGCCACATAAATCTGGTCTGGCCCCTCCGGGTCTGGTTTAATGAAAAGGATGCGCGGCCGGCCGGTCTGGAACTGCCAGGTGAGCGGGTCATGGAGGGTACGGCCGTTTGCGCCGGTAATACCGGCGGCTACCGTTACATCATACGTAGTGTCTGGCGCCAGGGGCGTGAGTGGCTGGAAAATGAGGGTGTCGCCTTCCAGGATAGTTGTGCCGGAGATGAAGGGGGAGAGGGTCACGGCCGTGTCTGGTGCACTGGCCAGCACATCCGCAAATTGCACCCGAATTGGGGTAAGCGCCGATACATGGGCCGCGTCCGGTGGCGGCGTCTGCCCCACCACCACCAGCCCCACCCGGCTGCCCATAAAAATGACGGTTGCCACCAACCCCGCCAGCAAGGCCATGACCGACCAGACAACCGCATCAAACTTTGAGAATGTCATTACTTCCGTTTTGCCTGGGGATTCCATCCCCAGGCTGAGATACAAAACGCGCTCAAGCGCGTTAGACACATGCTTCCAATAATGTCATTCCGAGCCAACCATTGCGGGGCAACTCAGTCTACAAGAAATTTGCCGCGCCATTTGTCATTCCGACGAGTCTTCGAGGAGGAATCCCTGGTCATTGTCATCATGTGGGGATTCCTCGGAAGACCTCGGAATGACAACTTTCTTAGTAGCGGAGTCTTCGGAGCGAGGAATCTTTTGCTTCATCAAGCACAAAAGATTTCTCCTCGAAAACTAGCCTGCCTTGAGGCCTCGAAGGGTCGGAATGACAATTGAACGAGGTTACTGATACAAATAAGGCTGCGATGGCGTTTCGGTGTTGACCACTTCATCGGCAATGAGCAGCGGAATCTCACGGCCATCGAACGTGCCCGCTTGCAGCGTACCGCTTACTTCCACCCATTGATCGGCCGCCAGTTCTGGCGCATCGGGCCAGCGTACAATCAGGCCAATGGGCGCGGCATCAGCCACACAACAGCTTACCGTGAAGCGACTGACCATAAATTCATCGGCGGCAAACCGGTCATCGCGGTAGACAAAACCGATGACATGCACCGGCTCGTCGTTAAAAGCGGCCGCATCGCCCCTGTCGCGGAAAAGGTAGAGCCAGTCCAGGATATTCCGCTCGCCAGCAGTAGGGATGACGGCTAACTGGCTGCCGCTGGGCGCTTGCGCCGAAGCGAGCAGGCTGGTGTTGATCTCCCGATTTCCCAGCGCCGCCGCGCCCAGCGGTTTGGGCTGCACTATCACCCCCAGTAGTACGGGCAAGGCCAGGATGAGCAGCGCCAGCCAGGAGAGATCGTGGCTGTGATCGTGCTGATGATCATGGTGGCGATGGTCGTGGTCGTCTGCCCCGGTGAAGATGATCTGGCGATGCTGGTAGGCGTAGAGGAGGCCGATGAGGATGAAAGTGGCGGCGGTTACGGCCGTGAGTGCATTAAACCGGGGATGGATATAAAAACTCAACGTGCCATTGCTTAACCGGCTGGCCAGAAAGAGACCCAGGCTGATGAAAAGGATGACTTTGGCAATTGTTTTCAGGCGCATGGCAAATTCTGTAGACATCCGATTTTTCGAGCAACCTTTGGTTGCCAAAATCGGATGTCTGTTACGTTAAGAACAAATTGATAATCAGTGCAAACAGCAGCGTAAACAACAGCGGCAGCAGGATGAGATACAGCACGATGCGGCGGCGGAAGACGCCCAGGAACATCATGGCGCTTTTGATGTCTACCATCGGGCCAAAAACCAGGAAGCTGAGAATGGAACCGGTGGTAAACGTCCCGGCAAAGGAGAGCGCCAGGAACGCATCTACGGTGGAGCAGATGGAGAGCACAAAAGCCAACACCATTAGAGCGGCCACCGACAATACCGGCGCGCCGCCAAATTGCAGCAGCAGCGCCTGGGAGACAAAGGTCTGCATGCCTGCCGCCAACATGGATCCGATGATCAGGTAACGGGCCATGTCCAGAAAATCATCGGCGGCGGTGAGCACGGCCGTCCAGGGGCGATTTGCTCCTTTAACCGCAGCTTCAGGCGCGTGGTAACTGTCCGGCAGGCCAATACCTGTCTCCTCCGGCGGGCGCAAGACTTCGGCCGGTTTGGCAAAGTGGAACACCAACCCTACCAGAAAAGCAATGATAAAGGTTAATATGTAACGACCGATCAAAATTGGGCCAAAACCAAAAGCGACATACGTGCTGGCCAACACTACCGGGTTGATCACCGGGGCGCTGAGCAAAAAAGCGATGCCCACCGGCAGCGGCAGCCCTTTCTGGTACAGGCGGCGGGTGACAGGCACAACGCCACATTCACACACGGGAAAGGCAAAACCCATCAGCGCCCCGGTGAAAGCGGCGGGCACAGCGCGGCGGGGCACGTAACGGGCAATGGTGTCCTGGTCCACGAACACAGCGATAAAACCGGAAACGAGCGACCCGGCCAACAAGAACGGCACGGCTTCAATAAAAATGCCCAGGAAGATGGTGGTAAACGTTTGCAGCCGGTCGCCGGCAAATCGTAAGCCGAAGCCAGGCAGGGCACTAAGGAGAATGAGCAGCACCAGCACGCCCACCACCAGGCGAATGGCATTTTGAAAGCGTTTGTCGGGGGCGGCTACGGCCGTGTGCCCGGCCACTTCCTCTGGCTGCTGCTCCAACTCTGTCGTTTCCATAAGGCCGAATTATAGCTATTTCAAAGGGGGATGGGGATGTGGGGTACGGCCGTTAATCCCCCTCTCAACCCGTCCGTGAACAGGTGAGCAGGTGAGCAGGTGATGAGGTGAGCAGGTGAACAATTGACCAATGACCAATGACCGCTCACTGCTCATTGCTCACCGATTACCAACCACCCCCTTCTTCATCACCATCTGCACCAGATTCACGCCGAAGCGGTAGCCCAGCTGCCGGTAATCGGCCGTATCCAGGATGAGGACGTCCGCATGTTTGCCCGGCTCCAGGCTGCCAATTTCGTGCCCCCGGCCAATGGCGTGGGCGGCATTCAGCGTGGCCGCGGCCAATGCCTGCGCCTGCGTCAGCTTCATATAGCGGCAGGCCAGGGCGATGACCATTTGCATGGACTCACACCAGCAGGTGCCGGGGTTGCAATCCGTGGCCAGCGCCAGCGCGCCACCCGCTTCGAGGATGGCCTGGGCCGGGGTGTAGTCGGGTTCGGCCAGGCCAAACGGGGTGCCGGGCAATCCGACGGCAATGGTTTGCCCCGCGCCCAAGGCGGCGATGTCAGCGGCAGGCGTCTTGACCAGATGGTCGGCAGAGATTGCGCCCAGTTCCACCGCCAGTTTGGTGCCACCCAACCCCACAAATTCGTCAGCATGAACCTTGAGCCGGTAATCCAGCGCGGCAGCGGCGGTAAGGATGCGCCGGGTCTGGTCTACGTCAAAAACGCCCTGTTCACAGAAGACATCACAAAAGAGGGGGGTGTTATGTTCCTTTGCCCAGGCCGCGCCCGCGGGCAGCATCTCCTCAATGACCAACTGCACGTAGGCTTCGGTACGGCCGTGAAACTCGGCCGGTATCGCATGAGCCGGCAAGAAAGTGGGGGTGAGTTCAATGGGCTGCGCCTGGTGCAAGGCGGCGATGGCGTCTAACTGGCGCAGTTCGGCCGCCGTTTCCAGGCCGTAGCCTGTCTTAGTTTCGGCGCTGGTGGTGCCATATTGCAACATCCGCGCCAGCCGGGGCAGGTTATCGGCCACCAGGTCGGCCACGCTGGCCTGGCGGGTGGCCCGCACAGTGGACATGATGCCGCCGCCCGCGGCCATGATTTCCATGTAACTGGCCCCGGCGATGCGCTGCTCAAATTCGGCGGCGCGGTCGCCCAGCCAGGGGATGTGGGTGTGGGGGTCTACGAAGCCGGGGATGACGGCACGGCCGTTGGCGTTTATTACCTGTGGTGCGTAGTAGTGGGATGTGAGCACGGCCGTGTCGCCCACCGCCACAATTTTGCCATCCGCTACGGCCACTGCGCCGTTGGCGATCAGCCCCAGGTCGCCCAATTGCTGCCCGCGCTGCGGGCCATCCGGCCCGGGAATCACGCAAACCTGGCTGGCATTGGTAATGAGTAAGTCTACAATTTCCACCGTTCTTCTCCTGAAATGGAACACGGATGTTGCGAAAACCAACGTTCTATTTTTGCAGAATCTACCAGAGTTTTGGTCATTTGCACACGGGCAGAGGATAGGGAGTACGGCCGTTGTTCTACTTTTGTAGCTTTTATGCTACAATGGCTTTATGTCTGAATCGATCATTGAGTTGCTTGAATATCTCACGGAAGATGATCGAAATCCGTTTCGAGAGTGGTTGGAAGGTCTGAGAGATCAACAGGCTCGTGCCCGTATTCGGATACGCTTGAATCGAATTCGTTTGGGGAATTTCGGAGATTGTAAGAGCGTTGGCAGCGGTATCAGTGAATTGCGAATACCATATGGCCCCGGTTATCGGATTTATTTTGGACGTAAGGGCGATACGGTTGTAATTCTGTTATATGGCGGCGACAAGAGTACACAGTCAAGGGACATTGCTTTAGCCAAAGCCTATTGGAATGACTATCTGCGGAGGATAACATGAGTCAGATTGCTGCAAAATATGAAGACGGATTGAGAGCGGCCTTAACAGACCCTACTGAAGCAGCTGCCTACCTGAATGCGGCTCTTGAGGAAAATGATCAGGAAGTTTTCCTGTTAGCTTTGCGAGATGTTTGTGAGGCACGTGGGTTTTCCCAGGTATCCCAGGAAGCAATGCTTAATCGGGAAAATCTTTACCGAATGTTGTCATCAACAGGAAACCCGCAGCTTTCCAGCCTGAATGCGTTACTACACAGTTTTGGTTTACGATTGGCGGTTGAAGTGGGGTTTGCTTAGGACGGCTTGTGTCGCGGCCTATCTTGCTTGTTAAGCCGAGCAGTGAAATTGGAGGTGAAGACCGGGTGATAGAAGATAAATATGAGCCACCAGGGCCAAGTACCGCTGATACTGCCCATTTAGTAGTTGGTAGTTTACTATCAGTTATTCCTGGTCTTCAAGAACTATTCCAGTATTTTATAACTCCACCGTTTCAGAAACGCCAAGTAAAGTGGATGGAGGATGTTGGAAAAGCTCTACAAGAATTGGAAGAAGATCAAGGTGTAAAGTTAGAAGAGCTTCAGACAAATGACATTTTTATAGATACGGTATTACATGCGACTCAAATCGCATTACGAAATAGTCAAAGCGAAAAGCGTGAAGCATTAAAAAACGCTATTATCAATGCGGCTCTGCCAAATCCTCCAGATGAGTCAGTACAATTGATGTTTTTAAATTTGGTTGATACTTTTACGGTTTGGCACCTAAGGATTCTGCGTCTTTTTCAAAACCCCCAAAACTGGTTTACAGAAAATAACAAACCAATACCTACGTTTGGCATAAGTAGTTTACTATCCCGGCTATTGACTATTGCATATCCAGAATTAGGGAATCAACGGGAATTTTACGATCTCATAATTAGCGAACTTGATGCCAAAGGCCTTTACTCAGGAGGGAGTACACACGCGATGATGAGTGCTACAGGGGCATTTGAGAAGCGCACGACCGACCTGGGAGATAAATTCCTGCAATTCATTACTACCCCATCTGGCCAGTAGCGGAGTGTTTATGGAACCGAAATTGAATGCGTGGCTGGAAGTGGAGGGGGAGGTGGTGTTGTCGGTGTGGCGGGTGGAATTGCTCACGGCCGTAGCCCAAACCGGTTCCATCTCCGCCGCCGCCGTCCACATGGGCGTGCCCTACCGCATTGCCTGGCAAAAAATCCACGAAATGGAAAGTCGCCTGGGGCAAAAACTGGTGGAGACCCAGACCGGGGGTAAACATGGCGGCGGCGCCACCCTCACGCCGCTGGCTCAGGATTATATTGCCCGTTTCACCCAAATCAGCCAGGAGCTAGAAACGGTTTTACAAGATCGTTTCCAGACGATTTTTCCCCCTAACTCACCCGAATAACTGCTTACCAGTTCCCCATCCTTTGCCGTTTTATAATCGTTATGATAAATTATCATAACGATTATCAACCCCATAAAAGGATCGATACCCCATGCGCATGAAGCTGTTTGTTTTGACTTTGCTCCTGATTTATGTAGCAGCCTGTGGTTCGTCAGAACCGGAGGTGCTGCGACTGGCGACAACAACCAGCACGGCCGATTCTGGCTTGCTGGAGGCCATTTTGCCGGAATTTGAGGAAGAACATAATGCCCGCGTGGATGTGGTGGCGGTGGGCACAGGGCAGGCCATTGCCCTGGGCGAAGCGGGCGACGCCGACGTGATTCTGGTTCATGCCCGCAGCCGGGAAGATGAATTTTTAGCTGCCGGGCATGGTACGGAACGGTATGATGTGATGTACAATGATTTTGTGATTGTGGGGCCGGCAAATGATCCGGCGGGCATTCAGGGGATGGCGACCGCGCAAGAGGCATTAACGGCCGTTGCCACCGCCGAAACCACCTATGCCTCACGGGGAGATGACAGCGGTACACACACCAAAGAATTGCAACTGTGGACAGCCGCCGGTATCACCCCTGACCCCAACAGTAGCTGGTATAAATCGTTGGGGCAGGGGATGGGCGATACGCTGTTGTTTGCCAATGAGACGGGCGCGTATACGCTGACCGACCGGGGCACGTTCCTGGCCATGCAAGAGAATTTGCCCAATCTGACCATCGTGGTCGGTGGGGCGACGATTGCCGATAATGGCGACCCGGCATTGCTGAATCCGTATGGCGTGATACCGGTGAATCCTGACAAGGGTAATATCAACGGCGAACTGGCAGAGGTGTTTGCCGACTGGTTAACCAGCGTGGAAGTGCAGGAAATGATTGGCGAATACGGCCGTGACCAATTCGGTCAGCCGCTTTTTTATCCCGATTCTGAAGCGTGGCGGGATCGGTAGAATCCGTAAACCGAAGTCCGTAATCCGTAGATGAACATCCTTGTCCAAGTCTTCCAAAGCGCCGTTCAACTGCTTTTCTCCTTTGATCCTGAACTGTGGGGTATTGTGGCGCTGACGCTGCGGGTAACAGGGTTTGCCCTGTTGTTTGCCATGTTCATCGGCATTCCCATTGGCGCGAGCCTGGGGTTGATGGGGCGGATTCCGGCGGCAGGCTGCCTGCTGCCGCTCATCTACACCGGCATGGGGCTGCCGCCGGTGGTGGTAGGGCTGTGGGTTTATTTATTGCTGTCTAACCAGGGGCCATTGGGCAATCTAGGCTGGCTGTTTACACCCTCGGCGATGGTGCTGGCGCAGACGGTTATTGCTTTGCCGCTGGTGGTGGGACTGACGCTCACGGCCGTGCGCGCCACTGACCCCCTGCTCCATCTGCAACTGCGTTCATTGGGCGCCACCCGTGTCCAGTTAGCCTGGACGGTGCTGCGGGAAACCCGGCTGGGTGTGGTGGCGGCCATCGTCGCTGCCTTTGGCAGTATCATCTCCGAAGTGGGGGCGGTCATGCTGGTGGGCGGCAATATCCAGGGCGAGACGCGGGTGCTGACAACGGCGATTGTGCTGGAAACACGCCGGGGTAACTTTGCCCTGGCGCTGGCCCTGGGCATCATCTTGTTGGGGCTGGCATTTGTGACCAATCTGGCGTTGTATGGGTTGCAGAGAAGAGATTAGGAGATTGGGAGATTGGGTGATGGAACAGCCAGCTAATCTCCAATAACTATGACCCAAACTCTCTATCAACTTGAAAATATACAGCAGTGGTATGACGGCCGTTGCGTTCTCAATATCGCCCAACTGAACATTCACCGGGGGGAAATTTTGGCGATTGTTGGTCCCAGCGGAGCGGGCAAAAGCACGCTGCTGCGCTTGCTGAACTTCCTGGAACAGCCCACGCAGGGGCAGATTACATTTGATGGGCAGGCAGGGATGCCTGCGCTCTCGTTGGCGCAGCGGCGGCGGGTGACGATGGTGTTCCAGCGGCCCGTTTTGCTGCGGCGCAGTGTGGCGGCCAATCTCGCTTTTGGCCTGGGGCTGCGCGGCCAAAAGCTGCCGCCGTCGGTGGAATCCGCCTGGCTGCAACGGTTGGGATTAACACCACTGGTGCGGCAGGCAGCGCATAAATTGTCGGCGGGGGAGGCGCAGCGCGTGTCGCTGGCGCGGGCGTTGGTGATACAGCCAGAGGTGCTGCTGCTGGACGAACCGACCGCCAATCTGGACCCGTACAATGTGAGCATCATCGAGACGATTTTGCGCGAGGAAAACCAAAATCTGGGCATGACGATGGTCTTGGTGACGCATAACATCTTTCAGGCGCAGCGATTGGCCCAGCGAACGGCGTTGTTGTGGGACGGCCGTCTCATCGAAATTGCCGACACCGCTGCCTTTTTTAACGCCCCGACCCAGGCAGAAACGGATGCTTTTGTGCGTGGGGAGTTGGTGTATTAATCTGCCCAGTGAACCATAGCCAGTGATAAGCCTGAGAGAATGGCCATACCGACTACCAGCGGCATAACAGTGCCATTGTAGCTCTGTCCTATCAGCGTTCCCAAGACGACTGATATTAACGTTGAGAGAGCACCTACCACAGCTGCTCCCGTCCCTGCGATATGCCCCAATGGTTCCATTGCCAAGGCATTCAGATTGCCAAACAGAATACCTATGCAAAAGAAAGACAGCAACAGATAAACCATCAGTATCCACAACGGTGGTATGCCAGCTACCGACAACGCAAACCCCACAGAAACGATAGACAGCCCGAAAACAAATGTCAGTGACCTTCTAACCAGAAGGCGCATGCCAAAGCGCATAACAAGGCGGGCATTTAGAAAAGAAGCCAACCCGACGGCAGAAGAGAGAATGGCAAAGTAGAGAGGAAATTGTTCACCCAGTCCATACTGATCCTGAAAAATCTGTTGGGAAGAATTCAGGTAGCCAATAAATACCCCACTTACCAGACCGGCCGTGACAGTGTAACCCAAGGCGGGTCGAATGGTGAGAATCTCTCGCATCGTTAGTACAATTCGTCGCGATGAAAATGGGGCACGATTTTCACGAGCCAGGGTTTCCGGCATCCGTAAAGCAAACCAAGTCAGTATTATCGCCGCCAGTAACAAATAACTGCCAAAAATAGCGCGCCACCCGGTGAAGAGGAGGATTGCCTGCCCAAACGTAGGGGCGATCATGGGAACCAGGATGAACACGGTCATTACGAAGGACATCACGCGGGCCATCGCTCTACCTTCATATTGATCCCGTACAAGCGCCAGTGAAACCGCTCGTGGTGCAGAAACGCCAATTCCCTGTATAAAACGACCCAACAGTAACATGGGAAAACTAATAGCCAGCATAGATAACAAAGTTCCGATCATAAACAATCCTAAACCAGCATAGATGGCTAATTTTCGCCCGGTGCTGTCCGACAACGGCCCCAAAAAAAGCTGTCCCAGGGCTAACCCCAGGAAGATCATGGAAACAACTAACTGCCGTTCATTGGCATTTTCTACAGACAAATCCAGGCCTATTTGAGCGAGCGCCGGCAGCATGGCATCAATAGATAATGCCGTTAAGGACATCAGTAGAGACACAAGGATGACAAATTCAGCAAAAGATGGGCTTGTTTTGATCTTCGTCGAAATCACATTTCTTTCCATAGCCAGCACCGCAAACACACATTCATGCACCCGGCGCAGCGGCTCGCGCCATACAAATCGTTCCAGCGCCTCAAGGCCCAGGGCAAATTCACGCAGCGCCAGGAATCGCTTGCGCGAAACGTTGCGCTGACGCAGCCGGTTGAGGTTGTCCGGCAAAGTGTATTCCGGGCCATAGATGAGGCGCAAATAGTCACGGCCGTGACCTGCGCCCCATCACCTAAATCTACCAACGCGCGTGTAGATGATGCCAGCAGCATGGCCGTGATTATACCGGGTTGTAGGCCAGGTGTTAGCTTGACTTGTCTGATATTTGCGGCCAGTATGGTGCAAAAAAAGTTGCACATGGGGCTGGCGGGGGGATAGAGGAAATAGAAAACGGCCGTGACCGCCATCCACGCCTCATGCTACCCGGTGTGATCTTTGGCCCACAACTATCCCAGGGGTTTAGCCTTCGCCGCCCCAGATGCGCTTAAACGCCCGCTCTAAAGTTTCTAACACCGCGCCAACCAGCAGCGGAACCTTGTACCCTGTCTGCGGCAGCGGCGATACGCCCTCCGTAGCTATGTGAGCCGCCTGGGCAAAGGTCGCGGTTTTGGCCGGTGGCCTTGTCCAGAACCTTCTCCTCGTATAGGGCGTAGCCAATCCCCTGAATAACCGCCCCATGCACCTGGCTGCGGGCCATATCGGGGTAATAAGTACGGCCGATTGCCAGATTTTGCCACACCCGCAACACCCGCGTCTTGCCCAACCGTGTCCACCTCCACTTCAACCACCACGGCGCTCTGCGCCAGCCCTCACCCCAGCATCACCTTATCACCATTGCCTCCAGTGATGATGGCCTGAATGTCACCAGTGGTAATGATGGCTCTGGCACGATAGGCGAGCCAGGCGGCCGGCCGGGTGGCGGCCCCCGCCAGGACACTTTCACCTATTCCGGTGATTACTACCTCTCCGGTAGCGGATGGGTTGTATCAAGACGCAAGCTACACACCAGGCGACCTCTACACCAGTTTGCCTATTTCCGGTATAGTCACGGTCGTTGGCAACCGGATGAGATAAGGCCAGTGGCAGGTGGGACTGACTGCGTTGACCTACCACTGGCAACAGCGAAGAAAATGTATATCCAACCCGACATTTCCCCCATTCAGCCTGAAGATTTCCCGCGTGTGGTAGCGGTATGGGAAGCCTCTGTCCGGGCGACGCATCACTTTGTGCGCGAAACCGATATTGAAATTTTCCGGCCCCTGGTGTGGGAGGCGCTGCCCCACATACCGCAATTGGCCTGTGTCCGCGATGACGGTGGTCAGGTGGCCGGTTTTGTGGCGGTGGAGGAGGGCAAAGTGGAGATGTTGTTCATTCATCCAGAGGCGCGTGGCCTGGGGGCTGGTCGCCAACTGCTCAACTATGCCATCGAAATCTTCCACGCTAACGCGCTAGACGTGAACGAGCAAAACGAACAGGCTGTGGGGTTTTATTTGCATATGGGATTTGTCGTTAACGGCCGTTCCGAGCTTGATGGCATGGGCAAGCCGTATCCCCTGCTGCATTTACAACTCTCGGATAAGGCGCGATCAACATGACTGCTTTAGACATCGTACATCATCGGCTATATAACCAGCGACTGGTTTCCGAAACAGCGGCGACACCTGACCAAATAGTAGCCTGGTTTGGGGCGATGCAGGCGCAGGATTATGCCAGCGTGAAGTGGGCGATAGGGGCGCGGGGCGGCTCAGGGCACACGATAACGGACACGGCCGTTGAACAGGCCCTCAGCGACAAACAAATCATCCGTACCTGGCTGATGCGCGGTACGCTGCAAATGACCACAGCGGCCGATATTCGCTGGCTGCTGGCGCTGCTCGCGCCGCGCCTGATCAGCGGCAGCGCCGGCCGTCTGCGTGAACTGGAACTTGACCAGGAAACCTTGACGCGCAGTTTTGATGTGTTAACGATGGTGCTGCAAACTAACCAGCCCCTCTCCCGCCCCAACATCCTGCAAACGCTGGAGCAGGCCGGTATTTCTACCGCCGGGCAGCGTGGGTATCACATATTGGGGCAGGCGGCGTTGGCCGGGCTGATCTGTTTTGGCCCGATGCAGGGCAAACAGCAGACATTTGTGTTGCTGGATGAGTGGACGCCGCCTGGCCCGACCTACACACGGGACGAGGCGCTGGCGGAACTGGCGCGGCGTTATCTCCGCAGCCACGGCCCGGCCACTTTACCCGATTTTGTCTGGTGGTCGGGACTAACCATAACCGAGGCGCGGGTGGCTCTGGCGCTGGTCGAAACAGAGCTGCAGTCCGAGGTGGTGGAGGGGGAAACTTATTGGCTGTCCGACAATCCGGCCATACCCGCCATGCCCTCACCCACGGCCTGGCTGCTACCGGCGTTTGACGAGTATTACCTGGGGTACAAAACGCGCCATGTGGTACTGGACGGCCGTTACGATAAACGAGTTGTCTCCGTCAATGGCATCTTCCGCCCGGTGATTGTGTTAGACGGGCAGGTGGTGGGCATCTGGAAGCGAGAGGTTAAAAGGGGTACGGCCGTGATCAGCCTGGAACTGTTTCAGCCGCTGACGGCCGTGGCGCAGGAGGCGGTGCTGGCCGCCGCCGAACAATACAGTGCTTTTTTGGAACGGCCCGTTGAATGGGTTGAATAGAGGGGAGAGAGGTTAAGCAACCAGACAGGTTTGCGAAACCTGTCTGGTTGAGTGAGTGGAGTTACGGCCGTGCCCCACTCCCCACTCTGGCTTTCTGTCTATTCCTCGGTGGGCGGTTGCCGGTCGGTTGGGTCGGGCGGGACGAACGGGGCTGGCGCGGCGGGCGGGCAAATTCGGTGTCTCTGGTGGGCGCGGGCACGGTGTAGTCAAATTCGGACAGCGTCCGCCGTTCCAGTTTTTCCCCTAACACACGCTCAATGGCTCTAATCATGTCTGTATCTTCTGAGGTGACAAAAGTAAAAGCGTCGCCCGTTTTAGCAGCGCGCCCGGTGCGGCCAATACGGTGGGTGTAGGCGTCGGCCGTGTCGGGCATGTCATAGTTTATCACATGCGAAATTTGGGAGACGTCAATCCCGCGTGCGGCAATATCCGTCGCCACCATGATTTTGTACTGGCCGGTGCGGAAACCGTCCATCGCTTCTTGCCGCCGGTTTTGGGACATATTACCTTGCAGCGCCGCCGCTTTGTGTCCGGCGCGGTTGAGCTGCTCGGCCACACGCCGGGCGCGGTGTTTGGTGCGTGTAAAAATCAGCACTGACTCGGTATCCATGTGGCGCAGTAGGGCCAGTAACAGTCCTGTTTTCAGGTGTTGCGGCACCGGGTAAAGGGCGTGGGCAACAGTCATGGCCGGTTTGGTCAGCCCAACTTGCACCGTCACCGGATTTTTGAGGATGTCATGGCTCAGGCGGCGAATATCATCCGGCATGGTGGCCGAGAAAAAGAGGGTTTGCCGTTGGGTAGGTAGGTGCCTGAGCAGTTTACGAATGTCCGGCAAAAAGCCCATGTCACACATGCGGTCAGCTTCGTCCAGCACCAGCACTTCCAGCCGGGAGAGGTCTATCGTTTTCTGGTTGATGTGGTCGAGCAGCCGGCCGGGGCAGGCCACCACCACTTCTACGCCCTGTTTGAGCCGTTGAATTTGGGGATTGACGCCGACGCCGCCGTACACGGCCGTGCTGCGCGTTTTTGTCTGCTCCCCTAATTGCACAAATGAATCGTTGATCTGTTCGGCCAGTTCACGGGTGGGGGCCACCACCAGGGCGCGTACATGGCCGCGCGGCCCTTGCATCAGCCGTTGCAAAATAGGCAGCACAAAGGCGGCCGTTTTGCCGGTGCCTGTTTGTGCCAGGCCTAAGATGTCTTTGCCTTGCAAAATGGGGGGAATGGCCTGTATTTGAATAGGGGTTGGGGTGTCATACCCCATTGTTTGGATGCCAGCCGCAATGCGCGGATGGAGGTTGAAAGTTTCGAAATCACTCACTGAAAGTCTCCTTGAATAAACGTAGCCAAGTCGCACTCTCAGCTTGTTTTAGTTTGCATAAGATGGCGGCAGTGTAACACAAGCGGCAAAATCGGGCGAATAGCGTGAGAATGGGGTGAGCAGAGGCAGGGGGGATGATGTTCTTCTTTATGTTTTAACTCTTGACATCTGTAAGAAAAACTAATAGCATTATAAAAAACTAATGATATTAGTATTTTTATGAAAAAATCACTTACATCACCCCGCCGACAACAGAACCATGACGCCACCGTCCAGACCATTCTGGATACTGCACGGGCAATTATGCGAGAGGAAGGGGTTGCGGCCCTCTCTATGCAAGAGCTTGCCCGCCGCATGAAGATGCGCGCCCCGTCCCTTTACAACTACTTTTCCGGCAAGATGGACATCTATGATGCGCTCTTCCGGTTGGGGTTTACCCTTTATGATGAACACATCCAGGCGTTGACGCCAGCAGCCACGAACTGGCGGGATGAGCTTCGCCTTATTATTGAAGGTTATATGTCCTTCGCGCTGGAAAATCCTGAACTTTATCAGCTTTGTTTTGAACGGCCGGTGCCTGGTTTTGTCCCCTCGCCGGAAAGTCTGGAACTGAGTTTTGGAATGCTAAATTGGTCTTACGGCCGTGCCGAACAGTTAAAGGCCGAACTGGAAACTGAGCTTTCCAGCCAGCAGCTAGTGAACCTGGTGATCGTTCTGGCACACGGCATGACCGCCATGCACCTGGCAAACGAGCCAGACCTGCCAATTGGGCAGGGACGGTTTGGCTCTTTAATGCCCGTTGTTTTATCCCTTCTGGAACAAGCGATACCCCTCAAGGAGAATGAATAAAAATGAACTTCGCCATTTCCCCATCAACTATCATAACCGCTGAACAAATACCTTATGTTACGGCTGATGAAGCCTTTGACCTGATGCAAACCGCACTGGATCGCTTCATCCGCCTGATTGAATCACTGACCGCCGAGGAGTGGAGCAAACCCACGGCCTGCACGGAGTGGAATGTGCGCGACATGGTGGCGCATCAGGCCGGTGGCTTTGCCAGCGGTACCGGTTATCGGGAGATGATTCACCAGTTAACGGCCAGGCCGAAAAGCAGGCCGGGCCAACCGATTGAAGACAGCATCAATGCGCTGCAACTGGCCGAGCGGGCCGACATGACACCGGCTGAGTTGATCGCCGAATTGCGACAGGCGGGCGAAAAAGCCAGCCACAATTGGGCCTATGGATTCCGTCTGGTCAAGTGGGCATCTATCCCCCATCCCATTCCTGGCAGGCTCTCTATGCGCCACCTGATGTGGGTCATTCACAGCCGTGATACCTGGATGCACCGCCTGGATGTCTGCCGGGCCACAGGCGATCATTTTGAGCAAACACGGGAGCATGACGGCCGTATCAACGAATTAGTCGTCCGGGATCTGGGGCACACATTGCCAATGAAATTGAACGGACGCGCGTTCACGCTGGCGCTTACGGGCATTGCCGGAGGCACATGGCAGGTCGGGCAGGGCAACCCGGAAGCTGTGATCGAAATGGATACGCTGGACTTCAATATCTACGCATCGGGGCGTTTTAGCTATGAGGAAGGCATCTCACGTGCCCGGTTTTCAGGGGATAACAATCTAGCCGGGCTGGCCTTCAAGAACTTTAGCGTTTTGTACTAATCAATAAAGGATTCGTCAAACGAAGTCAGCTAGAACGGGGAAGTGATCAGAGGCAGACATGACGGCTAGTGATTCGTTGATGACAACACACTTGTGCAAATGGGTTTGCCACACGCTGTTTGCAAAGATGTAATCTAGTCGGGCACTGGGCACAGGTGGGGCCAGGGTACATCCATGCTCCTCAGGGTGTAATGAACGGTAGCAGTCAATTAAGCCAGCGTCGAGCATTTTCTGGATGGTACGGCGAGGCAGCCACCCGCCCTGTAAGGCCAGCAGCCGTCTCAACCATCGTGGCCAATGGGTTGTGTTGACTTCATCTTGAGGGGAAAAGGCATTAAAGTCACCGGCAATGAGACAAGGTTCTGACAGGAATGGATTGACAAGCTGCAATAAGGTTTTGACTTCCCACAACCGCCACCCTTCCAAAAGAAAAAAGGGCGAAGCCACCAGATGAACGCCAAAAACGTGTAAAGGCCCGGCAAAAGGGCCTGCCAATTTGGCATACAAAATAGCACGATGAATAGCCGGCGAGGGGTGATAGCTGTGACTCTCCATAATGGGCAACCGGCTCAACAAAGCCAGATGGCGGCGTGAATTGCCTTCGGCAAAAAAGTATTGCATATCCAGGTTTTGGGCCAGATCGTGTGCGATGATTGGGCTGAATAACTCTTGCAGGAAGACCACATCGGGTTGGTGTGCTTGCAAGACTTCGAGGATGAGGTGTTCACGGCCGTGTCCCCCGTCCAAAATGTTGTAGGTCAAAATACGCATGGACATTCCTGCTACCTCAGGTTAAGGGAATGTGGGTGGACGGGCGTTTGGGGATGAACCGGGCAGGTTGAGCTTCATTTCATCCTCCGGTTTGTGAAACTGGCATCTGATATGACCTTTTGGTACATTGGAATGACATATTTCGTCAGTGTATGCCATTTATAGCGAATGCTCAAGTAGGAGAACGCGATGGGATTATTTAAGAAGTTGTTTGGTGGCGGTGAGAAGAAAACAACCGGGGAGTATGTGGATAAGACGGGCATTTACTTCTATTTCCAGTGTGACAATTGCGGCAAACGGGTGCGGGTGCGCGCCGATAAGCAGCATGATTTACTCAGCGATGGCGGCGGTTTTGTCTGGCACAAGACGGTGGTGGACAGCAAATGTTTCCGTCGTATGGAAACGGTGGTTTACCTGGATGGCAGCTATCACGTCACCAGTTATGAGTTGACCGGGGGCAAGTTCTTGACGCAGGCGGAATATGAAGCGGCCGAACAGGCCGAACTGGTCGCCAAATCCCAAACCCCAGAACCCGAGAATACCGAGGATGTGGAATGATCTACCTGCTCATCCCGCTGGCATTTCTGGCAGACCGCCTGGGCAAATGGTGGGCGGCTGCGTATCTGGCCGAACACGGCCCAACCCAATTCAATGCCCTGTTTACGCTGGTAGAAACGCATAACCGGGGGATCGCCTTTGGCCTGTTTCAGGGCATTGGCCCGCTGGTGGGCTGGCTGACGTTGGGGGTGTTGGCAGGGCTGCTGCTATATATTCACCGCCTGCCGCGGGAACAATGGCTGGCACGGGCCGGGTTAGCTATTCTGGTCGGTGGGGCGTTGGGCAATCTGGTAGACCGCATCTGGGTGGGCGAGGTGCTGGATTTTATCCAGACTCCCTGGCGGGTGGGCATTTTTAATGTGGGGGATATGATGATTCATTTGGGGATGATATTGTTTATTTTGGGGGCGATTTTTCAGAGGGAGAAAAAGGGGGAGAATACGGCCGTCGCCGCCGATCTTGAGTAGTGCCTGACACTGCCCAGATAAAAAAAGTGGCTCCGAGGTGGGGGCCCCGGAGCCAGGAAGGAGGAGGAAAACGAGTTGAAAAGCAAGTCAGTTTGTTGTCTATAGAATAGGGGAAATAGGGGGTCATGGTAAATGGGAGAATGTCACCAGGACGGCAGAACTACTCTGGTACTGTGGGGGTAAACCAGGGGTACTACAGATGAAAAGGTGATAGGGTGAGGGGGTGACAGGGTGACAAAATGGCTTTCCAAGCCGGTGTCTGGGCCTACACTTTTTAGTTGTCAAAACGGGAGTCGTCTAGCTGTTTGCGGAGAGTTTTTTCTTTGTCTTCTGGGGTCGGCGTCGGGGCGTCTGCTGCGCTTTTTTCGGCCTGGAGCATGGCCTCGTAGGCGGCTTGCAGCAGGTCAGGGTGGGTGCGCTGCACCACGCTCCATTTGTGGCAGTGGGGGCAGCGGTCTAATTTGCCAATCACCACATTGAAGCCCCACCAATGGCGAGCAAAGGGTTTGTGGCATTTGGGGCAAATGGCGCCGCCAAAGGGGCCATTGATGGCTGGCAGCCCGGACGCTTTTTGGCCCCGGCTGGCTACCCACCAGGAGAACAAGCCAACGCCAATAACCAGAGCAATGATCGGCACGATGGTTGTGACTACGCGCCGGTTGGCGTCGCTGCTGGTGATGAAGATTGGGGTGATGGTGTTGGAGGTGAGTTCACGGCCGTCAGCCGTATACCCCACTGCCCGCAACACATGTGTACCTGGGGGAAAATTGCCCGTGCTGAACTGGTAACGAAAGGGGGGTGCTGTCTGTTCGGCTACCTGCGTGTCGTCAATGAAGAACAGCACCCGCACCAGGTCCTCCGGCCCCTCCACGTGCATAGAGAAGCGCCCTTGAATATCTGCGCCAAAACCGGCGCCAAAATCCCGGCTGAGCGACAGACGCAGGGCATCTTGGGCGGACACGGCCGTAACCGCCACCGCCAACAACACCCAAACAACCAGCCACATTTTACGAATCATGTACTTACTTCTGGAGAGGCAACGGCCGTCTCTCCCAGCCCTTCACGCATCAAATCCAGCAGTTCATCCACCCGGTTACGCCGGTAGAGGTACTGCAAAAATTCACGTACCTTGCCGCGCTTCTCCGCTCCTTCTAGCTGTTCCCAATCCACCCCCAGACGGGCCGCCATTTTTTGCAGTTTTTCCAGATTGTAACGGGCCAGCAGGACGTAACGCAAACTGGCGCGCGGCGAGGCCGGGGTCAGCTTTTCCAGGCG
The DNA here is from genome assembly GCA_023382655.1 of Anaerolineae bacterium. Classification (GTDB taxonomy): domain Bacteria; phylum Chloroflexota; class Anaerolineae; order Promineifilales; family Promineifilaceae; genus CAADGU01. The sequence goes on along the minus strand of JAHDWK010000001.1, from coordinate 189,396 downwards.
GGGCAGCATTTCTGGCGGCGGCGGCGTTAAGATACGTTCAATGGCCAGCGCCAACTGTGCTGTCTGACCGTTGCGGGTGGCATAAACCACCACATCATGCGCCAATACCTGCAAATTCTGGTTCAGGGAAATGACGGCCGTTTCCGGGATTTCCAGGTCAAACATCAAATCCAGCACATCTTCTCGGCCAAACCGATTCTGAATATCGTCTAGCAGCGCGGCCACATCATACGCCGCCTCATCAGGATTCGCGGCTGCTTCCACCAGCGGCAATGGCTCTGGTTGCCCATTCACCGGCGGCACCACAGCCTGAAACTCTTTGACGCTCACGCTCTGGGCGGCAACAGCAGGGGCAGGCACACTGGTCTGCGGCAGATGGGGCCATAACACGCCCAATAACCAGAAAGCGCCGCCGCCCACCAATACTCCGCCAATGAAATAAAAGAAAAAGCCTAACTCGGCCAGCAGCGCCGCCCGGTCAAATGTACCCAGGATCGTGTCCAGCAGCACGGCCGTTGTCACCGTTAATAAACCGACACCCCAGGGCAGGGACGGCCGTCGCAAAAACATCACCAAAAACACCACGACCACAAACAATTTAAACAATAACAAGGCAGTCATAATGAGCAAATTGTAACACCCGCCCTCAATGAAGCAATGAAACATCCCGCCGCTTCATGCACAGTTTAAGAAGTTGGTACTATTCTCCAAAATTGACATAAGGCTAAACAGGATGTTATTATCCAGCCCATGCAGCCAAAACGCTTGATAACTGACCCCCCTTCAACTTGCGCAGCATCCACCTGGCTGCGTCTGGTAGTTCTAGTTTTTATCCTGTGGCTGGTGTCAGCTTGCACCCCCTCTACCGCCCTACCACCCACCCGCGCCGCCGCCATTATGTTAGCGGCCATTCCCCCCACTATCATTCCCACCGTCCCGGTCACCTTCACCCCATCTTCGCCCGACGCCACGATTGACCCACGCCTGAACCATAATCAAACCTGGCAGGTAGGCCCCTCCAGCACACCCAGCATTACCCCACCCATTCCTTCCCACACGCCGACCCCCTCTCCCACTTACACACCGTCGCCTACGTATACCCCCTCCCCCACCCGCACGCCCGCCGCTCAGGGGGCCAGGTACAACTATCCGTTTTTCATTGATCCCCGCAAAAGCAAATTGAGCATTCACGTCATCAAGCCCAACAGCCCACATATTGAAGACTTTATCCGGCAAACACAACCCAATGTGATTAAACTGGTAGACGATTTTGGCCTGGCAGCCGTGACCAAAGAATTATCCCCGCGCACCATTGTGATTGGGCGTGTGGACACCATCAGTCAGCAGTACCGGGGTATTCCAGAGGAAGCGGCCCGCCGCTACGTCCAGGAAAATCTGGCTAAATACCGGGCAAATCCGGCTGTGGATTATTGGGAGGGGTGGAATGAGCCAGACCCCGGTCTGGAAAATATGGGCTGGTATGCCCGGTTTGAACAAGAACGGGTGCGGGAAATGGCGCGACAAGGTTTAGGCGCTGCCATCGGCGGTTTTGCCACCGGCGTGCCGGAAATAAATGAATTTGCCCTGTTTATCCCGGCCATAGAAACAGCCATGCAATACGGCGCAATTCTAACGTTGCATGAATACAGCGCGCCGGTCATCAACTATGGCTACGGCAGTGAAATGCCCGGTTATCCGCGTTATGCGGATCGGGGAACGCTTACCCTGCGCTATCGCTGGTATTACCGGGAATTGTTAGAGCCGGCCGGGCTGGTTATTCCCCTGGCTATCACCGAAGCGGGGATTGACGGCATTATTGGCAACCGGCCCGGCCCGCCAGGGTATGGCTGGGCTGATTTCCAGGCATATGCTGTGGCCGAGGGATGGGGCCGTGACGGCATGGAAGCGTTTGTCAACCAGATGGCGTGGTATGATGCCGAGGTGCGCAAAGATACCTACGTGCTGGGTTTTACCATCTTCACGGCCGGTTCCATTGGGCACTGGCGCAATTATGAGATCAGAGATGTGCTGCCCCGGCTGACGAATTATGCACGGCCGTGATGGAGATTGGGTGACGAGGTGAGGGGGTGATGAGGGTATAGGCTTTGTCAGTGGTAGATGAGAATCTTTAGCGGGGTAGTCGGGTTAGCGTTAATGTTACAACCGATGGCAATAAAACACGTATGCAGGAGTGTTATTGACAATGAGTAAACATAAAAACGAGAGAGAACCTATGAATACAACATCAGCCTTATCTACTGACCGCCGGGACCCCGGCTTCTGGCGTGAAGCATGGCAGCAGGCGCGGCTTGTTTTGCATCTGCTGTTCGACCGGGAAGTGCCTTTTTATTTGAAGTTTCTACCGTTTCTAGCCGTTTTTTACGTGATCTGGCCTATTGACCTGCTACCCACAGTACCCCTGGACGACATCACGGTGCTGCTGGTAGGCGCCAAGGTGTTTATTGAACTGGCGCCGCAACATGTGGTGATCAAACACTTGAATCAAATTCGGGCGGCGGATGGGTATGGGCCAATTGAAGAACTGGGGAGCGAAGGGGACACGGCCGTCGCCAATGACGACATCAAGATCATTGAAGGCGAAATAATAGAGAAATAAAAAAGGCCAGGCTTTTGCCTGGCCTTTTTGTTGTCAAAAACCCAGATATTGCAGCAGCCAATCGCCACCCCACTGGTACATAAACCCGACAAACGTACAACAACAGCATAATAACAACAATACCGCTGCCACAATTGTTAGATTGCGGCGGTTCTTATTCGACGATTCGCCGGGCGGAACCAATGGGGCATAATCGAGATCAGACACAGCCTGGTATGGCGGCGGTGGGGCAGCATTTTGATAGGAAGGATAGGTCGGTGGGGCTGAAAATCTGGGCGATGGATCGGGTTGAGATTCCGGCGATTCGGTAGACGCCAGCGGCGGTGCTGACGACATGCCTGCCCAGGGCGCATCTTCATCAACCATTGTGTCAATATTTGCCTGCGGGGTTCCGGCCAGTTCATACACCAGGCGCACGCCGCTGCCCATGTTGATCGCCTGCCCCGGTTGCAAGGCAACCGACTCGCTGGTTAACCGCTGCCCGTTGACAAACGTGCCGTTGGTGCTGCCCAGGTCTTCAATTTGAAAGCCATCGTCCGTGCGGCTGAGGCGAGCATGTTGGCGCGAGATTTCCGGATCGTTGATGGTAATATCGCACATGGGGTCGCGCCCAATGATGAGTGATTGGGCATCCAGGTGAAAGACCTGGCCTACCTGCGGCCCTTTGCGGATGACTAGCTGGAATTGTGGTTCTGACACGGCCGTTTCCTTTCTTCTGTTCAGAGATTGGAGATTAGTTACCACCAGACATCCGATTTTTTGAAAAAACGAATGTCTAAAGCAAGTTATACCGGAAAGCGGTATGGTTGCAAAATTTTAGCGGTGGCGGAGTTTGCTGACGGCCATGTTATACAGCGCCCGCACTTCGGGGATGTCTAGCAGCAGCACCATAACCGCATACACGCCTAACCCGGCGGCGCTGCTCAGCAGCACCACCAGCAGCCGTCCGCCAAATCGCGCCATCGGCAAAAATCCGGCAGCCACATCGGCCACCAACAGCGCCAACACGCCGGTAACAACGGCGGCAAAGATAGTTTTGACCGCCAGCCGGGTAATGCCATAGCCATGGAGCCCACCCAATTGCCGCTGCAAAAACCAGAGCATGATCAGAGTATGCACAATGTGTTTGATGGCATCGGCAATCATCAGACTGTAGAGACCCATCGAGGGCAGCAGCAGCACGGCCGTGGCCGTATACACGCCAATTGCCAACACCCCCGCCAGCGCCGGCCGCCATGTATCCTGCCGCGCATAAGAGGCAAAGACCAACATCTGGTCAATACCCGCAAACGCCAGCCCCACCAGATAAAACCGGAGGACATGGGTGGTAATTTCGGAATCGGCGGCGGTGAAACGGCCGTGTTCCAGCAGCAGCACCACGATAAACGGCGCTAAGGCAAACAGCCCCGTCCCTGCCGGTAAGAGCAACGCCACAACCAGCCGGATCCCGCCCGCCAGCGTCGCTTTGAACTCTTCCACCCTGGCGCTGGCCGTTTGGGGATCAACGGCCGTTTGAATGGAAGAAGCAATTTGTGACAGCGTGGGCAGCGTAGCCAAAGACAGCGCCGTCACCACCAGCCCCAGGGGAAACTGGTAGAGCGTAGTGGCATAGGTCATGTAGGTGACGCTGTTATCGCCCGTCAAAATTGCCAGCCGGTAGCTGATCCAGATGGCAATCTGGTTGACCACCAGCCCGGCCAGGATGGGGGTGTAGAGGATGACGATCCGGCGTACTGCCGGATGCCGCCAATCGAGCCGCCAATGGAAACGGCCGTCACGCAGCCCCGGTAGTTGGATGGCAATTTGCAGCGCCGACCCCAACAACATGCCCCACACCAGGCTGGTAATCTGGTCGGGCCGCAGCAGCGCCGCCACCACAATGGCCCCATTAAACACGGCACTGGTAAACGCCGGATAGGTGAAACGCTTCAAAGCAAACAGCAGGCCAGATAGCACGCTGGCAATGCTCAAAAGCAAAACGGCCGGGGTTGCCAGCCGCATCAAATCCACCGTCACCTGAAACAGCGCCGGGTCGGTAAAATTGCGTGCCCCGGCCAGCCAGGCCACCTGCTCAGCAAAAAGCTCCACCAGCACCACTATCAGGCACAGCACAAACGTGGCCAGCGACAGCACGGCGCTGCCCACCCGCCATAACTCTGCGCGCTTTTCGCGGCGGGCATAGTCGCTAAAAACAGGCACCAGCGAGGAGCTAACCATTTCGCCGCCGCTGATCAGGTTAAACAGGGTCATGGGGGCCAGCGTTGCCACCGTGAACGCGGCCAACAAAGGCGAGGTGCCATACAGGTTGGACTTGACGATTTCGCGTACCAGACCCAATATCCGGCTGGCGATATTGCCCACCGCCAACACGGCCGCTGCTTTGACCAAACCACTATCTTCCCCTAAGTTTTTAGGAGACGAGGTAGGGGGTGGTTCTACGGCCGTGACCACTGGCTGCGTATTTACATCGGGTGAATCAGTGGACTCTATCAATCGTCACCATCCAAAAAGTAATTGGGTAATTGGGTAATTACGCAATTACCTTCTTCAGTTCGGGCGGCATTGTAGAGGATAGGCAGGGGGTGGGCAAACGGCGGGCACTACGAAACCGGTTTGTTATGCCTACGTTCACGGTTTGGGGGGTAAGTGACCAGTGACCAATGACCAGTGACCACTTGCCACCCTCTTTCAATTCCTGGTCAGCAACAGATTGCCATACATATCTACGGCCGTACCCCACTCCGGCGGCACAACAATAGTGGTGTCATACTGGAAGAGGATGGCCGGGCCGGGGAATTGGTGGCCGGGGCGCAGCCTGGCCCGATCATACAAACGGGTGCCGATAGGCTGCTGGTTAAACCACACATCCTTTTCGCCGATCAATGCGGCCGTAGCGTCTGGTTCAGCCATAGGATATTGCGGTAAAGGGGGTGGGGTGACGGGGGCGACGGCCGTTAACCGTATCGTCACAACCTCCACCGCCGCCTCCGGCTGGTGGTAGCCGTAGCGGGTCTGGTGGGCGACGTGGAAGAGGGACGTGATGCGTGATGCGTGATGCGTGACCCGTGAGCCATCATCCGTAATCGGATTACGGTTTACGGATAACGGATTACGATCAATGGGAATAGTGAGTTCGTGGGATTGGCCTTTGTAGCGCATGTCCAGGGCATAATGCAAGGTCACGGTTTCATGCCCTTCCGCCGCCATTTCGCTCTGGGCGCGTTCTTCCAAACCGACAAACTGCGCCGACAACCAATCTCCAATCTCCAATCTCCAATCTCCCGATCTCCCAATCTCCTCCATAACAGTCTTTGAATAATCCTTTGTTGGCGCGGCTACCAACATGCCCAACGCCGACAGCACACCCGGCGACGGCGGAATGAAGACGCGGGGGATGTGCAAATTGGCGGCCAGTTCGGCGGCGTGCAGCGGCCCCGCGCCGCCAAAGGGCAGCAGCGTAAACAGACGCGGGTCATATCCCCGCTCCACAGAAATGTGGCGAATGGCGCGTTCCATGTTGGCATTCGCCACCTGGATCACGCCCCAGGCAGCCGCTTCCACCGACGCCGCCGCCATCGCGCTTGCCAGTTCGGCAAGCGCCGCCCGCGCCGCCGCCACATCCAGCCGCATCGTGCCACCCAAAAAATGCTTCGCATCCAGCCGCCCCAACACCAAGTTCGCATCCGTCACCGTCGCCCGCCCCGCCAGCCTTCGACCATTGACCATTTCCCGGCTATAACACGCCGGGCCAGGGTCAGCGCCCGCACTCTGTGGACCAACGTGCAGCGCCCCGCCCGCGTCCACGTGGGCCAGGCTGCCGCCGCCCGCGCCGACGGTGTGAATGTCTATGAGGGGCAGGCGCAGAGGCATCTCGGCAATGTGGCCGCTGGTGGTGGTGGGAACACGGCCGTGACACAAGGCCACATCTGTACTCGTCCCGCCCATATCAAAGGTGATCAGGTCGCTAAAACCGGCCTGGGCGGCCACATAGTGCGCCCCCACCACGCCGCCCGCCGGACCGGAGAGCGCCGTGCGCGCCGCCTGCTGCCCGGCCATCGCCGCGCTGATGACGCCGCCGTTGCTCTGCATGATGGTCAACGGCCGTGCCCCCAACCCCGCCGCCAATCGCCCCAGATATCGGCTCATCAACGGGGCGACATAGGCATTGATGACGGTGGTAGACGTGCGCTCGTATTCGCGGTATTCGGGCAGGATGTCGGCGGAGAGGGATATGGGGATATGGAGATATTGGGATATTGTGTGTTGAATTTGCCTTTCATGGTCTGCATACAAGAAGGAAAAGAGCAAACAAACCGCTACCGATTCGATTTGTTCTTCGGCAAGTTTTGCCAGAATGGGAAGCAGGTCGTCCGGGTTGAGGGGTCGCAAAACGTCGCCCTGGGCGGTAATGCGTTCGTCTACTTCAAAGCGCCACTGGCGGGGAACCAGCGGTGGTGGTTTTTGGGGAACCAGGGCGTAAATGTCGGGCCGGTTTTGGCGGCCGATTTCCAGCACGTCGGCGAACCCTTTGGTGGTGATCAGCGCCGTGCGCGCCCCGCGCCGCTCCAGCAGGGCATTGGTGGCGACGGTGCTGCCATGCACAACGGCCGTGTCCTCCGGCACTTGCAGTACGTCTATTCCCTGCAAAATGGCGGCGGATGGGTCAGGGGGGGTGCTGAGTTGTTTGTGGATTTGGATACGGCCGTTGTTACCTACCCAGACGAAATCTGTAAATGTACCGCCCGTGTCTACGCCAAGTCTCATAGTAAAGGAATAATTCATAACCAATTAACGGCAGTGGCTCGTTGGGTGAGAGGCAAAAAACGGATGGAGACGGAGGAATGAAAGAAGGGGGTACGGCCGTACGTTGGTTTTATCCTGGCCGTTAATAATGGTACCTTGCTTGCAAGAACTCAATACGATCCGCTTTCACGACATAAACAATGCGGTGTTCACGTGTTAACCGCCTTGACCACGCCCCAGAAAGAAGATGTTTGAGCGGTTCGGGTTTACCAATGCCGGTGAATGGATCACGCAGTATGGCTTCAACCAAATCCAGGGCATGTAAGGCTATTTTTCGATCCGTCTTCACCCAGTATTGCAAATCTTCTCGAAATTCCGGGAAAAACACCGCGTCCCGCGCTTTGCGCTCAGTCGCCATATTATTGAGCTTCGTCGTCAATTCCTACCTCAGCGCGCAGATCATCTACGGTTTGGGCAGCACCATCCCCTGCTCTTGATCGAGAGAGGGCGGTTAACAGCCGTTCGGCATTTTTGGGTGAGCGGAGCAGGTAAGCGGTTTCTTCCAGGCTGGCCAGTTCGGCTGCCGAAATAAGCGCAATATCTTTGGCCCCACGCCGCGTGATAATGATCGTTTCCTGGTTTTGCACGACTTCATCCCAAAGTTGGGCCAGGTTTTCCCGCGCCTGGGAATATGTTACTTGAATAGCCATTCTGCACCTCATAATTGTTGTACAGGGTTACTGTACAAGAGAGACGAGGAAACGTCAAGAAAGTGGCACGGCCGTGCCCCTATGCCCTGTTTACGTTTTACGGATGACGGCTTACGGTCTACGGATGGTGGCTCAACTCTCGATACGCCAGCGTCCAGGCTACGGCCGTGAACACATGAACCACCCCCTTTAACAACGCCACCAACAGGGAGAGCAACAAATTCAGTCCGGTTGCCAGAATACCGGTCAGCGAAGAAGAACCGGCCGCCAGGGGCACGGCCGTCAGCGCCAGCACCGGCAGCGTCAGCAAGCTAAACAACCAGCCCAGCACGTAACTCAAGCCATACAGCAGCACCGCCAGCGCCAATAGTTCGCCAAAATGTTGGCGGATGACCTGGCGCGTGTGCCGCATCGCTTCGCGCACACCATGCCCCAAGATGGCCGCATCGCGGAAGGCCAGCGTGCGATACCAGACCAAGACAATGGTCAGCGGGGGGATGCAGCAGCCCAACGCCAACACACACAGCCAGCCCAGGGCATAGATGGTGATGACCGTACTCGTTTCTGTCTGCGTTTGCAGCGTCAGGTAGGCAATGACGGCCGTATCTGCCAGCGCCACCGCCATCATCAACAGCAGCAGCAAAAATACGGGTAAAAAGACAGCGGCATCAATGGCCGCAAAACGGGGCAGATAGCCTAGCCCTAATCGTACCGCGCGGCCGAGGTGAGACGGCCGTCCTTCAGCCTCCTCATACGCTGCGCCAATGATCGCCCCCTCCGCCACCGTCACGATCACCCAAAACAGCACCACGTAAACAAACAGCGCCAGCGACCCCCACAGCACATACCGCCACAATTCCGCCGTCGTCAGGTTAATGGTCGGCAATTGGAAGCTGCCACTTTGCACCATTTCCAACCAATATTCCAGTGACAGCCATTGTTCCGGTACGGCCGTGCGCAGGAACGGCCGTATCAGCCCCACCACCAACCCATTGATCCCCATCAGCAGGCCCAGCAGCCACAAAAACTTGCGCCGCCATATCAACGTCAACGATTGTGAAAACAGCCCGCCGATGTCTATCACGTTTGTCATCCGAAAAAGTGATTAGTGGGCAGCGAGCAGTAAGCAGACAACCGCTCACTGCTTACTGCTCACTGCTTACTTCATTTTTCTTTTTTACTACTCACTACTCACTGTCTTCCCCGTCCACTCCTGGTACGCCAGCGTAAAGGCGGCCGACTGCCAGGTGGTCAGTACCGAGGCCAACGCCGCGCCCAGAATACCCAGGCACAAAGCCCCGCCCGATAACAGGAAAATTTCGGCCGTGCCAGGTGTGCTGCCACCAGAAGCCATCGCCATCATAGGCACAAACAGGATCAACGCTAGAGGTGCCAAAACCACCGCCACCGCCATGCCAAAAGCAATGCTGATCACAAAAAACAGCATGGAGAGCAGCAGCACTTCCACAAAGTTGCTGCGGAACACCTGCCAGCCATGCGACAGGCTGGCAATGGCCCCCAAACCACGCAGCATGATGCCCCGGTAAGCAAAAGCATTGATGAATTGCAGCAAGATGCCCAACAAAACCAGCCCACAAATCAGACCGCAAAAACAGAAGAATATCAGACCAAATGTGGCCGCCAGGGCCTCGCCCGCCGCCGATGGTTCATCGGCGAATGAAGCGAAAGTGATCCCGGAACCGGCCAGGAGCGTAATCGCCCCCACCACGCTGACCACGACGATGAGGAAGATGGGCAGGTAGAGCAGGAGATTCATGCCCACCAGGGTCGAAATGCGGGATAACCCGGCGCTGAACGCCTCGCCCAATGTCACCCGTTCGCCGTTGTCAATACGAGACACGGCCGTGATCAACCCCCCTTTCGCCGCCAGACTGAGCAGCCACAGCGCCACCCCAATCAGCAAAAAGAGGCAGCCCAATCCCACCAGCAGCGCCATCCCCTGCATCATCTGCTCCACTGCTTCCGGCGTCATTTCTGATGAATTGGTCTGGTAACTGCTGGTGTTGCTGCTGATGCGCGTCAGCGCCGCCAGAAAACCCAACACCCACAAAAACTTATTTTTCCAGGTAATTTGCCAGCTACGGCTAAGAATTTGTCCGTAGTCCATAAGTCGCCTCCTTGTTCCGGTAATCGGTTATCGGGAATCGGTAAACGGTTATCGGTAAACAGTAATGGGTTAAATAAAACTGCCGGTCAATACGCAGTACGGCCGTGTCCCGTTGTAATCGTCATCCGATGCCCGAAGCCCGATGTCCGACTTCGGACTTCCGACTTCCGACTTCCGACTTCGGATTACAGATTACGGCTCACGGACTACGGCTCACGGATTACGCTCACTCCCACTCAATCGTACCCGGCGGTTTAGAGGTGATGTCATACACCACCCGGTTCACGCCCGACACCTCATTCACAATGCGGCGACTCACCCGCGCCAGCAGGTCATAAGACAGCCGCGCCCAGTCGGCGGTCATAAAATCCTCCGTCGTCACCGCCCGCAGCGCAATCACCTCCTGATAGGTACGGCCGTCGCCCATCACCCCCACACTCTTCACCGGCAGCAGCACCGCAAATGCCTGCTGCGTCCCCCACTTCAGCATCTCCGCCCCGCGCAGTTCCTCCACAAAAATCGCATCCGCCAGCCGCAGCCGCTCCAACCGCTCCCAGGTCACTTCCCCCAGGCAGCGAATAGCCAGCCCCGGCCCCGGAAACGGCTGCCGCCACACCAGGCTCTCCGGCAGCCCCAAGGCCACGCCCAACTGCCGCACCTCATCCTTAAACAACAACCGCAGCGGCTCCACCAGTTCAAAATCCATATCCTCCGGCAGGCCGCCCACGTTATGGTGTGTCTTAATCACCCGTGCATCCTTTTTGTCTTTGCCCGCGCTTTCAATCACATCCGGGTAAATGGTGCCCTGCGCCAGAAAATCAATCTGCCCCAATTTTTGCGCTTCTCGCTCAAAAATGCGCACAAACTTCTCGCCAATGATCTTCCGTTTCTGCTCCGGGTCGGTGATACCCGCCAGCGCCTCCAGATACTCTTCAATGGCGTTCACGGCAATCAGGTGCATCCCCTGTTCCCGTTCAAACGTCGCCACCACTTGCAGCGCCTCCCCCTGGCGCAGCAGCCCATGATCCACAAAAATACAGGTCAACTGGTCGCCAATGGCCCGGTGAATGAGCGCCGCCGCCACCGCCGAATCTACACCGCCGCTGAGACCGAGGACGACACGGCCGTCGCCCACCTGCGCCCGAATCACCCCCACCTGCTCCTCAATAAAACTGGCGGGTGTCCAATCCGGCGTACAGCCACAAATCTCCACCACAAAATTGCGCAGCACTGTACTGCCCTGCGGCGTGTGCGCCACCTCCGGATGAAACTGCACCGCATAATAGCGCCGCGCCACATCCGTCGCCGCCGCCAGCGGCGAATTATCCGAATGAGCCAACGGCCGGAAGCCAGGCGGCAACTGTTCCACCTTGTCGCCGTGGCTCATCCACACCTGGTTGAGATTGGGAGATTGGGAGATTGAATCTCGTAATCTCCCAATCTCCCAATCTCTAAACAACAAACTATCCACCACATCTACCTGCAAATCCGCCGGCCCATACTCCCGCTTCTGGCTGGCGGCCACTTTGCCGCCCAGGTTATAGGCCAATAGTTGCATCCCGTAGCAGATGCCCAGGACGGGCAGCCCACTTTCCAGCACATAGCGGGGCAGCGTGGGCGCGCCGGCCTCATACACACTGTTCGGCCCCCCGCTGAGGATAAACCCTTTGGGGTTCAGCGCCAGCACTTTCTCCGCCGGGGTCGTCCAGGAAAGCAGTTCACTGTACACCTTCGCCTCCCGCACCCGCCGGGCAATCAACTGCGAAAACTGCGAGCCAAAATCGAGAATGACAATTGTGTCGTGGGTCATTTTTCTCCGTGATGCGTGATGCGTGAGAACTGTTTCACGCATCACGCTAAAACAATCTTCCCTTCACTCATATCCACAATGGTTGCCGCCGCGTAGATGGGCACGCCCCAGGTCGTCAGGGCGGCGCGGCCACCTTCAAACGTTTTTTCTACGACAGTGGCAATGCCTACCAGTTCCGCGTCCGCGCTTTGCACAATGCGGCAGAGCGCATCAATGGTGCGCCCTGTCGCCAGGAAATCGTCCACAATCAAAATGCGATCCCCGGCCTGGATAAACTCCGGCGAGACCATGAGCGAGACCACATTCCCTTTGGTGTGGCTGGGGGCGGTTTCGATGAAGACCGGCTCCATCATGGTGATTGGTTTGTGTTTGCGGGCATACACCACCGGGATGTTGCCCATCGCGTGGCCGACCATGGCCGCCGGGATGAGGCCACTCACTTCGGCGGTGAGGATGCGCGACGGCCGTGTCCCGGCAAACTCCCGTGCAATTTCCGCCCCCACCGCTGCCATCAACGCCGCATCAATCTGATGGTTCAAAAAGCTATCAATCTTGAGGATGCCCCGCCCCAAATTTTTCCCTTCTGCCAGAATTCGCTGCTTTAATAACTCCATATCATCACTGTACCTCTACCTTAATAAACATTGCCAATCGGCCAATATCCTATATCATCCTGCCCGATGTCTTGCCAGATAAAGGCAATTATCCGCTAAGGTGGACAGGCAAGGCAACATAGAAAACGTTAACCGCATTTGAGATTTCTTTCACAAACGGCTTGACCTGCCCCCTTGTGTATTTTATAATCTCATCAATGCGTTCAAAAAAAATTGAAAGTTGTGAACGAGGTGGTTTGATTATGGTTAAAGATGCAATTCATGAGGGGTTAACGGCCGTTGAAGAACAACTGCGCGACAGTGTGAACAGTGACGTACAGTTACTTGCCGACGCCGGGCTGCACATTATCACGTCTGGCGGCAAACGGCTGCGCCCCCAACTCGGTTTACTGGCTTACCTGGCCGTGGGCGGCCAGAATTTAATGGATGTGGTGCCCATGTCTGCCGCCGTGGAAATGGTGCACACCGCCACCCTGGTTCACGACGACATCAACGATCACAGCCTCACCCGGCGTGGCAAAATTACCGTTCATGCCAAATGGGGGCGCACCTTTGCCCTGCTGGCCGGCGATTACCTGTTTACCAAAGTATATGAGATGATGGCCCCCTACGGCCCGGAATACAACGTGATTATGGCTGACGCCTGCATCAAGCTGGTGGAGGGGGAGACGCTGCAAGCCATTGCTGCCAAAGCAGGCACGATGGATCGGGAAACGTACAAAACCATCATCAGCCGCAAGACGGCCAGCCTGTTTGAAGCGGCCGCCCGCATGGGCGCGATGCTTGGCGGCGGTGATGAGAAGAGCATTGAAGCGCTGGCAACTTATGCTTACAACCTGGGACTCACTTTCCAGATTGTGGATGACATTCTGGACATCATCGGCGACCCGGAAGAGATGGGGAAACCGGCCGGGCTGGACCTGGCGCAAAATCGCGGGGTGATCATGGCCCAAAATGGCGGCCATACCGATGTGCTGGAAACGGATGTGGCTGTGGCCGAACTGCCGGATGACCCCATTGCCCGCATGATGGCCCAACTGCGCGAGTCCGGCGCGGTGGAAATTGCCCGCCTACAAGCAGAAGAAACGGCCGCCCGCGCCCGCGCCGCCCTGGATGAGTTGCCCGATTCGGAAATCCGCGACGAAATGTTGGAACTGGTGGAGCTGGTTTTGGAGCGGAATCGGTAATCCGTAATCCGTGAGCCGTTATCGGACTTCGGATTACAGGTTAAGGCTCACGGATTACGGAAAAGGGGTAACGCAAAAGCAAACGTACTCCCTTTTCCAGGGGCACTCTCTACCCAGATACGGCCGTGATGCGCTTCCACAATACTCCAGGTAATAGCCAGCCCCAGGCCCGTACCTTTAATCCCCCGCGTGGTCTCATTTTGCACCCGGTAGAACTTGTCAAAGACATAGGGCAGGTCGGCCGCCGGGATGCCAATGCCATTATCCTGCACCGCCACCACCACTTGCGCCTTCTCCACAGTCACCACCAGACGAATGTGGCCCTGCGGCGGCGTGTATTTGATGGCGTTCCCCACCAGATTGAGCAGCACCTGTTTCAGCCGCCGCTCATCCGCCTCCACCGTCAGTTGTGCCGGTAACTGCGTCTCAATTTGTTGTCCCTTTTGTTCGGCCGCCCCGGCCACTGAAAACAGGACATCTTCCACCAGCGCCCGGAAATCAAACGGCGTCAGCCGCAAATCCAGCCCGGCCTGAATTTTGCCCAGGTCGAGCAGGTCGGAGACGAGTTCGTTCATGTACACGGCCGTTTGCAGGATGCGGGTGTGCATGTCGCTTTGTTTTTCCGTGAGTGGGCCGAATTTTTCCAACAGTTCCGCCGCCAGGGTGATGGTGTTGATGGGGTTTTTCAGGTCGTGGGAAACGGTGTTCACAAAGTCGCTTTTCATCTGTTCCAGTTCTTTGAGAACGGTGATGTCGCGCAGCACGGCCGTCCAACCGACAAATTCGCCAAACTCCGTCACCACCTGCGCTGCCCGCGCCTGGGTGATACGGCCAGCTGCTGGCCCACCGTCTGGCAGCCGAATCTCCGCCACCTGTGTCTCCGGCCCAAAGAGGGCCAGCAGCGCCGGGTCATCTACCTTTTCCACCAATCGCTGACCGGCTAACGCCCCCAACGAAAGCCCCATCATCTGCTCAAAAGCGGGATTTGCCAGCAGCACCAGCCCCTCCTCATTCACCACCAGCACCCCATCCTGCGTACTGGTCAACACCGCTGCCAGGGTGCTGCGCTCGTCGGCCAACCTTTGGTAATAGCGGGCGCTTTCCAGCGCGGAAGCCATGCCCGCCGCCAGCAGCCGCGCAATCTGTAAATCGCTGGCGCTGTAACCGGCGGGGTCTTGCCGGGCAAAGTAAAGTGCGCCCAACACCTTATGCTCCTGACGAATGGGCAGGATGAGCGCAGCGTGCAGCCCCAGGTAAGTGAGGATGCCTTCCAGGTCGGGGTTGGCGTCCGGGTCTTGGGCCATGTCCGAGATAATTTCGGAGCGGCGATTGTGCAGGATACGGCCGACAACACCTTCATGCCGGGTATACGGCCGTGAGGCCACCACATCGCGCCCCACCCCATCTAGCGGAAAGACAAAATAGCCACTTTCCGCTTCATCTACCAGGCAAAACGCCAAAAAATCATACGGCACCACCAGCCCGGCATAGTCGGCCAATACCTGGAACTGCTGGCTGGGAATAGGCGACCCGGCCAACGCAATGAGAATCTCGCTGACCTGTGCCAACCGCTCGTTTAGTTCATCGCTCATGGTGTTGTAGTCAGTAAGCAGGGAGCAGTTAGCGGTAAGCAGTGAACAATACTGCTCACTGTTAACTGCTCACTGCTCACTGTTCTCCACTCACTGTCGTCATCTCCGTCATCGTCAGCAGTTCACGGCCGTCCGGGATCGTCTCTAACCCTTTCAAATAGACCTGGTGGCGGATGATACTGTCGGTATCAAGGAAAAAGAGTCCCTGTTCTACGGCCGTGAGCGCATGGTGCGCCAGCCGCCGCACAAAATTGCGGTTGGCTACATCAATCCAGGAAGCGCGCACCGTCTCCAGCCCCTCCCCTTGTAAAAAGGCGGTACCAAAGGCCACCACCGTATTTTTGTTCGCTTCCAGGACTCCCCGGTCGCCGATGTCATAAATGGCGTAGAGCCGTTTGTCCGGGTCACAGACAAAGGGATAAGGTGGCAGTTCCGTAAAAAAGCGCTGCGCCGTTTCCAGCAAATTGGGCGCAATCTGAATCACCTCAATCCCGGCGGCCGTGAGCTGGTTATAATGGCTGATAATGCCCTCCATGTAGCGGCGGCAGAAATTACAGGTGAAGCCCCGCGAAAACCAGAGGATCACCCGCTTTTGCTGCCGGTAACTGGCTAACGTAATCAGTTCACCTTGAATGGAGGTAAGACGGAAATCGGGGGCTTGTTGGCCGATGGCCGTTTTGTTTGTGGTGGGGGTAGGCGTTTGTTCCATACAGGCTGTATGTTAGCGCAACTCCGCCGGTGTGTATACGGCCGTTTGCCAGATTTTTATCTACACCAGACTTTTGCTTGCTGTGCCCGACCTCTGTTTTGTACGGGTGGGCCTTGTGCCCACCCTGTTGGGCGACCACAAGGGGGCGACCACAAGGGGGCGACCACAAGGGGGCGACCACAAGGGGGCGACCACAAG
>JAHDWK010000001.1:0-172988 GCA_023382655.1 Anaerolineae bacterium | reverse complement strand
GGTCGCCCCTACAACAATGCGACTATCTCCCGGAAACTCGCCAGTCCTGCTTCCAGGTTTTCGACGATCTCTTCAGCCAATTCGTCCGGCTCTGGTAAATTGTCCAGGTCGGCCAGGCTTTGATCTTTCAGCCAGAAGATGTCTAGGCTGGTTTTGTCGCGGGTGATGATGTCGGCGTAGCTGAATTTGCGCCAACGGCCGTCCACATTCCCCACCGCATCCCACGTTTCTTGCCGTTTGTGCCGGTTGGTCGGCTGGTAACAGGCAATAAAATCGGCCAGGTCTTCAAAGCGCAGCGGCTTTTTCTTGAGCGTGTGGTGGACGTTGGTACGGTAATCGTAATACCACACCTCCTTCGTCCAGGGATCTTTGCTGGCCGGGTGGTTGTCGAAGAACAGGACGTTGGCCTTGACGCCCTGGGCGTAAAAGATGCCGGTGGGCAGGCGCAGGATGGTGTGCAGGTCGGTGGTTTCCAGCAGCTTTTGGCGCACCGTTTCACCCGCGCCGCCTTCAAACAGCACGTTGTCGGGCACGACGACGGCCGCTTTGCCGTCGCTTTTGAGAATGGTGTGGATGTGCTGCACAAAGTTGAGCTGCTTGTTGGAGGTGGTGGCCCAGAAGTCTTGCCGGTTGTACGTCAGGTCTTCGCGTTCCTGCTCCCCTTCTTCGTTGGTGAAGTTCATGGAGCTTTTTTTGCCAAAGGGGGGATTGGCCAGGACGTAATCGAAGCGACGGCCGTCATCCGCCACCAGCGAATCATTACTGGAAACGGGGCTTTCCCCCTCCATCTCGCCAATGTTGTGCAGGAACATATTCATCAGGCACAACCGGCGGGTACTGGAGACGATCTCATTGCCGGCAAAGGTGTTGTGCTTCAGAAACGCCTTTTGCGCCCGGTCTAGCTGGTACTTTTCCACCAAAAAATCATAGGCGGCCAGGAAGAAACCACCCGTGCCGCAGGCCGGATCGCCAATGGTTTTGCCCGGCTCTGGGCGCACGCAGGCTACCATTGCCTTGATCAGGGCGCGCGGGGTGAAATATTGCCCCGCGCCGGACTTGGTGTCTTCGGCGTTTTTCTCCAGCAGCCCTTCGTAGATGTCTCCCTTCACGTCGCTGCCTAACAGCACCCAATCGGTGTCGTTGATCATGTCAATCAGGCGGTAGAGCTTGGCGGGGTCTTGAATTTTGTTTTGGGCTTTGGTGAAGATTTGGCCTAACATGCCGGGCTTCTTGCCTAATTCGAGCAGCAGCTTGACGTAGTGGACTTCCAACTCTGCACCTCGTTGGCGGCGCAGGCTTTGCCAGTTGTATTCGGCGGGAATGCCGACGTCGCGGTTGTAGGGCGGTTTGCTGTACTCATCGGCCATTTTGAGGAAGATGAGGTAGGTGAGTTGTTCCAGGTAGTCGCCGTAGCCTACGCCGTCATCGCGCAGGGTATGGCAGAAGCTCCAGACTTTAGAAACAATAGAAGCCGTGTTGTTTGTTAGTACTCCATTAATCGTCATAGTCATCCTCATCTGCCAGGCTGGTTTCTTCCAGCAGAATCGTTTTGCCCATCACCCCTTCAATTAACTTAAGCAAGGCCACCCGGCGGTTTTGGTAGAAACGGTCAAAGTCATTGGCGCGCATGGCTGCCGGATCAATCAAATGGGTTGCCAAAATAGCGTCCATTTGCGCATCGCTCAACCCCACTTGCGTTTCGTTTTGCAAATTTTGCAGGTAGGTGGCCGGTGCATTGCCACCTATCTTACGGTTGGCTCTGTAAGATATGGGCGTTTTGTTGATGATAGAATCAAATGTTTTCGCCGGAATCCCCTGCCCCTGGCACCAGGATTTGGGGAAGATGTGATGAATGTCCAGAGCAATTTCTTCCCAATCCAGTTCCTGTACCGTTGCTTTCCAGAAAAAATCTTGTGATCCCTGCCGCAGAACCAAAATGTTCAACCCTTTATAGGCCGCACTAACCCGCGTGCGGAGTGTATACAGCCGATCTGGTTGGAAGGCGGCTTCAAACACTGTGCGCGGTTCTTCCCCATCATTTTCAATCCAACGCAGCAATTCTTCCAGATCATTAGCAATGCGGGTTTCCACCGCACCCCCATACAATTCACCCAATACGCCACACCAGAGCCAACGGGCCAACTTGTCGTAGATTTTAGGCTCCAACCAGCGATTACCAATAAGGGTTAGCACTGTCGCCAGTGGCAATAATTGGGGGCGATAAGGCAGGTCGCGCGCCGTGTAGAAACATTCTTTGCGCAGGAATTTGGCGGCGAGCATATAGCCTTGTTCTACTCTATCAGCCCACTTTTCATAAGCACTGAGGGGCAGCGCCAACACTGCCACCCGCTTGGCGCTTACCGCCGATACAGATTTGCCCGTTCTGCCCTCCGCTAAATCTTGTTGCCGTTTTCCCAGTGTGTGTAGCAAGGTAATGGCTTGCAGAAAATCGGTGGATTCCACGCCAGACAAAACTGGTTCTTTCTTGAGACGGCTTTGCCGCCCTTCCATCTGGCGCAATTTGCTGCCGAACCAATCATCCCGCAAATTAAAGCCATCGGCGGCATACGTCGCCGTAATCAGTTCAAAAACAGAAAGCGGCACACCACCGGTGTTTACCTTTTCAAAAACCAGGCACACTGCTTCTTTCGTTGTCTCTTTTTTCAGGGCGATGATGGGCAGTTCATAGTTGCGGAAGGCATTCAGCACATTTTTCCGAAACTGCATATAAACGCCAAAATGCTCTGGCGCATACTCCTGCAAACTTTCCTCCCAGGCATCGGAGTTGAGAATCTGGTTACAGGGGAAGTAAAGCTGCGTACATTCTAGCTGGATGGTGGACAAATCTAGGGCAACATTGCGGCCAAAATTAGTTCTCAGTTGGCGGTTCTCATCTACAGCCACAAACGCTTCTTCTAGTTGCTCCTCTTCTAGGGCGCTGCGAATATCCAGATAATAATAGCGGCGAATCGGTTTCCCCTTTTCATTGCGCGTGTGGACGGGACTGTTGAGTTTGAGTACCTGGGTGAGCGATGTGAGCCGCTGTTGGCCATCCAAGATCAACTTTTCTGGAGCGGGCATGGTACCGTTAAATGGGACATTTTCAATGGGCCGAGTCTGAAAACGCACGCCCCCGCCCGTTTCCAGCAGCATGACCGCTCCCACGGGGAAAGATCGGCCGATGCTAATTAACAAGGCTTGTACATGGCTGTCATCCCAAATCCAGCCGCGCTGGAAGTCAGGCAGTTGGATTTTGCCTTCCAGGATTTCGTCCAGAATTTTAGGCAGTTGTTGTTTGGTGCTGTCGAATGTACTCATGATGATATGCCTCCTGTTATGATGGATTGGTTAAATATTGGCGGTTTCTTTTGCTGCCTGTATACGCGCTAGCAAAACGCTGGCGGGTTCGTCGGTGGGGTCTTGGGGGACGAGTTGGCCGCTGAACGCTTTTTTGAGGATGGATAGGCGCAGCGCTTCGGCCTGCTGTAAGGCGGCGATGATGGTTTGTTCGAGTTGATCAACTTCGGACAGTTTTTCATCAATGATTTCAATAATTTTACGTTGTTCCGCAATTGGACTTAGAGGGAACCGCATCTCTGAAACACGCTCTTTATTGAGAGCTTTTTGATTATTACCCGATCCAATCCTTCTGGTCATCTCATATTGCATAAATAGGTAATGGAAAAGGCATTCAGGTGAACAATCTGTTTCAGAAACTCTGATCGCTGCCGTGTTTTGGTTGTGTGTTGCCTCAATATCTAAGATCGCGGCCTGTCCTCTTGTTTTTCCCTCTCCAATCATCCCTAACATAACTGTTCCAATTGGATGAATATCTGTTGAGGAGTTGGCGTAACCGAATTCTGTGATCGTTTCTTTAGTTTGCCTGATTCGACAGAACGCAACCTCACCGCTGCTCACCCAATGTATATCACCACCCCAGTAATCTTGGATTTTTCGACTGGGCGTTGCCCCTACATAAATACCAAACGCCTCACCTAATTTCACCCAGGCCCAGCCGGCCGGAAGCTCTGGCAGTCCGTTCAGCTCGGCAGGTGTCAGCGGTGGCAGCTCTTGGGGGGGGCGGGGTTTTTTGCCCACACGGCCGTTCCCCTCCCACACGGCCGTTTCCGCCTCATACCGCGCCTGCCGTTCGGCCTGGATGCGCCGGAGCAGGGTGGTGGCGTCTTCCAGTTCGTCGGCGTGGGCGGTGCGCCAGGCTTCGGTCAGCTTCCCCGCAAAGGCATGTTTCAGCAGCGCCTGCCGGTAGGTTTTTAGCTGCGCCTGCGCGGTTTTCAGGCTGGCTACCCCGGCCTCCAGTTCGGCAAACAACGCCTCAATCTTCGCCACAATCCGCCGTTGCTCGTTCAGGGATGGTAGCCATATTTCTGTGGAACCAAGTGTTCTTAGATAAATACCTTTTTGAGCTGTACCTCGCGCATTGTTCTTGAAGAAATTTGAAATTCTGGATTCTTCAAGTTGATACATAAGGAATCGTGAATCCAATAGTATTGGCTTGATGACCGCAACACTGCGTTGCAGCGTAAATTTCTCACATTTTTCTGGGACGACTGCGGCTCTGCCAATAGCCCCTACAATTGTTAGTAAAACATCTCCTGACTTGATATCTGTTCGTTGATCTTCCTTGATAAACGAATCTTCGGATATAAGACGATATGTAGAGAAATGAATTTTGTTTTTGAAGATGTTAACAGCGCTCAGCATGGGGCGTCCACTTTCTTGTTTTGGAGGCGGTGTGTGAGAACCATCAACAAGTTTGCTGGAAATTTCTGATAATTTCGTAGAGACCCATCCATCTGGAATTTTATTCTCACCCATCAAACCACCAATGCCTCATTCAATTTTGCCATCACGTCATCCATTGGCCCGCGCCGCCTTTTGTTGGGGCGGGCACGAATGGGGCGGGCACAAGGCCACGCCCCTACGGTATGCCCATCGTAGGGGCGACCCTTGTGGTCGCCCCTCTTGTGGTCGCGCCATCCATATTATTCACGGGCACGAATGGGGCAGGCACAAGGCCGCGCCCCTACGGTATGCCCATCGTAGGGGCGACCCTTGTGGTCGCCCCTCTTGTGGTCGCCCTGTTTGTGGTTACCGAATAATCGGGGCGGGCACAAGGCCGCGCCCCTACGGCCGTTGCCAATCCCGATTAAATTCATTTGGTGGCGCATCGGGATGCAACTTATCCTCGTCCCAATGGGCGGGGTTGTTAATAATATATGTCCGAATCGCCTCCAACTCCCGTTCATTGCGAATAATGCGCTCATAAAAATTGCGCTGCCACAATCGTTTCTTAAAGGGTTCCCACCCCTGTTCCTGCACACCTTGAATATATTGATGTGTGCTAATTGATTTGAACGCACCCACCATATTACCCAACACAACAGGATTCTGTTTGGCATTCAGACCAGTTTCCAGAATCAGTAAATTGCCATGAAAATGATTAGGCATCAACGAAAAAACATCCTGTTCAATGTTGGGAAACCGTTCCGTTAAGCCCTGCCAACATTCTGCAACCATAATCCCTGCCGGTGAAGGAATCATTATCCCGTTCTGCACTTCACCCAATAGGGGTTGACCATGATTGATGCAAATGGTCACAAAATAAGCGCCTGCCTGACTGTAATCATACCCCTTCAGTCGAATGGAACGCCGATGATGTTTATGTGGATCGAATGTCATAACATTCTTCCTGTACGGGCGGGTCTTGTACGGGCGGGTCTTGTACCCGCCCCATGTTTTGCGGGCACAAGGCCGGGGGCGGGCACAAGGCCGGGGGCGGGCACAAGGCCGGGGCGGGCACAAGGCCGGGGCGGGCACAAGGCCGGGGCGGGCACAAGGCCACGCCCCTACCGGGTTAATGCCGCGTTCAATTCGGCCATGATGGCCTCCATATCGCCGCCAAACAACTGATACATGCGCCCCAACCCACCCTGCGCGTCAAAGGGGGCCATCTCCAAATCATCCCGCTCCATATGAAAAGAGGTAATCATGTGGTCACGAATCATGTGCAGCCAGGCCATCTGTGTCTCATTAAACTTGGCCCCCGCGCCCGCGTGCCGCCCCATCACCCACGCCTGAAAATTGCGCCGCACCGTGTCGCCATAATCGGCCAACTGCGCATCCAGCCCACAGGTCCGCCGGATGAGGGCCACCAGCAGCGTCAATTCCTGCACCGGCTGGCTGCCTTTGTAATTGTCCAACTGCGCATAAGCGGCCCACACCCGCGCCGGGGCCAGCGCCGGTTTCTCTCGCCGCAACGTTACCAACACCTCATGGATCATGGCATACGTCACTTCATGGCGGCGGTACGGCTCATTAAAAAAGATGGTCAGCGCCGCCAGTTGATCCCGGGACACCTGGAAAAAAGCGGCCATCTCATCGGCAATCTTCTGGGCATTTACGGCCACATCCGCCCCCCAGCCCTTGTACAGCACCTCATCCAGCGTGTCATGATCCAGCGTTTGCTCATGCGCCCGGCGGATATTGTCCAGCAGCTCTATCAGTTGGCCGGTGAGGGGCACGGCCGCCGCCTGCACCAACTCCGCCTGCGCCGCCTGCCATTGCATATCACCAGGGTCATTACCAGGCAATACATTAGCCAATGCCAACGCCCTGGCCTCCACCACATCCGGGTCAATAGCATCCAGCAAATTGCCCACCAGCCTCGTCAGCGGCAGCCCGGCCACATCCGCAATCTGCTGTTGCTCCGCCTCGCCAATCTGCTTATTCAGCCGCGACAACCGCCCCGCCAACGAGCGCACCGTCTCATCATCCGCCGCCCCCATCATCACCCCCATCAGCAAATCCCGCAGCGGCACCGTCGGTTTGGTAATGAGCGGCTGGCTGGCCGTTTTCAACGATTGCGTCACGCCAATGGCATCCACAATCACATAATGCGTCTTGCCACTGCGCGCCGAAGGCGTCACCTTTTTCAATTCGTCATGATCCAGCGTGCGTGTACCCCGCCCCTTCATCTGCTCAAAATAATTGCGGCTCTTCACATCACGCATAAAAAGCAAACATTCCAGCGGCTTCACATCCGTCCCCGTAGCAATCATATCCACCGTCACCGCAATGCGCGGATAATACTCATTGCGAAACTGCTGCAACACCGATTTCGGATCTTCACTACTCTTATAAGTCACCTTCTTGCAAAAGGCGCTGCGCTCGCCAAACTCCTCCCGCACCGTCTGAATGATGTCATCGGCGTGGCTGTCCGTCTTGGCAAAAATCAACGTCTTGGGCACCTCATTCCGCCCCGGAAAAATCTCCGGCCAACTATCGTGGAAAGCGCGGATGACGGTGCGAATCTGGTCGGGGGTCACAATATCCTTATCAAGCTGGCGGGCGCTGTACGCTTCATCCTCGTCCTGCTGTTCCCAACGGCGGCGGCGGCTCTGCTTCTCCCGCCGCTCCACCACCTGCTGCGCCCGCAGCCGCCCACCCTGCTGGCTGACGCGGGTATTGATCAGGTAAATCTCATTACCCACATTCACACCGTCAGCCACCGCCTTCTCATGGTCATAATCACTGACCACATTCTTGCGGAAAAAGCCGTAGGTGCGGTTGTCCGGCGTGGCCGTCAGGCCAACCAGGTAAGCGTCGAAGTATTCCAGCACTTGCCGCCACAGGTTGTAGATGGAGCGGTGGCACTCATCAATGATGATGAAGTCAAAAAATCCGGGCGGGGTTTTTTCGTTGTAGACCACCGGCAGCGGCTCTCTCGGTTGCACCATTTCGGCGGGGTTGCTCTCTTCGGCCGCCTCATCCAATTCCTGCTCTTTCAGAATGGAATACAGGCGCTGGATGGTGCTGATGCACACCTGGCTGTCTTTGGCAATGTAGGCCGATTTGAGCCGCTGCACATTGTACAATTCGGTAAACTTGCGGTTATCGTCAGCGGGGGTATAGGCCATCATCTCTTGCTCGGCCTGTTCGCCCAGATTCTTGGTGTCCACCAAAAACAGTACCCGTTTGGCGTTGGCAAACTTGAGCAGGCGGTAGATGGCGGTGATGGCGGTAAAGGTCTTGCCCGATCCCGTCGCCATCTGAATGAGGGCGCGGGGTTTGTCCTTTTTCAGGGAATCATCCAGGTTGTTGATGGCGATGATCTGGCAGTCGCGCAGCCCGGTTGTGTCCAGCGGTGGCAGGGTTTGCAGGCGGGCGCGCAGGGTGGCGGGTTGGCCGAGCCACTCTTGCACGGTTTCCGGGCGGGGGAAGTTGAAGATTTCGCGGGAGCGGGGGGCGGGGTCGTGGGCGTCGGTGAAGCGGGTGATGACGCCGGTGGATTCAAAGAGGAAACGCAGCGGTTCCCGGTTGTTGACCCATTTGAGTCTGGCGGTGGCGTAGCCTTCGGTCTGGCTTTCGTGCATGGTGAGGCGCTGCCCTTCTTCTTCGCGTTTGGCTTCAATGACGCCCACAGGCTGGCGGTTGACAAAGAGAACGTAATCGGCGGGGCCGACGGCCGTGTGGTATTCCCGCACCGCCTGGCCCAGTCCCTCATTCAAGTTGATGGCATGATTGGCCTGCACCGCCCAACCGGCCTGGCGCAGCATCTGGTCAATGGTATCGCGGGCCTGTTGTTCGGGGTTTTGGTTAATGGTCATAGGGTTACTCGCAAAGCCAAAAATAACATAAATTTCCCCACTTTACCATACATCATGCCCGGCCATCCCATCCTATGCTAAAATGGGCGCATGGATACCCTCAACCCGAACATCCCCACCCCCGAACTGGCGCGGCTGCTGACAACGGCCGTGGCCCGCATGAAAGAGTACAAACTGCAATACCTGACGCCTCAACTGCTGCTGCGCGTGTTTCTGGATGACACCCAATGTGGCGCGTACCAGATTCTCAGCCGGTTGCAAAAGGAGCGTGGGTTTGACCTGGATGACCTGACGCGGCGGGTGGAGCAAATGACACGCACCAGCCAGGGCCGGGACGCGAAGTTCAATTTTACCGACGATTTTGGCAAGGATGCGCGGCTGGCGGATGAGATGCTGGTGATATTGGACGAGGGGTTGTCTATTGCCCAGGCGCGGGATGAGTTGAAGGTGGGCAGCGGCCACGCCCTGGCGGCCATGGCCCAGCCCAACGTGACCACGTATGGCGTCTTGCAGCGCATTGGGGTGACGGGCACGGCCGTGATCGCCCTTTTAGAATCGGTGGCGCAAGATGGCACGGCCGTGATCAACGACTACATCGAAGAGGCCAAAAAAGGGAGTGCCCCGCCCCTGTACGAACGGCAAGAACTCTTGCGCGATCTGGGCAATTTGCTGGCATTGGCGCAGCGGCGGCACGTCATCCTGGTGGGGCCGGAAGGGGCGGGCAAACGCAGCCTCATCTACAGCCTGGCGCAGCAGTTGGCCGAAGGGAACGGCGCGGGCGACTTCCGCTCGGTGGTGCAGATTAACGAATCGGCGCTACTGGACAATCCCCTGGCGGCGGTGCGCGCCGGGCTGCGCCGGGCCAGCGGCGGCATTTTGCTGGTGCCGGGCATTGAACGCTTTTTTGCCGACCGGCTGCGGCAGCAGTTCCCGGAAGGGGTGAGCCGCGAACTGCACAAGGCGCTGCTGAGTAACGAACAAATTATCATCGGCACAACCACGCCGGGTGAATATGACCGGCTACGCCAGCATGACCTGATTCGCCAGCACAGCAACCGGCTGGATGTGCCCCCGGCCACGACCAAAGAGACCATCGCCATGCTCAACTTCCACAAGCAGCGGTTGGAGCAGGAGTATGAAGTGGAAGTGAGTCTGGCAGCATTGGAAACGGCCGTGCAACTTGCCAATCAATATATCCAGACCGTTGCCCTGCCCGCGTCGGCGGTGCGGCTGGCCGACCGTGCCTGTGCGCTGGTGCGCATGGCCATGTCCAGCCCACAGGCGGCGTATCCAGGAGTGCAGCCGAACGGCCGTCTGGACGCCGAAGATGTCATGCAGGCCGCCGCCCAGATGACCAACATCCCCATCACCAAGCTGACGGAGGATGAAAAGGGCAAGTACGCCAGCATGGTGGAACATTTGCACCAGCGGCTCATCGGCCAGGAGGAGGCGGTGCTGGCCGTCAGCCGGGCGGTGAAAACGGCGCGGGTGGGGCTGCGCGACAAAAAACGGCCGATTGGCTCTTTCCTTTTCCTGGGGCCGAGCGGCGTGGGCAAGACGGAACTGGCCAAAGCGCTGGCCGAATTCATGTTTGGCACGGAACAGGCGATGTTGGTGCTGGACATGAGCGAGTACCAGGAGGAGGCCAGCGTCAATAAGCTGATTGGCGCACCGCCGGGGTATGTGGGGTTTGAAGGGGGCGGACGGCTGACGAATTTTGTGCGCGAACGGCCGTATACCGTGGTCCTGTTCGATGAAGTAGAGAAAGCACACCAGCGTGTCTTTGATGTGCTGCTGCAAGTGCTGGAAGAGGGGCGGCTGACGGACAGCCAGGGCAACACGGCACTGTTCAGCGAGACGGTGATGATCATGACCAGCAATCTGGGGTCGCCACACATGATGGTGCCGCTCATTGGCGAGCGGGAACGCGACCTGGTGATGGCTGAAGTTCACCGCTTTTTCCGCCCGGAATTTTTGAACCGGATTGATGAGGTGGTGATGTTCCACCAGCTAACGGGTGATCACCTGGCGAAAATTTTAGACCTGATGTTGAACCAGGAAATTAAACTGGCAAAGGAGCAGGGATTGGAACTGGCGTTGACGCCGGGGGCCAAAACCTGGCTGCTGGCACAGAACAATGAACCGCAGTTTGGGGCACGGCCGTTGCGCCGCCTCATTGCCCGTTTCCTGCGTGAACCGCTGGCCGATTATTTGTTGACACAAGAGAGGAAGGAGGGGGGGACGGCCGTGGTCATCATAGACGCCGCCGAAAACGGCCTCAAATTCCAGATGGCTTAAACGCTGGCTAATTTTTCCTGCACCCACAAGTTAACAAGTGTTTCGACCGACACTCCACTTGCTGTAGCTCGTTTGTGTAGACCATCTACCAACTCGGCGGCGATGATGATGATGGTTGGCGATGCGTCTGGCTCAAAGTCAAGTTGAACAACACTTGAAGGATAATCAGCCACACTGTGCGTATCCCAGAACACAGAGGCTTCGGCTATTGTCATTTCTTCGGGAATCGGATCAATTTTTTCGACCATACTGCTTTCGTTCCTTCTTATCCATATCACGGGCGCTCAAAATCAATGCCTTGCTACCTGCCTTGAAAATAAAAACTATCGTCACGTAACGTCCGCCATTTGTACGGCCGTATGCTGCATACACATCTTCACCCACAATTTTACCACGCTCAAGGCGACGATATTGAACAGCTATTGCAAAAAAGTTTTGGAGAATGCTGCGTAAACACGGAAAAGACATCCGATTTCTTGGAGAAATCGGATGTCTTTTTATTCCGCAAGGTTTATCAAGGTTTCAATATCACCGGCAAGTAAATGACCGTCTCCGCCACATCCCCGGCCACAAACGGCGTCCCACCCAGGTCGGCCACCGTCAGACCCGTTGTCAACAGAGTTTGCCCATTGGCAGTCACGGCCGTGCGCAAATCCCAACAGGTATTGCTGCCCGGCGCCGCACAATCGGCAATGTCCTCAATCCAGTAGAGCCGCCCTTCATCACGTACCCGCTGGTTACAATCAGCATTGTTATCCACCGGCACCGCCGCCTGCCACATGCCGCTGCCGCCGACGGTGAAGAAGTCGTAGTAATCGGAGCAGAGGTCGGCGCCATCGGCGGCGATGGGTTGACCGAACGGCGCATTATCACGGCCGTGACTGACCACAACGGCCGTGCCACTTCCCCCGCTCAACTGCGCCCCGCCTAAGGTAGCGTTGCCGCTACCCTCGGCCCAGTTTTGCACCGGTGCGCCCAGCCGCGCCGCCCACGTCGCCGCGTCCAGACCTGTGGGGGCTGCGCCATCGTAGCGGCTCCACCAGTTGTGCCGCAAGTTCGCTGTACCACCTGTGCTGTCCAACACCGTATCAAACTTTTCGGCGTTGTTAGCATAGGCAATCAGCGTGCCGCTCGATTGGGCAAAGAGAGTGTCATTGCCGCTCAAATGGTTGCCTTTGATCACGGCCGTGCCCGAGCCATCCATCTCCACCACCACATCAAAACTCATAATCGAGTTGGCCGAATGTTGGATAGTGAGATCACCACTGCCGGTGACGGCAACGGCCGTGCCTGGTGAAATAGCCACCAACGAAACGGTATCAAAGGTGACATTGCCATCACCCACCGTGAACAATGCCCCGCCCAAACCACCATCCCAGGTGAGTGTGCCGGGGCCATCTACCAATACATGATGTGCGCCGCTGTTGCCACTGCTCAGGCTTTCATGCACCGTGTAATCGTCCAGAATGGTAATCCAGCCATTATCCGCCACCGTCGCAAAGGCGACGGCAATGTCATCCGTGCAAGGGGTCAGACCGTTGCATACGGCCAGTAAAGTCCCCACGTAAATACGCGGCGGCGCGGTGGCGTCTACGGCCGTGTTCACACTGGCCTGGTTATTCCCGGTTTCATGGTCTAGGGAAAGGGCATCCACCACCACATCGTTGCTCACTGTGCCTACGGCCGTCAGTGGCACATGGGCCACAAAGGTGGCCACGGCCGTGTCATTCACATTCACATCGCCCAGCACACACGTCACCACACTGCCGCTGGCCTGGCAGCCGGCCCCACTGACAAAGCTCATGCCGGCCGAGAGGGTATTATCCAGAGTAACGGCCGTGGCCGCATACGGTCCGTTGTTTGTTACCTCCAGCGTGTAGGTGAGGTACTGGCCAATGCCGACGGGGTTGGGCACGGCCGTGCCACTCACCGCCAGGTCAGCCGGGGGATATAGATATTGCGGCGGGATCACCTCTTTCACCTGGTTCGCGCTCTCCCAGGAAACGGCCGCCACCGCATCCCCCCCATTTTCATAATAATGCACCTCGATGTCATAGCGCTGCCCTGCTGCCAGCGTAATCACGCCGCTCGCTTCCTGCGCACCATGATCAGACCAGTCATCCACCACAAACTCCCCATCCACCCACAGCCGGATGCCATCATCCGACCAAGTGTAAAAAGTATACTCTTCCGAATACAAAGGCTGCACCTGCCCCAGCCAGCGCACGGCAAAAAAGTCGTCGTCCACAGCCGGGTCAGGCGAACCAACGCCCCAATCAAAATCAATCATACTGTCAATTCGCTCCAGGCGGAATGTCTGGAAAGGGTTGGTGGGCGGCGTGCTGCCCGTAAATTCATAATAGCGACCTAACAACCCGACGCCGCTGCCGATTTCCCCCACAAACACATACCCCGGTTTGTGCTCCACGCTAATGCCATTGGCCCCCGTCACCCGCAGCGTCACATCATAAACGCCCTCTTGTGTGTACGTGTGTGTTGGGTGCTGCACGGTGCTGGTGGCGCCATCGCCAAAATCCCAGAACCAGGCCACCGGATTGGGTACATTGGATGTATCCGTAAAAACTACCGTTAGCGGCGCTAATCCCAAACGGGGCGCGCCCACAAAATCCGCCACCCCCACAAAACGCACGCGCAAAATGTTCGCGCCGGGATCAATGGGGCTGTTGTAGTTCAAATCCTTATACAAATCGGTGAAATACAAACCATCCGGCCCGGCGGCCACGCCCGCCGCCGTTGCTTTGCCGGCGCCATTGTATTCCACCAACGTCACCGGCCCGGTGATCAACGTGCCGTCCGTGTCAATCACAAACTCCACAATACGTTTGCCCCGCGCCTGCGGCCCTGTGGCCCAGGTGGGGCCAGATTCCGTCACAAAGGCATGGTCTAATTTGTCGGCGGGGAAACCACTGCCGCCAAAGGTGCCGTTTTGAATAAAGGATATATCCACCGGCGCATGGGACGGATTCCAGTTGTAAATGGCGTTGATCAGCATGGAGTTATTGGTGCCATCCCAGCCATAACTGGTACCGCTGATCACCCGCGCCAGCCGGTCAGTGTTGGGGCCATTTTCCGCCTCGTATAGTTCCCCGTCTGCCTCACGCCAGTCACCGCCAAAGGGGTTGCGCAGGCCATAGGCGTAGATGTAATCGGGCGCACCGCCGCCGCCGGTGTAAAACGGGTTGTCTGGTGGGGCGCTGCCGTCCAGGTTCACGCGCAAAATTTTGCCCCGAAAGGAGTTCAGGTTCAGCGCCGCGCTGGCGTTAAAACCATCGCCCATGTGTACGTATAATTTGTCGTCTGGCCCAATGCTCAGGTTAGAAATCTGGTGGGACTGGCCTTGTGACTCGCCCACCATGTTGAGGATGGTGATCTGGGTGCTGGCAGAAATACCACCATCCACGCTTTGGAAGCGCATCACTTTGGGGTAATGGGGCGCGCCGTCATCATTGGGGTCACTGCTGTAGAGCATGGCGGCAAAGACATCGCCGGTGGTTGGATCAACAGTGACACCGGTCACGCCCTGTTCGCCACTGCCGGGAAAGTTACCGGTGGGGTTGAAGTTGAGCAGGTCGGTGGCATAGTCGTAAACATCACCGCCATGCGTGACGACCTTGATCTTGCCGTACAACTCGGTAACGTAATAAAAAGGATCATCCGGGTCGCCGGGGTAGAGACCTTCAGGCACAAAGGCGATGTGTATCGGCAGTTGGAAGCCGGTGGCCACCACTTCCACTTTGTAGCCCGTTTGCAGAGAAATCCAGGGTACGGGGGCGCCGCGCGCCAGTTGGGAAAAGTCGGGTTCGGTCTGATCGGCCGTGCCGACATAGGTGCTGCCGCTGGCGGACACCCAAAAGTAAAGGGTTTGGGTGGGGGTGATGCTCATGGCGGGCAGGTAAATGGTGCGCACGGTGTTGGTATTGTCCACAAAGGTGAGGTCGGTTTCGGGCAGGATGAGGTAGTTGCCGGTGTTGCCGGCATGGATTTGCACACGGCCGTTGACGTGTTCGCTGAGAGGGGGTGGGTTGTTGAGCTGGTTGCTGCTGCCGTCAAGGGCGGTGATTTGTAACAAGGTCTGGCCGGCGGGGGATTCCAACCGGAGAAAGGGTTGGGGTGCGCCGGTGGGCAAAATGACGGGAAGGCTGGCGGCGTCCACCCATTCGGGGAGGGGCGAAGTCAGGACATCATCGAGATGTAAAGGGAAGAGTTGGGTGGCAGGGCCAGTGCGAAATTGGCGGTATGACCAGGGGCTAATTTCGTTGTTGTCGTCAATATGGCGGACTTCCAGAATGTAGTCGGTGTCGTATTCGAGTTCGGTACGGCCGTTGTAACTCCCCATAAATGTGCCATCCCCCAGATGTGTGTGCAGCCGCTCTACGCCGCCAATGCACAGCGTTTGCCAGATTAGCTCTTGCGTAGCCGAGATGACAATTTGCCAGTCAGTGCATTGATGCTCATGCCCGTCGGGGTCGCTCATGGGGTTTGTTTCCATGTGCACATCGGAAGGACTGACGATCTGCCCATCTACCTGGGGTTCGGTGATAACCGGTGGGTCGGGCGGGGTTAGCGGCGCGGAAAAAATGGCGTGCGCGGTCAAAAAAGGAATAAGGGCGATTAAACAAGAGATACCGGTAAACGAAAATCGCCGCCAGTTAATGGACTGCTGCGGCTGAGGGCGGGTAAGATGCTTCTTCACGTGTTACTTCCTTTCGGGCATGGCCCGGCTGAGCTTGTTGACAACGCGCCAAGTCTAGCACCCGATGGTTGCTGCACTCAACATGACCAGGGTCATGGGGGGAGCAGTGGGCAGTGAGCGGTGGGCAGTGTGCAGTAAGCGGTGGATGGTGAGTCCTCTGAAAAAAGTTTAAGGGATGCGCAGAGGTATCAGAAAAATCATCTGTGAAATCTGTGGAATCTGTGGATTTTTCAGTACGGTTATGGATGGTTGGTTTTGCTCAGGAGGAGGAGGCGGGGACTTTGTTCGTGAAAGGGGGAATGGTCATAAGCGCCGAGGAAGGTGAGGTGGTTGAAACCGGCTTCTTGCAGCAACAGTTCCATCTGGTGGGGATAGCGGTAATGGTAGGTGGCCTGGGCGATGGTGCGGTGGACGGGGCCACCCATTGGTGACGAGTGCGCTCCGGGGGAGCGGTCGTATACCCAGGTGATGTGCAGGGTTTGCCCGGCCGTGTCCAGCCGATTGGCCGCCAGATGCAAGATGATGTCGCCGGTAGCCGGGTCGGTCAGCACATTTTCCAGGCTGAGCAGGTGGTCTTCTGGCGTGTCGGCGATAGTGAAGGGATTTGCCAGGTCTATAAAGAGTTGTCCGCCTGCTAGAAGATGACGTCTGGCCTGTTTCAGGCAGGCCAATGCCTGGTTATTGTCCAGGTGCATGAAAGTATTGTAGGAGATGAGGATGAGGGGGAAACGGCCGTCTACCGCAAAGCCGGTCATATCTCCTTCCCGTAGTGTTACCCGGTTTTGCACAATCTCCGGTTCTGGGGCCAGCCGCGTTTGTGCCCGTGCCAGCATCGCCGCAGAATTGTCCAGCCCCATTACCGTCATGCCTGCCTGTGCCAGTGGCAGCAGCAGCCGCCCACTGCCGCAGCCCAATTCCAATACTGGCCCATTCGCCTGCCGTGCCAACACCAGCACAAAAGGAATGTCTTCCGTCAGGCTGGCATGGGTTAAATCGTAATAATGGGCAATCTGGTCATACATCATTGGCTGCAAAACAAACAGACCTCATTGCCGAGGTCTGTTGAGAGGAGATTGGGAGATTAGGAGATTGAGAGATTAGTGATCTCCTAATCGCTCAATCTCATGCTTTAGGGAATACACAACACCTGCCCGGCAAAAATCCGGTTCAGGTTGAAAATCTGGTTCGCTTCGGCAATGGCAAAGGGGCTGACGCCATATAGATTGCCAATCTGGATCAGGTTTTGCCCCCACAGGACGGTGTGATTATGACGGCAGCCGGGGCGGGACGGGGGTGGCGCGGGATTGCCGCCGCCGGGCGGTTGGATGACGCCGGGAACACCGGTGGGGATGAACAATACCGTCCCGGCATAAATGAGGTTGGGGTTCACTACCCAGGGATTTGCCAGCATGATGGCCTGCATGGTCGTGCCATAACGCACGGCAATTTGGGATAGACTGTCACCCCATTGCACGGTGTAGTAGAAACCGGTGAACTGCTGGGCGGTGTTGTCTGTGGTGGGGGCGGCGCTCACGGCCGTGACGCCACCAAACAGCAACGCCAACAACAAAACAAAGACTAATTTGTGCCTGCCCAACGAGAGCTTTTTCATGTTTTCCTCCTGCTTTTGTGGCCACTTCACTTGTGGATGCACCTCCCGCAGGTTTGGGGAAAAGAGAAACCTACGGGAGGTGGCCCCTCTGCCAAAAGTTTGACATAACGTAATGGTGGCAACTATAACATAACCGGGGATATGGTGGCAAGAGGCAAAACAAAAACACGGCCGTATACGGCCGTGTCTTCATCCATTTGGCGGTATTGAAGTCATTGAGTAAGGGGATGATTGAACCAGAAAATTACCCAATTACGCAATTGCCATCAAGCCCGTGTTATATACTCGCCCGTCTCCGTGTTTATCTTGATGCGGTCGCCGATATTCACAAACAACGGTGTTTTCACTTTCAGCCCCGTTTGGGTGCGCACTTCTTTGGTAGAACCAGTGGCCGTATCCCCCGCCACCGCATTTTCCGCCTCCACCACATTAAACTCCATCGTTTTTGGCAGAATGTAATCCAGTATCTCTCCCTCATAAGACAATAATTCCAGTTCCATATTGTCAATCAGGAAATAATGATCGCCTTCCATCACCGAATGAGGCAGTTGTTTTTGTTCATACGTCGCCGTATTCATAAACACATAAAACTCGCCATCATCATATAGAAATTGGAAGGTCTCTTTGTCCAGACGAATATCCTCCACCCGGTCACCAGAGCTAAAGGTGATCTGCAAATTAGAACCGGTGCGCAAATTCTTCACGCTGACGCGGATGGTGGCTTTGCCCCGGCCCGGTTTGTTGTGGCTGTATTCAGTTACTTTATACAGATTGCCATCGTGTGTGAAGCTCACACCGCGGCGTAATTGGTTGACATCAATCATGTTATACCTCTAAAAATTATGGATTATGAATTATGAAGGATGAAACACAGAGGCGCAAAAAACTTCGCGTCTCTTCGTGTCTTTCCCGAAGTCCTTCGCGGATCATCCAGTTTTCAACTAAACAAATGGGTCTTTTTGGGCACGTTGATTCCACCAAATCACGGCCGTAGACAACACCGCCAGCAGCAACAAACCGGCCACAAACCATAATACATCACGTAATGGCGTCGCGCTGCGAATGGTAAAGTCGCCTAATTCAATGACCAGAGGCCATGCAGGAAGGTAAATGCCCATACTGGCACGAGTGTATCACAACTAAACCAGCGCGGGCAATGGCGCGCAATCGCCCCGTGATCTGCCACCTGCCACTTGCAACTTTTCCCTTTCTGCCTTGTAATAGAGGGCGTAGGCACAGGAACATGACATGGTGTTGGATGATGATCCGGCTTTGCAGGCTGATGAAGCAGCATTACTACGGCGGGCACAACAGGGTGACGAAATGGCTTTTGCCGAATTAGTGCGGCGGCGGCAGACGGGCGTATTTAACGTAGCCTATCGCCTCTTGGGCCGTCGTCAGGACGCCGAAGACGCCGCCCAGGAAGCGTTTTTGCGGGCTTACCAGGCGCTTGACCGGTTTGATGTGTCACGGCCGTTTGCCCCCTGGCTCAAACGCATCACCGCCAACCTCTGCCTCAACTGGCTGGAGTCCGAGCGGGTACGACCACAGCTTACTGCGGCCGACATGGCCGACCAGCCCGCCGGTCTGGATAACTGGGCCGCCCCGACCCCCACGCCCGAACAGGCCCTGCTGCGCCAGGAACAGGCTCACCGCCTGCGCCAGGCCATCTGGCAGCTACCGCCCAGCTACCGCGCCGTCATCGAGTATCGCCATTTTCAGGAGATGAGTTATGATGACATCGCGGCGGCCATGGATCGCCCCGTCAGCAGCGTCAAAAGTGACCTCTTCCGGGCGCGCAAACTGCTAGCCCAACAGTTGCAGGATGAGCAGGTGAAGAGGTGATAAGGTGAAAAGGTGATTGACGATTTAAGTGATGATCTCCTAAACGAATATCTGGATGGCGAATTGGGCGAAGCAGAACGGCAGGCGGTGGCGGCGGCCATTGCCCGGTCGCCGGCAGCGCAGGCCCGGCTGGTGGAATTAGAGACCCTTTTTGCCGCCTTCGCCGATATGCAGGATGTACCCCTGGATAAAGACCTGACGCCGGGTGTGCTGACGGCCGTCGCCGCCATCCCCGCCCCGGCGCCCCCCTGGCTGCGCCTGCTGCCGCTCATCCAGGTTGTCATCGCTGCCCTGTTGGTCATCGTATTCTGGCCGGTATTACAGAACTGGTGGGATTACGGCCGTGCCCTGCTCCCCACCACGCTGCCTTCTCTGGTGCTGCCGGATGTGAACGCGATGATGCGTGAGTGGCGTACGGTCGTTACCAACCTCCCCCTCCCTGCCATCCAGCTCAATCTGGCACTTTATCAATGGGCCATCCTCATCGGTCTGGCCCTGGTCATCTGGCTGCTGGGCGCGCGCCTGCTCTTCAGCGAACATAGAGGTTCTCATGCGTGAATTTGCCGGACTCATCCTTATTCTCGCCGCCATCAGCGTGAGCGTGGTGGCGCTGCTGACCCTACTGCCGTTTTTGCTGCCGCGCCGGGTGGCCCGCGCCCGCCAGGCCATCCAGACCACCCCTGGCCGCGCCTTCGGCATTGGCCTGGCCAATGCCCTCTTTTTCCTGGTCATCGCCGCCATCCTGCTCCAGGGGGGTGATGGCGGTGGCCTGTTGGCGCTGCTCATTATGCTGGCGCTGCTGGCGCTGGCCGCTATTGGCCTGGCCGGGCTGGTGACGCTGCTGCGCGACCGCATCTACCCCCACACCGCCGACACAACGGGAATGAGCCTGACGGTGAAGACGGCCGTCCTCCTCACCCTGGCCGCCCTTCTCCCCTTCCTCGGTTGGCTGGTCCTCACCCCCCTCCTCCTCCTGCTCGCCCTCGGCGCCGCCCTCATCGCGTTGGTAAAGAAAGCAGGCGATGAGGGGACCCTTCATAATTCATAATTCATAATTCCTGCTTCATACTTCATAATTCACCATTTCCGGCTTCCATGTTATCATTGGCCGTGTTGCCAAAACGCATAGCACAGGAGGCCCAAAATGGCTGTTACCCCCCAACAACTGAATCAATTTCTCAATCAACATTTCAGTATAGGCGAACTGCAAACGCTCTGTTTTGAGCTAGACATCCCCTATGAAGACCTGGAAGGCGGCGAGGCTCGCAGCGCGAAAGCCCTGGCGCTGGTGAAGTACGCCCAACGGCATGGCGTCTATGATACGCTGGTGACACATGCCCAGGCACAACGGCCGAATGCCCGGTTGGGGGACACGGCCGTAGTCCCCACCCATATTGACAGGGTGATTGAGTCAGGGGCCAAAGGGAGCGAGGTCACGGTTTCCACCGAGGTATACGGTAAGGGCAATCGCTGGGCTGTTTTGGTAGGCGTCAACAAATATGATGACTGGCATAATTACAGCAAACTCCAGGTATGCGTACAGGATGTGGTCGCTACACGAGACGCCCTGATCGCCAGCGGCTACGACCCCCAGCGAATTCGTCTGATTACAGACGAAGGGCCAGAAGAGCCAGGCAGAGCGAACATTATAACCGCCCTGAAAGCGGTGGCCGACGCCACCGAACCCGATGATTCGCTGTTGTTTTATTACAGCGGGCATGGCGCCGAATTTAATAAGGAATCCTATCTGGTGGCCAGAGACGGCCGTAAACTCACGCTCAGCGACACGGCCGTCGCCATCTCCAGAGTGAAGGAAATCATCACCGCCGCCCCCGCCCGCGCCAAAATCATCATCCTGGATGCCTGCCATTCCGGGGCAGACATCGGCAAAGGCAGTGAACCGATGTCCCCTGAGTTTGTCCGGCGGGTTTTTGCCGAAGCCGAAGGCCTGGTCATTCTCTCTTCCTGCACCCAGGGGCAGTTAAGCTACGAATGGCCCACAGAGAAAAAAAGTGTGTTTACACATTATCTATTGGAAGCGATGTCAGGCACGGCCGATCGAGACAAAAAAGGATTTGTGACCATGCAAGACGCCAGCCGCCACGTGGTCAATGGCGTCAAGCTGTGGGCGGCCAATCACAACACCAGTCAAACCCCCACCCTGCAAAGTCAGGTCGCCGGTGACATCATTTTGGCGGATTATCAGGAGAGCGCGCTATGAAAATCAAGCGCATCATGAAAAGCAAACGGTGGTTGGGCATTGTATTGACCTTATTCATCGCCAGTTTGATGATAACCGGCGTCATTCAGGCACAAGGGGCCGTCACGCTTACCCCCACCCAAATCACGGTGGCGGGCAGCCGGGGCGATGTAGAAACACGTACTCTCTTACTGCAAAGTACCGAACCCATCACCAACATCCAGGTGGTGGCCCTGGATTTGCTCAACACCGATGGCACAACCGTGCTGCCCGCCTCGGCTATCCAGGTATCTTTACCGGCCAATACACTGGCGGCCAATGAGATGATGACCCTTTCCATTTCAGTGGACATGGCCAACGCCGCCAGCGGCGAGTTCCAGGGGAATCTGTTTATCAATTACCACGGCGGGCAACTGCCCGTACCGCTCAACGTGAAGGTCAAGGACACCTGGTATTTGCCT
This sequence comes from Anaerolineae bacterium, assembly GCA_023382655.1. GTDB lineage: Bacteria > Chloroflexota > Anaerolineae > Promineifilales > Promineifilaceae > CAADGU01. The sequence goes on along the minus strand of JAHDWK010000001.1, from coordinate 151,231 downwards.
CTGCTCGCGCTGCTGTTTGGCATCGGCCTGGCTGTGGGCATCTCTCATTATCGCACGATGGTGAAACCGCGTGATGAGGTGTTAGTTCACGTGGGGCAGCTTCAGGCGCAAATGAAAAAGGATACGGAATTGGCTGAACCGTTCCGCGCTGTCATTGATACGGCCGTTGTGAATGTGGAAACGGCGCTGCAAACCCAGAAATGGGAAGACGCCCAGGCCGCGATGGGCAAAGCGGAAGGTTATTGGAACAGGTGGCGGCGACATCGCCGCGATTGGCTGGCCCAGATCGTTTATTATGATGAATTGCTCGCTGCGTTCAATAAGGCTGACCCCACCCACAATAGTGCCTATATCCAGGTGATCAGGCGCGGGGTGATGGATACCGGGCGCACCATAGCGGATGCGGAAACGCCCGAGCCCCTGCGCCAACAGTTAGCCGAGGCCGGCCAACAGTTAAACCGTTACCATACCTTAAAAGCCCAGATTGATGTGGTCGGGCAAACAGCGGGTGATTTAGACCCGGTTCAAGAATCGCATTGGAAAACGCAGGCCATGTCCTGGCAAAATCAACTGAATGAGTTGGCTCCGGCGGATGAGAACGCTTACGCCGCCCTTAAGAGCCAGGTTTCCGACGGAGTGGCGCAAATCAATGCCGCGGTACAGGCCGCCACAGACGAGATGCAGCGGGGGGATAACACCAAAGGCGTGTTAGGGGACAGCCTTTCCCGACTGAATTTCCTCACAGCGCCGACGCTGGTGGATACCGGCGATGAAGGGCAAATTGTCACGGCCAATCGAAACCTGCGCCTGTTTGCCCTGGTCAGTTATGCAGTAGCCATTGGGCTGTTGGCCGGCGCCGGCTTTGCCCAGTTGTATATCGCTCGCCCTGATTTTGGGGCAAATGCCTGGGCGGATTATTTTGCCTTGTTGGCCTGGGGCTTTGGCGTTGAGGCCAGCCGCGGCGCGGTGGTGGACATGATACGGGGTTGGGGTATTCAGTGACCCCCATCCCTGCCTTCCCCCTGATCCACCTGCCGCCGGGCGGCCGTAACCCCAGCTTTACCGGGCGTGAACCGATGCTGGCGCGGCTGGATGCGCAGTTGGGCCAGGCGCAGGGCACGGTGGTGGTCAGCCAGGCGATTACCGGGCTGGGTGGCGTGGGCAAGACGCAGTTAGCGGTGGAATACATCTACCGGCAGCAGGCGGACGCGCAAACGGCGTATGACCTGGTGTGGTGGCTGCGGGCGGATAAGGTGTGGCGGCGGGCCACGCCGCCCGACCGTTATCACGCCACTATTACCACAACGTGGCAGATGGCCTTCGAGCAGATACAAAAGACGCCGGGGGCGGTGGAACTGCTGAACCTGTGCTGTTTCCTGGCCCCGGAAAATATCCCTCTGGCGTTGTTCGAGACATCCGATTTTTCAAAAAAATCGGATGTCTTCACGGCGGCGGATGTCTCATTGAGCGACCCGCTGGTGCTGGCGGACGCGGTGGCAGCGCTGCGCCGCTATTCACTGGTGGCACGGGAGGGCGACAGCCTGCGGCTGCACCGGCTGGTGCAAACGGTGGCCCGTGACCGGATGGGGCCGGAACTGGCGCAACAATGGGCGGAAGTTGCCGCGGAACTACTGCGCAAAACATATCGATTTGATCAATATAATATGGCGACGTGGGCCAGATGTGGCGAACTGCTGCCCCACGTGCAAACGGCCTGTGAGCTGGCCGATGAGTTGCAGGTGGAAACAGACACGGTAGCATTTCTCAACAATGAAACAGCGTGTTATTTGCAGCATTATGGGAATCTGGTGGCGGCACGGCCGTACTTGGAACGCGGCCTGGCCATCTACGAAAAAGTGCGGGGGGCCAACCACTCCTATACTGCCACCAGCCTAGGCAACCTGGGCAGCCTGCTGCAAGCCATGGGAGACCTGGCAGCGGCACGGCCGTATGTCCAACGCACCCTGGCCATCCGCGAAAAAGCGCTGGGGCTAGACCACCCGGACACCGCCACCGGCCTGAACAACATGGGCGGCCTGTTGCGGGCCATGGGGGACCTGGCCGAGGCACGGCCGTACCTGGAACGCGCCCTGGTCATCTACGAAAAAGTGCGTGGGGCTGATCACCCGCACACCGCCACCAGCCTGACCGGCCTAGGGGCACTGCTGAGAGCTATGGGGAAGTTGGCCGAGGCACGGCCGTATTACGAACGCGCCCTGGCCATCCGCGAAAAAGCGCTGGGGCCAGACCACCCGGACACCGCCACCAGCCTGAACAACCTGGGCTACCTGCTGCAAGCCATAGGGGATCTGGCCGGGGCACGGCCGTACTACCAACGCGCCCTGGCCATCCACGAAAAAGCGCTGGGGCCAAACCACCCGGACACCGCCACCAGCCTGAACAACATGGGCACACTGCTGGATTCGATGGGCGACCTGGCGGCGGCACGGCCGTACTATGAACGCGCCCTGTCCATCCGCGAAAAAGTGCTGGGGCCAGACCACCCGAACACCGCCCAAACCCTGAACAACCTGGGCTACCTGCTGCAAGCCATGGGCGACCTGGCGGCGGCACAGCCGTACTACGAACGCGCTCTGCTCATCAACGAAAAAGCGCTGGGGCCAGACCACCCGGACACGGCCCGCAGTCTGAACAACCTGGCGATATTGGCCTATTACGAGGGGAATTACGCGGCAGCGGCGCGGCTGATGCGCCGGGCGCTCGTCATTTGTAAACAGCGGCTTGGCCCGCAGCATCCGGATACCATTTCCTCCCACGAAAGCCTGGCCGTTATTGAAAGCCGCTTAAAACCATAGTCCCTCCTCCTGTCATGCCGACGAGTCTGCGAGGAGGAATCCCCACCCCTCCTCGGCCACACCCACCCATTCGCCATGCCCAACCCTCTGGGATTCTTCGGCCTGCGGCCTCAGTATGACCGGCATTGTTGGGGCGGGACGGCGCGGCAACCTATTGGGCCAAACGCATGACCTGGTCACGCGCCGTCTCGCCCCCGCCCGGCGCGGGTTGGCGGTGGCGGGGCGAGACAGGCGGAATATAACGATTTGGTGAGTGGCAAAGGTATTACCCACCGGGAAGAAGGGCGAGACGGGCGGGACAAACCGTTTTGGTGAACGGCAAAGGTATTACCCGCCCGTCCCACCCCTACGATTCACGGTTTACGGGTCACGCATCACGCATCACGTTTCATCGCCAAACTTCAACCCCTGCGCTAACGGCAAATCGCGGCTCCAGTTGATGGTATTCGTCTGGCGGCGCATGTACCCTTTCCAGGCGTCGGAACCGGATTCCCGGCCGCCGCCTGTCTCCTTCTCGCCACCAAATGCACCGCCAATCTCTGCGCCGGATGTGCCGATGTTGACATTGGCAATGCCACAATCGGAACCGGCGACAGAGAGAAACGCTTCGGCCGTTTGCAGACTGTTGGTGAAAAGGGCGCTGGAAAGGCCCTGGGGCACGTCGTTGTGCAGCCGCACCGCTTCCTCAAAATCGGCATAGGTGAGCAGGTACAAAATGGGGGCAAACGTCTCCTCGCGCACGATGCGCGTTTGTGTGGGCATACGCACAATGGCCGGTTCCACAAAGTGTGGCCCCAGGTCGGGGCGGGCCTGGCCGCCGGTCAGGATGTGGCCGCCTTCGGCCACCGCCTGGGTGAGGGCGCGCTGCATGGTGGTGACGGCCGTGGCCGTCACCAGCGGCCCCATCAACGTACCCTCCGCCAGCGGGTCGCCGATGGGCACCTGGTGGTAGGCGTTGACCAGCCGGTCGGCCAGATGGTCGGCCACGTCCTGATGCACAATCAGGCGGCGGGTGCTGGTGCAGCGCTGCCCGGCGGTGCCCACCGCACCAAAGAGAATGGCGCGCGTCGCCAGTTCCAGATTGGCGTCTGGGGCGACGATGATGGCATTGTTACCACCCAGTTCCAGGATGGTGCGCCCCAGGCGGCGGGCCACCGTTTCGCCCACCAGCCGCCCGGTACGCACGGAGCCGGTGAAGGAGATGAGGGGCAGGCGGGGGTCTTCGGTCAACGCCCGCCCCACCGTGCCATCCCCCACGACCAGGTTAAAGATACCCGTCAGGCCATAGTCGGCCATGACCCGGTTGGTGATGTGCTGCACGGCAACGGCCGTGAGCGGTGTCAACTCACTCGGCTTCCAGATCACCGTGTCGCCACACACCGCCGCAATGGCCGCATTCCATGACCATACCGCCACCGGAAAGTTAAAGGCCGTAATCACTCCGATTGGCCCCAGGGGGTGCCACTGCTCATACATGCGATGGCCTGGCCGCTCCGAGTGCATGGTCAGCCCATAAAGCTGCCGGGAGAGGCCGGTAGCAAAGTCGCAAATGTCAATCATCTCCTGCACTTCGCCAATGCCTTCGGCGCGGATTTTGCCCATTTCCAGTGTCACCAGTTCCCCCAACGGTTCGGTCAGTTCGCGCAGGGCGTTGCCCAGGTCACGCACCACCAGCCCGCGCCGGGGGGCGGGCATCTGCCGCCAGGTGTGGAATGCGGCCTGGGCGGCCGCGATGACCTGGTCGGTTTGGACAGGTGTAGCCGGGCTGACGGCGGCGATGGTTTCGCCGGTGGTGGGGTTTGTGGAAATAATCGGCTCGGCGCCGCCGGGCAGCCAGCCATCCGGCCCGGTGCAAACGCCGCTGTTGTGGGAGGTGAGATTGAGTTTATCGAGTAGAGATTTCATTGGTTCTCCTTTTTTTAACGCAGAGGCGCGGAGGCGCAGAGAAAAGAGGTTTGGGATAATGCGATCAACGCGCTTGAGCGCGTTTATTATTTCAGCCTGAGGATTCCATCCCCAGGCACATTGTACCACCAGCCCCCACCCCCCTGCTAACTGCTAACTGCTCACTACCCACCGCCCCTTGCCGCCCTGCTACCGGCTACCTATTGCCGGGGCAAATGATGTTGGGTTACACTACGCCGCGAGTTACGATGGACAGATTCACTATTTTGGTTGAGTTGATTTTACCGCCGCTGCCGCCCTGAAGGACGGTAATCCGTAATCGGTGTTCGGGCTTCGGGCCTCGGACTTCCGGCTTCGGCTCACATTTTTGAGTACCTGGCAGGGGCATCTGTGCCCCCGCCCCCGATTAAACAGGCAAATTTATTCCCACCCCATTAGAAAAATGGTTAGGAGTTGGTTCTACACAGTCAGGCTGTGTGTTTCACGATGGGTGAAACTTTTGAGATTGAGAGATTGAGCAATCTCCAATCTCTACTTTCTTGTAAACGGAGTTTTAGAAATGACACTATCTTCATTAAAGCGAAAACTAATTGGCAAGCCATTCCCGACTCGTGATGACGTGCATGAACGGTTGGACAAAAAACGAGGGCTGGCCGTTTTTGCCTCTGACCCCATCAGCAGTAATGCCTATGCCACCGAAGCGATTATGAGCGTACTCATCCTGATGGGCAGTGCGGCGCTGGCGCTAACGCTGCCGTTGGGCATGGGCATTGCCCTGCTGGTGCTGTTTGTGATTTTTAGTTATATCCAGACGATATTGCATTACCCTGATGGCGGTGGCGCCTACACGGTGGCCAAAGATAACCTGGGCACCATCCCTTCATTATTTGCCGCTTCGGCGCTGCTGCTGGATTACATCCTGACGGTATCGGTATCGGTGTCGGCGGGTATTCGGGCTATAACCTCGGCCTTTCCGGCCATGTTTGAATATCGGCTGGTTTTGGCGCTGCTGGCGATTGTGATTCTGACGTGGGTGAACCTGCGTGGGGTGCGGGAGAGTGGCACCATTTTTGCGGTGCCCACGTATGCATTTGTAGCGGGGGTACTGTTAGTGACCGCGATTGGGTTGGTCCGTTATACGGGGCTGTTTGGGGCCGCGCCGCTGGTGGTGGAAGTGCATGATATGGCGGCGGAACGGCCGTTGACATCCTTGCTCACCATCTGGCTCATCCTGCGTGCCTTTGCCGCCGGCTGTACTGCCCTCACCGGTATTGAAGCCATCAGCAATGGCGTGAAAGCGTTCAAACAACCCGAAGCGCGCAATGCCGCCAAAACAATGGTGGTTATGGGCGTCATCGCCATGTCCCTGTTCCTGGGCATCACGTTTCTGGCCACACAACTCAACCTGCTGCCCAGTGAAGAAGAGAGCATCCTCTCCCAAATGACACGCAGCATCACCAGCGGCGGCCCTGTTTATTACTGGGTGCAGTTCTTCACCATGATGATCTTGATTCTGGCGGCCAATACCGGCTACCAGGATTTCCCTCGGCTCAGTTCTTACCTGGCACGGGATGGGTTTATGCCCCGCTGGATGCAAAACCGGGGCGACCGGCTGGTTTACAACGGCGGCATCATTGCCCTGGCGGTATTGGCGTCCATTCTGGTGATTGCCTTTGACGCCGACGAAATTGCCATGCTGCCGCTGTACGCGCTGGGCGTCATGCTCAGTTTTACCATTTCCCAATATGGCATGAGCCGCTTGATGCGCAAAGTAGGGCAGCTTAAACCAGGCGGCTCCACTTTCACTGGCGTTACCACCATTCATTACGAACCGGGTTGGCATTGGAAACAAGCGGTAAACCTGATTGGCTCTATTGTCACCGGTATTGTGCTGATCGTCCTCATTGTCACCAAGTTTGCGGAAGGGGCATGGCTCATCGTCATCGCCATTCCCCTGGTGGTGTATATGCTGCGTTCTATCCAACAGCATTATGTAAGCATCCGACAGGCGCTTTCCACACAAGATTTGACGCTGGATATGCTGCACGAGATTGCCGATGTGGTCATTGTGCCTATGGCGGACATCCACCGGGGCACATTGCGGGCGCTGCGGTATGCCAAACGTATTTCCCGCGATGTGCGCGCCGTTTATATTGCCACCGACGATGAGCAAAAAGAGCGGTTTATGGTGCGCTGGCGGCGCTTCCCGGAAATGACGGATGATGTCACTCTCCAGTGCATTGAGTATGAATATCGGGATATTCTCACACCTCTCGTAGATTACATTGAGAATGTGAGCGATAAAGAGTTTCCCGGTCGGCTTATCACGGTAGTAATACCCGAATTTGTGCCCGAATCTTTTACGGGGCATTTACTCCATAACCAGACAGCCAATATTTTACGGGTGCGTTTACGCACCCTGGAAAATGTGGTGGTGATAGATGTGCCGTTTCACGTACCGGGCTGAGCCGTGATCCGTAATCCGTAGGCAGTAATCCGTAATCGGACTTCGGTTCACGGATTACGGTTCACGCATCACGGGTCACGCATCACGGTTCCCAAAAATCGGAGGCGATATGTTTAAAAATTATATAAATAAGGCGGAACGCCAGGAAGCCAACCGTAAACTACCTGGCCTGATGACTGAAGGTCTGCTGTTAGGCGGTACCGGGCTGGGTGTCCTGGCGCTTATCTTTGAGATCGCCGCCGATGCGTTTAGCGTGGCTGCTTACCAGACCTTGCTGGCCATTCACGGCGCGGGTGGGTACCACGAGATTGCCATTGCCGCTTTCATGTTTCTCTCCGTGCTGCTGTTTTTGGGCATCGTGCCCGCCTACAAAGCCGGCGCTTATCTGCGGCCAAATGCCGGTGGCAGCGGCCCGTTGGTAGAAGCCATTGGCCCGGCCAGATTGCGCTGGCTCTCCTGGGTAGGCACCAGCCTGTTCTTCCTGGACGCGGTGTTAACCATCATCATCAGCTCCATCTCCGCCGCCGACGTGACCATGTTAGTGCTGCCGGAACTGGCCCCTTACCGCATCATCCTGGCCGAAGGGTTTGCCTTTTTCATTATGGCGGTGTTGGTGGCCATTGGCCCGCGGCGTGCCGTGCCGCTCTTTCTCATGGGCGGTGGGGCGTTTACCCTGTTTACCATTGGGGCGCTGGGGCTGGTGGGGGTGATGGCGGCGGTGAATCCCGAATGGGCGTTTTTGACGGGCGGCATCGTCACCCGGCTGGAATTGACCGGGGTGACAGAACATGTGGTGCGTGCCCGGCAAGACCTGGCAGCCATCAGCACGATCATCATTTTTCAGCTTTTTTTGCGCTCCATGTCCAGCGCCATGTTGGGTTTTTCTGGGTACGAAGTGATTCCGGCCAGTGGCAAACACGCAGCACGGCCGAAGTGGAAGGTGATCAACACGGCGCTGACGCTGGCGGCCGTGTTCTTGATCGGCACGGGCATCGTGCAGTTGTTTGCGGCCAAGCAGTGGGATATTCCAGCTACTGAAGGGTACAGCACCCTGCTCATTGAGTATGAAATTGTGGCCGCCCAAACGCTGGGCAATGGTGTCTCGCCGGAAGATGTGCAGGTAACCAGCGCTGACCTGCGCGCGGCGGAACAGATGTATGCCGACTTACCGGCCGAACAGGCCCAGGCTGAGTTGATGGGACGGGGTACGGAGCAGGCAGACGAACTGGCGGTGCTTTCGCCGCAGGAGTATGTCCAGGTGGTGGCTTATGATATTGCCCTGGCGCGGGCATTAAATGAGGCGATGGTGGGGACGCCAGGACAGACGTTTCTGATTGTGGCCGGGACGCTGCTGGCCATCATTTTGCTGCTGGCGCAGGGGGGCGGCTACGTGGGTGGGGCAGCGGTGGCGGCCAATGCGGCCCGGCTGGGGCGGCTGCCTGGCTTTTTTGGGGATGATCGCATTGGTGTGGCCGTGATTTGGGGGGTATCGGCCGTACTCATCCCCATCATTCGGGAAGTGGTGGTAGTGGAGGCGTATTATGCGTTTGGGTTTGTCAGCGCCTTTGCCATCACCAGTACAACCGTCTTTTTTGTGCGCCAGGATGCGTTGCGCGAACATGAGATTGACCCGGCTTCCGACGAAGCTAAATCACTACGTTTTGCCGGGCTGCGAGGGATGATCGCCAGTTATTTCATGCTGCTGGTGTTGGTGACACAAAAGACGGAGGCGCTGCCAGCGATTATTTTGACCGGGGCGACGATTACCGTTTTCCAGATTTTTTATGCCCGGCGGGGGGTAAAACAACAGCCGGAGAAGGTAAAACCGCCGGAATTTGCACCCGGTACACGCCGTCTGCATTATGAAGCCGGGGTACAGCGGGCGCACGATGAGGCGCGGCAACGGGGCATTGCGGATGCGGTGATGGAGTTGATCGAGTCGGGGGCGTTGAACAAGTTTAATGTAGGGCCGGAGCGAGTGACGACGCTGGTGAGTTATCTGTACAATGTGGACCCGCGCCTGTTTACCCAGTACGATGAACACCACGAGCGGATTGAGGAGCCAAGCCAGGAGTTGGAAGCGACCTATGCGGCGGCCTATAACCAACGGCCGCAACTGGCGCGGCGGATTGAGGATTTTTCCCATTTTGGGATTTTCATGTTTATCAACAATTATCATATTAACTGGGTGGATGAGGTTCACGGCCGTGACGCGGCCACCGTGCAGCAGGCGATGTTAGACATCCTCTTCCCCCTGACGCCCCATGAACAAATCTGGCAGGAGTATTGCACCTTCCAACCGGAACGGCAGCCAGAACCGATCTGGCAGTTTAGCCGCCGCCGTTATCTGTGGGCCAAAGACCAGTGGCCGAACCTGAGCGACCGCATTACCACCATCTGGACGCTGCAAGATTTTGGCCTACTGCCGTTGGATATTGATGTGCAGACGGTGATTACGGTGGCCGACGGCCGTCAGCAGCTCAAGGTTAGAATCCCCGCCAAAGCTCATGTGGAAGTTAAGGAGGGTGAAAGCGAAGATAACGCAGTAAATTAACCTCAATTTTTGACTGCTGGTCGCAGAACAGCGGCCACTTTGTTGAGCGCACGATAAATACGTGAGGACTCTTTGGTCAACAGCGGGCCCAGAATCGCCAGAATGAGCACATACAGCGCAGCAAATGGCTGCAAAATGGGCAACAGCCCCCCGGCATTAGCCAGGTTCGCCATGATGATGGAAAACTCACCGCGCGAGACGATGGTGAGGCCAATGTTGGTGGACGCTTTGGGGGAGAATCCGGCGGAGCGGCCGGCGATCATACCGGCTACAAAATTACCGACGATGGTGAGCAACACGGCCGCCAGCGCCGGCCAGACCGCCCCGCCTAAAGCCAGGGGATCAATGGTCAGACCAAAACTGAAAAAGAAAAACGCGCCAAACAAGTCGCGGAAGGGGATGATGAGATGCTCAATGCGGCGACGGGCCGTGGTTTCGGCCAGTACCAACCCCACCAGCAGCGCCCCAATCGCCTGGGCTACATGAATCGTCTCCGAAAACCCGGCTACTAGAAACAAAAGGGCCAGCACAATCAGCAAAAATATCTCATCAGAGGGGATGCTGAGCACCCGATTCAGCCAGGGTGCGGCCTGGCGGCCAATGATGAGAAAGGCCAGCATAAAGCCTAAGGCTACCCCGGCCGAAGTCAGGATGCCGCCAACTGAAGTAGCGCCGCTTAATACCAGACCGGAAACAATCGAGAGATAAACGGCCAGAAAGACATCTTCAAACATGATGATGCCCAAAATCATGTCCGTTTCCGGGTTGGCGGTGCGTTTTAGCTCTACCAGCACTTTGGCCACGATGGCGCTGGAAGAGATGGTAATGATGCCCGCGGCAACCAAAATTTCCAGCGGCGGCCAGCCCATCAGCCAGCCAAAAAGCAGCGCCAGGGTGAGATTGATGGAAATGTAAATGGTACCCCCGACGGCAATGGAGCGGCCGGCCCGAACCAGCCGCCCCACCGAAAACTCCAACCCCAGATAAAACAACAGGAACAACACCCCAATTTGCCCCAAGAAATGGATGATGTCCGCGCTCTCTTCAAACTGAAAACTGATTGGCCCGAATGTGGGAATGTGCGGGCCGGCTATTAAACCGGCCAGGATGAGAAAGGGGACAATGGAAAACCGCAAACGGCTGGAAAGCCAGGCGAATACGGAGATCAAGGTTAGTGCCAGACCTAATTCCCAAATGAGGTGATGATATTCCATTGGCTTATGCGTTCCCTGTTTGCACGAGTTGCTTAAAGGTTTTCAGTTGATGGCGCTCGCCGGCCACAACCAGCGTGGCATCCTTCGTGAAAATTTCGTCGGGGCCAGGGCTTATTTTTGTCCCTTCTTTGCGCACAATGGCGATGATGGTGGCGCCTGTTTGTTGCCGTACCCGTAAGTCGGCAATACTTTTGTTGACGGCGTAGAATCCTGGTTCCAGTTTCACCCACTCAATTACCAGATCGTCCAGGGCGATTTCAGCCGATTCCAACGCCTTTGGTTTGTACGTAAGGCCACCGATGATACCGGCTACCTGCCGCGCTTCGGTGTCGGTGAGGGTGATCATGGAGATGCTTTCGTCCAGGTCTTCATACTTAAAGTGATAGAGTTCACGACGGCCGTCGTCATGAATCACGATCACCAATTTGTCGCCGCTTTGGGTGCTGACCTGGCATTTCCGCCCGATACCGGGCAAATCCGTTTCTCGAATAATAGTTTCCACAGATATTTACTCCTCATGTTTACAAATAGGCTCCTGATAACAATAACAGCCTAAAAAATGTTTTGCGATAAAATGGGCAAATGGAGGGGGGATGGTATGGCACTACGACAGTAACAATCAGGTGATATATATCCTGCATAGAGATTCTTGACAATTGAAATGAAACCATCCTGTTTTGAATGCGCCTCAGATTATAGGTGAAACGACGATAAAAACCACCCTTTTAAATGGGGTTTTGATCCCCATACCTGTCAAATGACCAACTGGTTTGTGAACCGCTTATGAACGAATATATGATGATTGGGGCAGCCACTCTGCTGCTCATTAGTGTCCTGGTTAGCAAAATTTCGGACCGGTTTGGCGTCCCGGTGCTGCTGTTGTTTTTGCTCCTGGGCATGGTCATCGGCTCCGATGGCCCTGGCGGCATCTATTTTGATGACCCGGCGCTGGCCCAATTCCTGGGGGTGATCGCCCTCATTCTCATCCTCTTCTCCGGCGGCCTGGATACCGAATGGGCCAGCGTCCGGCCAGTGCTCAAAGAAGGGATGCTGCTGGCAACCTTCGGCGTTTTTCTCACGGCGCTCGCTGTTGGCCTTTTTGCTACCCTTTTACTTGACTTCTCGCTGATAGAAGGGTTACTCCTGGGGGCCATCGTTTCTTCCACAGATGCGGCGGCCGTCTTTTCCATTTTGCGCTCCAAAGGCATTAGCCTCAAAGGGCGGTTGAAACCCTTGTTGGAATTAGAATCCGGCAGCAATGACCCCATGGCCATTTTCCTCACCATTGGCCTGATCCAATTGCTGAGCCAACCGGACACCTCGCCGCTTAGTCTGGTCGGTTTGTTTGTGCTGCAAATGGGAATTGGCGCGGTGATGGGGTATGGCATGGGCCGGGTCATGCTCTTTTTTATCAACCGTTCCCGTTTAGGTTATGAAGGTCTCTACCCGGTGCTGACCCTTTCTTTAGTTTTTCTAACGTTTGGTCTAACCGACGCCTTGAACGGCAGCGGGTTTCTGGCAGTTTATCTGGCTGGTGTAGTGCTCGGCCGTTACGATTTCATCCACAAACGCAGCCTGCTCCGTTTCCACGATGGCCTGGCCTGGTTGATGCAGATTGCCATGTTCCTGGCGCTGGGTTTGCTCGTCTTCCCCTCAGAATTGGTGCCCGTTGTCGGCGTTGGTTTACTCATCGCCGCCTTTTTGATGTTTGTGGCCCGCCCGGTAAGTGTGTTTCTCAGTTTGCTGCCCAGTTCTTTGGATTGGCGGGCCAAAACGTTCATCTCCTGGGTAGGGCTGCGCGGCGCGGCGCCCATCATCCTGGCGACCTTTCCCCTGTTAGCCCGGCTGCCCCAGGCCGACCTGATTTTCAACATCGTCTTTTTCATCGTATTGACCTCGGTGCTGCTGCAAGGCACCACGCTGTCACCGGTCGCCCGCTGGCTGCGGGTGGATGCCCCGGCCGCGCGCAAACGTTTGTACCCGCTTGAATATAACCCAATGGAGGGGCTAAAAAGCGAGTTGAAGGAACTGCCCATTCCCCCAGACTCGCCGATGGTGGGCAAAGCCATCGTCGAATTGGGACTACCGGCCGATTTTCTGATCATGCTCATTGCCAGAAATGATGATTTTGTGATGCCCAGTGGGGGCACGGTGGTGCAAGGGGATGATACGCTGCTGGTGCTGTCAGACAAGGAGTCGCTTGAGGAAGTGGTCACCCGGTTTGATTTGGGGGATGAAGTAGACAGCTAAACAAGATTTGACAAATCTTGGAGATTTGTCAAATCTGAAAACATCATTATTGACGAGGAGAGAAGCGCATGTCGGAAAAAGGGAATATGGCCACCTTACAAATTCATGCGGGAGATGCGGCGAATCCGAGCACGGCCGTGTCCGCCCCCATTTACCAGTCCGCCACCTTTGCCTTTGAGACGCCGGAAGAGATTGCGGCAGCGATGGCGGCCCAGGCCCACCCACAGTTTTACGGCCGTTACGCCACACCCAACACCAAACAGGTGGAACTGACGGTAGCCGCGCTGGAACAGGGGGAAGCGGCGCTGGCGGTGGCTTCCGGCATGGCCGCCGTGTCGTTGGTCTTTTTTACCTTTCTGAAACAGGGTGACCATGTGGTGGCCCAAACCACCCATTACCCCTCCAGCTACAAAGTGCTGGAACAAAAGCTGGCCGAGTATGGCGTGACCACGACTTTTGTAGACCAGACCGACCCCGCCGCTTTTGCCGCGGCCATCCGCCCTAACACCCGGCTGATCTACGTGGAAAGCCCGGCCAACCCGGTGCTGCGGCTGACAGATCTGACGGCCGTCGCCGCCATCGCCCGCGCCCACGGCATCCTCACCGCCACCGACAATACCTTTGCCACGCCGTTTAACCAACGGCCGTTGACCCTGGGCATGGACATCGTGTTACACAGCGCCACCAAATACCTGGCCGGGCACTCCGATGTGGTGGCCGGGGTGGTGGTGGGCAAAGCGGAACACATCGCCGCTATGTGGCACACCCACGTCATGTTGGGCGCGGTGCTGCACCCCATGGAGGCGTGGCTGTTGGAACGGGGTCTGAAAACGTTTGATTTGCGCATGGAGCGGCACAACCGGAATGCGCAGGCGGTGGCGGAATTTCTGGCGGGGCACACGGCCGTGCGTGAAGTGTACTACCCCGGCCTGCCCGCCCATCCCCAACACGACCTGGCGCGGCGGCAAATGCCCGGCGGCTACAGTGGCATGGTCTGTTTTGACCTGAAAGGGGGGCGTGCCGCCGGGTATGCGTTGTTGCAGCGGCTGAAGCTGATCAAACTGGCCGTTAGCCTGGGCGGCGTCCACAGCCTGATCACCCACGCCGCCAGCACCATCTCCGCCATCCTGAAAGATGACGAGGCCATCGCCGCCAGCGGTGTCCAGCCCGGTCTGGTGCGCTTTTCGGTGGGGTTGGAAGACCCGGCCGATTTGATTGCGGATTTGGCACAGGGGTTGGGGGATTAGAGGATGGGGTGAGGGGGTGTACGGCCGTGCCCAAAACCACGCTACGATTGATGAAAAAGGGCTGGTGACTGGCAAACAAATGCGTCACGGTCGGGAGACCGGCCGCACCAGTGAAGTTCGATTATGGTTCGCTCCAGCGCGTGTTCATTTCTTTCATGAAAGCTAAATGTCTTGCATACGTGAAAATTCTGTGTTATTATGTAGCTAATGACTGAGGAAGAACCTGAACAGCATGTATTTACCAAGAGGAGGATCTATGACTGGCGAAGCTATAAATCTAGTAAAAGTGGAAGAACTCAGCCGGCTTATTCGGGAAAAACGCAAAGCGGAAGACATGACGTTGGATAACGTTGCAGAAATTACAGGCGTGAGCGCTTCAACGTTATCACGTCTGGAAAGGTATCACCCCAACGGCAAGAGAGAGATTCGACCTGACACAAGAACAGTGACTTCTCTGGCTCGATGGCTTAATCTGCCGGTGGAGATGCTGCTAGAGGTAGAAACGGGGGACAAGGCCGATACTCTTGAGGGTCACTTGCGTGCAGTAGAAGCCCATTTAAGAGCGAGCCGAAATCTTGATGCGGAAGCTATGCGATTGCTGAGCAGCATTATGAACTTGGCATTTGAGCAGGCAAGCAAACAAGTGGAAACCACCAGACAAACTGACGAAGGTGAGTAAGGTACAAGAATAAGGACTGATTTCATCATGGAAGAGCATAACGACCTGGATGGCAAACAACCTCCAACAAGACAATTCCTGCGGCAGATTGAACAGCACGCTATGGTAATCCGTCAAAAGGCAGGCGTAGAATCATCGGAGAAACTAGATCCGATAATCCGGGCAGCACAGTTGGGTATCCAGGTGCAGTATGCTGATCAGTTGTCTGGTTTGTCAGAAGCGCAAATCGAGTTTATCCGTAACTCAGATGCCAAGGATTGGTCAGGAGGAGCCGATGCTCGAAAATTGCCGAACGGCCGTTTGCTCATCACGCTCCATCCCAATCAGACGAAAGAGCGAGCTAATGTAACCATATTAGAAGAAGTGGCCCATGACCATTATGGACATGAGCCTATCTCCTTAAATGGTTCTCGTCAGGGTAAATACGATGAGCGCGCTGAGCAAGAAGCATATTGGACGGCCGCAGCCACTTTGCTTCCCATGAAAGATGTGGCTCAAGCCATTTGGTTGCGAAAGCCCGCTAAAGTTCTGGCCGAAGAATTTGGTGCCAGCATCGAACTGGTTGAGATGCGTATCAAAATCTTGGGCTTTTGGAGACGTTATCAGGAATGGAGGGAAGAGCGATGACGACTTTACAGACCGATCGAGTTTCAGGAACCCAGCAAAGGAGTGCCTCTCAACCTATTCTGGCTACGGTCATCCCTGCAATAAAAAGAGGCCAGAGTTCTGTTAGGAGTGGCGATTTTGCAACGGCCGGATTGGTTAAGGACGCTCTAATGTCTCGTGTTACAACCCGAGAGCAGCATGCTTTGACTTTGATAGAGCGGTACCGTCCTATCTCCCTACGCGATTATGACCAAATCCCCATGCGCCCCCTTGATTTACTCCAGCAAGTGCGTCTTATGGCCCCATACCTTGATGGCAGAGTTGTTGCCTTTGTGGGCGATCACGATTGCACCAGTATGCTAATAGGATTGCTAGGCAGTCAGGGATACCTTCCCATGCCCGCACGCATGATGCTCTTAGATTTTGACGAAAGATTGTTGTGCAGGGCTCAGGTTGTAGCGCAGCAATACGGCTTTGGTCATATCATGGATTACTGTCTGTATAATGTGTTTGAAGCTGTTCCGCAGGATCTGGCAGGTAAATTCGATTGGTTCTACACGAATCCACCATACGGCCGTTACAATAAGGGCGAAAGCGCCCGATTGTTTATTACACGAGGTATTGAACTAACTCAAAGGGGCAATGCCTGTGGCTGTATTATTCTTCCCGATGATTCGGCACGGCCGTGGACACGTAAGTCCATGTTGGCGACCCAAAGATTTTTGAGCCAACATGGGTGGACAGTTGACGTTAAGCTCAATCAACTGCATCAATACAGACTTGATGATGATCAGGAACTCGCATCTTCGGTGATACTTGTCAAAACTGACTACCCTGCAAAATCCGGGAAGCGCTTACCCTATGCTTGTCGGCATCTTGGTCTGGATGAAATTGAGCATTTCTATGGTCGAAGCATAAAGCCCCCTTACCCCAGATACATTCGCCAGGACAACAGTCCTGACTACAATTGGGAACGGCATTGATGTTATACAAGGGATTGGATATTGTGAACGACGCTCGAATAAATAAGTCAACGTGGATCTTCCAGGCAAACCCGAACAGGTACGAGATATTTGAGTCCCTAACGGGTGAAAAGGAAGAATATTGGAACCTGAATCAGAATGCCGGTAAAGTCAAAGTCGGGGATCGTGTGCTCATCTGGATTTCTGGAAACGCGGCGGGTATTTATGCCCTCGGCACAGTAATAAGTAACCCGGTCACCCGACCTGATTCTGTCAAAGGGTTGAAATACTGGATTACAAAAAAAGCCGGGCAGAAAACGAAACCGCGCGTTCTCGTCCGGTACGATCGGGTCTTTCTTGATAATCCTCTGCTTAAACTTTTTCTGGAGTGTGACCCGGCTTTATGGGACCTGAAGGTAATTCGCGCACCCCAAGGGACTAATTTCCCGGTTAGCGAAGAAGAATGGCAAGCCATTGAGGAGTGGTTGGATAAGAAGCTGTGGGTTCAGGATTCGGGTCTCGGCCCTTAAAGGAAGGGGACCTCTGTCGTGGCCGATCTTCCAAAGCCTTCCATGCCTTACCATCTGTACCTGTTGGCACCTGTTTCCTCATGTGTTGCCTTCGTCAGCACAAGCAGGGTTGGCGCGTTTATTCGGGCAGGGTGAGGCCGTCTTTTACTGTGGCCGGGTTTTGGCTATGCCGCATTTTAGGACAAGCTACCAGATAGTCGTAATCAGGTTGCTGGTCCGTAAATTTTGATCAGCCGTTACCAAAGGAACATGTTCAGCAACGGCCGTAGCCACAATCAGACGATCAGCCGGATCAAGATTGATCGTCTGCGGTAGTTGCACAGCCAGCGTAGCGATTTGAGGGGTAATTGGGCACACCTGGCAGTTGTTTGCCTGCAAAATCAAGGTGATAAAGGATTGGCAGTCTCTGTCAACCTGCACCCGCCCCTTTTGCACCAGCATAGCTATCTCCCACAAGGATATGTCGCAAATCAAGAGGCCATCTGTCTCATTCGCCTGGGTTAAAGCCTGAACCGCGTGTGCTGATAATTGTTGAGGGGCGAGTGCGTCCCAGATAAGCACGTGGGTATCTACGAGGATCATGGCCAATTATTGGGTTGCCGCCCACGTTTCATCAATGGGAGAGAGGATGTCGCCGAGTACGGCCGTTTCGCGCAAACTGGCTAACTCTTGCCGGGCCATGCTTTGGGCATAATCAGGCGGTACGATTCTGGCAATTTCGGCCCCGTGATACATCAGGCGGATAACGTTGCCTGCCTGTACCTGTTGCAAAAACGTACTCATACTTTCTCTAAATTCGCTGACACCTATACTTAGCTGCGTCATGTATCACCTTAAGTCCACTGATAGGTAATTTGCTGTTTCTATCAATTGTGTACAGTTTAATTGTACAAAATCATCGGTGATATTTCAAGTCAGGGTGTATACCCGCGACAACCTGGTACGTCAGGGGCTGTCAGCTTCCTGACCGCCTCCCCACCAGGTCAGAACGGTGCCTTCCTGAATAGAGTTAGCGCGTTTACTCAGGCAAGGTGATGTCGTCGAGGGTCTGCCTCCTGGTTTAGTCACAGGCTGACTAAGGGTTTTGGAATTAAGGGGGAGGGGGTACGGCCGTGAGAATAACTATATGAGCCTAACGTTGTGTTAGTGTGCTAAATCTAGCCAGAAAATACTAACTGGCTACGAGTGGGGATGCTGCGGTTGCGGCGGCCATGGCCGCCGAGCGGGCAGCGATCTCACCGGCAATGTACGCCGCATCCCTGCCAACGCCGCCGACCAGCGACGAGGTCGCCGCCGATTGGAAGAACAAGCCGACAAAGTACAGGCCAGGCTCAGTCACTACCACGCCGCGTTCATGCCTCGGCTCTCCGTCGTCCCCGAAGATAGGGAGGACGATCCAGCCGTAGTCTGGCCGGAACCCTGTACACCAGATCACGTTGGTAACGTCGAGGATACGGCCGTTCTCAAGCATGGGCAGTCCATCCTGCACCCCCACAGTCCTGGCATGGATACGCTCCACGCCGGCAGCCTGCAGATCGGCTGGTTTGACACGCGCCAGTGGTAAACCGTGCCCCCGTAATTGGGCAGCCGCCTTCCGGCCAATGGGCGTGTTGACCGTCATCACGCGCGAAAAGACGAACCAGATCACCGGCGCAATCAGCCTGTCCAGCACGGTTCCGGCCCGCGTAGGCTCACTGCCCGGATGCCTGCCCGACAGCCAAATCTGGTGACTTCGGGACAATTCAAGCGCGATCTCCGCTCCAGAATTCCCTGCACCTACCACGAGAACGCCACCCGCTTGCAGTTGTGACGGCCGTTGGTACTCGCTGGAATGGAGCTGCCGGATGTCCGGCTTGAGTTCGGCCGCAAAGGCGGGAATATTGGGACTATGATAGCCCCCTGTCGCCACCACTACATTGGCGGCCTCAAATCGCCTGTCACCGGCCGTCACCACAAACCGATCCCCTCGCATTGCGAGGCCTTGCCTGGTGAGCCGATCTATCCGGATACCTGTTTGAACCGGCAGCTTGAAGCGCCTTGCATAAGCTTCCAGGTAATCAGCCATCTCGTCCTTAGTGGGGTATGCGTGCGCGGAAGCCGGGAAAGGCTTACCCGGCAGCCCACTATAACGCGCAGGGGTAAACAGCCGAAGGGAGTCCCAGCGCTTGCGCCACGCCGTACCAATTCGCTCGCTGGCCTCCAAAATGACAAAGTCACGTCCCTGCCGCTGTAGATAATAACCGGTGGCCAGACCGGCCTGTCCACCCCCAATAATAATGGTATCGTAGCTAGAAGTTGTGTTGCTCATCGGATATTCTCCTTGTAATTTACGATTGGTTTCATTTGAACGTTAGAACGTTGGCATGTTAACGTTCTAACGCTCTAACGTTCTAGCTCCCAACAGTTTCAGCAGCCCACGTTGCTTCAATCGTGTAAAACTCAGTCTGCCCTGATTCGATGACGTCGGGTAAACCCGCTTCCGCCTCTTGAACCTGCGGGTTGGAGAATATCACCTCTCTAAGCCGCTCCCACTCGGCCAGGCTCTCCACCTCTAGCTCCTGGATGACGGTGTCAAATGGGCCGCTCAGGTCGGTGAGAATACGGCCGCGCACATTCGGACCGACAAGCGTGCGAGCGATCTCCCCCGACTGTTTGAAACCTGCCACCACTTCACCGGCCTTGCCAAACCTTGCCTGACAGACGAATCGTACAAGTATCATAATGATCTCCTTTTACTAACAAGTTATAGAATATCTAGTGTAAGTGGATCAACGGGTCGTATCATGCCCCGAATGGGGTATCCCAATGGGGTATTTTTGCCGCTAAGGTGCTTATTTAAATATACAAGGCGCAACGAGCGCAAAGGGTCAATGGTTTTTCATTCATGGTGGTGAGCCGAAGGCTCGTGTAGTCTCCTCTATAAATAACGTCGTACATTCCTACAATATTGACGGTATGTTTCGCCAAATTGCTGTTCCAGTTGTTGTTCCTCACGCTGCACGACGAAATAATGAGTGAAGGCCATCAGCACGGGCAAGAGAAGAATGGGCCACCCCATATTGAACAGGATAGCAATGCCAATATAGATCGCTGTCCAAGCAACATACATTGGATTTCGGCCGAAGGCGTAGGGGCCGGAAACAATGATTTTCGTTGGTCTACTGATATCCATCTTCTGAACCGTCGTTACCGCCCAGACCGCAAGCAGAATCCCCAGCAGAAAGGCAGGCCAGCCGACAATGTGATTCAGCCAGGAACTCTCAAACAGCATTAGAGGCAGCCAGATATGCAGCGCTGCGCCTGCGACGAGAATAAAAACATGTCCCTGCGGTATTGGAACGTTGGACCATTTGAAATTATGCATGTCAATCATAACTCCTGGAGTTTGGCGAAAACGATTGTTGCCTCGTGAATCCTTTAACTGCTTAAGATATAGGCTAAGGATAAGAAATTTGGAAGGGGGGCACATGCCCGCAATGGGGTATTTAGAAGGGGTAGTTTTGGGGGGATAATTGGGGACGAGAGCGGAAAAACAACCGCTAGGTGAGCAGGTCTAACGCCCTGGCTCTGGCAGCAGCCTCAGTACGGCCGTGAACGCCCAACTTGCCGTAGATGTTGCCCGTATGTTTTTTGACCGTCTCCGGGGAAATAACCAGCTTGACGGCGATTTCCGGGTTGGTTAGACCGGCGGCAATCAGCTCCAGGATTTCTTGCTCCCGCGGGCTAAGTGGCTCTGGCAGCACCGCTTCCATTGGGGCAGCACTTGCGAGGTCACTGCCGATAGCCGTCAACAGAGTGGCAACGTAGCCGGGCATCACTGCCCGCGAACGGGCTTCCTGCAACAGCCGGGCCAGGGGCAGTCCCAGGTCGGCGAAGAGGCGCACATAGCCCTCAGGTTCGGCCGTGCGCAAAGCGCGTTCCAGGGCGGTCATAGCCCCCGCGTGTTCGCCGCGCTGCCACTCAGCCAGCGCCTGAAGCGCCAGGGCCTCGATAATGATGGCCGTGCGCCCTTCGGCTTCGGCCGATTGCAGCAGGCGCTTGAGCAGGGTCAACGCCCGTCCAAGAGAGGGCGCATCGCCTTTGACAATCAGCACGCGAGCCATCGCCAGGTGCGCTTCCTGACTTTCCAGCCGTCCCTTGAGTTCATCGCCTGGCAACATCTCATCAGCCCAGTTAACGGCCGTTCTGAGCCGGTCTTGCGCCAGCCAGAGTTCGAGTTGCAAGCGGTCAAAGCGAGCTATCCAGTCAGGGAATGGGGCGTTCTCCACTAACGGCCGTGCCCGCTCCAGAAATTCGGTCGCGGCCGCGATCTCGCCGGTCGTCAACTTTAGCCGACCGGCAATCACGTAACCGGCAATCATGGCCCGCATATCGCCGCCCAGTTCGGCGCTTTCCAGCCCGCGCGACAGGTGCTCCCAGGCCGCCGCCACTTCGTTGCCCTCATAAAGAAGCTCACCCATTCGAATGTACACCCAACCCATGACCGGCAGATCCAGACGGCCCCAATTCTCCCGCAGCTGGAAGACCGCCAATGCCTTTCTCCAATAACCGTCTGCATTCCGGAGACGCCCCTGCCTCAAGGCCAGATCGGCCAGCGCGCCAAATATATGCACGGACAAAAAACGGAGTTCTGGCGAGTCGGTAACCGCCAACGCTTCAAGGTAACATGATCTCGCTTCCTCCCAACGGGCACTGCGGCGGTAAACATCGCCAAGGGCTGCATAAATCCCCGGCCGCCAGGTAAGGTCTTCCGCTGCCAACTCCTGGAGGGCGTAATCAGCATAGATCTCTGCCCCCGTTACATCGTTCTGAACACAGGCCATTAAACAGCGAACGGCCATTACTCTCGCCATCTGCCAGCGTGTATCTTCACTCTCGGCCGGAGTCAGCTGCTGTTCCACTTCGTCAATATAGCGCATACTGGCTTCAAACGAGCCGGTAAAGACCAGGAAGGCTACACGGGCGAGGCCAAGCACAGGGTAACGGGTGTACCACTCCGGTGGGAGCGAGTCAACCCACCGTCCCACAACCCGAATCTCGCCGCTGTTGAGCTTGGCACTCATATAGCGGTCGAAAATTTTCACCACAAGTTCAGCATCGCTTCCCTCGACTGCATGATGGAAGGCTGGCTCCGGCAAGGCATGAGCCAGATACCAGCGAGCGGCGCGGCGATGGAGGTCGGTGACTTCATTAGGATAATGGCGATTCAGCTCTTCACGCAGAAAATCGGCAAAGAGCGGATGATAACGAAACCATTCACGGCTGTCGTCCAGCGGCCCAAGAAATAAGTTTTCTCGTTCCAGCGTTTCCAGCATCTCTTGTCCATCTTCCTTCCCGGTGACGGCATCGCATAACGGCCCGCATAGGCGATCCAGGATGCTGGTCTGGAGCAGAAATCGCCGCAGATTATCAGCCAGGGGGGCTAGCACGTCTTCACCCAGGTAATCGGCGATGAAGCGATGACGGCCGCTGACGACTAGCCTATCTGCCCCGGTGAGGCGTCGCTGGAGAGTTAATGCTACCAACTGTAGACCGGCGATCCAACCTTCCAATTGGGCTTGCAGCCTGATGACTTCTTCATGGGTTAGATCAAGCCCCATTACCTCATTCAAAAAATCCTGTGCCTCTTCCGGCAAGAAGTTCAAATCTTCTGCACCAAATTCCGTTAGCTCATGGCGAGCGCGGTAGCGGGCCAGCGGCAGCGGCGGCTCTCCACGACCAGCCAGTACGAAGTGGAGTGTCGGCGGTAGGTGGTCGAACAGAAAAGTTAGTGTGGTGTGGATGGCGAGATCTTCAATCAGATGATAATCGTCGAGAACAAATACAAGGTGATCAGGTTGGTCGTTGGCGACGTTGATGAAAGCTGATAAGACGGCTTTGCTATCAGGCGACATCCCACTGAGGAGCAGACCCAGCTTGCTCTCGCGGATACCCGGCTGAACCTGCTCCCAGGCCGCGAACAAGCAGCGAAGGAAGCGATCATGGTTGTTATCGTCTTCGCTAACTGACAGCCAGGCAACCGGTAAGCGGCTGGAATGCGCCCATTGGGTAAGCAGCGTAGACTTGCCATAACCGGCCGGAGCCGAGACCTGGACGAGTTTGTAGTGAGGGATGGTACGTTCAAAGGCGTCAATGAGCCGGGTGCGGCGCAGGGCGTCATGTGGTTGTGGCGGAATCCTCAGTTTGGTTGCCAGGATAAAAGTATCCATAAGGCCACTCTCACCTTGTTTCGATTTCTGCCTACACTCATTATACCCAACCTCATTCTGCGTGAAACCTGCTGTTCATACAGGGATTGAGTGGGGCTAGTAGATCGTCAAACAAGGTTCATACTTCTCCTCATCCGATGTGATGATTTTGGAGTTTATGCCACCTATTTCTTCTTGCGTCGGTTACCAGGTAAGAGGGTCGGATTTAACATAAAATAAAGACTTGTCAAAATGGTTGCTCCATTCAGACTGGAAAGTGTGAACTAAACCATTCTAAACAGGAGCGACCAAATGATAACGTCCCATTTTCCAAAGCACCGTCCATGATCTGCAAGCCGAGATTCCGCGGTTATTCGGTCAGGGTGATGTCGTCGAGGGTCACGGCCGTGAGAGTACAATACCCATTGATCACTATAGATGTTCCCAAAGTGATTTCCGTGGTTCTTCATGGACACCAGGTAAACTTTCTGCCGGTTTCCATTTCTTCCCTCCTTTCCACTGTTCAAGAAATGCATCTTCATCGAATTAATGAATGCTACGAAGGAAGTACAGAAAGCGTCTCTATGTCAGTCCAAATGGGGGTTGATGGTCCGCACGGCCGTTTGCGCCCGTCCCCAATACGCCTTTTCAAAGCCTGTCATACTCTTCCGGTGCCACATCGGGTGCTTTTGCCAATACTGCCAGCAGTTTTTCCCGGCTGCCCCGTTTGGCCCGTTCTTCCAAATAATTCATCGCTTGCAAAGCAGCCGCCTTCTCCGCCAGGGCTAACATCACAAACTGATTTATCGAAATACCTTCTTCTTCAGCCAGTTCCCGCACTTGATTGTGTAATGATTTTGGAATCCGCACACTCAATACATTGCTCATGGTATTACTCCTATCGCTTGCAAGAATGTTTTTGGGTCTACTACTTCAATCCCAAATCTTTCCACGCCAGCAAAATCTTTCTGATTGTAGGTGATAATATAATCACACTGGGCGACTACTGAGAGATCCAGGATGAACTCGTCTTTGGGATCAGGTAAAAAAGGTCGCCAGCGAAAGTGAATATCTCGATGATGTGTAGAAAGCGCACAAAATGCATCTACCAAATCCTCAACATCATCCTGCGCCAACCCCAAAGACGTTCTATACCGGGTCAGAACTTCCTCATATTCCAAAATAAGGGGGATGGAAACATGAACTTCAAACAAGCCCGTACCAATGAGAGAAATAAGTTTCGCAGATGCTCCATGTTGTGAACGCTGCGCAGAAATAACCACATTGGTATCAATAACAATCTTTGGGGCTTTCACAATGATATTGTATCTGGTGGCATATTCGTAATCAATAGCTTAAAGAGGGTTGATGATCCGCACGGCCGTAAACGGCCGTGACATCTTCATATCGCTAAAACACCCCCTTCAAAAGAAAACTGATTAACTGCTTGACGGTTTGTCCGGTTAATCATTTGCTATCAACTCGCCTTGTCTTTTTAATCCATATAATTGCCACAAGAGAAATGCCCCTACGATTATGGCGACAAAATTTACACCACGCCCAACAACGAATGCATAAATTATTGAAGCAAGTATGCTTAGGACAACAACGATTATGGTCGCTTGCTTTCCCTGAGATAACAACCATGCAGCCACTAGGAATAGCAAACCACTTAGAATATTAATAATCGCATCTCCAATAATAATTGAAGTAAAGTCAGAGGTTAAGCCTGAACTTATATGGATAAAACCAAATACTATACTGAGCAAACCTCCAAAAAGAAAAAGGCGATAAAGAGAAGTCTTTGACATAATTTTCATGATCGTTCTTTTGATGGTGACAAGTATTCCTGAAAGTGTCTGTATATCAATCAGCCTGAATGGGGTTTGATAAGCCGCACGGCCGTTTGCGGCCGTCCTAGATACTCCACCCCATTCTCTGTCACCAACACATCCTCTTCCAGGCTCATCATGCCCCGGTTGGGCACCATCACATGCAGTTCCAATGTGAAGATATTGCCCACCTCCACCAACATCTCGGTCGTCTGCCCATACCGCTCCCAGCGCGGTCCTAACACGGTGGAACCATCGTGCGCCACCCGCCCCAACAAATGCCCAAAGGCATGTTTATATTCCGGGAAACCATTGTCCACAATAAAATCACGCGCCGCCTCATCCACCTGCCAGCCCGGTGTGCCCGGTTTTAGCGCCGCCTCGCCCGCCTTAATCGCCCCATATACCACCTCAAAGGCGCGCTGTACATCGGGCGGCACGGCCGTTTCCCCATCCCCCAACACATACCACATCCGCTGCAAATCAGAGCAGTAGTCATCCTGTTTCACACCCAAATCCATATGCAGCAGGTGGCCTTTTTGCAGCACTACATCCCCTGGCGCGGCATGGCCGATGGCCGATTCCGGCCCGCAGGTGACGATAGGGTTAAACGGCTTCGGCCAGGCGTAACCCAGCCCCATCTCGTCTATGCGGCGGTGGACAAATTCGGCGATCTGGCGCTGTGTCATGCCCGGCCGGACAAATGCTTCCACTTCATCAAACAGTTGTAGGGTGGTGGATACGGCCGTCCTCACCCGCTCCACCTCCGCCGCACTCTTCCGCCCACGCAGCGCCGCCACCAGCTTCTCCGCCGACACCAGCCGGTCGGCAAAAGGCGTGCCCGCCAGGTGTTGTTGCAGCGCCAGAAAGAGGCCGTGGCTCAGCCCATCAGCAGCGACATCATCGGCCGAATAGTTGATGGCGATGCTGGCCGGATTCAGCCGCGCCAGTGTTTCCCGTAGCGGTTGGGCAATGCCTTCGTCATAGCCGATGATTTCGCTATAAACGCCTAGTTGCTCCACGTTTTCGGTGTCGAAGCGGCCCACAACGGCCGTGTGACGGCCGTCCTTGCTCAAAATAAACGCCGACTGCCAGGTCACATCCACCCCGGCGATCAGTTCCAACGTCGGGTCGGGCGAAAGGGTGGTCTCGCGCACAAACGTCAGCCACACATCCACACTAAACTCGTTCAAAATAGCGGTAGCTTGCGCCACCTTTTCCATAATCAATTGTTTGTTATCCATTGTGTTCCTTTCATTTAACGCAGAGGCGCGGCGGCGCAGAGGAAAAACGCGTTCCCCTCGCCTTGTCACCCCCTCACCTTGTCACCTTGTCAAGTTCATACTGTGCTATCTCTTTGGTCTTTAACTGGCCGGAGTTGGCGTAGACGGCCAGCGGCGGCGCGGCCACCAGGGTCACATAAACCACGCGCCGGGCTTTGCTTTGAAACTGCACCTGCCAGCGCTCATTGTGCCCGGCCGTCTCCACCCATTGCCAGGCGTCCAGATGCATTTGTCCTGTTTCCTGCCGGGCATAAAAATCGGCTACCTGCTCCACCGGACCATAACAGGTACGGCCGCGCAGCCGTTCCAGCCACAAATTGCCCTGCTGCGTGGCAGTCAAGAGGTGGGGCACATCGGTGGGAGCCACACGGCCGTAACACACCCCATCCGGCAACGACAGCAAAGTCCCGGCAAACCGATGCCCGCCCAAATGCGTGGTCATCCAGGCGGCGCTGCCCACTTTTTCGGCCAACGCCCGGTACAGCGC
Source organism: Anaerolineae bacterium (assembly GCA_023382655.1). Taxonomy (GTDB): domain Bacteria; phylum Chloroflexota; class Anaerolineae; order Promineifilales; family Promineifilaceae; genus CAADGU01. Next base: position 124,211 of record JAHDWK010000001.1, on the reverse strand, counting down.
CGCGCCATAGACAGCGCAACTGCGATCCCGTTTGCCATTGGTACAGACAAAATACCGCGGCCCGGTCGCCAGATGCGGGTCAAATCGAGCGGCGCCGGCTACAATGCCGGCCATGTCCAGTTCCAACAAATCCTCATACGCCCCCAGATGAAACTCGTACAGCCGGGGCTGCACCTCGTCATTCACCCCTACAAAAAAGGTCAATACATCGGCATCCGGGCGAAATTGGCGGATGAATTGCAGACGGCCGTTCCACCCCCGCACCTGCGCACCCAACCACCGGCTCACCGGCGACGGCAGCTCATTTTCCTCCGTCGCTTTCGCCCCCCAGGGCCGGGTGTATTCCAACATAAACCAGACGGCGGCGGTAACGGCCGTGCCCGCCATCGGCTCATCCATCGCCGTCGAAAGCTCACAACAGAGGAAATCAGGGTCCGGTTCAATCATATCGCTGCACCAACAAGCGCATGTAATTATAGTCTGGGTGGGGTATCATTCAACCAAAACAATTGGGAGAACATCAGCAATGAAACAAAGACAGTTAGATGAAGCCACGGCCGTATCCGAAATTGGCCTGGGAACCTGGCAACTGGGCGGCGATTGGGGCGCGGTGGATGATACCACGGCCGGGCAAATTATGGAGACGGCCGTCGCCCAGGGCGTCACCTTTTTTGACACCGCCGATGTTTACGGCGGCGGGCTGAGCGAACAACGCATCGCCCAATTTTTGCGCCAGAGCCAGGCCACCATCTTCGTGGCTACCAAATTGGGCCGGGGGGGCGAGCCAGGTTGGCCGGACAATTTCACCTATGCCGCCATGCGCCAGCACACCGAAGCCTCGCTGCGCCGCCTGCAAGTAGAGGCGCTAGACCTGACCCAACTCCACTGCATCCCCACCGCCGAATTACAGCGCGGCGAAGTGTTTGAGCATCTGCGCCGCCTGAAACAAGAAGGCAAGATCAAACGGTTTGGGGCTAGTGTAGAATCCATGGCCGAAGCGTTGATTTGTCTGGAACAAGATGGGCTGGCCTCATTGCAAATCATCTTCAACCTCTTCCGGCAAAAACCGATTGAGACCTTGTTTGCCCAGGCGCAGGCCAAAGGCGTGGCCATCATCGTCCGCCTGCCACTGGCTTCGGGTCTGCTGGCAGGGAAATTCACCCCAGAAACCACCTTTGCCGCTGATGACCACCGCACGTACAACCGGGATGGTGACTCATTCAACGTAGGTGAAACATTCGCCGGGCTACCCTTTGCCACCGGCGTGGCACTGGCCGATGCGCTGAAACCACTTGTGCCTGCCGCCATGACCATGGCCCAATTTGCCCAGCGCTGGATCCTGGACTTTCCGGCGGTGACAACCATTATTACCGGCGCCACCAGGGTCAGCCAAGTAGAAGCAAACACGGCCGTGTCCCAACTCCCGCCGCTCTCACCCGAATTGCACCAACAAGTGGCCGCCTTCTACCAGACCAAAGTCCACGAACACATTCGTGGCCCCTACTAACCTTGCTCCCCGCTCTTGCCCTCCCCCAACCTTCGGAACGGCGCATTGCCCTGCAAGTCAGCCCGGCGGCCGAGCGGGCGGTGCGCGCCGGGCATCCCTGGCTTTTTGCCGAGGCCATTCGCCAGCAAAGTTTTGTGGGCAAACCGGGCGATCTGGCGGTGATTTTTGATCGTAAGCGCCGCTTCCTGGCGGTGGGGTTATATGATCCCCATTCACCCATTCGGGTGCGCCTGTTGCAGGCAGGCGAACCGGCGACGATTGACGCCGATTGGTTTGCGGCCAGGGTGGCCACGGCGGTGGCCCGCCGCGCCCCCCTCACCCAAACCGACACCACCGGCTACCGGCTGGTACACGGTGAAAACGATGGCCTGCCGGGGCTGGTCATTGACCGGTATGCGCAAACGCTGGTGGTAAAACTGTATACCACTGCCTGGCTGCCTCATCTGGCGCACGTGTTGGCGGGGGTGACGGCCGTAATGCCCGCGCGGCGGGTCATGCTGCGCCTCAGCCGTTTTGCCCAACGCTACCCGGAGTATTTGTACGGGCTGGAAAATGGGCAGTTGTTGGCCGGGGAACCACTCAAAGAGCCGGTCATCTTCCGGGAAAATGGGCTGTATTTTGAAGTGGATGTGATTCACGGCCAAAAGACGGGTTTTTTTCTGGATCAACGGGAGAACCGGGCCAGGGTGGAACAATTGGCCGCCGGGAAGCGGGTGCTAAATGTGTTTGCTTATACCGGCGGCTTTTCACTCTATGCGGCGCGGGGCGGGGCCAGCCGGGTAATTAGCACCGACCTGAGCCAGCCGGCGCTGGCAGCAGCCATGCGCAACTTCAAGCACAATCGGAACATCACGGCCGTCGCCGCCTGCGACCACGAGGTGCTGGTGGGGGACGCTTTTCAGGTCTTGCGGCAGTTGCGGGAAATGCGGCGGGCTTTCGACGTGGTGGTCATTGACCCACCCTCCTTTGCCAAGCGGCAGGGTGAGGTGGAACGGGCGCTGACGGCTTACGGCCGCCTGGCGCGGCTCGGTTTGGGCGTGCTGAAACCGGGTGGGGTACTGGTGATAGCTTCCTGCTCCGGGCAGGTGGCGGCCGAGCAGTTTTTCCAGACCATCCATCAGGCGGCGGTGAAGGCGGGACGGCCGTTGCAGGAAATGGAGCGTACCGGCCACCCTCTGGATCATCCCATCAGTTTCCCCGAAGGCGCATACTTGAAGTGTCTGTATGCGGTCGTGCCTTGAACCACCCAATCTCTCATTTGATCATCCAGGTGATCGTGCTAGAATTAGAACATGCGTTCTTATTCTGTGTACCCCTATGTGCCACCGGGCACGGCCGTTATCCCCTCCCCTGCCTGGCCCGAAGAAGCAGATGAGGATGCTGCTTTTGAATACCTTGAAGGTGAGGTGTGGTTTGATGATGACGGGTATGGGGCTGCCGAGGAATGGTACACGCCACCACCACCCGGTATGCCGACCGTCATTTTGATAGGGCTGGTGGTGGTGCTGGTGATGATTGGCACGGCCGTGCATTTGTCCGGGCAGGCCAATGGGGAGCAAATTGCCTACACGCCGCTCACCGGCAGCGGCAGCACAGCGAGTCGCCTCCATGTGGCCGACCCAACGGCCGTGACCGCCCCCTATGACACCTACACCATCACCCAAGGCCCGCATGGGCAATCATACGGCCATCTGGCCATTGACCTGGCCGCGGGACGAGGCGAGCCGGTGAAGTCACCCATCAACGGTTTTGTTACCGATTTATACATAGATGAATATGGCAATACAACGCTGGTGCTGGAGAATGAGGCATACACTGTGATCATGCTGCACGGCGACTATACCGTCGCCATCGGCGATGAGGTAAAAGCCGGTCAAGTAGTCGGTGGCGAGGGCAACAATGGCTATACGATGGATTATTGGGGGAACTTATGTTACGGCCGTACACAGTGTGGCAACCACACCCATCTCAACATCTACGATAAACGCATCCAGGCCAATGTGAACCCGCTCGATCTGATTCCTTAACCGAAGTCCGACATCGGGCATCGGGCTTCGTTTCAATCCTCATCCTGAAACTGCCGGTCTAGTTCTTCTAGCAACTGGGCTGCTTCTACTAACTTATCCAGAGGATTGACTTCGCCGGTGAAGTATCGGTAGTCAGCGGGCATCAAGTCCAGTGTATGCACAATATCGTCGTACTTGGTTTTGAGCGATGGCGGCGTCACGCTAAAAATAGCGGCTACATCAGCACGGCTCATGTTGATGAAGTTGATTTTGGCAATAGCATAAGCAATGGCGGCGGCCCAAAGTTCTGGTTTGGGGGTGCGCAACGGCCGTCGCCCCACCGTAATGCGATACTCCAGCCACATCTGCATCCCTTTGCCAATTTGCTCCACGGACATTTCCAACTTTTTCATGCCCTCAATAAGCATCACTTCCACATCATCCAGGGCTGTTGAAAAGAGGCGCTCAAAACGAGCCGCTACATCACTGTTCGTCTCCGTCTGCAAATAGCCCCCCAAGGCCTCCATCGCCTGGTCATAATGGCCACCCCGTGTATAAGCGCGGGTCAAATTCAGGTGATAATCCGGGTTATCGGGCGCGGCTTTAATCGCGCCGGAAAAGGCCGCCACCGCTTTATCTATTTGCCAGGCTTCATAATAGGCCAGCCCTTCTTTATTCAGTTGAAATGCTTTGTTGCGTTCGGTTTGTGTTGTCATGCTCTTGGCCCGATCCGTATATCTTCTTCACGTTCTTTTTATGCCGGATGCTGCCCGCATTGTACAAAGCGGTAAGAGGGGCGTCAAGCAAAGTCAAAGAGGAGGGTGTTGTCTGTTTGTTAACGTTTGCTCAATGAAGCGCCGCCGGTATGCCTACGGCCGTGCCCCTCGGTTGCGCACATCCCCCCCCTAAGTTAGAATTTTCGCCGCTTTCGCTACTGGAGCAAAGGCCATTCTAAGACATCACCTAGACCGCCTACGGGAAGATATGGCCGGTCTACAATGGAGGTAAAGAGAAGTTATGGAAGAGGGACAAGCGTCTATGGAAACGCAAGACACTATGGAAACATCGGCGGTGGAGCCAACCCCCGATGATGCCCAAAACTCAGGAAAATCATCAAAGTTCATCATTATCGGCTTTGCGGTCGTCGCCATCTTGGTACTGATTGGGTTATTCCTGCCACCCATCTCCCTGGGTGAACGACTGGGATTGACCGGCGGTGAAACAGAAACCACGGCCGTAACCGATGACCCCACCGCCGCCCCCGCGCCCACCGACACGGCCGTCGCCAGCAGCCCCACTGTCCCCGGCGAATTTGAAGTAATGGGGACCGACACGGCCGTGGCCGTCGCTGCCGTTCCCCCGGCCAATATGGCCGAAGCCGGGCTGGGCGCGTTGCCTGCCAATGTGGCGGCGTTAGGCAGCTTCTACACCATCGCCAGCGAGGGCGCACCGACCGGACAGGTTGTCGTGGTCGTGCCGCCGGGCACAGACACCCGCGTGGCCGATCTCATGGCCTGGGATGGCGCAGCCTGGCATTTTGTGGCCTCCGATGTGGATAATGCCGCCGGTCATGTCATCTCCAAACCAGGCAACCTATACAAAGCCTACGGTCTGGTGCAGCCCGGCGCCCCCGCCGCCTACACGCTTGCCGCCGAAATCCATTCCGACGGCGAACTGGCCCCCGAACTGGCCTCCCAGTTTGACACGCTCAATCTGGGTACACTACGTCTGGTGGGCAACGGCGACCTGCAAGGTGAGGTTGCGGCTGCGCCTGAAGGCGATTTTGTAAAGTATTTACACGTCACCAACAGCGGTGAAGTGACAGACGCCGCTTCTCTGTCCGCCTTCCTGGGCAATTCAGCCGCCCAGGACAGCCAGATCAACGTGTTGGTCAATACGGCCGTCGCCAACGGCTTCAACGGCGTCAACCTGGATTACCAGGGAGTAGACTCTTCCCAAAGCCAGGCATTCACCAGCTTCGTCAGCAGTCTGGCCGATGCCTTACACGCCCAGGGGCTGCAACTGGCGCTTACGCTGGGCACGCCGCATGAGGCGGGTGGACAGTGGGACACCGGCGGCCACGATTGGGCCGCTCTCGGCGCTCTGGCCGATATGGTCACCGTCCAAATGCCGCTGGACCCACAAGCATACGGCGCAAATGGTCTGGCGCAGCAACAGCTTGACTATGCTGTCCGCCACATCGCTCGCAACAAAATACTCATGCTGGTGAGCGCCCATGCCATCACCCGTCTGGGCGAATCACTGGTAGAACTGCCCAACGCCGTTGCCCTGAGCAACTTTGGCGCATTTGAACAGGGGGAGGAAGGGCTGGAAGTGAAACCGGGCACGGCCGTAGAGGTCGCCCTCACCGGCAGCGCCAGCCCGCTGGAATGGGATGGCGTCAGCCAGACTTATCGCTTCAGCTACCAGGGGACAGCCGACCAGACCTATCATGTCTGGCTCAGTAACCCCGCCGCTCTTGGCCAACGCCTGGAAATCGCCGACGGTTATAACCTGTTGGGCGCGGCGCTGCGTGGACTGGATACAGTGACAGCCCCCGCCGCCTACCTGGCCGCATTGGCCGCCCTTGGCCCAGACGCCCCGCCCCAAACCGAAGGCGCTGCCATTGTCTGGACGGTCATGGATGAAAACGAAAGCATCGTTGCCAGCGAAAGCGGCAGCGCCCTCAACTTTGCCTGGGCCGGCAGCGAAGCCCCCGGCGCTTACACCATCAACGCCGACTTCGCTCTCGGTGAAACCGTTATCCCGCTGGATACTCTCGCCGTCACCGTCGCCGAGCCTGTAGTCGAGGAAGAACGCGAAGAGGTAGCCGCTGCCGAAGTCACTGCCACCGGCACCCCTGCGGCGGTTACACCGGCCGTTACCTTTAACCCTGGTGATGCTGACGCAGTGGCTAAACTTCTGGCAAATGTGCGTACCGGCCCTGGCCTGCAATATGGCACATTGCCCGGCGGCGCGGCTGCCGGCACCCAGGTTAACATCATCGGCCGTAATGCCGATTCCACCTGGTTCCAGGTAGTGTTGCCCGATAACCGAGAAGGCTGGATGTTCACGCAGGTATTGCAACTCAACACCGCCCTCGATGTAAACAGCCTGCCGGTGGTAGAAGTTGCCAGCGCTCCGCCCGGCAGCAGCGCTCCCCCGCCTGTGGCGGGACCACCGGTGGCTGCTGGTGGATTTGAATTGGGTGGGCAGACGCACACCTTTGCCAATCCGACCCTTATGTCTTCGGCAGGAATGAATTGGGTGAAATTCCAGCACAAATGGGGGCCGGGCGACGATCCGGCCGGTGTGGCCGGGCGTATTAACAACGCTCATGCGGCCGGGTTCAAGGTGCTACTCAGCATTCCTGGGGGCAACACTTATCCCAGCAGCATTGACTTCGCCAGCTATACAGAATTCTTGCGCGGCGTGGCCGCCTACGGGCCAGACGCCATTGAAGTGTGGAACGAGATGAACATTGACTTTGAATGGCCGGCCGGTCAAATTGACCCTGCCAGTTATGTCAACAACATGCTGGCCCCGGCTTACAATGCCATCAAGTCTGCGAATCCAAACGTCATGGTGATCAGCGGCGCACCGGCGCCCACCGGCTTTGACAACGGCACCAATGCCTGGTCAGATGCCCGGTACATGGCCGGCATGGCGGCGGCTGGCGGCGGTAATTACGCCGACTGTGTTGGCGCTCACTTCAACGCCGGTGCTACGGCCCCGACGCAAAACACCGGCCATCCCACCGGTAGTGACCATTACAGTTGGTACCTGATCCCCACTTTGAATGTTTATGCCCAATTGGGCAAGCCGGTTTGTTTTACTGAGTTGGGTTATCTTTCCGGCGAAGATTATGGCGGTGTGCCTTCCCGCTTTGCCTGGGCAGCCAACACAACCGTGGCGCAACATGCTTCCTGGCTGGCGCAGGCCGTCAGTACGGCCGCCAATACGGGCCGGGTGCGTATGATCATCATTTTCAATGTGGATTTCACACATTGGGGTGATGACCCACAGGCGGGTTATGCCATCATTCGGCGTGATGGTAGCTGCCCGGCCTGTGGCACATTAGCCCAGGTGATGGGACGTTAGCTGGTAATCCGTAATCGGTAATCCGTAATCGGTTGTGGTCGTCTAACGGCCGTTACCAGTCACTGAAAACCGATTACCGAAACAGGGCGCATTTGGGGGAACCGAATGCGCCTTTTATTTTGAACAAATAGATCTGACAGGTTTTTCAAACCTGTCAGATCTGGAGTGAAGAGGTGAGATATGAAGATATGGAAGATTTTTATCATTCTAATTGGTCTGATGCTGGTCATGACGGCTTGTGGTGGCGGTGAGGCGGAACCGGTAGCGGAAACAGCCGCCGATCAGCCGGCCGCTGTGGCCTCGCCGACCTTAGCGCCAGAAGTCAGCACCCCCACGCTGCCGCCGCCGGCGGTATCGGTTGCCGGTGAAGGAGAGAGCGCTCCGGCCGTGGTAGAAAGTGCACCAACGGCCGTGCCCAACATTATACGGCCGTGGCCCGCCGATAAATTTGGTTATGGCGTACAGATACACGGCAATGCCACCGTAGGGGATGCTTCTCAGACTATGCAGGCCGTGCGTGGTCAATTAGGCTTAGACTGGATCAAAGTCCAGATTCAATGGTGGCTCATTCATCCCTCACCGGATGCGGGGCAATGGTTTTTCTACGATGCCATAGTAGACGAAGCGGCGAAAAACGACGTGAACCTGATGCTCAGTGTGGTGGGCGCACCGGCCTGGACGCGAGCAGCGGGCGGCGAGAATGGGCCGCCGGACGATTACGGCGAATATGCCCGCTTCCTGACAGAATTAATCAACCGCTATCCCGGCAAAATTGGGGCTATTGAGGTGTGGAACGAGCAGAATCTGGATCGAGAATGGGCGACGGCTAATGGCGTTAACCCAGAAGATTATGTGCGTTTCCTGCAAGTGGCGCATGACGCCATCAAAGCGGCTGACCCCAACATCATCGTTATCAGCGGGGCGCTGGCCCCTACTGGCTGTAACGATGGCGTGACCTGCGCCGATGATTTTGTCTGGCTGGATCGGGCATTGGCTGCCGGGATGTTGAATTATGCCGATTGCGTGGGGGTGCATCACAATGGCTATAACATCGGCCCGGATGTGGCTTTTGACCAGGCCGGCAGCTCAGCTGAGGCAGCGACGGCTCAATTCCGTGGCCCCTTTGACAATCCACACCACAGTTGGAGTTTTAAGACGACACTAGACACCTACGCCCAGAAGATTCAGGCCATTGATCCCAATGCGAAGCTATGTGTGACCGAGTTTGGCTGGGCCAGCGCCGAGGGGTATGATGTTGCCCCCACCGGTTTTGAGTTTGCCTATGATAATACGCTGGCCGAGCAAGCGCAGTACATTACCCAGGCCTTCCAACAAATGCACGATTCGGGGGATGTCTGGTTGACGTTCTTGTTCAATTTTGACTTTGGCAATAAGGGAAGCGGCCCCACCGATGATCCCGTACCTTACAGCATTGTGGATACGAATGGTGTGCCGCGCCCGGCCTTTGGCGCAGTGGCGGAAATGGATAAATCCGATTAGATTTAGACATAGGTGCGTCGCACTTCCAAAGTGCGGCGCACCTCACATCGTACCGCTAACAAGCAATGCGTCATGTTTTAGCCCTTTGTTTTTTATGGTTACTGGCCGGTTGCGCGACCGAAGTGCAACCGACCAGTGTGCCATCTCCCACAGCAACAAAAACGGCTACGGCCGTGCCCCCCACACTCCCCCCACCTAATCTCACCATCAACAACACCCCCGTGCCTTCACCCGCACCAGGGCTGCCCACCGGGCACGTCTTTCAATCACCGGAGTATGGCGTGCATCTCTCCCAATGGTGGCATGTGGATGACGTGCTGCCGCGTGATCTGGAAATGACTCAGGCGATGGGTTTTGGCTGGGTAAAACAAAATTTTCCCTGGCGCGACATTGAGGGCAACGCCAAAGGGGAATATGACTGGTATCGCACGGATCGGATTGTGGCCCAGGTGAATGAGGCCGGGCTGAAGCTATTGGTACGCCTGGATCACCAACCGCTCTGGTCGGTGCGGGCGCTGCCAGATGAACTGATCCGCGCCAACCAGCCGCCGGTGAACTACCAGGATTTTGGCGATTTTTGCCATACATTGGCGGAACGGTACAAGGGGCAGATTCATGCTTACCAGGTGTGGAACGAGCCAAATCTAAGCCGGGAGTGGGGCGACCAACCGCCGAACCCGGTCGAGTATACGGCGCTGCTGCAAACGTGTTATAAGGGCATTAAGGCGGCTGACCCGGCGGCGATTGTGATTTCGGCCGGGTTAGCGCCGACGGGCACACAGCCGCCTGATGCGATGCCAGATGCCGACTTTTTGCAGGGGATGTATGACGCGGGCGCGGCGGCTTATTTTGATGTGTTGGGGCTGAATGCGCCCGGCTACAAAGCGCCGCCAGAAACGTCTCCGGATGAGGCGGAGATTGAGGGAAATGGGTGGGGTAACGGCCGTTGGTTTGTGTTCCGCCATGTGGAAGATATGCGGGCGATCATGGTAGCGAATGGCGATGAGGCCAAGCAGGTGGCGCTGCTGGAGATGGGCTGGATGGTGCGGCAAGAGTTCCACCCCACCTATACCTGGCATGGCGTGACAGAGGCGCAGCAGGCGGATTATCTGACGGGCGCATACCAATGGGCCAGAGAGCATTGGCAGCCCTGGATTGGCCTGATGACCACGATTTATATGGCCGACGCCGACTGGCAGCCGGAGCAGCACGAACAATACTGGTGGTCAATCATTTTACCGGATGGCACGCCCCGCCCGGCGTATGAAGCGCTGCGGGTGATGGAGAAGTGAGCAGTAGGCAGTAAGCAGTGAGCAGAACTGTTCACCGCTTACTGCTCACTGCTCACTGTTCACTTATGTTCTGGATTCTCGTTTTCTCTTACTGGATACATTTACTGGCTACGGCCGTGTGGCTGGTGGGGGTGGTGGTGATGGCCGCAACGGCCGTGCCCGCCTTTCGCCAGCAACAATTGGCTGATAATAGCTGGCTGGCGCTGCAAAAACGGCTGCTGCCCTGGGCCAATCTGAGCCTGATGCTGTTGCTGATCACCGGCTTTGTGCAGATGACCAACGATAGTAATTACAACGGTTTTTTGGTATTTGACGGCGTCTGGGCCTGGGCGATGTTGGTAAAACATCTGCTCTTTTTGGTGGTAATGACGGTGGCGGCCTACTGGCAGTTTGGCTACTTCCCGGCGGTGGAGCGCACGGCCGTACTCGCGGCCAAGAAACCACAACTGGCGCAAACGGAGCAGATAAAACTGGCCCGCCGCGAAAACCGGTTATTGTGGCTCAATCTGGCCTGTGCGGTGCTGATTTTGTTTTGTACGGCCGTGCTGACGGCCGTGTAACGCTCCACCTCTCCCTGTTCACTCACCAGGCACAAGAGATGTTTTAATGCCCACTACTCGAGGGAGTTTGTCAGCGCCAGCAAATCGGCAGCGCTGCGGTCGCCAAAGAGGGTGTAAATGACGCCCTCTTTTTGCCAGATGATGGTGGCGGCACGGCCGTCCAGATCACTGACTGCCATACCACTGACGCCATCCACCGTCACCTCCTGGTAACTGGCGATGTCTTGGGGAATGGGCAGCAACAGGGTGCTGGTCCAATCAATTTCTTGCGCCAGCCGCGCGGCTTCTGCTGCCTCCAGCCCCAACAATTGCAAGAGCGCCTGCCCCAACACGGCCGTGTCCAGACCTTCCGGGTACTCCACCAATGGACTGGCGCTTTGCAGAAAATGGACATCCTGCCATTGCTGAGCAACCCCGGCAAAAACAGCCACATTCACCTGCGCCCCATCCAGATTGTCCGGCAACAGCAGCGGGTCTGCCCCCACCGCCTCCAGAATGCCCCGCGCCCCGGCCAGATCAATGGTCAGCCGGCCACTGCCCGGTGCGGAAACGTACACGGCCGTTGGTTCACCCAATTCACCAATAGTACGCACCGAGGCCATCCCCGCCCGCACCGCCGCCGTTCTTAATGAATCCACCGGCGTCAGTTGACCGGGATCAGCCAAAATCTCTACTTTGCCCGGCGTTAACCCTTCCCGGGCGACTTTGTTTAGTAGCGCAATCTGTTCAGGCGAAATGGTAACGGCCGCAAAATTCTGTACCCGAAACAGGCTCAAGAACTCACCGGCTGCCGCCCGCACGGTGGGAAAACTGAAAGCAACCATCAACAGTAGCGCCGCCAATACACCCGCTGCCGCATACCGGCGGCCTGGGGTCAGTAAAAAGTGTTGCAGACGGTCAGCCCAGGTATTCTTTTCTGTGGCGGCTACCTTTTGCCGCACCTGCGCCAGCGCCAGCGAAGCAGGTTGTGGTTCATCCTCCGTACCCGGCGCCAACAAGGCCAGTAACTCCTGTGTATCTTTATCCATCTCATCCATATTCTGCCCCTACTGACTCACCCCGCTCTCTTCTTCATATACTTGTTTAAACGCTTTGGTGGCCCGCGCCAGTAATGTGCCCACCGAGCCAGGCGCCACCCCACACGCCTGGGCACATTCTTCATAACTAAAACCCATTTGCCGCATGAGCAAGAGTTGGGTCTGGCGTTGGGGCAGGCGGGCGAGGGCGCGGCGCACGGCCGTTGCCTGTTCTCGCTGCTCCACCTCTTTGTCTACCCCGGGGCTGCCGGCCGGGTCTGGCACCAGGATCAGGTTGCGCTGCCAGCGACGCTGGCGACCACGAATGGCGTTGTACCCCCTATTGGTTGCCGTGCGGTACAACCAGGCGCCAATGTTATGCTCTCGTTGCAAGTTAAAAAGGCGACGGCGGAAAGCATGGTGATGCAGTTGTAAAAACACCTCCTGGGTCAAATCTTCCGCTTCAGCCCGGTTGCCCAGCAGCCGGAACAGCAAACCATATACCCGGTCGTAATGCGTATAAAAAACGGCTTCAAACGAAGCCGTATCTCCCTGGCTGATGCGCTCCAATAACAGATTATCAGACAATGCAGTCACGGCCGTATCCTTTTCCGATTCCGAACTGTTCACGTCAACCATCTAAACACCACCTGCCCCACATTTGTGACAAGGCGCCTCAACATGGGTAGAAGCTGGTGGGCGCATTGAAGCATACCCGTCTATCTTCATACCCCATTATCCCTTCTTACCCGCCAATTGCTGATATAATCTGCTCACGCAAGAGGTTGTGTGTATGATAATCAATAGTTCTGAGCCTGCAAAACCGTCCTTTCGGTCAACGGCCGTGTATGATGGCTGTCCTCATGTTGGCATGGCCGACGACGCGCAAACCCGGTTACTCTTTCCCGTTACGGGCGCCGTTTGCCATTTGGCTAAACCGGCTGACGAGATAGACACCGCTTACCAGCAAACCACCTGCCTCACCACCGATCATAAAGCCTGTGTGGTCTTTCTACGCCAGAAGTCTGGGCCGTTACCACCGGAAATTTCCGGCATGGAAGGGCAAAAGGCACGGTCACACCGGTTGGTATGGGGCTCCATCGTTATCTTGTTGTTTGCCGTGGTCGGCTTCTGGATTGGTTTGTGGTGGGTGAATGGCGGCGGGCAGATGACGGCCTTTAGCCAAATGGCAACACCGGCGGTGAACGATGTTGCGGCCATTGTGCCTTCTCTCATCCCCTCCGTCAGGGCCAGCCCCACCGCCACGGCCGTACCGCCGACCACCACCGTTTTGCCCACAGACACGGCCGTCCCCACCACAACGCCTACCGCCACCCAAACGCCCACGCCCATGTTGCCCGCCACCTTTACCCCACGCGCCCTTACACCCTCGCCCCCGCCAACGGCCGTGCCCCCAGCCCAGGTTCGCGTCAATGTCCTGCGCCTGAATGTCCGGCAAGGCCCCGGAATTGTTTACGATGCCCTGGCCCTGGTTGACGAGGGGCAAGAATTTACGGTGATTGGCCGCGTTCCAGACGGAAGCTGGCTGCAAATTTGTTGTATAGACGGCCTTTCCGGCTGGGTGATTGCCGAGTCGGTACTGGTAGAGGGTGATGTGACGGCCGTGTCGCCCATCACCGACATTCCCCCAACGCCCACCACCACGCCCTGACAACACCCACTCTATCACTTTAGGGAACAATCTATGCCTTTGCCCAACAAACAGCTTCTTCTTTTGCTCAGTTTCTTCACCTTGCTCCTATTTTGCTTTTACCCCTGGCGTCCGGCGCCCCGTCCTATTTACGCACAATCATTTTGCACCGGGGAATTCATCCCCGTGAGCCAACCCCTTAACGATCTGGGCGCAAACGAATATGTGCGCCTGGATGGCACGCCAACCGGCTACATTGGCGGTCTGTACCCTGGTGGCGTCAACGTGCGCCCAAACGACCACGAAACTGCTGGCGTAAACATTGCCGGGCAGATAACACCTCTGAACGCAGCCGGCGAACCTGACCCCAACGGCCGTATCGTTATGATTTCCGTGGGTATGTCCAACGCGGCGGCCGAATTCATTGAGTTCATCCGCTTGGCCGAGGATGACCCGGCGGTGAACCTACAGGTCAGCATTGTCAATGGCGCGCAGCCAGGGGAAACAGCCCCAGATTGGACAGACCCCAACGCCCCCACCTGGGACGTGGTTGATCAACGACTGGCTGATGCCGGTCTGACCCCAGCACAGGTACAGATCGCCTGGGTCAAACAGACGCGCATCGGCCCCGGCCCTTTTCCCGGCAGAGCCATTGAACTGCAAGGCGACCTGGAAACCATCGCCCGTAACTTAAAAATCCGCTACCCCAACACCACCCTGGCCTATTATTCCAGCCGCACCCGCTCCTACACCTACTGGCAAGGTCTCAGCCCGGAGCCGACAGCCTTTGAAACCGCTTTTTCCGTGCGCTGGATGTTGGAAAACCAGATCAGCGGCGACCCCAACCTGAATTATGACCCCGCTAATGGGCCGGTGGTAGCGCCCTGGCTCTCGTGGAGCGCCTATTTGTGGATTGACGGCCTGAATCCCCGCTCAGACGGCCGTGTCTGGCTGCCCGAAGACATGGTGGCGGACTGCACCCACCCCTCCGACAGTGGCGAGTTGAAAGTGGCCGAACAACTGTTGGACTTCTTCAAATATGACACGACCACTCGCCTCTGGTTTGCAGCAGACCCCAACATCACCCCTACCCCCAGCCCTACCATGACACCCACTGTAACGCCCACGCCCAGCCCCACGCCAACATCCACCATGACGCCAACCCCCACCCAAACCGTTACCCCATCGCCGTCATCAACATTCACAGGTACGCCCAGCACAGCAACGCCTTCCCCAACCGCTACATCAACCGCTACCCCATCCGCCACCGCCACACTCACGGTGACGCCACCGACACCCGCAGAATTCTGGTTCTACCTGCCTTTGGTACGCCTAGGGCATGACGACGGGATGAAGTGACACCTTTCAATTACTCGCTACAATTACGCCATGTTTGAACTGGTTTTTTTAGGTACATCGGCCTCAGCTCCTTCGGTGCATCGAGGATTGTCGGCGCATATCATTTTGCATCGGGAATACCGCTTTTTGCTGGACTGTGGCGAAGGCACACAGCGGCAAATTCTCACCAGCGGCCTGGGTTTCAAGCGGCTAAACAAGGTGCTGCTGACGCATGGGCATCTGGATCATATTTTAGGATTGGGTGGTTTTGTCTCCACGCTCAGCCGCTGGGAGAACATGGATCAAGTGGATATTTACGCTGGCCGCCATACCCTACGCCGCGTCGCCGATTTGTTGTTTAAGGTGGTTTTTCCCAACGGCCGTGCCCCCCTGGACATCAATCTCATCGAAATTGAACCGGGCGTGATCTTCCACGATGACAAATTTACGCTCACGGCCGTGCCCGTCAGCCATCGTGGCCCCGATTGTTATGGTTTTGTCTTCGCGGAAAAAGCCCACCGCCCCTTTCTGGCGGAAAAAGCGGCCGAGTTGGGCGTACCCTTTGGCCCGGAACGGTCACAGTTGGTACGAGGAAATAGCATTACATTGGCCGACGGCGGTGTCATTGCCCCGGATGATGTGTTGGGTACGGCCGTGCCTGGCGTCAAATACGTGCATATCGGCGATGTCGGCCAGACAGACAATCTGGTAGACGTTTGCCGCGACGCCGATACCCTGGTCATCGAAGCCACTTACCTGCACGCGGATGCCCACATGGCCGCCGAGTTTGGGCATCTGACGGCCACCCAGGCCGCCCAACTGGCCCACGATGCTCACATCAAGAGCCTCATCCTCACCCACCTCTCCCGCCGCTACTTTGCCCGCGATGTGCGCCAGGAAGCCCAGGCCATCTTCCCTCACGCCCATGTCGCCCACGACTTTGACCATTACCACATCACCCGTGAGGGCGCGGTGCGTTTGGAGAAGTTAGCAGTGGGCAGTCAGGTATAAACTGCTCACCGCTCACTGCTCACTGCTTACTGTAAAAAGAGACCTTTATGCAGCAACCAACAGCCGACATTGTCATCTGCGGCGCAGGCATCAGCGGCATTTCGGCTGCTTATTATCTGGCCGTGAACCATGGCCTGAAAAACATCATCCTGGTGGACGAACGGGAGCCGCTCACCTTTACCAGCGACAAATCCACCGAATGTTACCGCAACTGGTGGCCGGGGCCGGGCGATGAGATGGTGCACTACATGAACCGCAGTATTGACCTGCTGGAATATCTGGCGGACGAAAGCGACAACTATTTTGGCCTGAACCGACGTGGCTACGTTTTCCTCACCAGCGACCGGGAAAAAGCGAAGGGAATGCAGGCATTTGCCGCCGAAGCGTCGGCGTTAGGGGCGGGTGAACTGCGTATTCATCACGGCCGTGCCGATGACCCCCTCTACACACCCCACCACGCCGAGGGGTACAAAAACATGCCCGAAGGGGCCGACCTCATTCTCGACCCGGCCCTGATCCGGCGGATTTTCCCCTTCATCACCGACCAGGCGATAGCCATGCTGCACCCGCGCCGCTGTGGCTGGCTCAGTGCACAGCAGTTGGGCATGTATTTGCTCCAGCAGGCGAAAGCGCGTGGCGTACAGTTATGGCCGGGGCGGTTGACGGATGTGGTGGCGGAGAAGGGGCGGGTCACGGCCGTAGACGTACACCTGGCTGATGGTGGCCCCACCCGCATCCACACACGCTGTTTTCTCAACGCCGCCGGGCCACTCATCGGCCAGGTGGGGCAAATGTTGGGCCTTGACCTGCCTATCTATAACGAACTACACGCCAAAATTTCCATCCGCGATGACCTGGGCATTATCCCCCGTGATGTGCCGTTAATGATTTGGGAAGACCCGGTACACCTGCTGTGGGACAAGGACGAACGCGCCGAATTGGCCGCCGACCCGGAACTAAGCTGGCTGCTAAACCAGTTCCCGGCCGGCGTTCACTTTCGCCCGGAAGGGGCCGGCGACAGCCCCATGCTGCTCATCCTCTGGACGTATGACCTGGAAGCCAAAGAGGTGGTCTGGCCACCGCAATTTGACGCCGACTACCCGGAGATTGTGCTGCGCGGGCTGGCGCGGATGGTACCGGGGCTGGCGGCGTATATTGGCCGGGCACGGCCGTGGGTGGATGGCGGCTACTACTGCAAAACCCGCGAAAACCGGCCGCTCATTGGCCCGCTGCCGGTGGAAGGGGCCTATCTTTTTGGCGCGGTGTCTGGTTATGGTATTATGGCATCCCAGGCTGGCGGTGAATTGATTGCCGCACACATAACGGGCAGTGAATTGCCCGTTTATGCACCTGCCTTTTTACTCAGTCGTTATAAAGACCCGGCCTACCAGCAATTGTTGGCAAACTGGGACGCGACTTCAGGACAGTTATGATTTGCCAAACCGTCACCCGTAATCAGTATCCCGTAATCCGTGAACCGATTACCGATTACCGATTACCGATAACGGATTGCCAAAGGTCGTATGAGTGAGTCCATCACGGCCGTCTGGTCAGAACTGGTAGACCGTGTGGCCTTGCGCTGGCAGTTGGGCATTCCCGATGCGGAGGCGCAAATGGTGGCGGTGCTGCGCCATGCTGTGTATGATCCGGCGCTGGCGCTGCTCATTTCCACCACCGGGCTGCTGCAAATGAGTTTGCCGCCGGATGCGACAACGGCCGTTTGGGTGAACCAATGTGCGGATGCAGGCCAGAAGTGGCTGCAAGCGTACCGGCTGCTGGAACATCGCTGTGGGCAACGGCATACGGCCGTGCCTGAAACCTGCCACTGCATTCTCAGCCAGCTTGCCCCTTTATTCAACAACAGCGCCCCCTTACTGGTTGAAGGCCAGATATTACTGGCCCACCTTCCCCCGGAAGAGGAAGACGAAGCATACGAAATGCTTTTGCGCGCCCTGACACGTTTGACACGCATGTCTACCGAACTCAGCCAAAACGATCTTTCCTGGCTTTGGGATTATATTGACGCCAAAACCTATTAGAGGGAAATCCGCGAAGGACGCGAAGAGCGCGAAGGGGAAGTTTTGTTGGAATTGTCGGTATTATCCCGCCAAGATGGAGAAAACAAGATGAACGAAGGACGGCCGTATACCATTCTCGCCCTCGCCAGTGAGTGTAAAGGTATTCCCTATTTGCAGGAAGCCAAACGGCAGGGCTGCCGGGTGCTGCTGCTGGTGAAAGAGGAATTTGCCGATAATTCCCAATGGCCCTGGGAAGCCATTGACGAACGTTTCATCATGCCTGAACTCTCCAAACAGCCCGACGTGACCTACGCCGTCAGCTACCTGGCGCGCGCGGAAAAAATTGACCGCATCGTGGCCCTGGATGATTACGATGTGGCTACCGCTGCGCACCTGCGTGAACATTTGCGCATCCCCGGCATGGGCGAGACCACCGCCCGCCACTTCCGTGACAAGCTGGCGATGCGGGTGCAGGCGCGGGATGAGGGGATGTTGGTACCGGATTTTACGGCCGTCTTCAACAACGACGCCGTCAACGAATTCCTCGGTCGGGTGCCTGCTCCCTGGGTACTCAAGCCTCGCTTTGACGCCGGCGCGGTGGGCATTCGTAAGCTGCATGACGCCCCATCTGTCTGGGACGCCCTTAACGAATTGGGCGACCAGCGCTCCTTTTACCTGCTGGAACAGTTCATCACCGGCGATGTGTGCCATATAGATTCCCTGATCTGGGAACGGGAAGTGGTATTTGCCCTCGCCAGCAAATATGGCACACCACCGTTAGCCGTCACCCGCGAAGGCGGCATTTTCAATACCCGCACCCTCGCCCTCGATTCCGACGAATCACTGGCGCTGTCAGAGCTAAACGCCCGCTTGATGATCGCGCTGCGGCAAGTGCGTGGTGTGGCGCATACGGAGTTTATCCACGCTCAGGCCGACGGCCGTTTCTACTTTCTGGAAACGGCGGCGCGGGTCGGTGGGGCTAACATTGACCGGCTGGTGAAAGCCGCCACCGGGCTGGAACTGTGGCAGGAAGCCGCCCGCATTGACCTGGCGAACCTGAACGGCAAGCCGTATTACCCACCCACCGTGCGCGGCCATCATGCCGGGCTGATCATCTGCCTGGCGCGGCAGCAGTACCCCGACCTGTCCCCGTACAGTGAACCGGAAATTGTGTGGCGGCTGGAGAAGGAGTACCACGCCGGGCTGTTGGTGGCGTCGCCGGACCACGGCCGTGTCGCCCACCTCCTCACCCAATACACCGACCGCTTCGCCCAAGACTTCCTCGCCTCCGCCCCGCCGAAGGCGCAGGTGCGCACTACCATGTAGTAAGCAGTGAGCAGTCAGTAGTGGGCAGAAAACTGCTTACTGCTGACTGCTCACCGCCCACTGCCCACTGCCATGCCCGCCACCCACATCCTCCTCATCGAAGATGACCCGGCGATTGCCCAGAGTTTGCAGGCCGGGCTGCGCGAGGAAGGGTATGTGGTGACATGGCAGCCGAACGGCCGTGACGGTCTCCACTTTGCCCACAGCCACCAGCCTCATCTCATCATCCTCGATGTGCGCCTGCCGGATGGTTCCGGCTTTGACTTTTGCCGCGAGATGCGCAGCGCCGGTTTGCGCCAGCCCATTCTCATGCTCACCGCCCGCCGCGAAGAGATTGACAAGGTGATTGGGCTGGAAATGGGGGCGGACGACTACATGACCAAGCCGTTTGGCCTGCGGGAACTGGTGGCGCGGGTACGGGCGCTGCTGCGAAGGGCGTATGGTGATCTGGCAAGCACGGCCGTTGGCAACCTTCTGCCCATCGCCGACCTCACCATCAACCTGGACACGGCCGAAGTGCTGCGTGGCCGGGAACGGCTCAATCTGACCCCCACCGAATACCGCCTGCTCGTTTATCTGGCGCGCCACGCCGGGCAGGCACTCAGCCGCGAGCAAATTTTGACGGCCGTCTGGTCGGACAGCGGCGACATTGAAAGCGAACGCACCGTCAACGTCCACATTCGCCGCCTGCGCGAAAAAGTGGAACCAGACCCCAGCCGCCCCAGCCTTATCCTCACCGTGCCCGGCATTGGCTACCGCCTGATTACAACACTGTAACCTGGCCGGAATCATCCTGAAACCTGAGCCGATTACTCTACCACCATCACGTGATCACGTCTTACAAACATTGTGTAATCGTCTGGAGGTAAAAAGTATGAACACAAAAAAGTTGGTTATTGGCATTTTGGGTTTGGGATTGTTGGTTGCGGCCGTAGCTCTGGCAATGCTGCAACTGTTTGCGCCGGGCGCAGCGGCCGTCGCCCAGACTAACAGCGGTCAGCCGGAAATGGTGCTGGCAGTCAGTGAAGTGGTAAACGGCGAAAGCTTCTCCGGCGAAGTGCGCGTCTCGTTTGCGGAAGCCGCTGGATTGCCGGAAAGCGCCCCCACCGCGCTGGGCCTGTTCCTGGGGCGCAGTGGCGATACGCTGACGCTAGGCACCGGCCCATTGGAGGTCGAGGTAGCCGTCGAGCGCGTCAATGACGAACCGCCCACCACCAACATTCAGGCCAGCCATGGCGGTGATGAGGTGACGGTGTTGGTGACGGAGGAGACGGCCGTATACGCCGACACCACCGCCAGTCCCCACATCACCCCTGAAGACATCGCCGCCGGGCACAAAACCATCCCCCGCACCATCGCCCCCGGCAGCCTGGAAGACATCGGCGAAAACATGATCGTCCGCGTCTGGGGCATGGAACAGAACGGGCAACTTGTGGCCGATGTGCTGGTGTATGAGCCGATCCGGTAAGTAGTGAGCAGTGAGCAGTAAGCAGTAAGCAATCCACTGCTCACTGCTTACTGCATAATAAAAGGAGCCTGCCTTGAAACTCTCCTCCCTTCGCTGGTGGTTGCCCCTGAGTTATGGGGCGATTGCGTTTATTACGGCCGTTGCCCTCGGCCTGATTCTGCTGCTGACCCTGCAAAGTTATTATGCCTGGCAGGAGCGGCGCTATCTGCAAAACAATATGGAAGCCATCAGCCAGGTGGTGGAGCAAATCCTGGAATCGGGCGCGGACAAGCTGCTGCCGTCGCAGCTTGACACCTTTGCCTATCTGACCCAGACACAAATTGATGTGTATGACGCCGGTGGCATATTGCTCGCCACTTCCCAGGACCCCCGCGATTTACAAGCGGTCGCCACCCTCTCGCTGCAAATTGACACCGGCAGCGCCCGGCAGGCACTCAGCCAGACCGTAGACACCACTAATGATGCGCCAGGATTTACGACATTGCTGGTGCTGGAAGGGGAAAACGGCCGTCTCACCTCCGAATCATCTGTCAGCGGCGATATTGGCGGCCTGGGCACAGCCGCCGGATTTGCTGCCCCCCTGCTGCGCCTGGAAACGCCCAACAGTTACGAATTGGGCAGCACCCCGGCGCGTTCCCGCCAGGAGTTGCAGCAAAATATCAACGGCAGCTCAGTGCGACTGTCACAAGGGCCGGCGTTTGGGCAGGCGGTACTGCGTAATGTAGCCTGGGGGATGGCGGTGGCGGCGAGTGTGGCAGTAGTATTGGCCACGGCCGTGGGCTGGCTGATGAGCCGCCGCCTCAGCCGCCCCATTGGTGAATTAGTCGCCGTGACCCGGCAGATGGCCGACGGTGATTTGCACGCCCGCGCCCACGTTGCCCGCCCCGATGAACTCAGCCAGCTAAGCGACACTTTCAACGATATGGCCGCCCGCATCGAGCAAACCATTGCCACCTTGCGCCAGTTTGTGGCCGACGCCGCCCATGAACTAAACACGCCGCTCACCGCTCTGCGCACCAATCTGGAACTGGCGGCCAAATCCGCCCCCGCTAATGAACAATTGGCACAAGCCCAAACGCAGGCGCTGCGTCTGCAACAGTTGAACGACCATTTGCTGCGCCTGTCACGGCTGGAAAGTGGGCTGGATGTGGTCACGGCCGTGCCCGTAGACCTGACGGCGCTGCTGGCCGACCAAAGCGAACAAGCTGCCGCGCAAGCCGAACAGGCCGGCCTGTCATTGCGCGTGAACTTGCCCGCTACCCCGCTCGTCATCTCTGGCAACGCCGAAAATATCAGCCGGGTGGTGGAAAATTTGCTGGACAATGCCTTCAAATTCACCCCACCAGAAGGGGAAGTAAGCCTTTCGCTCCAGCCAGACGGGGATTGGGCAGTGTTGCAGGTGTGTGACAACGGTATTGGCCTGAATCCCGACGAACGGGAGCAACTATTTGACCGCTTTTACCGGGGGCAGGCGGTGAGCGCGTATCCTGGCAGCGGGTTGGGGTTAGCCATTGCCCGGCAGATTGTGCAGGCGCATGGGGGGCAGATCGCGGCCGTGCCCCAACCTATAGGCGCCTGTTTTGTAGTGCGGCTGCCACTGCACAAAGGATGAGATTAAACGGCCGTTGCTAAACGGCCGTTGCCTCTTCCGCCGCTAACCGTGCCAGCCACCCCACATGTTTCTCCGCATCTGACAAAAAAGCCAGCATGGTGTATTCACACATCAATTGAAATCCCACCTTTTCGGCCACGTGAATAGAAGGGGTATTTTCCGCATCACATTGCCAGCTAACTTCCGTCAGTCCCCGTGAGAAGGCATGTTCCACCGCCAGCGCGGTTACGGCCGTGGCCAACCCACGCCGCCGAAATTCTTCCTCGGTATGCACGCCCAGTTCAGTGCGATTACCGGCAATGCCGTCAGCCATACACCAGGCAGCGACGTCACGGCCGTGTAAGGCCACAAACCCAAAGCTGTGGGCATCAAATTCTTCTGGTGTACCAATCTCCGCGATCCAGTTAACGACGTCCTCTGGCAAGGTCACATCGGCGCGGTTGCGCAAGTCAGCGTTGATGGGCTGGACGATGAAGCCGGGCGGCAGATACTCTCGGCCATTGATTTGTAAGGCATCGCAGCGGTAATACAGGCGGGAACTAGGCACCGGTTGGCGCGGTTGGGCGATGAATTGCAGAGCCGTGTGCCACGCTTCTGATTCACACACCCAC
The DNA here is from genome assembly GCA_023382655.1 of Anaerolineae bacterium. GTDB lineage: Bacteria > Chloroflexota > Anaerolineae > Promineifilales > Promineifilaceae > CAADGU01. The sequence continues at coordinate 101,194 of JAHDWK010000001.1, read as the reverse complement.
AGCCAGATGAACACCGGCTGTTCCGTTACGCCCTGATTAAAAAGTGCATCCCGAACGCCCTCATTAAAAGCCTGATTATCCGGTTTTCCGGCCAGAAAACACCAGACGGCGGGGGACCAGACAAATGCCGATTGCGGCGTCTCCAGGTCGTCTACAAAAATTTTGCCACGACGATGATGGGCTAACACGGCCGTTAAAATGCCTTGATGCTGCAATGGTTCAAAAAGTGAAATGGCTTTGTGGTATTCTGCGGGCGGTAGTTGATAAAACATGCGCGTTTCCTTCATAATTAGCCACGAATGACACCAATTTCACGAATTCGTGCTCATTGGTGAGATTCGCAGCCGGATTTTCATTCACCACTTCAGTCAATATAAGGGGATGAAATGGGGTTTACCGAACGGGCAAGCGGCGGTAAATGCCGTTGGCACGGGTCATCAGGTGGCAGGCAACCAGTTCGCTGCGCAGGGTGGCCACATCGTCGTGGAATTCAATCAGCACCCGGTTGACCTCTTGCTCGGTGTAATCATGATCCAGTTCAAATTCCTCTACCAGTTTTTCCATGATCACCTGCCGTTTCTTTTGCTGGGTGGGAATGCGGCGCAAACGGCCGTACCGGAAAAACGTAGCCAGCACTTTGTCACGGTAAGCATCAGGGGCCACGGCCGTGGCCAGCCCCGGTTCAGACATGGCAATCAGGTCAGCCAATGAACGCTGCAACGCCGCCCCTACCAGGGAATACATCTGGTAGTATTGGTCTTTTTGCGTGGTGAGCAGACCAACGGCCGTGAGCTGCGCCAGATGGTGTGACACGGTAGCCGGTTTCAGGTTGAGAATGGCTGCCAGTTCCTCCGTGTGGCGGGGTTTTGCCTGAATGAGGTTAATGATGAGCAGCCGCGCCGGATGGCCGAGCGCTTTGAACAATTGTGCCCGTTCCTCCAGGCTTGTTTCGTAAGCTGGCCTACTCATCCCACCATTTCCCCCGCACACCGGTGATGCGCAGATAACAATGCCCAAACATACCCCGCGCTACCTCAATCATGCCTGCCTTCATTTCCTCGCGCACGGCCGTTTCCTTGTCGCCCATCGCCCGCGCGATTTCCGCATCATGTTTGTAGTGGCCGATGTATTGCCGCGTTACCAGGTGAAAAGTGCGCACCAATTTTTCCATGTCGGTTAATGTGGGGTCGGCTACAATTTGTTCAAATGCTTCCGTGTATTCTGATTCGTTCATTATGGAATTCCCTGCCGATAAAAATGATTAGATATATTACTAATCATAATGGTACAGAAAGAGCCGGGAACTGTCAAGTTAAATTTTGGCTCAAGTTGCTACCTCTTTTTTTTCCCCAGCTGCATAATTGCTGACAAAACATACAAACCGCGTGCTTCGCGGATCAAGGAAGGTTTATGTCTCAGAAAATACGTTTATTCACGGCCGTACTCATTCTCCTGCTATTGGTGGCCTGCTCTGGTAAAGAAGAAGCCACGCCCACGGCCGTGCCCCTCACCACCGTCATTGCCGACATTCCCACCCCTCCTGCGGAAAACGAATCACCACCCCCGCCCACCGATACACCAATTGTTGACCAACCGATTACCGACCACCGATTACCCGTTACCGGCCCCTACTCCGATCTTAGCCGCGCGCCGGTGGCCGATGCGGAACGACTGACGGCCGAATTGTTGGAAAGCAACTATCCACTAGACCGTGACGACATCGCCCTGTTTGTGGCTTACAAAGGGGCCACACCTCCGTCTGATGACTATACGCCAATGGCCGAGGTGCTGCCGGTGGACATGCGACAACTAATTACCGTCAGCAATACAGATACCAACATCAATACAGTGGCCGAATTTGTGCTGAAACACGTCAGCGATCATGCTTATTTCTGGTTTGATACCACCCCCGGTCTGGATGAACCGGCCCCATCCGTACTACAAGCAATGGGCAATGGCTTTGACGAGATTTACGAGCGCAGCCACATCTTTTTTGGCCCAGAGGCCAACCCTGGCGTTGACGGCGACCCCCGTATCCACATTGTCAATGCCTCGCCGCTCAATTTATGCGACATTAGCCCCGCCGAACTCGATTTTTGTTATCTGGCGGGTTATTTCAGTTCCCATGACCTGGTACCCCAAAGTGTAGACCCTACCTCGAATGCGCGGGAGATGTTTGTGATGAACGGCCGTGGTTTTGGCTACCCTGGTTATCTGGACACCCTGGCCCACGAATTCCGCCACATGATCGAGGAAAACTACGATAGCAACGATTGGGATTGGGAAGTGGAAGGTTCGGCGATGTTGGCCGAAGAGCTGGTGGGGTATCCCGGCGACGGCGTTTTCCGCGCCAACCTCTTCCTGGACAACCCGGATCAACAACTGAACCGCTGGACAGATGGCAATTCCCTGCCTTATTACGGCCAGGGTTATTTGCTCAATCGGTACATTTTTAACCGGTTAGGCGAAAAGCTGTACCGCGATTTTGCCACCCATCCCGCCCCCGCTTTTACCGCGCTGGATGATCTGGCGCAAACGCACAATCTGGATTTCGACAGCGGCATGGAACTGTGGCTGGATTGGCTGGCGGCCTTAGCCATCCACGACACGCCGGGCGCACCGGAAAAATATACGCTGGCAAACGGAGTGAATACGGCGGACGCGCAATCCCTGCCGACCGGAGAGACCACTGTCAACCAATTTGCCGCCGATTATTACGAAATTCCCGCCGGGCAGAAGAGCGCCCTTATCTTCACCGGCAGTAATCACGCGCCACTGCTGCCGGTTTTGCCCCCTTCCGGCGTCCACATGTGGCTGGCGAACCGCGCCAATTACAGCAGCGCCCGGCTGACACGCGCCTTTGACCTCACGGCCGTGACCCAGGCCACCCTTACCTACGATGTCTACCACGACATCGAAGTGGGCTACGACTTCGCCTACGTCACCATCTCCGCCGACGGCGGGCAGACGTGGCAGCCGCTCGCCGGGGCACAAATGCAGGGTGAAGCATTCCCGGATGACCCGTCCGACTCCGCCCTGACCGACCGTTTTTACACTGGCGAAAGCGGCGATTGGGTACAGGAAACCATTGACCTGACACCTCACGCCGGGCAGGAAGTATTGATTCGCTTTGAATATGTCACCGACCCCATCCTCACCTTTGGCGGGCTGGCACTGGACAACATCGCCATCCCCGAAATTGGCTACGCCGATGACGCCGAATCGGACATGGGCTGGCAGGCTGAGGGTTTTGTACGCGCCACCGGCTATGTACCGCAAACCTGGCATCTCATCTTCATCACATTCGACGCCACCGGGCCGGTGGTGCAGGAAGTGGTACTGTCAGCAGATAACACGGCCGTGATCACCCCGCCCAACAGCACCGAAGACAGCCTCCTCATCGTCGCCGCGGCCGCTCCCATGACCCTGCTGCCCGCGCATTACCAGTTATCGGTAAACGGTAATCAGTAATCGGTGGTGCTACCGATAACCGATTACCGATAACCGATTACCACTTTATTCTGGAGAATCTATGAAAATCAAAGCCCTACTCATCCTGATCATCGCCGTTTTACTGCTGGCTGCGTGCAGCGACCCGGAGCCGACGCCAACGCCGGAACCGGCGCCAACGAACACGGCCGTTTCCGCCAGCCCGGTACCAGCCACATCCGAACCGACGGACACACCAGAGCCTACCGCCGAACCAACGGCCGTGCCCGCCGAACCCACACCCGAACCGATTACCGATAACGGATTACCGATTACGAATGACGAAGGCGGCCCCGTGGCCATCACCGGCCTCGTCACCTACACCAACCCCTTTTTCACCCTGGGCGTGGCCGCCCCGGTGGTCATCCTGGAAGACCAGGCCGGTTTTGTTGACCGCGACAAACAATACATCTTCCCGGTGGAATCCCAAACCCTGGGCCAAATCACCTCCGACTTTTACACCTCCCCCTTCTCCTACTCCATCGCCCTGCCCATCGAACCACAGGGCGCGCTGCGTGACGTGGACTTCGACGGTGAAGAAGAACCCGGCGTCCAGGTATTCGCCATCGCCTACTGGACCAACACCTTTGGCGACCCCTTCCTGGAAGAACGCGACCTGGGCGGCGGTGGCTGGTCAACCGCCTACGCCTCCACTGTAATCAGCCGCAACCCGGCCCATGACCGCGAAATTGTGGGCGGCAAACTGCTGGTGTACGCTCCCGATGACGCACAGAGTTTCCCCCAAAACTTTGGTCCCGATGGCCTGCTTTTTACGGGCGACGAAGAGATGACCCCCCTGCTCATCGGATACACGATGGTCAATCTGGACACCGACCCGTTCACCTTTGACCGGGGCCGTGAGCAGCGCGTAGACCTGATTGAGCCGGATGGCGCTGCCCTGGTGGACTACTCCGACCTGAGTTATGCCGAGGCGTTTAACGCTCTGGTGGATCAACTGATCAACGAGTACGCCTTTACCGAATACAAAAACATTGAGTGGGAAGCGCTGCGGGCGGAATTTCTACCTCGCTTTGAAGAAGCGGACGCCGACAGCGACGACCTGGCTTACCGCCGCGCCTTGCGAGATTTTGCCTGGCGCATCCCGGACGGGCATGTGGCCGGCCCGTTTGTGCAGGAAGATTTCCGCGATGCGGTGTTGGGCGGCATTGGGCTGGCGATCAAGGAACTGGACGACGGCGAACCCGAAGCGGCTTCGGGCCGTGCGCTTGTCACCTTCCTCACCGACAACGGCCCGGCGGCGCTGGCGGGTATGGAACTGGGCGCGGACATCATTGCCATCAACGGTGTGCCCATCACCGAACACATTGACCAGACCGTCTCCCACTTCGGCCCCTACAGCACCGCCCACGCCGAACGGGAAGATAAGCTGCTGTTTGCCGTGCGTTTTCCACTGGGCACGGCCGTGACCGTCACCTACCAAAACCCCGGCGGCAGCCCCCAAACAGCCGAACTCACTGCCAGTTCTGAACTGGACAGCTACTTCTATTGGGTAGATGAAGAAATTGGCGATGGCCTGCAACTGCCGGTGGAGTATGAACTGTTGGACGAAGGCATCGGCTACGTCGCCATTTACAGCTTCTCCGACAACGACGTACTGACGGTGCAGTTGTGGGAACGCATGATTCGTGATTTCAAAGAGGCGGAAGTCCCGGCCATCATCATTGACATGCGCCAAAACGGCGGCGGCCGCGGCTTCCTGGCCGACCAGATGGCCGCCTACTTCTTTGATGAAGAGTTAGAACTGGGCAATACGGCCGCTTATGACGGGGATCGCGGCGAATTCCACATGGACGAAGAGCCGCAATCCTTCATTCTGCCGCCCGATGAGAGCCTGCGTTTTGACGGCGAGGTGGTGGTACTGGTAGCGGCCGACTGCGCCAGCGCATGTGAATTTTTCAGCTACGACATGACGCTGCAAGACCGGGCGACCATCATCGGCCACACGCCCACGGCCGGGCTGGGCGGCCCGGTGGACGAGGTGGCCATGCCCGAAGATGAGGCGTTCCGCTTCACCCAGGGCCGTGCCGTAGATATGGCGGGCAACATTCACATTGAGGGTATGGGCGTGGCGCCGGATATTGTGGTGCCGGTGGATGAAACGGCCGTACTCGGCGAGGATGACGCGGTTTTAGAGGCCGCCATTCGTTACCTGTTGGGGGAAACGCTTGATGGCGGTTCGCTGGTATTAGGTGACGAAGCCACCGGCACACTCACCCCCAAAAGCCGGGCGCAATACACCGTCACCCTCAGCGCGGGTGATGTGGTCAACCTGATCCTGGAAAGCAACACGGCCGGGCAGAATATCATCATGCGCATCATAGACCCCGCCTCCAGCGAGGAAATCGTGGCCACCGACCCGGACACTATCGTCGGCTTCACCGGCATTGAACTGGATGAAGACACGATCATCCTCATCGAAGTCCGCGCCGAAGACGACACGGCCACAGTAGATTACACGTTGAGCATTGAAGATGGGGGGTGACGGCCGTGGGCCGTGATTCGTGAACCGTAATTCGTGAACCGTCATCCGTTATCGGTAAACGGTAATCGGTAATCGGTGTTGTAGGGGCGAGGCAACCGGGCTAAATCTGCGCCACGAAGAAAGCTCTTTTCACCGGTTGCCTCGCCCTACGACGGGTTATGCATCCGGGGGGATGGAGGGGTGGCGGGGCAGGTTGGGGCACGTCTGGCGATAGGGTTCGCCGGGCAAATAGCGCTGCCACTCCTCCCAATTCAAGTTACGCCCCACCTGCTGACAACCCAATTTCACCAACGCATCTAAAGTTGGCCACAAGCGAATTGTCTCATCATAACTGCTACTGGCTAACATCTGTCCGTCTGGGGAAAACGCAACTGAATTGACTGAATGTTCATGACCATTCAAAATCGCTGGCCCGACCGCTAGATTGTCCACGTTCCATAGCCAGATAATACCATCATAACTGCCACTGGCTAACACCTGTCCGTCTGGGGAAAACGCCACCGAATTGATCCACCATTGTTCTGTCTTGGACAATACCACCGGTATTGTGGCTAAATCGCCCATATCCCACAATCGGATTGTTCCGTCAGAACCTGCACTGGCTAACGTCTGCCCATTTGGAGCAAAGGATATCGAATAGACCGAACCCTGATGCCCTGTAAGCACTACCGGTTCGGTCGTCAGATTATCCACTTCCCACAGTCGAATTGTGCCGTCATAACTTGCACTAGCTAATGTCTGTCCGTTCGGAGAAAACACTACTTCTGAGACAATACTCTCATGTCCAGTCAGCACAGACGGCTCAATGTCTAGTCGGCTAATATCCCACAACCTGATAGTTCCATCCTCACCTCCGCTGGCTAAAATCTGTCCGTCTGGGGCAAAAGAGACTGACCAGACATAACCCTCTTGTCCGGTAAGTATTATCGGTTCAACCACCAAATGGCTCATATCCCACAACCGAATTGTGCCATAACTGCTGCTGGCTAACATCTGCTCATTCGGGGAATAGGCCATTGACAGGATCGAGCCTTCATGGCCATCGAGAACTCCTGGTTCGGTTGCAATATTGTTTAAGTCCCACAACAGGACGGCGCCGTTTTCACCTCCACTCGCTAATATCTGATGGTCTGGTACAAAGAGGACCGACTCAACCGGACCTTGATGCCCGTTTAGTACTACCGGTTCAGCCCCAGTATTGTTTATAGTCCACAGGCGGATGGTGTTGTCAGCACTACCACTGGCTAACAACTGCCCATTCGGGGAATAGGCCAATGAATAAACTCCAGCCTCATGTCCTGCCAATACCGCTGGCTCGGCCACTAGATTGTTCATATTCCACAATTGGATTGTCCCATCTTCACTACTACTCGCTACAGTCTGCCCGTCAGGGGCAAAAACTATAGATTCAACTTGTTTATGTACGGTCAGTACTGTTGGCATAGCCGATGGATCATACATATCCCACAATCGAATTGTCCGGTCAATACTGCCACTGGCCACCATCTGCCCGTCTGGTGAAAATGCTAATTCTGAGATCCAAAATTCATGCCCGGTCAACACTCTCGGTTCGGTAATCAGATGATTTACGTCCCACAAACGGATTGTATAACTGAACCCACTACTTGCTAGTGTCTGCCCATCTGGGGAAAAGATTACTGACCATACCTCACCCTCGTCTCCACCTATCACTAACGGTTCGGCCCTATGATTACCCATATCCCATAACCGAATCGTCCCATCTTCACTACCACTAGCTAAGGTCTGCCCATTTGGAGCAAAGGATACCGAATAGACTGAAGCCTCATGCCCTAGTAGGGATACCGGGCTAACCGCTAAATTGTCCATATCCCACAGCTGAATCGTGCCATTCGCGCTACCACTGGCTAAGTTCCGTCCATCCGGTGAAAAGGCTAAGGAATAAACTCCCGACTCCTGCCCAGCTATCACCACTGGTTCATTTGTCGGATTATCTATATTCCACAATCGGATTGTTCCATCAGCACTACCACTAGCTAAAGTCTGCCCATCTGGGGTAAAGGCAACGGAATGGACAGTATCTTCATGCCCAACAAGAACAATTGGATGATAAGCATACTCCTGCATGATAGAACGCAGCGAATTATCAACCACCGAGTTTGCCCCTGCCTGACTACTTTCATTCAGTTGTGCGGCCTCAATGCCCAACAGGAGAGCCAGTTCAGGGTTTTTATCGCGCTCATAGGTCACGGCCGATAATGCCGCCAATGACTGGACAAGTGCTTTCTGGCGCTGGTCATTGGCCTCCGCCTCACGCGTAGCAGCCAGTTGTTCGTTATAAACGGCCGTCGCAAAATTCTCATCCGCACGGGTGGCTTGTGCTTGCGCTGTTTCCTCATTGGCAATCGCTAAGGCTTTGGCGGCCTCAGCGGTGGCGGCTTCGGCAACGGCCGTGCCTTCGTTATTAAATGCACGTGTACTTTGGATATTAGCCTGGGCCAGATTTTCAAAAGCCCTTGTGCTCTCCGCATTTGCCTGCGCCGCATTCCGCGACGACTGCCCATATAACAAAAAGGAAAAAATTGCCAGGACAGCGGCAATGACCAACGCGCCGCGCAAAAACACGGCGCGTTGGCGGAGTTTGCGGGCTGCTTCTGCTTCCCGTTCGGCGGTGGCTTTGGCCGCGGCTAATTCGTCCTGCTGCTGTGTCAGACCGGCATCCAGAAACGCTTGCTCCACCTCGTTCAGGGCCGCGTCCGGCGTGGCGGCCCACTCCCGCGCCTGCGCCAGCCGGCCACCCCGGTACAGGTAGTTCACATCGCGGGACGTCTTCTCCCACGCGGCCGCGTCTTCCGTCAACTGCCGGTGAATACGCAGCCCTTCCCGGCCTTCATCCAGCCAGCGGCGCAGTGTGGGCCATTCTCGAATCAACGCTTCGTGGGCGACCTCCGCATAAGCCCTCACTCCGGCGGAGTCCACCCTCGCAGAGTCCGCATCCTCAGATGCGGACAAGACGGTGTTGGCAGCATCCTTCGGCAATCTCAGGACAGGTTCTGAGGATGCTGCCCTCTGCGGGAAATTGGTAGTTACCAACCGGGCATCGGCCAGCAGTTTCAAAACCGCTGCCACTTCGGTGGCATTAGCCGCGCGGGGCAGCAGTTCATCCAGGCTGGCGCGGCGGCGGGTGTCCTGTGTGCCTTCGCCCAACTCTGTCAGCCGCAGGAAGATGTTGCGGGCAATCGGCTGCTGTGTCGGCGTTAACTGTTGGTAGGTGGATTCGGCCGTCTTGGCAATCGCCCCATGCACGCCACCGGCGGCCGTGTAACCGGCCAGCGTCAGCCGGTCGCCTTCGCGCCGCGCCCACGTTTCCAGCAGCACATGGGAGAGCAGGGGCAGATTACCCGGCTCATCACCCACGTCGCGCAGCAGCAAATCCACCAATCCCTCTTCAAAAACGAGACCGGCGCGGGCGGCGGGCTGTTCAATGGCGACGCGGAGTTCGGGCGTCGTCATGGCGGGCACAATCTTTTGTTGCTGTTCCAACAGGCGGTGCAGTGATTCAAATTGCAGGCAATGGCTGTAAAAGTCGGCACGCAGGGTGAGGATGATGATCGTTGGCCCGGCAGTGTCTGGGTTCACGGCCGTCACCAGATTCTCCACAAATGCCCGCTTCTCCTCCTCATCCCGGCAGAGGGTGAAGAGTTCCTCGAACTGGTCTATAACGAGCAAAAGTGTAGGGCAATTTGGCAAATCGCCCAACAACTTGCGGGCGTAGAGGTGCAGGCTGCGCGGGTCTCGGTGCAGGTCGTCCAGGAGGGTGGTCACGGCCGTGACGGATTCGCTCTCTCGTGTCAGGCTGATGGCTAACGTTTCCAGCGGGTGGGCGGTGGGGGTGATCAGGTGGATGGGCCAGTTGGTCTGGTGGCGCAGGGCGGGCAGCAGGCCGGCGCGGACGACGGAGGATTTGCCGCTGCCGGAGGCGCCGACGAGGGCGAGAAAAGCACCCCCATCCCGGCCTTCCCCCTGAGAGGGGGAAGGAGCGAGGCGGTGGAGGAGGTCGGTGGTGAGAGTTTCACGGCCGTAGAAAATGGCTTCGTCTTCTTCTTGAAAGGCCAGCAAGCCTTTGAACGGGGATTCGCCGGTGCGGGTATCCCGGATCAGGCTGTGGCGAGGGATATGAGGGCGTTCGCGGAGGACGGCTTCAAGCAGTTCGGGCAGGCGGCGTTCCCGTTCGCAGCGCTGCACCAGTTCTCGCGCCTTGTCCGGCTTGCCGCCGGGGGGCAGGTCTTCATAGTCAATGCGCAGTTCAAAACAGAGGTCACGCAGTTCATTCTCGCTAAAAGCGTCTCGGAGAATGGCTAGAAGCTTTTGCGTCTCTATTTGTGGGGTGGTGGATACGGCCGTTTCTGGCATAGACCCTGACCATGCAATGTACCTTAAAACCAATCAGTCAACCGATTGTAATAATGTTTGCTTATCGGGGCAATGAAAATGAAAACTGCTGTTGGTAAACCCGTTTGCCGGGGGCGCGGCGCTCTGGTAAAATGCCTGCCGGTTGAGGAGACCCACCCCTTGCGGGATAGTTTAACGGCAGAACCGGCGGCTCTGAACCGTCTAGTCCAGGTTCGAATCCTGGTCCCGCAGTCACAAAGACCACCCTGAGCATGGGTGGTTTTTTGATCCGCTAAGGCGCATGAAGAAAGACCTGCGGCGCGAAGATTTTTATGTCAAACTGGTGGCCAGTTCTACCAGCTCTTTGAAGCTGACCGGCTTGAGTAGCACCAGGCTGGCTTCTTCGCGCAGTTGGGCGGCGATGCGCGAATCGGCCGTAGACAAGATGACTCTTGTATCTTTCAATCGGTCATCAGCGCGTATGTGGCGCAGCAGATCATCCCCGGAGATGAGGGGTAAATGCACATCGAGCAGGATGATGTCGGGGGTGAGAACGGCCAGTTTGTCCAGAGCGATACGGCCGTCTACGGCCGTGACTGCCTCATACCCGGCCACTTCCATGGCTGTGGCAAAAATCATCACCAACTGGGGGTCATCCTCAATGATAAGAGCTAAAGGTTTTTCATTACTTGTGGTTTCCTGCATCACTATTTTCCTCCCCATTCGCCGTCACCAACGGCAAACAAATGGTAAATGTACTACCCTGCGCGACTTTGCTTTCCAGGGTAATGCTTCCGGCCATCAACTCGGTTAATTGTTTCACAATCGCCAATCCTAAACCGGTGCCGGAACGTTGTCGTGTCAAGGAGCCATCCACTTGCATGAATGGCTCAAAAATCGTTTCTTGCATTTCTGCTGGTATGCCAATGCCCTGGTCAGACACACGCAAGAGTAAACGGCCGTCAGCCACCAACACCTGCTGCTGCACCACGCCACCATCACTAAATTTGATAGCATTGCCCACCAGGTTCAGTAAAATTTGGGCGGTGCGATTCGGATCGCCCATCACGATGGTTGGCACATTATCTTGCACCTGGCTAAGCAATTGTATCCCTTTTGCGTCAGCCAGCACCACCATTTTTTCATGCACATCCCGCACCACATCGGCCACCGACATTTCCCGGATGTTTACCTGGAGTTGACCCACTTCCAGACGGGCCAGGTCTAACAATTCGTTCACTTGCCGGGCTAAAAAATCGGTGCTGGCGACAATCTTCTGCGTTGGTTCCCACTGGGCCGGAGTCAGCGGGCCAAAAATGCCTTCCTGCAACATCTCGGTATAACCCAGAATCACATTCAGGGGGGTGCGCAGTTCATGGCTAACCCGCGCCAATAATTCAGATTTGAAGCGACTGGCTGCCAACGCCTCATCGCGGGCGCGGGCCAACGCCTGTTCCGCTTCTTTGCGGGCGGTTATGTCGTGAAAGGTAATCATGCGGCCGCTCAAATGGTCACGGCCGTCATGCAGCGGTGAAATTTGCAGGGCAAAGGTGCGCAGCCGGTCGGGCGTGTTCACGTCTATTTCGGTTTCCATATCCGTAATATCGCGGAAACCATCCAGAATATAGGCTTGATCCTGCAAAAACTGGTACAGCGGGTAGCCCACCATTTCTATGGCCGGACGCTGGAACAGGTTAAGAGCGGCGGGGTTGATGTCCAATATCCGGTTCTGCAAATCTAAAACGATGAGGCCGTCGCGCATATTGTCTACGGCCGTGCGCCGCGCCACCGGCACCAGTTCAAACAGACGGTAACGGAAAATGGCATTGGCGATGAGCAAGCAGCAGATGGCAAAACTAAAGGTGGTGTAGTCTAGATGAGGCAGGGGTAAAACCCCCGACAGAAAGATGACATTCGCCACCAGCGGCAACAAAGCGCCGGCTACCAGGGAAGCGTTTTGCCGCCGGTAGGCGCGTGGGTAACGGGCAAATGCCTGTATGAGCAGAATGGCCCCGGCAATGATCAAGATATAGGAGTAGGCGGAATGAATCCAAAACCAGACGCCATGTGTCGTTGCCAGCACCGGTATGAGGCCAGAGCTATCCATCCCGATTTCTGTCCAGATCAGATCATGCTGCCATTCATTGGTGAAAACCAACAGGAGGGTAAGGGCGGGGCTGATACACAGGGCCAATAGCCAGCGGCGTGTCAGCCAGCCCGCACGATTGGTATATTGCAGGGCAAACACGAACCAGGCGACAGGCACGGTGACAATGCCCACATACTCAATTTTGGCCCAGAACAGTTTAGCTGCCTGCGTCTCGACCGCTACTTCCATGCCGTAGGCAAATGACCAGAAAGCAATAGCGAATGCCAGGACGGCAAAGGATATGGCCCATTCCCCCATGCTGCGCCGCCGCCAGGAATACACGCCAATAGCCAGAGCGAGGATGGCCGTGCCCCATAAGCCTGCCACTACGATTGTTTGTGCCGAATTCATGTGATTGCCTGACTATGATTGCCTGACTATTTTCTGTGTCACCAGATAAGAGGGGAGTTACCCCATCTGCCGGATGATGAGTCTATCTTAGCACGGCCGTTGCGCAATACTATGACCTATTTGGCCTATGATCAGGTCGGGTCCTGGGGGGCAAAGAGCGCCGCTTCCTGGCGCAGCCGGTGGAGAAAATCAACCGATTTGAGATTGCGCTCCAGAATATGGGTGAGGTAGGTGTACATGACTTGTTCCAGTTCGGTGTGAACGGAGCGGCGCAGGTGGAGTTGTTTAATGGCGTCATACGGCCGTGTCTGCAAAAAGCGCAGCACCTTCAGGGCCACGGCCGTGATCGGCTGCGCCCGCCGGTCGGCTGCCTGGCATTTGGGGCACAATACCCCGCCCAATTCCGCGCTGAAAAATTGATCCTGCTCGGTGATGGCCTCACCACAAGAGACACAGGTAAACAACTGCGGTTGAAAGCCGGTTAATGACAGCAGCCGCAGTTCGTAATAGCGAGCGGGCAGCAACATCTCTTCATCGGCGGCAAACCAGCCCAGGGCATCGGCCAAAAGCTGATACAGGCCCAGATGTTTGTCATGCTCCACCGTGAAACGATCCAGCAGTTCAACGGCATAAGAAGCATACGTGGTGCGCACCAGGTCAGCCCGCAGCGCCGCATATGCTTCCACCATCTCCGCCTGGGTGATGATGTCCAGGTCATGCCCTTTGGCAAAAAGGAAATTGCTGCGCATGAACAGTTCCACATGTCCTGTTTTGCGGCTTTGTGGTTTGCGCGCGCCTTTGGCAATGGCTTTCATCTTGCCCTGCTCGCGACTGAACATCGTCAGCAGCCGGTCGGCTTCGCCAAAATCGGAGCGCTTTAATACAATCGCTTCACTGCGGAAAGTTCGTTCTCTGGTCATGGGTTAAAGATTGGTTCAATCTCGGAGATCAAACCAATCTGCCCAAGTGTATCACGGCGCAGGAGGTAGAGAAAATGGCAATAACCATTCAGACAATTGAGGCAGGCGACCGGGAGTGGGTGCGAGCGTTTTTGTGGCAGCAGGCGGGCAATACGCGCATGGTGTCACGCGGGCGGCTGCACCAATGTAACGAATTGCCCGGTTTTATCGGCAGCCTGGATGGGCAGCGGGCGGGGCTGGTGACGGTGCGGCTAGACGGCCGTGACTGTGAAGTGGTGACGCTGTATACGGCCGTACACGGGCAGGGTCTTGGCTCGGCGCTGTTGGCTGCCGCCGCCGACTATGCCCGGCAGCATGGCTGCCGCCGCGCCTGGCTCATCACCACCAACGACAATGAACCGGCCATTCGTTTTTATGCCAATCGCGGGTGGCGGCTGACGGCCGTACATAAAGGCGCACTGGCCCAATCTCGCCTCATCAAACCGGAAATCCCCCTGCTGGGGCTGAATGGCATCCCGATTGAGGATGAGTTAGAGTTTGAGTTGGGGTTGCAAAAAGGAGATTAGGAGACTTGTCCTGAGCCTTTAGGAGACTTGTCCTGAGCCTTGTCGAAGGATCAGGAGATTGGGAGATAAGTCTTCGGGCAGGTGGGGGGTGTGCCTGATCGGGAACAAAGATGGTGTCACGGCCGTACCCCACCACGCTGCTAAACAAGTAGCACGGCCGTAGGGGGTACAGCCGTCACTTCTGTCACATCCTCCGTTATCTCGTTGACGGGCAAACCAATCAAGTGTATTGTTACCATCAACCATCATCCCATCTGGCAAGGGAGATAAAGTAACTGATGATAGAACAATATGTTGAACAACGCGACCAGGGGTATTGGGTTTCCGGTTCTCGCGTGTCTCTTGAGTCTGTCGTTTTTGCTTTTCTGGATGGTTTATCCCCAGAAACCATTGCCGCTGAATGTTTTCCCGTCCTGACGTTAGAGCAGGTGTATGGCGTTATCACCTATTATTTGAGTCACCGCCAGGAAATAGACGCTTACCTGCGGCAGGCTGAGGCTGACTTCAACGCCTTTCAACAAGTTACCAACGACCCGGCCTTTTCCCGCAAACTGGCCAAAGTGCGTCGAGACATACAAGTAGCTTAAGCATGAAAGTTCGGTTTCAGGCAGACGCCGACTTGAACCAGATTATTGTCAAAGCCACGCTGCGCCTGGAACCAGGTATTGACTTTCAAACCGCGCCAACTGCCGGTCTGGCCGGTTGGAGTGATTCAGAGGTGCTGGCATTGGCAGCCAGACAAGACCGAATCCTGGTATCACATGACCGCAAAACAATGCCTGGCCATTTTGGGCAGTTCATCTTGTCGCAGGACAGCGCTGGTCTTCTCATTGTCTCGCAGAAGCTCCCTGTTTCTCAAGTTGCCGAAGATTTGCTCCTTATCTGGCTCGCCAGTGAACCGGAGGAATGGATAAACCGTATCCGCTCTTTACCGCTATAGCAGGGTATGTCACGGCCGTCCCTCCCACCAACCAATCGCGTCACGGCCGTACGGCCGTCTCAGAAATCAGACGTTTAAGATACGGTGTTTGCCGGAACAGGTTGTAGGCTCATCACCGGCCTCCCCACCCACACAAAAAAAGCCTCCCGGCATGTAAATACCGGGAGGCTTCGGCATAAGGAAGGTGCAAATCCGTGAGCCGTAAACTGCAATCCAATCACCGATTGCCGTTCACGGCTCACGGATTACGGGTTACGGATCACGGATTCACATACCTACTTGATAAACAACATCTCCTGGTAAGTGGGCAGCGGCCACAAATCATCCGCTACCAACCCTTCTAATTTGTCCGCATAGCTGCGCACCACGTTCATGGCGGGCAAGATGGCATCACGGATGTGTTCGGCTTCGGCCAGCACGTCGTCGGCTTCGTGGGCGGTGGCCAGGTCCAATTCGTCCACGCTCTGGTTCAGACAGTCGGCCAGTTCGGTGAGGGATTGCAACACGGCCGTGTCCGCCTTCACCCCCACCGCCTTCAAATTGGCTGCCGTCGCCGCCAGTTCGTTCTGGTAACGCACCGCCGCCGGGTAAATCATCGTCCGGGCGATCTCGGCGGTGATGGCCGCCTCCACTTTAACTTCTTTGATGTACTGCTCCAACTTCACGTCCAACCGGCTTTTTGATTCGCGGGCGCTGAGTACGTTGTACTTCTCAAAGAGAGCGATGGCTTCCGGGGAGGCCAATTCGGGCAGGGCGTCTACGGCCGTGCGCAAATTGGGCAATCCGCGCGTTTCCGCCTCTTTGTGCCACGCTTCGGAATACCCATCGCCATTGAAAATGACACGGCCGTGGGCCACCATGATCTCTTGCAAGATGGTTTGTACGGCCGTACCAAAATCCCCTACGCCATTACTGGCGACCGCCGCTTCCAATTTCGCGGCAATGTAATCCAGCGACTCGGCCACAATCGTATTCAACACCACCAACGGCCCGGCAATGGATTGGTTAGAACCCACCGCCCGGAACTCAAACTTATTGCCCGTAAAGGCAAATGGGCTGGTGCGGTTGCGGTCGCCGGCATGTTTCGGCAGCGGCGGCAGCGTGTCTACCCCCACCGTCAGCACATCTTGGGACTTGGACGATTTCGCCCCGCCCGCTTTAATCTGCTCAAACACATCCGTCAGCTGGTCGCCCAGGAAAATGGAGATAATGGCTGGCGGCGCTTCATTTGCCCCCAGGCGGTGGTCATTCCCGGCCGAAGCAATCGAAGCCCGCAGCAGTGAGGCATATTTGTCCACCGCCCGGATGATGGCCGCGCAAAAGACCAGGAAGCGGGCATTTTCATGCGGTGTATCCCCTGGCTCCAGCAAATTGCCCTGGCTGGCATTGCCAAACGAGAAATTCAAATGTTTGCCCGACCCATTCACCCCGGCAAACGGCTTTTCGTGCAGCATACAGGCCATGCCATACTTCTCCGCCACCCGCTTCAGCGTGGCCATGATCATTTGCTGGTGGTCGGCGGCCACGTTGGCGTTTTCATACACCGGGGCAATTTCATACTGCGCCGGGGCCACTTCATTGTGGCGGGTCTTGACGGGCACACCTAATTTATACAGTTCCCGCTCCGCTTCTAACATGCAGGCCAGCACCCGTTCGGGAATGGCGCCAAAGTAATGGTCTTCCAACTCCTGCCCTTTGGGCGGCTTGGCGCCAAAGAGGGTGCGCCCCGCATTGAGCAAATCGGGCCGAGCCAGGTAAAAGTTGCGGTCAATCAGGAAGTATTCCTGTTCTGGCCCGGCCGTGGCCGTCACCAATGCCCCATCGTCATGCCCAAACAGCTTCAAGATGCGTTGCGCCTGTTCGTTCAACACTTTCATCGAGCGCAACAAGGGGGTTTTCTTGTCCAGCGCCTCGCCCGTCCAGGAGACAAAGGCAGTGGGGATGCACAAAATGGTGCCGTTGGGGTTTTCCAGGATGTAGGCTGGGCTGGTCACGTCCCAGGCGGTGTACCCACGCGCTTCAAAGGTGGCGCGAATGCCCCCGGTGGGGAAGCTGGAGCCATCCGGTTCACCCTGGATGAGCTGGTCGCCGCTGAATTCGGTCACGGCCGTGCCGCCGCCATTCGGTGACAAAAAGCTGTCATGTTTCTCGGCCGTCAGCCCCGTCAGCGGGTAAAAGACGTGGGCATAATGGGTGGCCCCCTTCTCAATGGCCCAGTCCTTCATGGCGGCGGCTACCACATCGGCCGTTGACATTTCCAACGGCTTCCCTTCGGCAATGGTTTGCACCAGTGACTTATACACCGCCTTTGGCAAGCGCTGCTTCATCACTGCCAGACTAAACACATTTTGCGCAAACACCTCTTGTGAAGGCGTTTCCGCAAAGTTCAACGGTTCTGAAATCGGCTTGTAATTAATTACCGCCGAAATGGCCTTTAATCGAGCTGAATTTCCACTCATTGTAAAACTCTCCTTATAATTTGATTTGCACCTTCTAAAAAAGTAATTGCGCAATTGGGTAATTACGCAATCACACAATCACCCCATTACAATCCCCCGCCGTTCCAAATCTACCGTTACCCGCGCCCGCAAGTCGTCTTCGTTGTGGCCCAGGTAGAGGCTGTGTCGCCCTTCGTCGGGGCGCTCTTCCAGCGCCAGATGGATATTTCCAATAAGATACACCGGCAGCGTCAATCCATTCACCGCCATTGGTTCACCTTCACGCAGGCCAGATTTTAATGGTTCCCAGGCTTCCGCGAAGAGGCGGTCCGGGCGTAAGTCAAACGTGTCGCGCAGCCGCTTATCTGTCTTCAAAGCCGCCGCCACCGTTTGCTGCAATTCCAACACCTCCAGGCCGCCGTTGATGGGTACCTCACGCCGTTCATTGGCCGCGTAACAGTAAATATGTTGGCCATCGCTGGCCTCAAAAACGGGCGCCCAAAAGTCCGCTTCACCTGGCACACGCTTTTTCAGGTAAAAAATGGGACGCCGCAGGCCCAACGTTTTCATGTTCAGGCCACGCACATGCAGTTTGTCGCTTAACCCCTTTTCACCCAGAATGCCGGCCGCGTGCAGATAATCGGTCAGGTATTCGCGCACCTTCGCCAGTTCCACGTGCCGGAACACCGGGCCACCGGGCATGGTGGCATACACTTCGCTGCCGATGGTGTAGACGGGATAGATGCCCCCGGCGCGGCGGGCGATGAAGAGATAGGTGGGCAAGCGTGCTAGGCTGATCAGGCGGGGCAAAAAGCGGCTGATTTTGCCGGGCAGGGCCTCCGGTCGTTCGCTTTCCAGCACCCAACCGGCAATGTTGACGGCAAAGCTCTTTTTCATTCCCTGGTATTTCACTTCCACCGGCACATAAAAAGCTGAACCGGCGTCAATGGTGGCCGTCACAATATCCACACGCACATGAAAAGGCACGGTTTTTTCGTCTCCGTTGCTGTTGGGTTCGAGTGTGAGTTTCATAGCATTATCCGTCATTGAGTAATTGAGTAATTGGGTAATTACTCAATTACCCAATTACCCAATTACATAATCACCGCTAGTCCCCGGCTGCCGCCAGCGCATCCGTACCTACGGCCGTTGGCCCAAATTCCGGGTAGCTGGTGGTAAAATGTTCGGAGATGTCCAGCCCTTCGATCTCTTCTTTTTCCGAGACGCGCACGCCAATGGTCACTTTCATCGCGTAAAACAGCGCCCCCATGGTGGCAAAAGCCCACAGCGAAATCACCACTGTGCCCAACAACTGCACACCTAACTGGCTGACACCGCCGCCATAAAACAACCCGGCTACCGGCCCCATGCCGGTGAATTCACCCACAGCCGGCGCTGCCAGCAAACCGACGGCGATGGTGCCCCACATGCCGTTCAGACCATGCACGGCTACCGCGCCCACCGGGTCATCCACTTTCAGTACCCGCTCCACAAAGTCCAGGCCAAAGACCAGCACCGCACCGGCTACCAGACCGACGATGATAGCACCGCCCATGGTCACGTTAGCCGTGCCGGCGGTGATCCCCACCAGACCGGCCAGCGTGCCGTTCAGCGCCATTTCTGTGGACGGATGTCCCGCCTTAAACCAGTTGATAATCAGAGCAGACAACGCACCTGCGGCGGCGGCGGTGGTGGTGGTGACGGCAATGTAACCCAGGCTGGCGTTCATGCCGGACAGCGTCGAACCGGCATTAAAACCAAACCAACCCATCCACAGGACAAAGACACCTAGCGCCGCCAGCGTCAGGCTGTGGCCGGGGATGGCGTTGCTGCTGCCATCCTTGTTGTATTTGCCGATGCGCGGCCCAAGCACCCAGGCCGCCGCCAGCGCCGCAAAACCACCACAGGCATGAACAAGGGTGGAACCGGCGAAGTCCACAAACCCACGTTCGGCCAGCCAGCCACCGCCCCACAGCCAATGGCCGGAGATGGGGTAAATGAGGGCGGTCATCACCGCGCTGTAAATGAGATAGGTTTTGAACTTCAGCCGCTCGGCTACAGCACCAGAAACGATGGTGGCTGCCGCCCCGGCGAACATCAGCTGGAAGAGGTAGTTGGTCCAGTCATACCCGGCTTCTGCGCCCAGGGAGAGTTCTGACAGGAAAAAGTTACTGGTGCCAATGAGACCGGCTTTGTCCGCGCCATACATCAGGCCAAACCCAACGGCATAAAAGAGGATGGCGGCCATACAAAAGTCCATCAGGTTTTTCATCAGCAGGTTAGCGGCATTTTTGGCGCGGGAAAAACCGCTTTCCACCATGGCAAATCCGGCCTGCATCCAGAAAACCAACACGGCGCCTAAAAAGAGCCAGATGGTGTCAATCTGAATGGCGATGGTACCGGCGGCCACTTCTTCTTCCTGGGCAACGGCACGGCCGCTAAAAAGGGTGAACAAGGCGGCGAGCGCCAGTGCCATCGAACCTATTTTGATCAGTCTGATATTGCGTAACATCCTGTTTCTTCTCCTTATTTTTAGACCTGACAGGTTTTCAAAAACCTGTCAGGTCTCCCGACGAACAAAACAAAAAGGACGCCTGGTGTAGAAATGGAGAGGAATTCATTTCCACAGCAGGCGTCCTGGCCTTCACGAATTATTTGATTGTTGTGTCACGGCCGTAACCGCCACACCTGATAGAGTCTACCCTACTACCCCCGGCGGCGTCAATTTTTCAAAACTGTTGAATTTGCCGCTTGTGATTTTGTACACAATTCACAGTATCCCCCCACCTCTGGACACTCTATACTTGTTAAACTTGGTGTGTTATAGACACCATTATCAGGCCTGCCCGGTCTGGGAATCGTTCGTTACCATTTTTTGTCGGCCTGTGGCAGGCGTCTGAAGCGAGGAGAAGAAGGATGAATGAGCAAGAAGACCAGCAACCGGAGGAAGTTGACCAGCAAGGCGAACTTTGTATTACGGCCGGGTATCCGGCGGCACAGGGTTTGTATGACCCGCAGTTTGAACGGGACGCCTGTGGCATGGGGTTTGTGGTGGATGTTCACGGCCGTGCCTGCCACGACATTGTGCAAAAAGCCATTACCGTTGTAGATCATCTCACCCATCGCGGCGCCAAAGGGGCGGAAGCCACCACCGGCGACGGCGCCGGTATGATGGTGCAAATTCCCCACCACTTTTTGCAAAAAGTATGTACCCAGGAGGGGTTTACCCTCCCTGAGCCAGGGCAGTATGGCGTGGGCATGGTCTTCCTTTCGCCCAATGACCGCCAACTGCGCCGACAACAACGCCACTTCGCCCAAATTGTGGCCGAAGAGGGGCAGCAGCTTTTGGGGTGGCGGGCCGTACCCACCAACAACACAGGCTTAGGGGCCAGCGCATTGGCCGGGGAACCATTTATCCAACAAGTTTTTATCGCCAAAGGCGGCACGGTCGGGAGACCAGCCGCAGCAAATAGGAGATCAGGCCGGTCTGTGACCGAGCCTGATGGTGGCACGGTCGGCAGACCGGCCACAGCAAATGAAGGCTCAGGCCGGTTTCTGACCGCGCCTGAAGAACAGCTTGCGTTCAAACGCAAGCTGTTTGTTATCCGTAAACGCGCCGAACGGGAAATTGAAGGCAAACCGTTTTATTTTGCTTCGCTTTCCAGCCGTACTCTGGTTTACAAAGGGATGCTGCTGGGTGAGCAGTTGGGCGGCTACTTCCCCGACCTGCACGATCCCGATTTCCATTCGGCCATCGCCCTGGTGCATTCCCGCTTCAGCACCAACACCTTCCCCAGTTGGGAACGCGCCCACCCGTACCGCTACGTCATCCACAACGGCGAGATTAACACCGTACAGGGGAACGTCAACTGGCTGCGGGCGCGGGAAAAGTTGTTTGCCACCGAAGCGTTCGGCGACGACCTGCCTAAAGTGCTGCCGCTGATTGACCCGGACGGCAGTGATACGGCCATGTTCGATAACTGCCTGGAATTTCTGGCGCTCACCGGCCGCAGCCTGCCCCATGCCGTCATGATGATGATCCCCGAACCCTGGGAAAAGAACGACGAGATGTGTGACGCCAAAAAGGCGTTTTACGAATTCCACAGCCACTTGATGGAACCCTGGGACGGTCCCGCTGCCATCGGCTTTAGCGATGGCACAGTGGTGGGGGCGGTGCTGGATCGGAATGGCTTACGGCCGTCGCGCTATACTGTCACCAAAGATGGCCTGGTCATCATGGCCTCGGAAACCGGCGTCGTAGACATTGCCCCGGAAAACGTGGCCTACAAAGGCCGCCTGCAACCGGGCCGGATGCTGCTGGTAGACACGGCGCAAGGCCGCCTGATCAGCGACGAAGAACTGAAACACACCCTGGCCGATGAGCATCCCTACCGTGAATGGATTAATCAGCACACCGTTGATCTGGCCGACCTGCCACCCCAGACATCCGATTTCTTCAAAAAATCGGATGTCTTCGAGTCTGACGCCCCCCTCATCCAGCAGCAGCAGGCGTTTGGTTACACCTTTGAAGATTTGCGCGTCATCATCAGCCCCATGGCCCACGACGGGCAGGAGGCTATTGGCTCGATGGGTGATGATACACCGCTGGCGATTCTTTCCGACAAACCGCAGCCGCTCTACAACTACTTCAAGC
This sequence comes from Anaerolineae bacterium, assembly GCA_023382655.1. Classification (GTDB taxonomy): domain Bacteria; phylum Chloroflexota; class Anaerolineae; order Promineifilales; family Promineifilaceae; genus CAADGU01. Next base: position 78,813 of record JAHDWK010000001.1, on the reverse strand, counting down.
AGCTATTCGCCCAGGTGACAAACCCGCCGCTGGACGCCATCCGCGAAGAGCTGGTCACCAGCACCCTCACCTGGCTGGGTGCGGAGGGCAATTTGCTCGATGTGCAGCCGACCGACTGCCGCCGCATCCGCCTGCCCCACCCCATTCTCACCGATGAACAACTGGGGCAACTACAACACATCCAGCTAGACGGCTTCAAAGCGGCCACGCTGCCCATCCTCTACAATCCCAACAAAGGGGGCGCGGGGCTGGAAGAGGGGTTGGCCGACCTCTTTTTCCAGGCGGATGAAACAATCAAAGCGGGCGCGAATTTGCTCATCCTGTCTGACCGTAACGTCGGCCGTTACCGGGCGGGCATACCGGCCCTGCTGGCCACCGCCGGGCTGCACCACCACCTGATCCGCACCGGGCAGCGTACCCACGTCAGCCTGATTGTGGAATCCGGCGAACCCCGTGAAGTGCATCATTTTGCCGTGCTGTTTGGTTATGGCGCGGACGCCATCAACCCGTATCTGGCTTACGCCGCCATCGCCGACATCATCGAGAAGGGGCTGCTCACGGACGTAACGGCAAAGGAAGGCATGAAGCATTATGTCAAGGCGATCAGCAAGGGTGTGGTGAAAACGATGTCCAAAATGGGCATTTCCACCATCCAGAGCTATCGTGGCGCGCAAATTTTTGAGGCATTAGGTTTACATAAATCTGTCGTCAGCAAATACTTCACCGGCACCCCCTCCCGCATTCAGGGGGCGGACATGAACCTGATTGCGAAGGAAGTGGAGATGCGGCATAAGGCGGCGTTCCCGGAACGGCCGTCGAACGGACATGCGCTCCCTCCCGGCGGCCGTTATCAATGGCGCGAAGATGGCGAACACCACCTTTTCAATCCCGGCACCATCCACCGCCTGCAACATGCTGTGCGCAACAACGATTACGATGCCTACAAAGCCTACGCCCGCGATGTCAACGACCATTCGCAGCAGTTGGCGACGCTGCGCGGCCTCTTCAAATTGAAGTTAGCCGCCCAACCCATTCCGTTGGAAGAAGTGGAATCGGTGGAATCCATCTGCCGCCGCTTCAAGTCTGGGGCCATGTCCTATGGCTCCATCAGCCAGGAAGCCCACGAATCGTTAGCCCGCGCTATGAACGCCATCGGCGGCCGTTCCAATACCGGCGAAGGCGGCGAAGACCCGGACCGCTTCCAGGATGACCGCATCAGCAAAATCAAGCAGGTGGCCAGCGGCCGTTTTGGCGTCACCAGTGAATACCTGGTAAGCGCCGAAGAGATTCAGATCAAAATGGCGCAAGGGGCCAAACCGGGCGAAGGTGGGCAGTTGCCCGGCCGCAAGGTGTATCCCTGGATCGCCAAAGTGCGCCATTCCACACCCGGCGTCGGCCTCATCTCACCGCCGCCGCACCATGACATCTACTCCATCGAAGACCTGGCACAGTTAATCTTTGACCTGAAGAATGCCAATCCGCAGGCGCGCATCAACGTGAAACTGGTGTCCGAAGTAGGCGTGGGCACTATTGCCGCCGGGGTGGCCAAAGGACACGCCGACGTCATCCTCATCAGTGGGCATGACGGCGGCACGGGCGCCTCGCCGCAGAGCAGCATCAAACATGCCGGGCTGCCCTGGGAATTGGGCGTGGCCGAAGCGCACCAAACCTTGCTGATGAACGGCTTGCGCGACCGGGTGGTGGTGGAAACGGACGGCCAACTCAAAACAGGGCGGGATGTGATCATCGCCGCGCTGTTGGGGGCGGAAGAGTTTGGTTTTGCCACCGCGCCGTTGGTGGCGTTGGGCTGCATTATGATGCGCGTCTGCCATCTGGACACCTGCCCCGTGGGCGTGGCCACACAAAACCCAGAGTTGCGCCAGAAATTCGCCGGGAAGCCGGAGCATGTGATCAACTTTATGCGCTTTATTGCCCAGGATATGCGCGAGATTATGGCGCAGTTGGGTGTGCGTACTATTGATGAACTGGTGGGGCGCGCCGATTTTCTGGAAATCAGTGAGGCGGTTAACCATTGGAAATTGCGCGGGCTGAATCTGATGCCCATTCTCTACCGGCCCAACCCGGAAGGGACACAGGAGCATTTGCAGGCCGACGGCCGTAAACGCCCGCAACAACACGGCATTGACGATACCCTGGACGCGACCGTGCTGTTCGACTTCTGCCAGCCCGCCATCGAAAACGGTGAACGGGTTTCTGGCACGTTTGCCATTCGCAATGTGCATCGCACGGTGGGCACGATGGTGGGCAGCGCCGTCACCCGGCGGCACGGAGCCAATGGACTGCCTGCGGACAGCATTTCGCTGCGTTTTGTGGGGTCGGCCGGGCAAAGTTTTGGCGCTTTTGTGCCCAAAGGCATGACCTTGCAGTTGGAAGGGGACGCCAATGATTACATCGGCAAAGGGCTTTCCGGCGGCAAGATCATCGTCACGCCGCCTGCCGCCGCCACCTTCCTCCCAGAAGAAAATATCATTGTCGGCAACGTGGCCTTTTATGGGGCGACGGATGGGCAGGCGTATATCAACGGGATGGCGGGTGAGCGATTCTGCGTGCGCAATTCGGGGGTCACGGCCGTTGTGGAAGGCGTGGGCGACCATGCCTGCGAATATATGACCGGCGGGCGCGTGGTGGTGCTGGGCCAGACGGGGCGCAACTTTGCCGCCGGCATGTCTGGTGGGATGGCGTATGTGTGGGATGGTGACGGCCGTTTTGACCAACGCTGTAACCCGGAAATGGTAGACCTGGAACCGGTGACCAATGGCGACATTGAAACGCTGTATAACCTCATCCTCTGCCATGCCCAATACACCGACAGCAAACGCGCCTGGGACATCCTGGCCTGCTGGGAAGAGACGCTGCCCATGTTCGTCAAGGTGATGCCCCGCGACTACAAAACCGTCCTGGAAGCGGTCGCCGAAGTGCAAACCACCAGCGCCCTCTCCGGCGAAGAACTGGCCATGGCCGCCTTCCGCCAGAGCCAGCGTGTAAAAGTAATTGTGTAATTACACAATTACTTCTTCTAACTATGGCAAAACCAACAGGCTTTTTAGAATTTCCGCGGGAGGTGGGGGCTGACCGGGATGTGGTGGCGCGGCTGCGCGATTGGCAGTCCATCCATCTGCATCTGCCTGATGAACGGCTGCAAACGCAGGCGGCGCGCTGCATGGATTGCGGCATTCCCTTCTGCCACAAGGGGCGCATCCTCAACCGCATGACCTCCGGCTGCCCCATCAACAACCTCATCCCCGAATGGAACGACCTGGTGTATCGCGGCCTGTGGCATGAAGCATATGACCGGCTGACCAAGACGAACAATTTCCCCGAATTTACCGGGCTGGTCTGCCCCGCCCCCTGCGAAGCCGCCTGCACATTGGGCATTTCCGAACCGGCCGTGACCATCAAGAGCATCGAATACGCCATCATTGAAAAGGCGTATGAGGAAGGTTGGGTAACGCCCAATTTGCCGTGCAAACGCACCGGCAAAAAGGTGGCCGTCATCGGTTCTGGCCCGGCGGGGCTGGCCTGCGCCGACCAGCTAAACCTGGTGGGGCATGAGGTGACGGTGTATGAACGGGCTGACCGCATTGGCGGGCTGTTGATGTATGGCATCCCCAACATGAAGCTGGAGAAGACGCTGGTGCAGCGGCGCATTGATTTGATGGCCGCCGCCGGGGTGCGTTTTGTGCCCAATACGGAAATTGGCCGGGACATGCCCGCCGTACACTTGCGGCATGAGTTTGATGCGATTGTCCTCTGCACCGGCGCGACCAAACCGCGCGATTTGCCCGTTCCGGGGCGCGAATTGCAGGGAATTCATTTTGCGATGGATTTTTTGGGGCCGAATACGAAACAGTTATTAGAGACTGGAGATTGGAGATTAAAGGACGCCCAATCTCCCTTCATCTCTGCCGCAGGTAAAGACGTTATCGTCATTGGCGGCGGGGACACGGGCACGGACTGTGTGGCCACGGCGCTGCGGCACAACTGCGCCAGCCTGACGCAGTTTGAGATTATGGAACGGCCGCCCGATGAACGATTGGCGGACAACCCCTGGCCGCAGTGGCCGCGGGTGTTTAAGCAGGATTATGGGCAGGAGGAGGCGACGGCCGTATACGGCCGTGACCCCCGCGAATTCAATACCCTCACCAAACGGTTCATCGGCGATGAACAGGGGCAGGTGCAGGCGGTGGAAACGGTGCAGGTGCGTTGGGAAAGTAACGGCAAGGGGCCGAAGCTGGTGGAAATTCCGGGCACCGAACACATCTGGCCGGCGCAATTGGTGCTGCTCGCGATGGGCTTTCTGGGGCCGGAGGGTGGTCTGCTGACGCAACTGAGCGTGGATGCAGACGAACGCAGCAACGCGAAAGCCGCTTATGGCACATTCCACACGAATGTGCCGGGGGTGTTTGCCGCGGGGGATGCCCGGCGCGGGCAAAGCCTGGTGGTGTGGGCCATTAACGAGGGGCGTGGCGCGGCGCGAGAAGTTGACAGGTGGTTGATGGGGGAGACGGATTTGCCGTAGGGCCGGTAATCGGTAATCCGTTATCGGTAATCGGAAATAAGGAAACGGGACGGCCGTGTCTTCTACCAGGTGTTGTGAGGGCAACGACCGTGTGTTTTATGAACAATACTTACTGATGCCCAACAATGCGATGCGGCACATACGGTCCTTCCAGATATTCAACTTCCTCTAGGGTCAGCTTGACGGACAGAGCGCCGATAGCTTCTTCCAGGTGGCTGATCTTCGTAGCCCCGATGATGGGCGCTGTTACTGGCTCCTTTTGTAGCAGCCAGGCCAGGGCGATATGTGTGCGCGGAACACTATGCCTTTCGGCGATTTCCGCGACTCGCTCCACGACTTGCCGATCCATTTCGGCGGATGCATCGTATTTCATTTTTTGGATTTGATCGGTTTCGGAACGAAGTGTGCCTTCGGATGACCAGTCGCGGGTCAATCTGCCCGAGGCGAGGGGGCTGTACGGGATTACCCCGATCTTCTCCTCGCGGCAAAGCGGCAGCATCTCCCGCTCCTCTTCGCGGTAGATGAGGTTCAGGTGGTTCTGCATGGAGACGAAACGAGTCCACCCATGCTTCTCAGCGACGTGCAGCGCCTTTTGGAACTGCCACGCCCACATCGCGGAAGCGCCGATGTAGCGGGCTTTGCCTGCCCGCACCACGTCGTTCAATGCTTCCATCGTCTCCTGGATGGGCGTTTCATAATCCCAGCGATGAATCTGATAGAGGTCTACGTAATCGGTCTCCAGCCGCTTCAGGCTTTTGTCAATCTCGCTCATGATCGCTTTGCGAGACAGGCCAGCGCCATTTGGGTCGTCAGACATACGGCCGTGTACCTTCGTGGCAATGACAACTTCATCTCGGTTGGCAAAGTCGCGCAAGGCACGGCCAAGAATCTCTTCACTTGCCCCAATCGAATAGACATTGGCCGTGTCGAAGAAATTGATGCCCAATTCGAGGGCTTTTTTGATGATTGGGCGGCTATTTTCTTCGTCCAGCACCCATTTATGAGTCCAACGCTCCGCGTCCCCGAACCCCATGCAGCCCAGGCAGATACGCGAGACCTTCATCCCTGTTGATCCTAATCGAACGTATTCCATCGTTTTCTCCTTTTATTCGGCCGTTGATTGGGCCTGTTCCCTAACGGAATAAACGGATGATGACGTTAAGCAAAATCGTGCCCAACACGCTGATGAGAATCATCGCTCCCAGCGGAAAGAAGATTTTGAAATTTTGGCCTTCGTAAGTAAACGTGCCCGGCATCTGGTTCAGCCCCGGAAATAGTTTGGCCGCTACCAGAATGACAAGGCCGCTAAAGGTAATCGCCAGACCAATGATGACGAGTAACCGGGCAAATTCGACCATAATGCCTCCAGATGAGATGGGGAGATTGGAGATTAGAGATTGACTAGGCTCCCAATCTCTAATCTCTAATCTCTAATCTCCTCCGAAAAAAGCCCTGGTTGAACCGGCTTATCCACAACTTCTGCCTTTACCGGAACGCCCAGGTGACGATAGGCATGGGGGGTAGCCACTCGACCACGGGCGGTGCGTTCTAAAAAGCCTAATTGCAGCAGGTATGGTTCCACCACGTCCATAATCGTGTCGGCTTCTTCGCTGATGGAGGCGGCGATGGTTTCCAGCCCCACCGGGCCGCCGCTAAACTTTTCGATGATGGCGCGGAGGACGCGGCGGTCCAGGTCATCCAGCCCCAGTTCATCAATTTCGAGCAGGTCGAGGGCAGCTACGGCCGTTTCTCCCGTAATCTCCCCCGCTGCCCGCACCTGCACATAATCGCGCACCCGCCGCAGCAGGCGCAGCGCCACACGAGGCGTGCCCCGTGATCGCCGGGCAATCTCGGCCGAACCGACGGGGTCAACAACAACACCTAAGATGCGCGCGCCACGAGTGACGATGCTTTCCACCGCTTCTATTTCATAAAAGTCCATGCGATATTGCGCGCCAAAACGGGCACGCAGCGGCGCGGTTAACAACGCCAGCCGCGTGGTGGCCCCAATTATGGTAAAACGGGGCAGTTTCAAGCGCACATTCTTCGCCCCTGGCCCCTTACCCACCACAATGTCCAGCACAAAATCCTCCATCGCCGGGTAAAGAATCTCCTCCACTGCCCGCCCCAGCCGATGCACTTCATCAATAAACAGGATGTCGCCGGCGCGCAAGTTGGTCAGAATGGCTGCCAGGTCGCCGGCCCGTTCAATGGCCGGCCCGGCTGTGATGCGAATGTTCACGTTCATCTCATTCGCCATCACATGGGCCAGTGTGGTCTTGCCCAGCCCCGGCGGGCCATGAAACAGGATGTGATCGAGCGGTTCTTGCCGCCCTTTGGCTGCTTCAATCAAGATGGAGAGATTGGTTTTTAGCTTTTCCTGCCCCGTAAAATCATCCAACCGTTGCGGCCGTAACAGGCCATCTAATCCCTGGTCTTCTGATTTTTTCTGGGCGGAAATGTGCCGTTCCGGCGTTGCTTTGTCGCTCATAAGTCGTCTGCTGTCTGTGTGGTCTTTGCCGGGGATTATACGTGAGGTGTGGCGTATTGCGTAGCGCCGCAGATTACACCATACGGCACTCCCCTGGTATCTACAAGGCAAATGGGCCGGATAACGGTAATGGTAACTTTTGATTCGCTCTGAAAGTTGTTGACAGTCTGGACGACCGGTGAGGATGTCCTATCATGCGGCAACGGCCGTGAAGTGCCTCTACGTTTCCACTATTTCTATGACGACCCCGCTGCGCTCATCCAGAAGATGCAGCCCATGGCGCATGATACGCCACAGCAACAGCGTAATGGGGATGAGGGAGATCGTCCAGAAAAAGTAGGCCAGCCCATGCAGCACATTATGATACACCGCCAGGAAAATGCTGGCCCAAAGGAAAAAGCCGCCTAAATGGCCGGTGAGCAGGCTGAGCCAACTGCCACCCAGTCGGGCCGGTTCATTGGGGAGAAACAGGCGGTAAAAAAAGTAAGGGATGAAGGCATAGCTAAATTGCAAAACCCAACCATAGATGAGGGCCTGGGGTGCATTTTGCTCAACGCCCGCGCCGGGAAAGCCGGGCACGCCCAGAATAATCAACGGGGCGACCAATACCGGCGCCAAAATCCAAAAATAAGCGGTGACCAGATGCCAGATACCGGGCTGTAACCAGGTGGCCTTGTCTCCCCAGAGGGGTTTGATGACGTTCAGCAGCAGCCAGAAAGTAGCCGCCAGAAAGAGGATGATGCCAGGTACGGAAAACCAGTTGGATTTGACCCAGGGACCCAAGATTAGCCCTAACGCGCCGATGGTCAACATCCAGAAAATGGGGGTGATGCTGCGGGGCCAGGCTAACGGCCGTTTCGCCCACGTCGGGTACATATCCACCAGCAGCCCGGCAAAAACCAGCGACATCAGCCCCCAGTTATTGGCATGGATATGAACTTCGATAGGCACTTGAATGTGCAACCAGTCGCTCCAGCCCAGCCACAAGCCGGTACCGACGATGATGCCTACCAGGAAGTAGCTGAGGCCGGCAATGTAGAATTTACGGCCGTCGCCAGCGGCCGTCGCGGCTGGCGTCTCGCGCTGCATCCCCCGCAGTTGCCACAGCAGCAGCATGGTAGCAACAAAAATCAACATACCCCCGGCAAAAATGAGAGACTGGTTGATGATGGGGATGCCCACCAGCAGCGTCAGCAGGCCGAGGTTTAGAGTTAACCAGATATCCCAACGGAACGTGGGGCGCGGCAGCCCGGCGCGAATAGCCACCACCAGCGGCAGCAGCCCAAAAAGCGCCTCCGTCACCGCACCGAGTGTAATGAAATGAACGCGCAGCCAGCGCAGGCCGTTAAACCAGGGCAAAAGCGTGAAGCTGGTCAGGGCAGCATCGGCGGCTATCAGAGCCGCCATTCCCATAAACAAGGCGGTCATCAAAAAATAAAGATTCATCATCCATTCTCCTTGCGGTTGATATCTGGCTGTAGTATGGGAGTTTGCGTCCCGGCCGTCGCCGACTTTTGTCGGATTCAGCGCGAGGCATCTTCTGTGTTACTCGTGTTGGTCTTGATTTTCCTGGTCGCACAGTTTGCAGTCCAGTGGGTAGCCCAGAAAACGACCGCGCCCGGCGGCCGTTTGCACCCATGGCCGATTAACCAGCGGCGGGCTGTGCCGTATGTGCTGCCCATGCCCACAGGCGAGGATGGCCAGCCAATCCCCCACTTCATCCAGCTCAAAGCCCACAATTACCTGCTTCATCTGCCTGCTGTCTGGCCACCATTACGGCTGAACCAGCCCCATCAATTCCGGCAACAACCGCTCATGCTCCGCCGTCGTCTCTGAATGGCAGGCGTGTACGGCCGCTACGGCGCATTCCCAGGCCCCATCATGGCAAAGACCGTCCATGCGCGCATCTTCATAGGCGGACAGGGCAGCGCGGATGCAGGGGTTGGAGACGGCCGTTGTTGTGGGCAAGACGGGCGAGGCTGATTCCAGCATAAGGCTACTCCATCAACCCCGCATCCAGCAACCGGGTATGAACATCGCCAAAGGTATCTGCCTGTTCCTGGGTAATTGTCCCTGCCTGCACAAGTTCGGCTAACATCTCAACTTGCATACTGTTCATATCACCGCTCATGTTTTCCATACCCTGCACCCGCAGCGCTTCGACGGCCGTATGCACTTCCGCAAAGACATCCGCTTCTACCGGGGTTAAAACGCCCTGGGCAACGGCCGTTGCCAGCATCTCTGCCTGGCGGGTTGCCTGGGCGGTAGGGTCAAGAGCCGCGCCCCCCATCCCCTGGCGCGGTTGCACCGCGCCGCTGCCCAGCGCCCGGATGTAATTGATCACATCCCAACGCGCCTGCTCATCCAGCGCCCCCTCCCAGGCAGGCATCGTCGAGTTGAAGGGAGCCATCGCCCCACCTTCGCTAATACGCCAGAAGAGATAGTCATCACCCATCATCTGGCTGGTATGGGCCACAGGCGCGGGGGCCGGGTTTAGGCTGACGCCGGCTGGCCCATCTCCCATGCCCCCATCCCCATGACAGGAAGCACAGTGCGTGGTAAACAATTCCGCGCCCCGCTCCAGAGACGCCTCGTCGGCCGTCACGGAGTTAACCAATCCAGCATACGCTTTAGGAATCGGTGCGCTGTGGCGGGCCATCATGCCATTTTGCTGTCCCATCCCCATGCCCATACCCGACCCCATGCCAGACGAGGTAGCCGCAGAGGCAGTTGGCTCGCCAGATGGAGGGATTGATGCGTTGCAGGCTGCCAGCAATACCACCAGCGCCAGCATCAACAATGTGATTTGTTTCATAGAGTCACCCTAAAAACAACAGCAGGTGAACACCCTGCCGGTCTTTCAACAGTCCGGTTCGTGAATGGGCAGCGCGGCGATCTGCCGGTGCGAGACGCGCAGCCAGAGGCGCTCCCCATCCAGCCGGTCTAGTAAATCAATAGGGACAAGGCGGTAAACGGCCGTTGGCGGAACCTGTCCCAACAAAATGTGGCTAATGGCCTGGGCGGGGTCGGTGACGACAACGGCCGCCACTATGCCAACCAGAACGCCATCCTCTGCTAGAACGAGCATACCGCGCCACACATCACCAGCGGCTACGGCCGTTTGCCCGGCAGGGAGCGTACCACGCACCAGCAGCTTTTGTTTCACATCAGCCCACCTGCCGCCGGTAGCCGCTAACCAGGACAAAAACAATAACCAGCGCCGCCACCACATGCAAAAAAGCGGTGACTGTGCTGGCAAGAAGGGTTTTGTATTCTACCGGTAACAAATAATCGGGAATGATACTGAGGAGGAGGACAACGACGGCAATCTGTATAAAGGTTCGCTCCGGGTTGGTGCGGCGACGGGATAACCAGGCGAAGAGGGCGGTGGCGATGATGGCGGGCACGGCCGTGAAAACGGCCGTCCGCAGGTAACTGTCCAGTGGCTTAAACAAGGCGATCTCCGGCCAGATGGCAATGGCCATAACCTGCACAATCAACACGGCTACAATGCTGGCAACGGCGGCTACTGCGCCTAACTGTATCCATTGATTCCTGTCCAATGGCCGGCTTGATGAACTGTTTGTGATTTCCATATCTTCTGTTCCTTTGGGCCTGACCCAATAAAAAGTGACGAACTAGCCGTCAGTATACCAGTTCCCCATCCTCCATGCGCCGACTTTTGTCGGATTATCGGATCATTTTTAAGCAGCAAGGGCGGCCAGCGCCGGCCAGTTCAGAATACGGATTTGCTGCCTTTCCACCCGAATCAGGCCCTCATTTTCCAGTTCGCGCAAGGCACGTTGAACGACGTCGGGCACGGTTCCCAGGCGAGCGGCCAGTTCTGCCTGAGTGTACCAGCGCGGCCGTTCCAACACATCATCTACCGCCCCCACCAACAGCAACCGCGCCAGACGGCCCGTAACCGGTCGCAGCGAAAGATCACTCACCAGCGCCACCAGATAAAGTACCCGTTCGGCCATCCTGGCCACGAGTTGTTGGGCAAACTCTGGCTTTTCTTGTAGCAGATGAAGCAGCGCCGTGCGTGGCAAAAGCCAAACGCCCGCTGCTTCCAGAGCGATCACCGTGACGGGGTTGGGCTGGTCGGCAAATACGCCAATTTCATTAAACGTGTCGCCCGGTTCCAGAAAACGTAAGATTTGTTCACGGCCGGTCGGGGATACTTTCACCGCCTTTAGCCAACCATATTGCAGGTAGTAGAGGCCAGATGGAGCATCCCCCTCCAGCACTACCACTTCCCCTGCTTCATATTCCCGCCAATGGGCGAACTGCACCAACTTTTGCAAAGAGGCTGCATCTAAACCGGCAAACAAGGGAATGTTATACAGTTGTTCTGGGGTTAACGATTCGTGATATGTCATTATCGCTCCATTCGCTGTGGCAGTGGTAATAATACCATACACGTTGGCCGGTTTGCGGAACCATCAGATACAATTGAGGGTATTAAGGAAAAGAGGAGGCATAAGATGGTTTTTGAATCACAACACCCCCTGGTAAAGCATAAGCTCACGCTGATGCGTGATGTGCAGACAGAGCCGAAAAAGTTTCGGGAACTGATCCGGGAAGTAGCCATGCTGCTGTGTTATGAAGCAACTGCGGATTTGAAGACACAGGAGTTGACGGTGCAGACGCCCATGGGCACGGCCGTTGGCCGCCACCTGAGTGAGCAAATTGGCCTCATCCCCATTTTGCGCGCCGGGTTGGGCATGGTGGACGGCATTTGGGAGATGATGCCGGGCGCGGAAGTGTGGCACATTGGCCTGTATCGCGATGAAAAGACCTTGAAACCTGTTTCGTATTACAACAAACTGCCCACCAGCCCTACGGTGCAAGTATGCCTGGTGCTGGACCCCATGCTGGCGACTGGCGGCTCCGCCATTGCCACCGTTGACATTTTGAAAGAATGGGGCGCACAGCGCATAAAATTTGTCGGCCTGTTGGCCGCGCCAGAGGGAATTCGGGCGCTGCACACAGCGCATCCTGATGTGCCCATCCACATCGCCCAAATTGATTCGCACCTGAACGACATTGGTTTCATTGTGCCCGGCCTGGGCGACGCCGGCGACCGGCAGTTCGGCACGGGCTGAGAAGATGACCGGGTGAAGGGGTGACAAGGTGATTAGGTGAATCGCCCATCACCCAGTCACCTTGTCACCTTGTCACCTTGCCATATTGATGACCTACTTCATTGTATTCGCGGCGGCACTGGGCACGGCCGTTCTCTCTACTCCTTTTGCCAAATGGCTCTCTTTTCGTCTGGGCATTGTAGCCGAACCGGGGGGGCGACGGCAGCATCACGGCCGTATCCCTAAATTAGGTGGTATCCCCGTTTTTGCCGGTTATGCAGTGGCTATATTGCTCATTTACTGGCTGCTGCCGCCGGCAGATTCCCAAGATGCGTTGCGGTTGCGGGGGGTGGTGTGGGGCACGGCCGTGATGTTCCTGGGTGGTCTGGTAGATGATCGGTATGATCTGCCGCCTCGTTGGCAGTTCCTTTTTCAATTTCTGGGGGCCGCCATCGCCATCGGCCACATTATTTTCATCGAACGGTTTACCAATCCATTTGCCACCCCGGTGATATGGCTAGAATCGCCGATCAGTTGGTTTTTTACCTATGACGCCGCCACCAATCTGGTCATCATCTGGCGACTACTGGTGTACGTCATCACCGTATTCTGGGTGGTGGGCATGATCAACGCCGTCAACTTTCTGGATGGGTTGGATGGATTGGCCTGCGGCGTGGGGGCCATTGCTGCCCTGCTGTTTGCCTGGCACGGCATCCGGTTAGAGCAAACTACCGTGCCCCTCTTCCCGCTGGCGCTGGCAGGCGCTCTCATCGGCTTTCTCATTTTCAATTTTTCCCCTGCCTCCATCTTTTTGGGCACGGCTGGCGTCTGGGTATTGGGTTATAACCTGGCCACGCTGTCTATTCTTTCCCCGGCCAAATTGTCTACTGCCTTGCTGGTGCTGGCGATTCCCATTCTGGATGTGGGCTGGTTGATCATCAGCCGCATCCGGCGCGGGCAGCCACCTTTCCAAGGGGACCGGCAGCATCTTCATTTTCGACTGGCAGATCGGGGTGTGCCCACCCGGTGGATTGTATTGGGCTACTATGTGATGGCCTTGCTTTTTGGTTTGGTGGCTGTATTAGTCCCTGATCGGTTGGTGAAGATTGCGGTGTGGTTGGTGTTGGTCACGGCCATATCCTTCCTCCTCATATGGTTAAACCCCCATACCACCCCCACAACCAAAAACTAGCAGCCCCGTTTGTAAGATATTTAACAAAGGCATCGCATGAGCTACTACAACAATGACACCTATTTAGCCATAAAATGACGGCATTAACAAATCACACCACTCTACATCAAGTAATACATGGTGGGAATGGAGAATAAAGAAATGACTCAGGGACAATTACCAATGTCTACTCAACCGCAAACAAACAATAATTTACCAAACCCCGTGCTGCTGGCCCGCCAGATTGACGGCATACGTGAAGTCGTTCTACGTATGCGCACTGCCCAAAACACCACCGTTAACACCCTCATTCAGCAGAAGCTGCAAATCATTACCGAACATTAAATTCGCGGTACAAAAACCAAAGAAAAAGACCCGCTCTAATAAGCGGGTCTTTTTGTTACCAGGGGTATTGCACCGGCGATTCCGCCAAGAGCCTGTTGTATGCCCCTCGCCACAAAGTTGCATCGCGCGTCAGGGTTTTTATTTTTAGATCTTCAAATTTGGGGTACAAATCAGCCAATAACTCCGGCAGCAAATCCCAGGCTTCGTGCCGGATCACATCGTCCATATCCGCCGCCAGCTCCAGCGTCCAGCGCCACTCTCGCATAAACCGCTCCGCCTTCAACCAATAATCTTTCTTTTCCCAGGCTACAGCCGACTGCTCGACTCCCTCATAAATTTCGCGCAACAAAAACACAATAGTGGCGGCCATATCTCTGGCTTCCTCATCAAAACTTTGTTTTTGCATCAGCAATCGCAACATTTCGGCAATACTGCGCCGGTTACGATTTCTAACAGTCGTCTGGTTTTCAATTTGAATCAGTCGGCTCATCGTATCCTCAACTGCCGCCGATCATAGCACGCATGTTCCGTGACGCAAGGCACTGGTAAAAAGTAATGATATTTGTTTTAATAGTTACCAGTTTCCACTCTCCACTCTCCGCTCGTTGGTTACAGGGCATGGCAAGGAATAAGGAAAACGATTATGCAGATGCAAGATGTGTTAGGCTTAATTTTGGGCGGCGGCGCCGGCACCCGGCTTTACCCTCTTACGAAAGAGCGGGCGAAACCAGCCGTGCCCCTGGCAGGTAAATACCGTCTCATAGATATTCCCATGAGCAATTGCCTGCACGCCGGCATTGACAAAATCGCCATACTAACCCAGTTTAATTCTGTTTCGCTGCACCGGCATGTTTTCCGAACTTATAATCGGGATGTGTTCACATCCGGTTGGGTGCAAATTTTGGCCGCAGAACAAACCCCGCTGAGCGCCGACTGGTACCAGGGCACGGCCGACGCCGTCCGTAAACAACTGATTGAAATTCGGGAAGCTCATACTCCCTATACCCTCATTCTGGCCGGTGATCATCTTTACCGCATGGATTACCGCAAGTTTGTGCAGTTCCATGTGGACAATGGGGCTGATGTCACCATGGCGGTACAACCAGTAGATGGAGATGTGGCATCCGGGTTAGGCATTTTGAAACTGAATAAAGAAAATCGAATTGTCAATTTCACGGAAAAACCATCCCGCGAGAAACTGGCCGGTTTAGAGAGTTGGGAAGGCGCGGAACGGCCGTTTATGGCCTCCATGGGGATTTATGTTTTCAACACCCACACCTTGATGGAAATGTTAGAGGGGGATGGTGACGATTTCGGTAGAGATATTATTCCCCGCGCCATGCATGAGAAGAAGTTGATGGGGTATGTATTTGAAGGTTATTGGGAAGATATTGGTACGATTCGCCGCTTTTACGAAGTCAATCTGGCGATGGCCGCGCCTGATGCGCCTTTTGATTTTTATTCACCCCGCACGCCGATTTATACTCGCGCTCGTTTTATGCCTCCCTCGGAGATTCATGATGCCCGGCTGAAACATGTGTTACTCACAGACGGGTGCCGGGTGACCGACGCTACTATCACGAATGCCGTGATGGGTATCCGCAGCATCATTGGCCCGCATACAACTATTAAATCTACGGTGTTAATGGGGTCTGATTTTTACGAGTCCCATGAAATGAAAGAAGAGAACCGGCGGCTCGGCCGGCCGGATGTGGGCATTGGCGCTGGTTCTTATATTGAGCAGGCGATTGTGGATAAAAATGCCCGTATTGGGGCACATGTCACCATTCGCGCCCTGCCTAACCGGGTGGATGAGGAACATGAAAATTGGGTAGCGCGGGATGGCATTGTGATTGTACCCAAAGGGGCCAATATTCCTGACGGCACGGTGATTTGAGATTGGAGATTGTTCATCTCTCAATCTCTAATCTCCCAATCTCCTCATCATTTTTACCGGGCGTTGTTGTAGAAGAATTCCGTGATGACCGGGTGGACATAGCCAGGACGAATTAAGGTTTGCCATTCCCATTGTGTGTCATAACCCCCACCGGCACGGTTGGCAATGAGCCAGTAGCTAAACGCAAAAAAGTAGGGTTCTCGATTCCGCATATAGGTGTATTGGTACTCGATGAACTGCCGATCCACATTGGCGTCTGGGTGGTAGGAGCCACCTTCGGTACCGATGATGGGCAAAGAGCGCCCCAGATGAGCCTGCACAATTTTGTCATATTCGCGGAAGAGGAGGAAACCACCAGGGTCGTTGTACGGCCGTGTCCCATGATAATTGTGCGCCGATAACCAGGCATGATTCAGCAGGTAGGCGTCTCCATTATATTCCAGCGCATAAAAGGTGCGGTCTAAAAATTCCAGATGGTTGTATGAGCCACCCGGACTGAGCGCACCAATGCCGGGCAACCCGCCATTTTCCACCACCACCCGCGCTGCATTTGCCCAGGCGCGGGCATATTGGTCGGGGTTGGCAAAACTTTGTTGGTTCTCAATATCTACATTTGGTTCATTGTAAAGCTGGAAGTAATAAACCCCTCTGGCCCGGTAATGGCGCACCATGGCTCCCAGATTGCCGTCATAGGGCAAAATGCCATCGCGATAGAGTCGCATCACCGGCATAATGCCATTCGCCACCAACCGATCCACCAGGTAATCGTTATTACCAATGTTGGTGCCATCATTCAGAAAAACAACCCATTTGATATGCATGCGCACCATTTCAGCCACAAACTGGTCTACTACCCCTCTTTCCTGGCTGACGGTGGGGATCCAATGCATACCCCAGCCGTTGTCGCCCGGTGGTTTGGGGAAGGCTTGATAAGGAATGGCTTCGCGGATGCCATAAGCGTGTATGGGTTTGATCACCGGCGGCGTTGGCCCTGCCGCGGTAGGGGTAGGCGTTTCTGTGGGCGTTGGGGTGGGGGGTATGGGCGTGTGGCTGGGGATGAACCCGGGTGTATTGGTTGGCGGCAGAGTGCGGGGCGTGCCCACAGGGGTGAGGGTAGCTACGGCCGTGCCTGGCGCTGCGGTAAATGTGGGTGGCAACCCGCCGGGCACCATCGCCAGGCTGGCGCGGGTGGGCATCGCGTCTGTCTGGCAACTAACAAGAACAAATAGCAGGGGCCATACAATTAAGAGCAGTTTTTTCACAAGCCTTCCTTACCGGTATAAGTCCAGTTCTTTGGGGCGAATCAGATCGGTGGCTGTACCTTCGCCGGGTGGTAATGGCAGGCCGCGCACCAAAATCACCGGCGCTCCTTCGGCCGCCTGCCCCATGAGCAAACCGGCCGCTGCCGCCACCTCATCCGCTACTGCCACATCCGTGTGCTGCAACGCATACCCGTATAAATCCGATTCACCACGCCGGTTCCACAAAGCGGGCATTCCGGCCACACCAATGGCCACACCTACGGTGCCCAGGCGAAACGGCCGTCCATGTGAATCCGTTATGATCACCCCTAAATGCACCTGGAAATGGTCTTGTAAATGTTGGCGAATACGCGCCGCCGAAGCGTCCGGGTCTTGCGGCAGCAGCAGCACCGTTTCCTCGTCGCCGCTCTGCACCACGTTGGAGCGGTCAATACCGGCGTTGGCGCTGGTAAAACCAAGCCGATGGCGCACAATCAACACACCAGGGCGCATCCGCGAAATCCCTTCACTTTCCTGCAAAATCAATTCCACCACACGCGGGTCCTTGCCGGTGTGTCCGGCCACTACCTGGGCCTGTGCGCCCGGTGTCACCGTTCCCAAATTCACCAGCCGCCCTTCGGCTTTGGAGACGATTTTTTGAGCTACCGCCAACACATCACCATCCTGTAATTCCATGCCCGCCTGCTGCAAGGCAGTTAACAACAATTCAGCCAGATTGTCACCTGGCTGAACATGAGGAATGTGGGGGATTGACATAAAATGCAGTTGTGGCATACTGTCAAATTCCTGTGATGCGGATACCCGCCCCCGGTATTTTGTAGATGATGTTGATGGCAATGAGCACGGCCGTCAACTCCTCCACCGCCCGCGCATTTTGCAGCGCCCCGGCATTGATGCCGCGCAAACCGGCATCCTGGCACAAAGCCATCACCACATCCTTATCCGCCTTCTTTTCACCACAAATCAGCACATCACAATCCAGTTCATGGCTCAGGTCAGGCAGATGGTGGGCGCCGATGTTTTGGAACGCGGCCACGACCCGCGCCGCCGGGAGCTGCTGCTGCGCCTCCTCCGCTGCCGACAAACCGCTGGGCAGCCGGTGAACCCGCGCCGCCTTTTCGCCCGTGGGCGCCACCACTGTTATCAGCAACTTATCGGCCACTGCCTCCTTCACGGTTTCCAGCGTGGCCTGCTGTGCGGCATAGGGCACAGACAACACCACAACCTCCGCCTGCTGTGCTGCGCTCAGATTATCCGTGCCCATCACGTTCGCCTGGGGCAAACGGGCCTGCACATCCGCCGCCGCCTTGGCCCCCTTCTCTGCCAGCCGCGAGCCAATGATGATCTCATATCCGGCGGCTGCCCAGCGGCAGCCCAGTCCAAACCCTTCATCACCCGTTCCACCTAAAATCGCAATTTTCAACATCTACTCCTTTATGCGCTCAATTTTTCAAAGCGCTGCCACACGGCCGTTGCCAACTCTCTGCTTCTTTCTGTAATTTCCGCCTCATCCAGCGTCAACAGTTGGCGATCTTGCATCAACAATTTACCGCCAACCATCGTCGTTGTCACCAGGCTGCTCTCAAAGCCAAAGAGGATGTGCCAGGGCAAATTGCCGGCCCTGAGGGGCGTGGTGGCGTGGTAATCTACAAAAATAATGTCCGCCGCTGCCCCCACTTCTAATTTTCCCAACGGCAAATCAGGCCAGAAGACACGGGCCAAGGCGGCATTGTTGTGGACGGCCATTTGCACCACGTCCAGGCCATTCATGCGGCGGGGGTCGCGGTGGGCGGCCTTGTGCAGCAGATACGCCGTTTTCCACTCGGCCCACATGTTGTTGCTAAAACCATCATTACCCAGGCAAACGGGGATGCCGAGCCGCAGCATTCCTTCGACATCAGCCGCGCCGACCGCATTGTTCATATTGCTGCGCGGCTGGTGCGTGACCCATGTGCCTGTTTCGCGCAGCAGGTTCATTTCGGCGGCGTCAATGTGGACACAGTGCGCCACTATGCTTTTAGTCCCCAAAATGCCCGCATCGGCCAGCCGGTGTACCACTCTTTTGCCATATTTGTACAGCGCATCATATTCATCGGCCTCATGTTCGGCGACGTGAATATGAAAGCCGCAGCCTAGTTTTTGCGCCGCAACCACACAGTCGGCCAATGTTTCGTCACTGAGGGAAAGGGAAGCGTGCAAGCCAAACGTGCCCGCCAACAGCAGGTTATCGCGCTCTTTGAGGGAGTACCAGAAGCGCACATTTTCATCAATGCCGGCCAATGCTCCGTCACGGCCGTTCCGGTCTGTCACCTCATAACACAACGCTGCCCTTACCCCCGCCTGCTCCACGGCCACTGCGATCTGATCCAACGAATTGTTGATGGCGTTCGGGCTGGCGTGATGGTCAATCAGGGTGGTGGTACCGTGTTTGATGGCGTCTACCAGGCAAACCAGGGCGCTATACTGCACATCCAGGTCAAGCAAGGCGCGGTCTAGCCGCCACCATAAACGCGCTAAAATATCGGGGAAATCCTGCATGGGTGGGCCGGGGATACCCATGCCCCGCGCAAATGCACCGTAAAAGTGGGTGTGCGCACAAATGTTGCCGGGCATGACAAGCTGCCCTCTGGCGTCTAGCTGTTCGACCTGGGGATAAGTTTCCAGAAGTTCTGAAGAAGGGCCGATAGCGACAATACGGCCGTCCCGCACCAACACCGCCCCGTTTTCCACAATTTCCGCGTCTGGCAACCATGTCACCAGATGGCCGTTGACAATCAATAACTCATCCATTCACCACATCCTTAGCTCGTCAAGTGTATTGTACCCATTTCCTTGACAGGCAAAACCCTTTGGTTAAACTCCCAGGTAAGAATGCCGGTAACTGGTGCATCTATTACCTGAACTTTTAAGAACAAACCCAATGGGATAATATGTGAAGGAGCATTAAAATGGCAAATCAATTTACAAGTGAAATTACGGACGCTAACTTCGAGAATGAAGTGCTGAAATCAAAAAAACCGGTACTGATTGATTTCTGGGCTGATTGGTGTGGCCCGTGCCGTATGGTGGCCCCACATGTAGACGCTATTGCCACCGAGTACAATGGCGTTTTGAAAGTGGGCAAGATGGACGTGGATGACAACCCGGCTGTGCCTGGCCGGTATGGCATTGTGGGCATTCCCACCCTCATGCTGTTTAAGGGTGGCGCGGTGGTGGCCCGCATCACCGGGGCGCAACCCAAAGATCGGATTGTGGCTCAAATTTTACCCCACCTCGACACACAGCTGGCGTAACACAGGGCTTTTATGATAACTGAAAAACGCTCGCCTTAGATTTAAGGTGAGCGTTTTTGTTTTCTGCTGTAGGACGATTTTGAAAATCGTCTTACAGTTCCACAGGAGGCGCTGATGATTGAAGTAGCAATTATGATTGAAGGGCAAAATGGGTTGAATTGGGCGCGGTGGCAGCGGTTGGCTACGGCCGTCGAAGACCTCGGTTTTGTGGGGCTATACCGTTCCGATCATTTCACCAATGCCAACCCGCCTGACCTGGATTCGTTGGAGTTGTGGGTTTCGCTCACCTGGTTAGCCAGCCACACCCGGCGCATCGAATTTGGGCCGCTGGTCACGCCCGTCTCCTTTCGCCAGCCCACGATGACAGCACGGATGGCAACGGCGGTAGACGACTTGAGCAACGGCCGTCTCACCCTCGGCGTCGGTGCAGGTTGGCAAGAACGGGAACATCATAATTACGGCTGGCAGCTGCTGGATGTGGGCGAACGCTTCCGCCGCTTTGAAGAGGGTGTGCAAATCATCACCCATTTATTGCAGAAGGATGAACCGCTGGATTACGCTGGCGTATATTACCAACTACACGAAGCAGTGCTTTTGCCCCGCCCGCAGCGGCCTGGCGGCCCACCCATCCTCATTGGCGGCAATGGCCCGCAACGTACCCTGCCGATGGCTGCCCGCTACGCTACTGAGTGGAATGCCGTTTATATTCCCCCGGCTACTTTTGCCGAACGTAGCCAAATGTTGGATGAGATGCTGGCGGGGCACGGCCGTCCCTCCCCATCCGTCCGCCGTTCCCTGATGACGGGTTGCTGGTTTGGCAAAGATGACACGGCCGTACAAACCAAACTCGCCGCCCGTGACCTTACCTATGACAAGGCCCGTGAACGGGGCATTGTGGTGGGCACTGGCGCACAAATAGTAGATCAACTGGGGGATTTTGCCGCTGCCGGTGTGCAGCGCATCATGCTGCAATGGCTAGACCTGGATGATATGGATGGACTGGAAGGGTTGGCAACGGCCGTGCTGCCGCAATTGTAGTTAGCAGTAAGCAGTAAGCAGTAAGCAGTAGACTGTTCACTGCTTACTGCTTACTGCCCACTGTTCACTGCTCCCCTTCTTTCTCCGGTGGCGTAAATTTTGTTGCCAGATTGCCCAATTCCTCGCTCAGCCATTGCAGGCTTTTGGCAAAACTGACACGCGCCTTTTGCCCGGCTTCGCTACTTTGCACCTTCTCTGCCGCCTGTGACGCTTCTGTTTTGATCTTCACTGTGGCCTCGCTGGCACGCACCTCTTGAATGGCCTTGTCAATCTCATCGGCAAAGGAGCGCATCCCCTCGCGCACCTCTTTTTCCATACGCTGCCGCTCTTCGCTGTTCCAGGCTGTTTGCAGCGTTTCCACCAACTGCCGTCCCAGACCACGTAGTTCGGCCGTTACATCCACCGGCGTACCAGAGGTGTCTGCTTTTGTCACCTCTTCTTCCACCGGCACTTCCACTCTCAACCGTTCTTCTGCTTTCAATTGATCCACATTGGACGTTTCATCGCTCATGATCCAACTCCTTATGTAAATATAAATGAAACTTTTTTTGGGATATTAGAGATTGGAAGTTTGGAGGTTTAGGCATCTCCAATCTCTAACCAACTTATTGTACACCACCCTGTACGGAAGCCCTATATGTCAGTTGCGGCTAAATCTAATTTAACCCATTCGCTCAATAGCAAAATTGAGGATGTTAAAGTATGAGCGGTACAACCAATCCGGCCAACTGCTTGTGGGCAAAATGGGCGGAAAAGTGGATACGGTATTGTCTTCATCAAAATGGTTGCCGACACCGGTGCCATCCCAGATAATGTCGGCGCCGGGAATGCCTAAATCTTTCGTAGAAGGGTCAGGGTCATAGCCGTTATTTTCGTAAGTGTTACCGTGAATATGATTATTCTCTGGCGTGGGGCCAATGTCTAGTTCGCTGGTATCAAATGCGCCAGAACGGGTGGAGCTAAAAACGGCAACGCCGACAGTTTTGTTACCCGTGATAGTGTTGGCAGTCACTTCCGCGTTATCGGTAGCCAGCAGCAGGATGCCGGTGCCAGAGGGGGCGATACGGGCAAAACCCTCAGGAGCAAAGTTTTCGTGGTTGTTGGCTTCGATCACATTGTCATGGATGTAGGTGTCAGCGGAAATTTTGGAGGTAAGCTGCGGCAGCAGGACAATAAGAATACCCAGGGTGTTGTCGTAGACGTGGTTGTTATATACCTCGCCGTTGAGTGTATTTTCCAGTTCAATGCCCAATACATTGCCATAAGCGACGCTGTCACGCACGATGACATTTTCACATTGCCCGGCGTAGATGCCGGCGTCATCTGTACCGGTTACCTCGACACGCTCTACTAACACATCGGTGCTTTGCACGGGGTAGACGCCGTAGGTGCCGGTGAACTCCACTAGCAGGTCATGGAAGCGAATGTTGGTGGAGCCTTCAACAATGACGCCGTTGTCGGTGTAATTACGCACATGCAGGTTGCCGATGGTGAAGTTGTTGCTGGAAGCGATGACGCCTTCCGAAAGATTGCCTTCACCGTCCAGAATGGGGAACTCGCCATTTTCATTGGGGATACCACGCAGGGTGAAGTCACTAATATCTATGACGACGCGCTCGTGATAGACGCCATAGGGGATTTCCACGGTGTCGCCCGGTTGGGCGCGGTCTACGGCCGTCTGAATACTCTCGCCCGGTTGCACAACAATGGTTTGTGCTTCGCGGGCTACGGCCGTGTCCCCACTATGACCGATATTGGCCGCTGCGACCACATCACGCACTGGATTGTCTAGCCGTTCTACAACGGGCAGGCCAGAGGGCACGGCGGTGGGCACATCGGGCATATTGCTCTCGTCGGTCAAGGCCATCAGGAAAGCCAGCAAATCGGCTTTTTCCTGGTCATTCAGCTCAAACCCTTGCACAAACACATCAATGTTTTCCTGTCCATGCGCCCGACCACCGCCTTCGGCATAGAAGTCCAACACCTCCTCCAGCGTCGCCAGCGAACCATCGTGCATGTAGGGGGCGGTCAGGGCAACGTTGCGCAGGGTAGGTACTTTGAACGCGCCAAAATCGCCATCGTCGGCAATGGCGGCGCGACCAGGATCATCACTATCCACGCCAATGACGCGGAAGGTGTCAGTGGCAAAGGTGGGCGCCGTGTGGCATTCAAAGCAGCGCGTTGCCCCGGAACGGAAGAGGGCCAGACCGCGCCGCTGCGCAGGGGTAAGGGCGTTAAAATCGCCCGCCGCGTATTGGTCAAAGGGGCTGTTATTGGTGATCAGGCTGCGCTGGAACGCAGCCAGGGCACGTTCTACATTGTCAAAGGTGAGACCATCGTTGAAAGCAGTGGCGAATAATTCCTGGTATTCGGGGATGGCTTGCAGGTCGGCCACCAGAGAGGTCGTGTCAATAACACCCATTTCGTCAGGGTGGGTGAGGGGCATTTCCGCCTGCGCTTCCAGAGATTGGAGACGGCCGTCCCAAAACAAATTCTTGGCGTACCCCACGTTCCACAGCGTGGGGGCATTGCGCACCAGTGCCGTTTCGTGGGCGCCTATGGCCGTGGCCCGGCCGTCGCTGAAACCCTGGTCAGGATGATGGCAGGTGGCACAGGCAAAATCGTTATTCTCCGAAAGAACGGGATCAAAGAACAGCAGCCGCCCCAAAGCCACTCTTTCGGCTGTCGTTGGATTATCTGCCGGTTCGTTAAGCGCCGGAAATTCGCGCTGTAAGCCGCTGTACGAGGGCGCCACGCTGCTGGCCCCGGCCCCATGATTAGCGCGCACATCTTCATCTTGCCCAATCGCTTTGGCCGATGAAGCCACAATCACGACGAGTACCAATACCAGCAAAATGCCAAGGATGATAGCCAGCCATTTGAGTATTCTAGACATTTCTCCTCCTTATAAAGTAATGGCGCAATTGGGTAATTACCCAATTGCGCCATTACATCTCTCACTCCAACGTCAGCAAATACGCCACTACCGCATCCAAATCTTCGCCCGTTAGCTGCTTGCCAAAGGTAGCGGGCATGAGGTTGTCATACCCCTCCACCAGGAAGTCGCCAGGTTGCAGGATGGCGGTGTAAAGGTAGGCACGGCCGTCCTGCCCTGGTTTGCGTGTCTCGGCGTTGGTGGCAATATCGGCTAAGGACGGGCCAACAATCACAGTTTCCGGGATGGTGCTGTGGCAAGAACCACAGTTCTGACTAAACACCGTTTTCCCTCGTGCCGCTTCCGGGCTGAGGGTGACCGACGGTGGCGCTGTAGGGGTGGAATCAGCGTTTCCACTGCAAGCAACCAACAACAATACACAAAACAATACAACTATCCAATAACGCATTCTTATTCAGGCTCCCTTGTGGCGGTCATCGGTTATCGGTAATCGGTTCACCGTTTACTGTTTACCGATTACCGTTTACCAGACTATGGCCCATACCTATCCAGGACAGGGGCATAAAAAGCATTGCTCCCGTTGGGGCAAGAACAGCCTTCAGGTGGGATTTCTGGCACATCTTCAAAATCATATGCGCCTTCGATGGCGCGACAGACGGGGCAGGCATCGGCTGGCACCAAAATACGAACTTTGGTGGCCAGGCCGTTTTTTATTTTTTCCAGAGCAGTTTTGCTCTCAGCAAGCCGTTTGGTTTCGTAATCTTCCACAAGATTCTCCTTCAAGGGTGTGACGATATGGGTGGAGATTTTACGGGGTACGGCCGTAGTCGGCAAGGTGATGGCAGCGTGTTGCGTGATGCGTGACCCGTGATTCCTCACGCATCACACATTACGAAACATCATGTACTCAATCTACCACCCAATCTTGCAATTCGGCCGGCAGGCAGTCGCTTTGGTCACAGTAGTGGGCTTTGATGATCGCCTGTGTCAGTGCGCTGTCATCACGATTAATAATGAAGCCCGAATTGGTGACGGCAAAGATGAGAATAACAACCAGCCAGAGCAGCGTACTAAACCACATATACGGCCGTACCCGACCCGCCACCTCCCCGGCCGCAAATCGCCGAAAGATGAAACCGGGAATGATAAAAACGGCCAACAACACCAGGGGGGCTAAAACCGGAATCTTGGCGATAAAACCGGCCCATGCCGTCAGCGCAAACCAGCCAAGCGCCAGTGTGCGGCTTTGCGCCTCGTCCAGGCTAAAACTGGCAAAGGTGAGCGGGCCAATCTTGCCCGCCGTAAAATAAGCAAACAGCAGCAGACCCAGCGAACCCGCCAAAATGATCCCCTGCGCCAAAACGTTATCTTGCAAAATTACCTGCTTCAGCACCACACCATCTGAACCGGCATACGGCAAAAAATTGACCAAAAACAACAATCCACCGACCCAGGCAAAATTAAAAAGCGCAAAGCTCCCCCAGAACAATCGAGCCTGCGCCGATGCTTCTTGCTGAAACACCCGCCACTGCACCAGAAAAAAAACAAATAGGGCCACCGCCAACTGCGCCAGCCAGCCGCCATAAACCCCGACCTGCAAAGGTATATTGTGCCGGGCCAGTTCGGCAATCATCGCCAGGCCATGGTCGCGGTCCCAATCGGCCGGGGCCACCCCGCTGTTGACAGAGTAGTCCAGGGCCTCCAACAGCAGTTGGCGTTCATAGTATCCAGTAGCGCCAAAACCTGGTGTACTGTTTTTCCAGCCGCCGCTCACGGCCGTAGCCACGCCATGCCCCACCTCATGCACCATCACGCTGGTCAACAGAACCGTGAACCAGAGAATAACCATGAAAATAGTATTGAGAACAACGGATTTCCACGACATTAGACATATCCCTCCTTCAAAAATAATCTACCGGGCCTCCCCAAAGCTTGTACAAACTCTATTTGAATTCTCCATAAGTAATACGTAGGAACGGGGGGTTTTCATTTTTCGTGGTGTATTTTGGTAGATGTGAACTCTTGTAAACGAGGTTTACGAAGGTAGGGCGGTGTGACGTTGGGCAGCCAGGAGGCGGCCGCTGCCTAACTGCTCCACATATTGCGTCATCTGCTCACAATGGGCTACCAACTCATCAAATTTGGCTTCATCCAACAGCAGCAGTTCCACATCCAGGCGGGCACGGCCGTTGGCATGGTACGGCGTATCGGCAAACAATGCATACTCGCCAAAATGCTCCCCCGGCCCTAAGGTACCGATCACCTGCTCCTCTCCCTGCTCCGTTATAGATAGCTCTACCACGCCGGTGACAATAATAAATAGAAATGAGCGTGGTTCGCCCTGGCGCACAAACAGTTCCCCGGCGGCTACATGCCGTTTTTGCAAGCGGGCATCCAGCGCCGCCAGTTCTTGCGGACTGAGGCCGCTAAACAATGACATACGGCGCAACAAACTGCGCGTTTGTGCCCCAGAACTGACCTGCTGTGCCAGTGTAGTATCGGCGCGGAGCAACGGGTCAAAGTCATCACGGTGAATGGTAAACAGCACGGCCGTTGTCAAGGCGCGATACGTAAAACTATGCTGCCCGCGCCCGGCCAACGCCCCTGTCCCAAAATAACCGCCACTGTGTAATGTGGCTACCTGCTCACCATTGTGGAATATGCCCACTTCGCCGCTGTCTACCAGGTAGAAATGGGTCGCTTCCTGCCCGGCCTGGGCCAAAACGCCGTTTTTGCGGACGGCGCGGACTTGCAGCACGGCCGTGACCGCCTGCATCCCCTCCCAATCCAGCCCGGCAAAAATGTCCGCCTGCCGGATCAATTCGAGCCGGTGATCGCGGGCACGGATGAAACCCTGCGCCAACCCCGCCCCCCATTGGGTGCGCGACAGTACATGCCGCGCCACCGTCTCCGCTTCCAACCAGGGTAGGCTGTCATACGCCGCCTGCCCCGCCTGGCGCGTGAACGGCGTCCCGGCCAGATCATCCAGCCGGTCAACAGCCAGCAACAGCGCATGGCGGGCGCGCTCCGCAATCTGCAAAATGCTCAGGTCCCGATCCAGCGGCCCGGCGCTGACAATTTCACCTTGAATGGCCGCCAATCGCCGCCCGCCAAACACCGCCTCGTAACTGGCAAAAAGGGCGGTCATAAAATGATTAAATCCCACCACCAGCCGGTCTCGCTCACCAAACGTACCAATGCCGGTGAG
The DNA here is from genome assembly GCA_023382655.1 of Anaerolineae bacterium. Taxonomy (GTDB): domain Bacteria; phylum Chloroflexota; class Anaerolineae; order Promineifilales; family Promineifilaceae; genus CAADGU01. The sequence goes on along the minus strand of JAHDWK010000001.1, from coordinate 51,585 downwards.
GGCAGTGGCGGCCAATTCGTGGCGGGCAAACTGCGCCAGCAGCCCTAGCAGCAAATAGAGCGTGGCCGCAAACAGCCACAGCGCCAACAGGGGTGTCGCCAACGCGGGAAAGGGCAGCAACCAGGGGGTGAGGGCAATGACCACCGCCAGTAATGCCCAGGGCAGGGCAAAACGAGAACGCCAGAAGTTGAGCAACAAGGGCGCCATAAACGTCAGCCCAAATGTGGTACAGGAAGTGATAAAGGCGGCAGCCAGCCAACGGCCGTTTCCCCAAAACAGATCACTTCCCTCCACCTGTGCCAGCGCCGCAAACGTCAACAGCCCCACCAGCAGCATACCAGCCATCAGCCAGCGATCAGCCCGTGTCAGCCAGCGGGGGTTGATGGTAAACCAGGCCACAATGCCGCTGGCTAATATGGTGGCGGCGGCCAACATCAACGCCAGATCGCGCCATATGCTGGTCGTCAAACCGGCAGCCAGGTAAGCCAACGACAGCGACAGTGGCGCGGCAGCCAAGGCCCACAGCGCCCATTGAAAACGGGAGCCGGTCAACTGCCAGGCAACAAAAGCCAGTTCCACCGCCGCTGCCAGATAGAGCAGCCAGACAAAAATTGGCTGCCAGATATGGCCGGCGGGCAATCGCCCCAACAGCAGCCAGAGCAGCGGCAAGCCAACCAAAATGGGGCCGCCGATGAGCAGCGCCAACACATCGGGGCGGGCCAGCAGATCGCGGTTCGCCAGCCAGCGCAGGGCGGTTTGCGCCCGGCTCCAGAGCAGCAGGCCCAGGAAGTAGGCAGTGGGGATGAGGACGACGGCCGTGAGCAGCACCAGCGTCACCCGCCCCCAAAAGCCATTCGCCCACAACGTCTCGGCAAAAGGTACCAGCCGTAGCCGCCAGAAATTGACCGCCAGCCACAAGGCAAAGGCCGAGTAGAAGAAGGCCAGCGCCCCAAAGAGAAGGAAGATGCGTTCACGGACGGCCAACTCGCGCCACAACTGGCGTGGGCCTGTGGAGGCCCTCACTTTGCCCCACAGCTCTTCGCGCCAGAAGCGGAAGGCGCGGCCGCGCAGGCCAGGCATTTCCAACCAATCCATGAGGATGAAATATCCGTCCAATTCCAGCAGCGGATTAAGATTGATCAACACGCTGAAATAGGCCAGGAAGGCCATTTGATAAAGGAAGGTAGCCCAGATGGTGTCGGCGGCAGTGGGGATGAAGTACGTTACGGCCGTTAGCACCCAGCCCAACAGCCCGCCCAACATCAGCCCGGAATACGGCCCGGCCCAGGAGACCAGGATGCGCTGGTGGCTGGTCGCCAGCCAGGTGTCGCGGGTATCCACAAAGAAGGCGGGCAGCCCCCAATAGAGCAAAAAGCCGCCGCGATCCAGTTCGCGGCCAATGTGTTTGGTGGTCAGGGCGTGCGCCAGTTCGTGCAGGCCAATGACGATCAGATTAGCCAGAATGAGCGACAGCGCGGCCACATACCCGCTGCTGGTGAGGGTGTAGACGTGGCGATTGTACAGCAGGGCAAACAACACGCCACCGGACAATACCAACAGCAGCAACATAATCTGGGCAAGGGGGTGGAACAACGGCCGTGTCCACCCATACAGCCTGGTGAAAAGAGGGTCTAAGCCACTGCGGGCAATCTCCGTGTGCAAAAAGCCCTTGAGCAGCCGTCGCCCCTGACTTTCCGGGGCGCGCGCCTGTAGCTGGCTTTCAATCTGGTCATACAGGTTGACGGGTTGGTCTTGCAGAAAACCGCCCTGCCGCAATTCGCTGACGACGGTGGTAAAGTGGCCGACGGGCAGGCTTTTGTACCGTTTGAGGCTGTAGAAAAGCAGGTCTTTGATGCGGCGACGGCCGTCCATCTGCCACCACAAGGCAAAATCCGCTTCCGATAGGCGCACGTAATTTTTGCGCTCCGGCTGTTTGAGGACGTAATAGGTTTCGTCGCGGTTGGTGAGGCGGGTGGCGGTCACGGCCGTGTGGCGCGCCGGTTTATATGCGGTGGGGTCGGTGGCAGTTTCGACTGCCTGCCAAAACTGCTGGATGTCTGCGGCCATGCCAGGAGTTTAACATCATCTGATGATAGGGTGAAGGGGGTGGGGGGTACGGCCGTGATAGGGTTTTTTTGAGGAGTAGGGCACACCCTCGTGCCCGTTCGCACGTAGGCGCGCGAACTCCTCTCTGGCGTCAACAAAAAGCCCGCGCACCCAAATTCTCAACAGAGTGATGAACATTGACCAGTGAGAAGGAAAATGGTTACAATTGCCGTCATTACCAGTCTGGTGACGACCAATGTCTGAAATTCTAAAGGCTTAAATTCCATACAGGCGTTTCGCGCTAGACCGGCTTAGTTCAACAGGCATTCTTATGCCCATTATGCGGCGGCTGAGGTACTGGTCATTATAGGTTTCGCCAGACCGCACTGCATCAATCCTGAATTGTTGACCCGCTTCCCACAAGGCGAATCATGGTCTAGTGCGTGAGCAATTTCAGAAGACCATATTCAGGGTTAGCTTTTCAGCATTCAATCGAATTACAGTGGTGTTGATTTGAAGATCAATCAGCTGTCTGGTGATTCAACGGTCAGAAATGTAAGTTATGGAAGCGGACTCATTTCTATTGACACATTCCGACTATGATTCAGATATAGACTATGATGTTACCGTAGAAACAGATCGCTTACACTTTGAATGTCCAAGGAGGAAACAAATGCCGACGAATAGTGTTCCTGAAGGTGTACCATTTCGCACGTATATCACTCGCAATCCTACCGGCCAAGATCCTCAATTGCTGCGCGACGCTACACAGTATCATTTGGATTGGAAATTGGACGTGCAACAAATCGCGTCATTTGAGGAAATAATACGAGATCTAGCGCGTCGTAAGGGAGAAAAGCAGCGCATTAGAATTGTAGCTCACGCGTCATTTGACAGTATACAGGTTCCATTTTTTGACGGTGGTCCTGAAGAAGTGTGGGGCCGCGATTTCGTCAATGCCTTTGCCCGTAGTGATGTCATGGGTCTTCTACATGTCATCGGCGATTTTACGATCACGCTCAGGGGTGGCATCGCGTTGCTCCCGGCATTAGTGGGAGAACTACGCCGCACGAACGCTTCCGTGCTCGGTCCTTTCGGGCTGGAGGTGTCCGGGCTCCCATCCGGCGCAGTACGAGAATTCTTCAATCGTGTCAGCCAACTCAAGGCACTGCAAACCATGCGTTCCGGCGCAAATGCGGGCCTCAAAAATATCATCGATCAGTTTATCGATGCAATCGAATTTGTGCTTGATGCGCGTAGACAGGATGGCATGCGGGGCGCCGTAGCCGATGAAACAGGAGCTATAGCGGATCAAGTCAGGGATTTACAAGATGCTATCGAGAGGACAGCGCCCCGGGATTTGCGCCTGTCCGAGATCACTTTGGCACAACGCTTTCCAGGTCTACGTGCCGCTTTTCTCGGGATAACTCGTCGCCGATTTCGAGATCGATTAATGCAGGCGAGGGGTCGCTTTAGCGGTCGGAGCATAATTGATGTACGCGGATGCACTGTCGGGAGAGATGAATTGTTTCTTGAGGCCATTTCGCGACTTTTTGCAGCAGAATTGCCTGGACCGACTGTAACGGCACCGACACTCTTTCAAACCTTTGGCCCGGGGACCTCGCGGCGGCTAGTTACAGTGCCCGAAGTAGATGCTGCGGCCGGCGAGCCGGGTGTAGATTCTGAGGCGCTTCACTGGTCGACTGTTATCGGGGCACAAAACTTCCTGACGCTTAGTAGAGAGAAGAGATTGCTTAGTTACTTCGATAAATTTGTGCTGCCAGTCGGTCGCAATCCCAGCTTTTTTCAGGTCGGTTGTGAGCTGTTTTTCTTTGGGCCTGAGCTTTCCGGCGGTGGCTCGTTTCTTGCTCCAAACGGGTCCAGTGGTTTTTTGGCTATCACAGATTGGCTTCTGGACCAGTGGAACGATTTCCCCAGTCAACAACTTCAGATCAGAGTTCATCAAGCTGGGAGACAAATGCGTCAAGAATGGATAGATCGGAATCGAGCGCCTCCATTTAGCGGTGTAACTGACGGTAGTGGCACCGTCTTTGTTGTACCGGATCCTCTCTTTCGGGCTCGGTTGGGCATTGGAAAGGCGGAATGAGTAAGGCTTCGGTTCGCACCGCCGCTTAGGCAGAACGTTAGCCCGCCGGGAAAAGGAAGAAGGGAAAAATGGTTGGGGTCGGTGTGGGTCAGGTCGGTTTCGCCAGCAGGGTTGTTGGTCAGTTGGGCTTGGTTTGCGGTGGCTGGCTTTCGCACTTGAGGCTGGCTGAGCAAGTCAAACGTTATTTTACGCGTAGGGTCGGTGCTTTTTGGGGCTTTGGTCAGTCGCTTGGTTTCGGTATCGGGGCCGGCGGGTCAACAAGCTGCTTCAAGCGGACAGCGCAAGCTCGTGATTCTACACATCGTTGGTTTCGTTGGTTGTGCTTTTCAACGATGGCTGCGGGTTGAGATCGGTTTGCACCAGAGCGTTAGCCGGGCGTGTGTAACCAGCAGAGAAAAAGAGGAGAGCAATTGTGAATCCTGCTCTGAGAGGAATATGGGAGCATATGCGTGACCTTGGCTTGGGTGCTCTAGCACATGCGAATCGCCATGCAGCCTATGCGGCAATGGAGAATCCGAGATGGCCGGAACTCTCAGTTCTGCAAGCTGCTCACGCGGCAGAGTTGCTAATCAAGGCTTGTATTGCGGAGGAACATCCTCTTCTCATCTTTGAGCATCTACCGCGTTCCACACAGGCGCTTGGAACGCATTTGGATCTAGAAGACCTATTTAGGCAGGGTCGTACAATCCAATGGTCAGATTTGCCAGAGCGTCTTTGGGCAGCTACCGGATTTTCTATTCCCAATAAAGGGAGATTTGATAGCTTTGGAAAGCTGCGGAACGGCATTCAGCATTTTGCGCCGCCACCTGGAGTTGATGCTGGCGAAGAAACGTTGCGATTTGTCTTTGATGTGATAGACCCATTCATCAACCAACGTTGGGGGCTGTTTGCTGTTGATTATGACGAAGATTACGAGCCATACGTCTATTTCGTGCATGCGCTAGTATCGCGCGAAATTACGTTTCTGGTTTCGCTAGAAGCTGCGGAACAGTTCGATCATTGGGATGTGAATTGGTCGAAGGTAAGTCCAGCATACAAAAACGAAATGCAAGCACGTGTAAAGAAAGCTTTAGCCCGCTAATGGAATTTCTCAAAGACCACCGGCTAACAACGCCATGCAGCGGACGCGCGCCACAGCGGCTCTCTTAGCATCAGCGGTCCGTGCGTGCCGCTGGTGCCTACGGCCGTAGAGGTAACGGCGTTGGAGGATGGTCTGGCTGCCTATTTGCAGGAAGGTAAATGGGGACAGCTTGTGAAACGCCTGCCCGACTACACGCGGCAATACGCCGGCTTTGTGCGTGGCGATGAACAGTTCATTTATGCCAATTTTTTCTGTAGGGTGGAGGGAACGGCCTGGCAGGAAACGGCCGTTATCGTTGCCGATGGCGGTGATTGTTACTTTCAGGTCGTTTACAACGCGGACACCAACAAGTTTGTCTCCGTGTCCGTCAATGGTGAATCATAGAGAAGAGACCAGGGGATGATCACGGCTGTGTGGCGCGCCGGTTGGTACACGGTGGGGTCGGTGGCAGTTTCGACTGCCTGCCAAAACTGCTGGATGTCTGCGGCCATGCCAGGAGTTTAACATCATCTGATGATAGGGTGAAGGGGGTGGGGGGTACGGCCGTGATAGGGTTTTTTTGAGGAGTAGGGCACACCCTCGTGCCCGTTCGCACGTAGGCGCGCGAACTCCTCTCTGGCGTCAACAAAAAGCCCGCGCACCCAAATTCTCAACAGAGTGATGAACATTGACCAGTGAGAAGGAAAATGGTTACAATTGCCGTCATTACCAGTCTGGTGACGACCAATGTCTGAAATTCTAAAGGCTTAAATTCCATACAGGCGTTTCGCGCTAGACCGGCTTAGTTCAACAAGGCATTCTGATGCCCATTATGCGGCGGCTGAGGTACTGGTCATCACAGGTTTCGCCAGACTGCGCCGCATCAATCCTTTATCGTTGGGCAGACACTACAAAAAAAAGACAAAATGATTCAAATAAATAAAAGTGAATATTATCCAGTTCATTCACTTGAGGATAAGAACAATTACAAACGATTTTTTAAGATCGATAAGGCCGGTTCCATTATGGAACGCGTTTTTCTTGATATTCCAGACCCATCTCATCGTGAACTTCTAATTTGTCTTCATTACCTTCAGCACCTAATAAGAGTTTTTTATAATGAATCACTTGGAATCAATATTTTAGGAAGAGATAACCCTTGGGATTTCAAGTTAGAGTTGAGTACAGGTAAAATTTTCAATTTAGAAATAACTGCTATTGCTGATAATGATCACCACTTTGTAATAAATAAAAGAGAAGGGCGACTAAGTAAATGGTGTCGTGAAAAAACAATTCCACTTCATGAATTAATAAAGTTGAATGATCTGTTTCCTAACCAAAAGATTGCTCAGCTTATTAAGGATTATCAACTCAATGGCCTTTCATCTAATGATTCTGTCAATAATCCATTGAACGATCTTAAAACGCGAATCACTATTAGTAATCTTCTTGAACCAGTTGATGAGCTTGATAAACAAATACGGTCGTCTATTACGAGGAAAGTAAATAAAAAACATTCTGAAAAAGAGAAAACAGTAATTATTGTAGATAACAGGACAAGTGCATTCGATCTATCAGAGTATCAAAATGCAAGCGAAATTCTACAGCCATTTATGAGTTCCATACCTTTTCCTGAAGTTTGGTTTTACACTGGGTATTATTCAGACAATGACGGAAACAATGCAGAATACTGCTTCTCTCCAATAAAGGTAACTCAAAAACAAAGCAAAATTCTTGAGCAAGTCATCAAAAAAAATAAGATGGTCGAAAGCGGGCTTACAATATTGTGAGGCTCATTCTGTGAAGCTATTATTTCCATACAGGATTTATGATGCCGCCCAACAATGCTTGCAGCTCGACTGCGAGCGCCGAGCCGATCTACGATTTGAGGTGTTGGTGACTGAAGGCATCACGCCTGCGCACGCGGCGGAATCTGCTCGCAGCGGCTGAAGCTAACGTTGGCCAGATAAAGGTGGTGCAATGAACGAATTATTGCTCGATGCGTTTAGCCATAGTGCTTGGGCTAAGAAGAAGCTTATTGCCGCGTGTGACTCTCTTTCGGCTGCCGAGATGGGGCGTCGAGCACCGGGGTCCGTCGATAGCATTCGCGCGACGTTGAATCACCTGGTGATCGCGGACGCTCGTTACATCGCGCGCCTCGATGGCGGGCTGCCCCCTTCGTTGGACGAGGAGGTGGCAAATGATCTCCGCGAACTCCTGACGCTGTCGGAGGAGACTGCGGAACGGTGGCAACGGTTCCTAAGCGAGCCGGTTGACGGGGAACGAATCGTCATCCTGGACGACGGCGCATACGAGACGCATGCCAACGTGGTTATGGTGCAGGCGCTGCACCATGTGAGCATTCATGGCGAGCAGGTGTGTGCCAGCTTGACTGCGCTCGGCATTGAGCCGCCCGACGTGCAGCCTTGGGCGCTTGCAGATGATACAGGGCGCAGTCGTTGGCTGTGGCCTCAAGACTGAGCCGTGCCGGTTCGTTGGAGCCCTGTGTCGCGTAGCTGGCTAACTTGCGATTGCACCCGACGCTCGCTTCGCTCGCGCGGGTGAACCGCCAAGTCGTTAGACCGACCAGAGTTAGTCGAGTTGGTGCCCCGTATTACCGAACGGGGCTGTGGGTGAAACGGCCGTCTAACTGTTCGATGAAGCGGATGAGAGGAGTGGGTGATGGAACGGCCGTTGCTCAGTCCACCGCTTATCGAAGTGTTAGGGGCGACCTATGTTTCAAGAGACTTGCCAGTACAGGCGTTTCGTTGCCTTATTGGTGTTGCTTTATCTATAGGAAATGCGTACAATTATTTGTACATACTTTCTCTGGAGGTAAAGTGAAATGGAAGCTATTAACTATACGGTCGTTCGCCAGACGTTAGCCCAGAAAATGGACCAGGTTTGTGATGACCATACGCCTATAATCGTGACCCGGCAAAATAATCGTTCTGTTGTGATGCTTTCTTTAGAGGATTACCAAGCGCTTGAGGAAACCGCTTATTTGCTACGCAGCCCCAGAAATGCCAAGCGTCTGATGGAATCTATTCTCGAATTAGAAAGCGGTCGCGGCACGGAACGAGGGCTGATGGAATGAGGCTGATTTTTTCAGAAAACGCCTGGGAAGATTACCTGCACTGGCAGAAAGCAGACAAGAAGACGTTGAATCGTATCAATGCGCTTATCAAAGAGATTCAGCGCACGCCTTTTTCAGGAACAGGTAAACCGGAACCGCTCAAGTTCGGACTGTCTGGTTATTGGTCTCGGCGTATAGACAGGGAACATCGCATTGTTTACAGAGTTGTGGATGATGATCTGCTGGTAGCTCAACTGCGCAACCATTATTAACAGCCAAAGCGCATGGATGAAATACGGGAACAAAGGTAAGCAACTGCTTTGTGGTAGCATCTTGAGCAAAGGTCAGCGTCTTACTCGACCAAGTTATTGGGAACCCTTAAGGCAAAGGCGTTGGTTATTGCTGCTCAGGAAGAAAAAGCGTCCTAACAACTCATGCAGCCGACGCTGGCGCGATGCCTTGGACGGCCAGCTATTTGGTGATTGGCAAAGGCGTTTGCTGACCGCGCCAGCGCAGCTTACGACGGCGTTGCGCGGCAAAATCTAGAGTGATTAAGTGGTTGTGCTATCATCAGGAAGTAGCAGATGAATCCAGCAACAAAGAGAAAACGAACAGAATTATCAAGGTTTATTCACCAGGAAGTTATTCCAGAAGCGTCGGTTCAAGGCGTGGTTGTAATTGGCAGTGTGGCGAAGGGAATAGCTCGGGCTGACTCAGATATTGATGCTGTCATTTTCCTAGAACCGTTTGATCTATACGCCATCCCGGCTGAATTTAAGTGGCGGCCTGATGATAGTACGTTTCACGGTATTTTTAGTGAAGTGGAAAATTCAATCCAACTTGACTTTAAGCGGCTTGACTTACAAGAGTGGTCCAAATCAACGCATGAGTGGCCAGAATCGCTCTGTTCCGAGTTAAGCGAGGGATGGCTAGCCTTTGACCGTAAGAGCCAGATTCGGAAAATAATTGCAGAACGGACATATTTCAACGATGAAATTCGTCAGGAACACCTTGATGATGCAATTGTGCACCTTGACTGGCTATTAAGAGATTCATCCGCGGAACGCCCATGGGAAACACAAGGTGCCACGATTGCTCATTATCGTTTGCATTCTGCATATGATTATTTGATGCAAGCCTTGTTTGCTTATAATCGTCGCTGGCGGACATTGCGTAGCCGAGAAATATCAGATTTGTTGAAATTATCTTGGCTACCAGAGAAATTTAGCGAGCAATTGATATTGGTAACAAACGCTCTTTCTGTGACAAAAGATGGCTATCAACAACGAGTAACCATATTGCAGCATTTTTTCAACGAACTGGTGACTAAATGTCAACAAGATGGGATATATGGTGAGGATGCCGTAAGTGAAGCATTTATTCGCCAGCACGACGAACCCGGACGCAATTGGAATATGGATAAGTGGAACAAAAAGCACAAGGAAAGAAACATATAAGATTGGAAACACCGCCCAACACAGCGTGCAGCCGACAAGTGGGACTCTGCGCGTTTTTTGGCAGTTTTCAACGCCTCAGCAGAATCCCGCTTCCAAGCATTCTCTGCGTCCCGCCCACTTGCGGCTAGCGCAGGCCGTTAGACCGCTCTCTTGAAGGGAAAGAATGGTGGTATTCCCATGAACAACGTTGCGCAAAGCGGGAAGACTCGCGGAACTCGATGGATTCGAAGCACGCTCTTGTTTCTTGCCCTTCTCACTTCGCCAGCACTTTGCTGCGGGGGTCTGCAACTCCTAGAAGCAATTCCTTCTACGTGGCTGCCAGGCCCAGTGGATTTTGTCGTCAATCTGTTCGAGGCTGAAGCGCGGCTGGAAAATGCCACCCCCGAAACTCTATACCTTACTGCTGTCTCAACCACCTACGCCGATCCGAGAGTAATCCCGCAGAATATTGCGTTCCGACAGCGCAGCATCCCGGTTGGGCCGCAGGGGGCAGTCGTATTGAAATACGACTCGGCTGATCTCCGCCTCGATGGCATCGTAGTCTGCAGGAATGATGATAACTGTCGTCTATTGCCCACGGATGGTTCCAGCCTATACGTGTTGAGTTCTTACAACAGCCTTGAGAGCGTGGATCCCGCCTGGCAGCGGGTGATTAACTCACAGCCGGTGCCCAACTTTCCAAGCTTAATCATCGCGGCGTTAAGTTTGGTGTGCATTCTTCTGTTTTCAATCTGGCTGTATTTGAGTGGGCGCGAAAGACGAAGAGCAGGCTAACAAGCGCGTACACTGGGCTGGCTTCGCCTCGCTGCGCTCGGCTCGCCAGCCGGTGATGCGCACCGTTAGACGCCCTAGATCACACCTGCTCGATGGTGCTTAGGAAGACTTTCAATGTCATATGCACGCATTATTGCTCTGACGTCGCTTGCTATGGTTGCTTTTGCAGGAAATTCACTGCTCTGCCGTGTCGCTCTCAAACATACCAGCATCGATGCAGCTAGCTTCACTACAATTCGATTGATCTCCGGTGCAGTGATGCTTTGGTTGATCGTGCGAATGAGACGCGGCACATATGCCGGCGGGGGCAACTGGCTATCGGCATTTGCATTGTTTGCTTATGCCGCCGGATTTTCTTTTGCCTATGTGAGCCTGCCTGCGGCAACCGGTGCGCTGCTGCTCTTTGGCGCTGTCCAGGCGACAATGATCGGTTATGGCGTTTGGGTGGGAGAACGTCTGCTGAAACTGCAGCTCATCGGTCTTGTACTCGCGCTCGGAGGACTGGTTGGTCTATTGTTGCCGGGGCTTTCGGCACCGCCACTGTTTGGTTCCACACTGATGTTTGGCGCCGGGGTTGCATGGGGAATCTATTCCTTGCGCGGAAAAGATGCGGGTGATCCCACTAGGGTAACGGCGGGGAATTTCCTGCGTGCCGTTCCAATCGCAGTAGCATTGAGCATGATAGTGTTGAACGATTCATCGCTGGATACTGCTGGATTCTGGTACGCGGTTTCGTCGGGCGCGCTAACTTCCGGAATAGGTTACGCCATTTGGTACACGGTATTGCCTGCGCTGAAAGCCACCAATGCTGCGACAGTGCAACTCAGTGTTCCAGTCATTGCGGCCGCGGGTGGCGTCGTTATTCTGGGCGAACCCATAACCCTGCGCTTAGTATTGGCGTCCGCAGCTATTCTCGGTGGAATCGCGCTGGTAATTCTGGAGAAATAACATGCTAACGGCGCCCAACAAATCGCTCCAGCGGACCACCCGTAAGCGGGCGGCCGCTGACCTCAAACGTTAGCCAGCTCTCATGAGCTTTATGGTAGTGACCAGAGGTTATGAACAACAAAAAGGTCTTCTCCACTCCAGTGATCCTTCTAATTGCAGTTACATTCTGTGCTTCTGCATTGATCCTGTTTATCAAGGTAGGTCTCTGGGAAGGGGTACGTCAAGGTTTAGTGGGTGGTATACTTGCTATGGTATGGATTTTTGCCGCGAAATTGATACTTGCCGATGAGCCAATTCCCAATCATATTCAGATAAAGAGGCCTTTTCTGGAGCTCTGTCTGATGACTTTGATTTTGGCATTTATGATGGCTTATGCAGCACTTGGTTATTTGGGCATTCTCGAAATCCCACTCTTGGTTTATCTGCTCCTGTCCGTAGGTTTGGTTGTTCTCATCCATCTCGCCTCTAAATATGAGTTGGAGATGCTAGGTCTTCGAATGCCATCCCGCCGCGGTTGGCTTGCCCTAGTGGCGATTGTCTTGCTAAATGTGTTTTTTGCGTTTATTTATTGGCAGCTTCCAGCCGGGGAGGCGCCAACTCCACAAGGAGCCGATTTGGCTGAAGATATTTCGGGTCCACTCTCTGTACTCGTTTTGCTGGGCTCACTCCTTTTGGTCGCTGCCTTGCCTGAGGAGTTTGTATTGCGGGTTGGCCTCCAACCTCGACTGGCGGTTTTCATGGGAATCGGTTTAGCCATCGTTGTTCAAGCTCTTTTATTCTCGGTGGGACATGTGCCACAGCAGATGTTGAGATATGAGCGTTCACCCCTCATTGCACTTGCGTATGTATTGCCAATTGAGAACGGATTAATTGCTGGATATATGTGGTATAGGACAAAGAGTTTGCCGCTCCTTTTGCTGTTGCATCTGTTCGCGTTTCCAAGATTTGGAAGATGATTGTATGGTCGGGGCTGGCTAACATCGTTTGCAGCCAACGCTGGCGCGATGCCTCTGACGGTTTGCGACTTGGTGAATGGCAGAGGTTTTGTTGACCCGCGCCAGCGCGCCTGAACCTGGCGTTAGCCCGCAACAACAAGTTTGTGATTATCTTTCGCACTCTCCGGATTCCCATTTCGATAAGGAACTTACAAGTATGAACGTCAAAAAAGTCAAAACTGGCACACTTATCACCGGGCTTTTAGTCGGACTAATCTTTTCCGTCTTCATCGGCATCGTCGGAGGTTCCATGGGGCTGGGTTCTCGGTTCCCACAATTAAACCTGATCGCCCAGCCATTCGCCTGCCCCGGCAAGCAATTGTCCTACACGCAGCATGTGTCTGAAATCAGCACCGCAACTTATTGGACTGTCACATGGTTTTGCGTAGATGAACAATCAGGCACAAGAGCAGAACTTGACCCCAATACTGTCTTCCTATATGCGGGATCAATTTATGGTTTAGTCCTCTTTGTCGTACTGCTTAGCCTCACGTATCTTTACTGGAATTCGAGCATTGGGCCTGCAAAGAATGACGGTCTGCGCCTGTGGTAATTGGAAAAGTACCCGCTCATACTGAATTGTCCCAGCGGTGAGAAGTTCACGGCCGTAAACCAATGACATTCATGCGGAAACTTCAGTGCAGAAACGGCCGTTGTGCAATCCGCACAAGAAAAGATAGATTCTTTTGGGCATTTGCATCTGGCATGTTTGCCGGTACACTGGATACACTTACGGCAGAACTTACACAGCCTGTAGAAAAGAGATAAATGCATTGAGCAATCTGGTTGTACTTAGCCTCGTCCTTGTTATTGTCCTTATTATTCGCAATAAGGATGACATGCTGTTGGGTGAAGGTTAAGGCAAAAGACAGGTAACAAAGCAACCGAAAAGCCGCCCCCAACAGGGCGGCTTTTTTATTTTCCGGTTCGTAGTAGGCAATAAATCGCCTACTACGAACATGACAGAAGGAGAGATTCCATGAGCGAAATGAAGACCGGCGGACAGATCATCTGGGAAAGCCTGATAGCCGAAGGGGTGGAAGTGGTGTTTGGTCTGCCCGGTGGGGCCATCCTGCCCGCCTATGATGATCTGGCAAAATATGAATACCCCATCCATCATGTATTGGTAACACACGAGCAGGGCGCATCACACATGGCCGACGGCTATGCCCGCTCCACCGGGCGCGTGGGCGTCTGCATCGCCACCTCCGGCCCTGGGGCCACCAACCTGGTGACGGGGCTGGCGACGGCGTATATGGACTCCACGCCCATCGTGGCTATTACCGGGCAAGTGCCCACCTCGCTGCTGGGGCGGGATGGTTTCCAGGAGGCGGACATTCAGGGGGTGACGCTGCCCGTCACCAAACACAATTACCTGATTACCGATGTGCGCGATTTGCCGGACGCGCTAAAAGAGGCTTTTTATATCGCTCGTACCGGCCGGCCGGGGCCGGTGCTCGTAGACGTGTGTAAAGATGCCCTGCAAGCGTCCATGCCCTTCACCTACCCGACAAAAGTGAACCTGCCGGGGTATAACCCCAATTTGAATACGCCAGACAGCACGGCCGTAGCCCGCGCCGCTCGTCTGGTCAATGAAGCCCAACGGCCGGTCATTGTCGCCGGGCAAGGCGTCTCCATTGCCCGCGCCGAAGCCGAACTGCGCCAACTGGCGGAGAAAGCCAATATCCCGGTGGCTACCAGCCTGTTGGGCATCGGCACCTTCCCGGCTACGCACCCACTCTCCATCAGTTGGGGCGGGATGCACGGCGAGGCATATTGCAACTATGCCTTGCAGGAGTGTGATGTGCTGCTGGCAGTGGGGGCGCGGCTGGATGACCGGCTGACGGGGGCGTTTGATACCTTTGCCCCCAAAGCCAAAATCATCCACGTGGACATTGACCCGGCGGAGATGGGCAAAAACATCACCATTGATACGCCGGTCATTGGCGACGCGCTGCTGGCGCTGCGGGCGCTGCTGCCCCAGGTGGAAGCCAACGAACACCCCGCCTGGCTGGAGCAGATCGCCGAGTGGAAGTCGGAAACGAGCTACCGCGACATTTTGCAGCAGGAGACGGATGAACTGGTAGCCCCCTATGTGATGCGCAGTTTGTGGCACGCCACGGGGGAGGGCAACGGCCGTGCTACCGTTGTTACCGATGTGGGGCAGCACCAGATGTGGGAGGCGCAGTATTACCAGCACAACCGGCGGCGCAGCCTGCTCACCTCCGGTGGTTTGGGCACGATGGGTTATGCCTTGCCCGCGGCCATTGGCGCGCAGATGGGCAACCCCGACCAGGAAATCTGGGTGGTGGCCGGTGACGGCGGCTTCCAGATGACCATGATGGAGCTGTCTACTGTGGTGCAAGAGCGGCTGCCCATCAAAATTGCCATCATCAACAATGGCTACCTGGGCATGGTGCGCCAGTGGCAGGATGTGTTCTATAACAAGCGTCATTCTGGTACACCCCTGTTCAACCCGGACTTTGTAAAGATTGCCGAAGCGTATGGCATTCGCGCCCGCTCGGTGACACGCCGCGAAGAGGCGTATGATGCCATCAAAGAAGCGCAGGCACATGACGGCCCCTACCTGCTGGATTTCCAGGTGGAAGAATTTACCAACGTGTACCCGATGGTTGCGCCCGGTAAGAGCAATGCAGACATGATCCGGCGGCCGGCGCCGGCTTTGGGGAAAGTGGGCGGTGAGTAGTAGGCAGTGAGCAGTGAGCAGTGAGCAAACTGATGACTAATGACCAATGACGAGGGACTAAAATGTCAGAAAACGGAATAAAACGACACACATTAATTGCCTGGATGGAAGATAAACCGGGCGTGTTGAACCGGGTGGCGGGGCTGTTCGGCCGTCGCAACTTTAATATCGAAAGTCTGGCGGTCGGGCACAGCGAGTCGCCGGGCATCAGCCGCATGACCTTTGTGGCGCGGGGCACAGACCGGGACATGCGCCAGGTGAAAACGCAGCTTTACAAACTGATCAACGTGACGCGCATTGAGGACGTGACCTACAATGACCCGGTGATGCGCGAACTGGCGTTGATTAAGGTGCAGGCCACCAGCGAAGAGCGGGCCGAGGTGATGCAGTTGGTGGATATTTTCCGCGCCCAGATTGTGGATGTAACGCTGGATTCGCTCATCATCCAGATTGTGGGCAAGGAGAATCAGGTTAATTCATTGATCGAACTACTGGGCAACTTCGGCATCATCGAGATGGTGCGCACAGGCCGGGTGGCCATGGTGCGCGGCGCAGCTTCACAGACAGGGGTGATGGGGGTGGAGGACACGGCCGTGCCGGTGCATGGGAATGGACATCATTGATAGTGAGCGGTAAGCAGTGAGCAGAGGTCTTTACTGCTGACTGCTCATTGCTTACCGCTTACTTTATTAACAAAGTTAAGGAGAACAAAGAGTGGCAAACATTTACTACGACAAGGATGCAGATTTAGGCTTGCTGGATGGCAAGAAAATTGCGGTATTGGGGTATGGCAGCCAGGGACACGCCCATGCGCTGAACCTGCGCGATTCGGGCGCGGATGTGCGCGTGGGGTTGTATGCGGGCAGCAAGTCGTGGAAGAAGGCGGAAGCGGACGGGCTGACGGTGAAAAGCGTGGCCGACGCCTGTGCCGAAGCGGATGTGATCATGGTGTTGCTGCCGGACACCACGCAGGGGGTGGTGTACAAAGAGTCCATCGAACCGCACCTGACGGCGGGGAAGACGCTGATGTTTGGGCATGGCTTCAACATTCGTTTTGCCCAGATTGTGCCGCCGGCCAACGTGGATGTGAGCATGATCGCCCCCAAAGCGCCCGGCCATCGCGTGCGCGAGGTGTTTGTGGAAGGGGTGGGCACACCGGCCTTGCTGGCCGTGCATCAGGATTATTCCGGGCAGGCCAAACAATTTGCCCTGGCCTATGCCAAAGGGTTGGGCTGCACCCGCGCGGGGGTCATTGAAACGACCTTTGCCGAGGAGACGGAGACGGACTTGTTCGGCGAGCAGGTGGTGTTGTGCGGCGGTGTGGCGGCGCTGGTGGAGGCGGGCTTCAATACGTTGGTGGAAGCGGGCTACCAGCCGGAGATCGCCTATTTTGAATGTCTGCATGAGCTGAAGTTGATTGTAGACCTGTTTTATCGCGGCGGGCTGAGCTATATGCGCTACAGCGTCAGCGACACGGCCGAACACGGCGACTATACCGGGGGCCCCAAAATCGTCACGGACGAGACGCGGCGGGCGATGAAACAAATCCTGGCGGACATCCAGACCGGCGCCTATGCGGAGGGGTGGATTGATGAGAATGTGAACGGCCGTCCCTGGTTTGAACAACGCCGCGCCGAAGCCCGCAGTTCGCAGATTGAACAGGTAGGCAAGGAACTGCGGCAGATGATGCCGTGGTTGAATCCCGTTGAGATTGAATGACAAGGTGACAAGGTGGCAAGGTGACAGGGTGATCACCTTGTCACCGAGTCACCTTGCCACCTTGTCACAAACGACGAAGGAGATGGGCTAATGGATACGGTGGTTGTCTTTGATACGACGCTGCGAGATGGTGAGCAGTCGCCGGGGGCGACGTTGAATGTGGAAGAGAAGCTGGAGATTGCCCGACAGTTGTCGCGGTTGGGGGTGGACATCTGCGAGGCAGGATTCCCCATTGCCTCGCCAGGTGACTTTGAAGCGGTGCGGCGGATTGCGGAGGAGGTGGGGCCGCTTACCGACGGCCGTAAATCCGGCCAACCCATGACCATCGCCGGTCTGGCCCGCGCCAATCGGGAGGACATCCAGCGGGCGTATGACGCCGTGAAGGTCGCGCCTCGCCATCGCATCCATACTTTTCTGGCGACCAGCGACATCCATTTGCAGCACAAATTGAAGATGGATCGGGAGGAGTGTGTGGAGCAGGTGATCACGGCCGTGACCTTTGCCCGTTCGCTCTGTAACGATGTGGAATTTTCGCCGGAAGATGCCGGTCGCTCTGACCCCGCTTTTCTGGTGCAGGTCTTGGGCGAAGCGATCAAAGCGGGCGCCACCACCTTGAACATCCCTGACACCGTAGGTTACACCACGCCAGAAGAGTTCGGCTGGTTGATTAACTTTTTGCGCGAAAACACACCCGGCGCAGACAACGTGGTCTGGTCGGTGCATTGCCACGATGACCTGGGGCTGGCGACGGCCAATACGCTGGCGGGGGTACAAAATGGGGCGCGGCAGGTGGAAGTGACCATCAACGGCATTGGCGAGCGGGCGGGCAATACCTCGTTGGAAGAAGTAGTGATGGCGATTCAGACACGGCCGCAAAACTTTAGTGTGCAGACCAACATTGACACCACCCAAATCACCAAAACCAGCCGGATGGTCAGCGCCTACACCGGCATGGTGGTGCAGCCCAACAAAGCGATTGTGGGCGCGAATGCTTTTGCCCACGAGGCGGGCATTCACCAGGACGGCATGTTGAAACATCACCAGACGTATGAAATTATGCGCCCGGAAACGGTGGGGCTGAATGCGTCGAAGCTGGTGTTGGGCAAACACAGCGGCCGTCACGCCTTCCGCACCCGCATTGAAGAACTGGGTTACAGTGACCTGAACAAAGAGGAATTGGACGCCGCCTTCAAACGGTTCAAACGGCTGGCGGACAAGAAAAAGGTGGTCACAGACGCGGACATTCAGGCCATTATTGCCGACGAGGTGTTCCAGCCGCCGGAAATCTGGAAGCTGGAACAGATTCAAATTTCTTGCGGCGACCACAGCATTCCTACGGCGTCGGTCTGCCTGATGGGGCCGGATGGCGAGCAACATCAGGATGCGGCGCTGGGCACAGGGCCGGTAGACGCCGCTTACCAGGCGATCAACCGCATCATTGGCGTGCGCAATCGGCTGATGGAGTTCACCATTAACGCGGTGACGGAAGGGCTGGACGCGCAGGCGGAGGCGACGATTCGCATCCAGCCGGAAAATGGGGAGCGGGAATATGGACTGAACCCGCAGACGAACCAGGCGTTTATCCGCTCGTTTAGTGGGCATGGGGCCAGCACGGATATTGTGGTGGCCTCGGCCCGCGCCTACCTGAGCGCGTTGAATAAGATGTTGGCGGCGCGGGAGGAGGAGTCTAGCGCGGTGAATGTTTTGATGAAAAGTTACCAGTGAGCAGTGAGCAGTGAGCGGCTAGACCACTGCTTACTACTCGCGGACGCTGCGTCCGTCGCTCACTGCTTAGTTCTTCCAACTAAAGATGGCTCAATTTTACGATTCTCTCAATGACAAACTGATTGCTTTTATAAAAGAGCAGCATCTCTTTTTTGTGGCAAGTGGGGGCAACGACGGCCGTATCAATCTCAGCCCCAAAGGGATGGATGCGTTCCGGGTGCTGGATGCAAACCGGGTGGCGTTTATGAACTTGACGGGGTCGGGCAATGAAACGGCAGCGCATCTGGCGATAGACGGCCGTCTGACCATCATGTTCTGCTCGTTTATGGAGAAGCCGTTGATACTCAGGTTGTATGGACACGGCCGTGCCGTTCACCGGCGCGACGCGGAATGGGATGAGTATGTCCCTTTGTTCCCGGAGTCGGTGGGCAACCGGAACATCATCCTCATGGACGTGGCATCGGTGCAGACGTCGTGTGGATTTGCGGTGCCGTTTTATGATTATGCCGGGGAACGGCCACTTTTAACCGAATGGGCCGAGAATCGCGGCGAAGCCGGTCTGGCAAAGTATTGGGCGGAAAAGAACCAGGTCAGCATTGACGGCCTGCCGACGAAGCTGTTGGCGGATTAGGTTTTTGACGCAAAGGCGCAAAGAGGCAAAGGGGGCAAAGGGAAAAGCATGACCACGACGGAATACGGATTACGGGACACGGTTAACGACACTGTCTGGCAGGGCGGCGACCTGACCGACCGCTATTTGAACGGAGTGCGCGGGGCGATTCCGTTGGCGCAGACGCAGATGGATACGATGCGGCGGCTGATCCGGTGGTCACAAGAAGAGGTGGCGCTGGTACTCGACCTGGGCTGCGGGGATGGCATTTTGGGGCAGGCAGTGCTGGATCAGTATCCGGCGGCGCGGGGCATCTTTGCCGACTTTTCCACGCCCATGCTGGCGGCGGCCGAAAAACGGCTGGCGGGTTATGGGGAGCGGGTGACATTGGTACAGGTGGATTATGGACAACAAACGTGGCGCGAAAACCTGACAGGTTTCCAAAAAACCTGTCAGGTTTCAGGCTTCGACATCATTGTTTCCGGCTTTTCGATTCATCATCAGCCCGACGGCCGTAAACGTGAACTGTACGCCGAACTGTATGACTTGCTCAAACCGGGCGGTATTTTTGTCAACGTGGAACACGTCGCCTCTCGCTCGAAGTGGGGGGAGATGCTGTTTGAGGAGGCGTTTGTGGATGCGATGGTGGCCTACCACCGGCAGAATGGGAACGGACAGCCCCGCGAGCAAATCGCCCACGAGTTGTATAACCGCCCGGATAAAGCCGCGAATAAGCTGACGGCCGTAGAAACCCAATGTGACTGGCTGCGCGACATCGGCTTCATCCATGTGGATTGTTATTTGAAGTATTTTGAACTGGCCGTGTTTGCCGGTGTGAAGCCCAAATGATTGTTGTTTTTGCCATCCTACTGTTATTCGGACTCCTTTTGATCTATGTCATCGTTTCGGGGCCAAAATTACCACCTGAAACGGATGCAATGATTGATGAGGTTATAAAAAGTGAACTACCGGAACTCATTGTCGGCGAAACGGGGTTTGTTTTGTCCGGCGGATTGAATATCTGGTATGAAAGCATTCTCCCGGAAGAAACGCCTAAAGGAACCGTGCTGCTCATCGTGGGTAGTGGGGCTGATGCCTTGATGTGGCCGCCAAAATTTGTGCAGGCTTTCGTGAACGCGGGCTATCGGACTATTCGCTATGACCACCGCAGCACGGGAATGTCTGATTGGGTTAAAGATTGGGATCGAAAGAACCCTTATTCGGTTGTGGATATGGCCGGCGATGCGATGGCGGTGCTAGATGTGAACGAGATTCAAAAGGCACATCTTGTCGGTCTCTCATTGGGTGGCATGATCGCGCAGGAAGTGGCAATCAACCATCCTCACCGGGTTGCCTCGCTCACTTTAATGATGACATCCGGTTATATTGGCGATCCGGATATTCCCAGTTTAACATCTCGTTATTTTCTTGAATCTGCTGTCAAGGGCATCCCTTTGTTAAAGTATCGCCTCATGCGTGGTGAGAGAAATCTGATCAAGGAACGCATTGCTAAACAGGTGGTGGGGCTGGGATATGATGGTTTGGATATTAAGGAGATTGCCGAAGTCGTTTTGTATGATCTGCGAAAACGAAGAGGTATTAATGTGCGCGGTGCGTTTCAACATCTAACGGCCGTGACAGTTTCCGGCTCACGCTACGATGGATTGAGTACACTCAATGTACCGACATTTGTTATTCATGGAACGGCCGACCAGGTAATTCCCATCGCGCATGGCCGGAAACTGGTAGAAGTGATTCCCGGCGCAGAGGGCTGGTGGCTTGAGGGCGTGGGTCATGTTTTTCCAATACAAGATACGCAGGTATTGACGGAGAGAATCATCGCCCATATTGAATGCCAATAGCACAAAATTATATGGGTGGACAAGACAACGGCCGTGCGAAATCGGCTTCATCCATGTGGACTGTTATTTGAAGTATTTTGAACTGGCGGTGTATGCCAGTGTCAGACACCAAAGTGCGAGTTAGAAAAATCATGACAGAGGAAAAAACCTATTCCCTTGAATATTTAATAGATTCCAAGCAATTTTCAAATGAAGAATTGAAAGAATATGTCAAAACCTCATTAAGCAAGTTTCTAACAAGTATTGATTTTGAAATAGAGGAACATGAAGTTGGATGTTTGATTTTGCGTATTACGTCTACAGCAAAATTCGTTGATGCTTGTCATGATAAACTTGATTTCGAGAGAACTTGGGCTTTTCGTGTCAATGATGAATTAGGAGATGAGTTAAGGTCAAGTGCATACCCTATCTTAGCGAAGATTGAACTCCTTCTTAGAACTTTTATTAATCAGGCAATGGTCGAAGTTAAAGGGTTTGATTGGTGGAATTCTTTAGTACCTGAAAATGTCCGAAAGAAAACAGAAGATGTTGAGAAAAGGGCAGGAGCTCATCAAGTTAAATTTCATCACCCAATCGAATTCACATTGTTTGAGGATTTAATAAAGTTTGTCACTTTCCAGTTTCAAGAATGGTCAGACGAACGACCTATCACTGCATCTGATTTGACTGAATTGCTATCTGAATGTAACTCTATTGAAGAAGTACAACAAAAGATAAACGAACGCAGAAAGAGTATTTCTATCTGGGATGACATTTTTTCCAACTATTTTGATGATAAAGAAACTTGGTCAAATGCGAAGGAACGGCTAGAGACTGCTATTATTCCAATACGCAACAAGGTTATGCACCATCGTTTAATGCGTAAGTTTGAGCTGGAAAAGCTAGAGGATTTTAATGAAGAAATAACTCAAATAATAGACCAAGCGAAACCAACATTATCAGATGTGGAGATTGACGAAGCAAGCCAAAATATAGGGCTTATTTTTGAAAGTTTAGCATCTACTATGAATCAGGAGGCTTTAAATATTATTCAACAATCTCTGATTAATTCCAGTTTGTTTGAAGAATTCAATAGGGGGTATTTTATTTCTCCCGACATTTTTAGTGAATTAATACCAAAAATTGATATGAGCAAGCTGACAACCCTATTCAATATGGATTTGGTTCTTAAACCCTTAGTTGAAAACATACCCAAAATAGATATGAGTGGCCTTTTACCCCAAATTGATACGAGCAAGATAATACCTCGGATTAATTTAAGTTGGGATATAAATCTATCCAGTGACGACAATTCATCTGAAAATATCAATAACCAAGATTCTGATGAGAATGATGGAACAGATAGCGATCAAAATGAAAATTCAGATAACGACAACTCTCACGATGGCGATTCTGGAATCGAATAAAGCGGATCACGTGGGAGACACACAGCATAAAAAAGAGGAGAAGGATGAATACACCAAAGACGATTATTGACAAAATTTGGGAAACCCATGTGGTGGTGGATGAGCCGGGCAGTCCGGCGGTGCTGTATATTGACCTGCACCTGATCCATGAGGTCACGTCGCCGCAGGCGTTTACGGGGCTGCGCGAACGGGGGTTGAAGGTGCGACGGCCGTCGCAAACCATCGCCACCATGGACCACAGCATCCCCACCACACCCATCGGCGTACCCATTGCCGACGCTATTGCCGCCAAACAAATTGCCACGCTCGAACAAAACTGCCGCGACTTTGGCATCCAGCTTTTTGGCATGGACAGTCCCAACCGGGGCATTGTGCATGTGATTGGCCCGGAACTGGGGCTGACGCAGCCAGGCATGACCATCGTCTGCGGCGACAGCCACACGGCCACACACGGCGCATTTGGCGCGCTGGCTTTTGGCATCGGCACGTCGGAAGTGGAGCATGTGCTGGCCACCCAATGTCTGCTGCAAACGAAGCCGAAGACGTATGCGGTAAATGTGTACGGCCGTCTGCCCGACGGCGTCGCCTCCAAAGACATCATCCTGCTGCTGCTCTCCAAAATCGGCATTGGCGGGGGCACGGGGCACGTCTTTGAATATCGCGGCGAGGCGATTCGGGGGCTGACGATAGAACAGCGCATGACCATTTGCAACATGAGCATTGAGGGTGGCGCCCGCGCCGGGCTGATTGCGCCTGATGACGCAACCTTTGAATATCTGGCGGGGCGGCCGCACGCGCCGCAAAACGGCGCCTGGGATCAGGCGGTGGCTGCCTGGCGCGCCCTGGCTACCGACGACGGGGCGACCTTCGACAAATCCATTGACCTGGACGTGAACGATCTGGAACCGATGATCACCTATGGCACCAATCCGGGGCTGGGTATGAAGATCACGGCCGTTGTGCCCGACCCCATGGACATCCCCAACCTGAGCGAACGGCAGACGGTGGAGAAGGCGCTGGCCTACATGGATTTGCAGCCGGGCCAGCCGCTGCTGGGCAAGCCGGTGGATGTGGTCTTCATTGGCTCTTGCACCAACAGCCGTATCTCCGATTTGCGGCAGGCGGCGGCGGTGATGCACGGCCGTCAGGTGGCCGAAGGGGTGCGCGTGATGGTCGTGCCCGGCTCGCAGGATGTGAAGAAACAGGCGGAAGCGGAAGGGCTGGACCGCATTTTCAAGGAAGCGGGCGCGGAATGGCGCGAAGCGGGCTGCTCGATGTGTATTGCCATGAACGGCGACCAGTTGCAGCCAGGCCAGTACGCCGTCAGCACCAGCAACCGCAATTTTGAAGGGCGGCAGGGCAAAGGCGGTCGTACCTTTTTAGCCAGCCCGTTGACGGCCGCGGCCACAGCCGTGACCGGGCGGGTGACGGATGCAAGGACTTTGTAAAGAGGTAATCGGTAAACGGTGATCGGTAATCGGTAGACCAACCGATTACCGATTACTGATAACCGATTACCGAAAAGGAACCCCATGCAAAACCCCTCCTATCAGGTTGATGTGAAGCTGGCGGTGGAATTTGTGAAACAACTGCTGACGCAGGTAGATGAGGCGGCGGGGCTGGTGTTGATTGGCGACCTGTCCCGGTTCCGCGCTGGTGATTTGTTGGGCGTGAACCGGGAGGAGATTCCGGTGGTGGATGCGGTGTACCGCGCCAGTCACGGCCGTGTCCATATCCCGCTGCTAGGCCTGAACAAATATCACCTGAAGAAGGAAGGGTTGGCCCATGTGGGGCTGCGCACATTGGTACAGGAAGTACAGGTGGAGCGGTACGGCCGTTTGCTCTGCCAGGCCCCCAACTTTTTCCAGGATGGCGCCTGGCTGACCGACTGGTTTCAACTGGAGTTCCTGCAATCGTTGGAAGAGGATGGGGTGATCAAAGTGGCGCTGGCACGGCCGTCGGCGCAATTGAGCCAAAAGAAGCTCACATCTAATAGCTATCATCATCTGAGATCAGGAGATTAAGAGATTGAGAGATTAAGAGTTCCCCAATCTCCCAATCTCTGCGGAGAAAACCATGCAAGCATTTACCACATTAACCAGCCACCTGGTGGCGCTTCCGATAGAGAACATTGATACCGACCAGATTATTCCGGCGCAATTTTTGAAGACAATCAGCAAGGCGGGATTGGGGCAAAATCTGTTTTACCACTGGCGTTATCGGGAAGATGGTTCGCCCAACCCGGACTTTGCTTTGAACCAGCCAGAAGCGCAGGGGGCCAATATTTTGCTGGCGGGGGATAATTTTGGCTGCGGTTCCAGCCGGGAACATGCACCCTGGTCATTGATGGATTATGGGTTCACGGCCGTGATCAGCACCAGTTTCGCCGACATTTTCCGCAATAACTCGCTCAAAAACGGCCTGCTGCCCGTCATTGTAGATGAGACCACCCACCGCCAGCTTCTCAGCCTGGTAGAAGAAGACCCGACCACACAGGTGACGATTGATCTGGCCGAGCAGCAAGTGGTATTGCCGGACGGCCGGGCGGTGCCCTTCCCCATAGACGCCTTCAGCAAAACCTGCCTGCTGGAAGGTTTAGACCAGCTTGGCTACCTGCTCAAGCAGGAGGCGCGTGTGGCCGAATATGAAGCGGCGCACCCAGCGCGAGTGAACACAGACCAGTAATCCGTAATCGGTTATCGGTAATCGGTAGTCAGCCTGACAACCACCGATAACCGATAACTGATTACCGATTACCTCACAGGGTAATCAGAATGACCAAAATCTACCTCTACGACACAACATTACGAGATGGGACGCAACGCGAAGGAATTTCTTTGTCGTTGGATGACAAACTGAAAATTGCCAAAAAGCTGGATGAGTTTGGCATTGATTACATCGAGGGCGGTTGGCCGGGGTCGAATCCGAAGGATGTGGAATTCTTCCAGCGGGTGCCTTCGTTGAACCTGAAACATGCCAGAGTGACCGCTTTTGGCAGCACCCGGCGCAAGGGCGTGACCCCCGCCGAAGACGCCAATCTGCGCCTGCTGATCGAGGCCAATACGCCAGTGATTACTCTGGTGGGCAAAAGCTGGGATTTACACGTCACCGACGTTTTAGAAGCCAGCCTGGAAGAAAACCTGGCGATGATCGGCGAGAGCGTCGCTTACTGCAAAAGCCATGACAAAGAGGTGGTCTACGACGCCGAACATTTTTTCGATGGCTACAAAGCAAACCCGGAATACGCCACCGCCACGTTGAAAGCGGCGGCCGTCAGCGGCGCGGACAGCGTGGTTTTGTGTGACACCAACGGCGGCACGCTGCCCTGGGAGGTAGAGGAAATCATCCGCAACGTGCGCGAGGAACTGGGGCCAAAAGTCGCCATTGGCATCCACACGCATGATGATGGAGAGTGCGCGGTGGCGAATTCGCTGACGGCCGTGCGCCTGGGCGCCACACAGGTACAGGGCACCATCAACGGCTACGGCGAGCGCGTGGCCAACGCCAACCTGTGCAGCATCATCCCCGACTTGCAGATCAAAATGGGGTATGAGTGTGTCAACGACGACCAGTTGCGGCGGCTGACCGAACTCTCCCGCTACGTGGCCGAGGTGGCTAACCTGGAACTGGACGACCATCAGCCCTTTGTGGGCAAGAGCGCTTTCGCCCACAAAGGCGGCATCCATGTGGCCGCCATGCTCAAAAACCCGCTCAGCTACCAGCACATCGAACCGACGCTGGTGGGAAACCAGCAGCGTAGCGTGGTTTCGGAACTGTCCGGGCGGGGCAACCTGGTGGACAAGGCCGCCCAATTTGGCATCAGCACCGAGGGGCTGGATTTACGTGGCGTGTTGGAGCAGATCAAACAGTTGGAAGCGGGCGGATTCACCTTTGAAGGGGCGGAGGCCTCGGTGGAATTGATGCTGCGCCGCACCCATCCCGCCTACGTGCCGCCGTTTGAGGTGATTGATTACCGGGTGGACGTGCAGCAGCGGCGCGGCCGCGGTCTGAATGCCGAGGCCATCGTCAAAGTGCGCGTCGGCCCCAAACGCATGCACACCGTCGCCGAGGGCAATGGCCCGGTGAATGCCCTGGACGCCGCTCTGCGCAAAGCGTTGGTGGATGTGTACCCCACCCTGAGCGGCGTGAAACTGGCAGATTACAAAGTGCGCATTCTGGATGGGGAGAATGCGACGGCCGCGACCACCCGTGTGCTCATTGACACCCGCCTGGGCAACAAAACCTGGTCAACGGTAGGGGCCAGCACTAACATCATCGAAGCAAGCTGGCAAGCCTTGACGGATAGTATGGAGTATGCGCTGTTGAGTGGGAAATCGTAGTGAACAGGTGAAAAGACGCACAGCGACAATTAAGCAATTTCTGCCCCCCCTCTTTTTTCTTGGAGCAGGTTGTTAAGCCAGGCGGCTTCGGTTTCGCGGAGGGGGGTGGATGGGGGCTGGCTGTAATCAATGAGCAGATCGTAGCCACCGGCATCATAACAGCGGGTGAAAACGGCCGGTAAATCCAGAACGGCATCCGGGTCTGGCAGGCGCAAAGGAATTCGGCAGCGCGGCAGTCTTTCTCGCAGGGGCACGGCATAAAATTCCAGTTCGTTGCGCCGCCCGGCGCGGCTGATGTTGATCAGGTAGCGCCAATCGGCGGGTTCTGTGATGATGGCGTTGCGAGCTAAAACAGTAGGCTGCCCATAACCCAGCAGGTCTATTTCCACGAGATTGACTTCGGTATGAAGTAGTTCGGTCTGTTTTTGTAAGTATTGCTCACGGCCGTCGCCCACCTTATTCGCCGGGCTGAGGAGTTCAATTACCGTCACCACTTCGCCCGTTTCCCGGTAAATAATTTCAAGATAAGGGACGTGGCGTTCTTCATCAAAGGCTGTTTGTGGTTCGTCAGCTTCCACCATTCCGGCTACAGCCAGCGTAGGGGCTGGCTCATGCAGACGGTGAGCAAGAAAAACATCGGGCACATACGTGTGTTGCATACCGGCCAATTGTATTCGTTCACCAATGGAAGCAACGTACTTGGGCCGGATGTGTGGTTGAAGCATCTCTGCCATGTATGTGATCAGCCGCTGGTGAACACCGGGCCAACGTGATCGCTCTTCAAGATAAGGATCCATACCGGGGAATGGGCTGGGCATTTTGAACTCCTGCGTATCACCGTGGTTAATACGAAACTGCGTTGATTGGTGGCTGCCTGATTTACCTGACAAAGTATAACACAGGTCCGCGTTCATCCGCGCTCTATTCAAAATGCAAAAATGAGCTTAACTGACCAATACAAGGCAGTTGCGTTTTGCTGGCGCTAGAACAGTTTAGCCTGCCGGGGTTCATCCTCATGGCCTGGACCAGGCCATTGGTACACCTTCAAGTCAACTTTGTCTTTCACAAACAGGATGCCTTCTTCTTCCAGTAGTTGTCGTTGCCGCTGCGCGCCGGGTCTGTTGCTGATCTTCCCCTGCGCATTGATGACCCGTTGCCAGGGCACGTCAGCAGGACAGGCCGCCATGGCCTCGCCTACCCAGCGGGGGCCGAATGTTTTGTATTCTTCAAGTTCAACCCCGATGGGCGGCGGGAGCATTTGCGCGATCTGGCCGTAGGTGACGACCGTGCCATGTGGCACCTGGCGAACCAGATGCCACACTTGTTCGTTGTAGGCCGGCTGGTCAGGAGGGGATGTGTAGTGCATGAGTTATCTTTCCGTTTAATAATTGCCGTATAGAGGGGCTTTACGTGTGGTCAAGCGGTCAAGCAAGTGGCGCACAGGGGAGGCATATGGGTAAGACTTAACGGCCGTCGCCGTTACCAAAATCGGGCGCATATCGGGCCAAAAACTCATCCACGTATTGTTTATAAGTGGCAAAATCGGTGAAGATGTCACGGCCGTGTGGCGAACCCCAGTCGTTAATATGCAAAACGGTTGTCGCCGGATTGCTCTGGGCATAGATGTTCTCTGAATGGGTGTAGGGGGTATAGCCGTCAGTACGGGAGTGGATGAGCAGAATGGGTACGGCCGTGGCCGCTACTGCCTTTTCCGGCGAAACCTCGGCCACATCAAACGCCGCGCGCATTTCGGCAATGGCAAAAGCCGCCGGCACAAACAGCTTCGTCCATTCCCCGAACTGATCTACTGCCTGCTTAGATACAATTGCCTCCAAACTTTCATAGGGCGAATCGGCTATGATGAAGGCAGCTTCCGGCAGCAGCGGCGCGGCTTGTAAAGAAGTAGCCGCTCCATAAGAAACGCCGGTTAACCCCACCTGATCTGGTTCAAGCCCCGTTCGGGTTAATAACCACTCATAAGCAGCCCGCGCATCTTGCCGCTCATGGTAGCCATAGGTGTGAAAAGCGGGGCTGCTTTCACCGTGGCCGCGAGCGTCATACGCCAGCAGGTCACAGCCACGTTCCCAAAACAAGGGAGCGTATTGTAAGGCACTGTAACGGGTGCCGGTATAACCATGCAGCAGAATGACCGCACAGTCACCCGCCTGTTCATTGTCATAGAAAAAACCGGCCAGGGATACATCCTCATTTTGAATGGTGACTGCTTCCGGGGTGGACAAAGTGGGCAATCCTAATTCCGCCATGCTGGCCTGGGATTCCGCCAGGGATGCTGTTTGCCTGTTGATCAGCACATCCCCAAAAAACCAGCTACCCCCCACATAGACCAGCAAGAGCAAGCCAACGACGGCCAGCCCCATCCAGATCAGCTTTCCTTTCATGTTTTCCTCTGCCGCTTACCACTTGTGAATTACCGGCTCTAGTAACGGCCGTCATCAAATGGGTCTTTATTGCGCGAATACATCGTCGGATCGCCGGTGCGTCGCCGCCCTTCCGGGCTACCCAACATGAAGCCTAACGTGAGCACTACCTGCATGATCACCACGATGAAAAACATCGTGATCCCTTTTAAGAGGGTCAGGGACCAGGTACGGGGTGCGGCCAGATCTGTGTAGTAAAATTTTTCCGAGAGATACCCTGCCCCAAATAGGTAATTGACCAGAAAGTAAGCAACCACAAAGGAGATAGCCAGCCAGAGGACAAAGATGAAAGTGCGGCCAGATAAACCTTTGCGCTTTGACAATTGTTCCTTTTTTTTCTTTTCCAGACGCATGTTGTCTTCTCCTTCAAATAGCCGCGAATTACACAAATTTCAGGAATTCGTGTTGATTCGAGAAATTCGTGGCTTCATATCCAGTTCACGGAGCCGAAACCACACACCAGTTAGCCACCCATCCTTGTTGACCGTTATCATTCAGGATGATGAAAGAGAATGGCTGCATGGCGAATTGACCATCTGCCGATTGTACCATTTCTTCTCTGGTTTCCAGAACGGTAATGGGCAGGTCGGCATTAAATACCAGGTTATGATCACGGGTTTCGGGGCGGTCGTTGCGGCCTAAGATGAGTGGACGGCCGTCTACGGCCGTCCCACACTGCCCCTGTTGCGCACAGACTTCATTACAGGTGAGAACGGTTTGGCCGGTGGCCACGGGTTGTTCTTCACCACCGCCACCAAAACAGGCGCTCAGGAGTACGGCCGTGCCCAGCCAAAAAACCAGGTGAACAGGTAAATAGCGGTTCATATACTTCCACTTCATGAGTTTCACAAAATCCGCTTTAGCTTCGGTCCCAAATCGCTTCGCCGGTGAGGATACGCTGTATTTGACCGGCAAATTCGCCCGGCTTCAATGGTTTACTGATAAAACCATCAAACCCCAATTGGCGGGCATGTTCCATTTCCGCCATGAGCGTCCCGGCGGAAACAGCCACCACACGGGCCTCTTTTAGCATGTCGTGTTCCCGAATTTCCCCCAGTAATTCATAACCACTTTTGCCCGGCATATTAATGTCCACCAGGAACAAATCAACTTTGGGCAGCCGCTCGGCAAAAGTAATAGCACTGTCGGCGCTTTTGCGGGCATAACAGCGGTTGGCGCCACCCAAACGCAGCAAATCCAGTGTAATGAGTTGGGCATTGGGATCATCTTCTACCAATACAATGTAAGCATCTTGAAGTGTGAGATCAGTTTCCATAATTTTTTAAGTGTATCAATACGGCCGTACACTGGCAATTACCAGACCGGGCGCTCCTGAATATCGCACCACCACCTCTCTCATTTACATTCTGGCGGGGGGATGAACAATGTTTTCGACACAGCCACACCCCCGGAAACAACTTCGCCAACCCCGGATTGGGCGCCACCGGTGAAGCTCACTTCCAGCGTCAGGCCATCATTCGCTACGTTGGCCGCCACCTGGTTGCCATTCCAATAATACGTGTAAACACCATTACCGCCCTGGCCGCGCATATACACCGTTTGCCA
Organism: Anaerolineae bacterium; assembly: GCA_023382655.1. Classification (GTDB taxonomy): domain Bacteria; phylum Chloroflexota; class Anaerolineae; order Promineifilales; family Promineifilaceae; genus CAADGU01. The sequence goes on along the minus strand of JAHDWK010000001.1, from coordinate 20,749 downwards.
CCATGTCTGGCCTTCGCAGCGCCCCCGATCGGGCAGCAGATACAGGTCCAGGGCCAATGGGCCAGTTACCGGCGGTGGTGGCGCACTGTTGCCACTGCTGATCACCGGCAAAGTTTCGCTGTCGCCGCTCCATTGCAGGCGTTCACCAAACACGAAGCCTTCCAGCCCATCGGCCGTGCGCACATACAGCCAGTTTCCATTGGCGGAACGCCCCACCACGGTAAGCGGATCACCGGCATTGACAAAGGTGACCTCGACGCTGGCAGCATCCGCCTCCTGATAAAGTGACGAGTTAAGCAGAGCGGTAGCGATATTGCCAGAAGTAGGGATTGGCGTGTCTGTGGACACGGCCGTCGGCGATGGACTGGGTGATGGACTGGCTGACGGGCTAGGTGAGGGGCTGGGTGAGGGGCTGGGAGAGGGGCTGGGAGACGGGCTGGCTGTATGCGTAGGCATGATGGTCGCTGTCGCCAGCGCCGTAGAGGTGGCGGTGGGCACAACTTCCGTGGCTTCCATCACCGGCATGGTAGTGGGCGAGGCCCGTTCCGTCACCAGGGTGGCAGTCGGGATAGGGGTAGGGGGCACGGCCGTAGCGGGAACACCGGCCCCCCCAGATGAAGCGGGCATCGTCGTTTCCGCGGCCGCGGCCGCCAAAAACATGCCATCACCGGCCCCCCCAAACATCGTGAACAGTATCCCCCCGATTAAAACCAGCAGCAGTATAGCGGCCACAGCCCACACCCAGCGGTGGCGCAGGCGTAAAGGTGCAGAGTTTATTTCCTCCACCACCGGCTGGCTCTCTTTCCCCACATTTTCAGGTGGTTTCGTCGTGATGGTGGTTGACGCCGGGGCGGGCGTAACGGCCGTAGCCAACACCTCCACCGCCGATTCTTCTGCCGCCGTTGCCGCCACATCATCAGACCCGCTCACATAGTTCCCTAATTGGGCAATCACGGTCGGCGCCATCACCACAGAGGCAGCCAACGCCCCCACTGTCACCATTTTAGTATCGGCCACTGCCGCGGCCACCGCCGCGCCCACCGCCTCTTCCTGTTCCTGATACACAGGCAGCGCAATGGTAAAACAAGACCCCTGCCCCGCCTCGCTGCTTACAAACATCCGTCCGCCATGCCGCTCGATCAAATGGCGCGTAATGGGCAACCCCAAACCGGTACCCACCCGCTTCCGCGCCGCCGATTCATTAACCTGGCGGAACTCCATAAAAATCGTTTCATGGTGTTCGGGCGCAATACCAATGCCGGTATCAATCACCGACAGATGCAATTCATCTTCAATCTGCTGTGCGCGCAGAGTAATCAACCCCTCCTCCGTATACTTGACGGCATTGCCCAGCAGATTGATGAGCGACTGCTTCACCCGCATCTTATCCACCTGCACCAACGGCCATTCGTCCGGGTAATCACGCACCAGATCAACCTGGCTCTCTAGCAGTAATCCGCGCGTGGTGGTCATCGCCTCTTCACAAAGCGCGTGCAAATCACACACCTCCAGATGCAGCTTAAATTCGCCGGCCTGAATTTGGGCCATATCCAACAAATCATTCAACACTGAAAGCAAGTGCCAACCCGACTTTTCAATTCGTTCCAGGTAATCAATCTGCCCTTCAGATACCGGGCCGCGCCCACCCAGGCGCACAATATGGGCAAAATTTACAATCGAGTTCAGGGGGGTACGCAGTTCATGGCTAACATGGTTCATAAAACGGGTGCGTATATCCCGTTCATCCACCGCTTCCTGCCTTGCCTTTTCCAATTGGCTGTTCGTGAATTCTAATTTGGCGTTGGCAAACTTCACTTCTTCTTGAATTGCATACAGTTCATCCCGGCGGCGCTGCACATTGCGGTGCAAATCGCTCACCGTTTCCACGGCATACTGCCACTCCACCGCCGACAAAAAAGCAATGCCCGCCAGTCCCAGATTAACCAGAATGGGACCGAGTATCAATTGAAAGGTCTCAAACGACATGCCTGCCTGCCCAAAGACCACTGCCAGTATAACGACGGTGGCCGCGCCCCAGGCTAAAAAGCTGTTTTCTGCCCGACTAAGCATGGCCGTAGCCACAATTAGAATGCCAAACAGGTAAGGGATGGGGCTACCCGGCTGCCACTCCTGAAAAAGGATGACAGCCAACAAGGTATATTGCACCAGCAAAAAAATGCTGATGCCCAGATCGTATCTGTCGTTTTTAATGAACCGCCAGGACAGTGCCGCACCTAATGGGGCCATAAGAGCAGAAAGCCAGAAGTGGCTCACTCCCCAGAAAGAAGAGGAGCCAACAACAAAGATGAGGCTGAGCAAAAGGACGATTGTGGTGAGGACGGGGATAACAATACGGCTGGTATCTAGCCGCAGTTCTTGGGCATAAGATTGGTTCATAAGGTCATTGTAGAGGGCGGTTTCCAGACTGCCCTCTAGCTATGGTGAATTTTATGTGGTCAGGGTACACCATCAACTGGGAAAAGTATACTGAACTGGCACGGGGGATTCATTAACTCTTTAGTACCTGAAAAAAGTTCAGGATTCGAGGAAATTGAGGGAAGCGTGTAAAACCTCTTTGGCGACGCGCACACGGCCGTCACCATCCACCATCATCGTGTCCATAGCCACAGCCTCCCCCCTCTCTTCAAACGCCCCTTCATCCTGCCGGTCATAAATGAACAGGTCTACCAGGTCGCCATAGTAGCGGGCAACGGCCGTCGCTGACACTTCCATGCCCATCTCCTGCATCATTTTGGCCGCCGGCCCTTTCACCGCCTGCCCACCGATGATAGGGCTGACGGCCGTGACCACCTGCGGCACATCCTCCAACAATGCCCGGATGGGGTACACATTCAGGATGGGGTCAATGCTGACAAAGGGGTTGGAGGGGGCGATGATCACCATATCGGCCGTTTCCAGCGCCCGCACCACCGCATGGGTGGCTTTGACATCTTCCGGCAGGATGATTTTGCTGACGGGCGGCTGCCACCGTTCGCGCACAAACCAGGTCTGGAAGGGCAGGATACGGCCGTCGCTCTCAATCATGGTCGGCGCGGGCTGGTCACTCATGGGCAGGATGGCCGGTTGGATGTGCAGATGGGTGCAGAGGTGGTGGGTCACGGCCGTGAGCGTTTGCCCTTCACTGAGCAACTGCGTCCGCGTCAGGTGCGTCGCTAAATCCAGGTCGCCCAAACTAAACCAGTCCGGCCCACCCAACTGGGCCACCATTTCCATCGTGCGCCAGCTTTCCCCGGCCCGCCCCCAACCCGTCTCCGCATTCGCCATACCCGCCAGGGTGTACATCACCGTGTCCAGGTCGGGGCACACTGTCAGCCCCAGGTGTTGGAAGTCATCGCCGGTATTGACAATGACGGTCAAATTGGCCGGGGGCACAATGTGCGCCAGCCCAGCGGCCAGTTTAGCCCCGCCCACGCCCCCGGCCAGACAGACGATGCGGTAATCCGTAATCCGTAATCCGTTATCCGTTATCCGTAATCGGTGATCGGTCATTGGTCACTTGTCATTGGTCAGGAGGTCGTTCCATCATCGGACTTCGGGCATCGGGTCACGGATTACGCCTCACGGCTCACGCATCACGCATCACACCGAGTTCAACACATAATGCGCCGCCGCTTCACCCATGATAGCTACACCGTCAATCATGGCGCGTTCATCAAAGTCAAATTTGGGGTGATGGTGGGGGTAGATATACCCCTTTTCTTCATTACGACCGCCGATGAAGAAGTAACAGCCGGGTATTTCATCTAAAAAGAAACCCATATCTTCCGAAGCCATCGTGCGTTTTTCGACGATGTGGTCTGCGCCCACAATTTTTTCGGCGGCAGCACGGACAACGGCCGTCGGCCCCTCCGCATTCACCACCGCCTGCACAATGGCAATCGTCTCCATCGAAGCCTTGCAGCCAAACGCCTCGGCCATGCGCGTCGCCATTTCCAGGATGCGCCGGTAAATCAGGCGGTGCAGTTCATTGTTATAGCTGCGCACCGTGCCTTTCAGAGTGGCCTTGTCGGGAATGACGTTGAACGTAGCTCCCGCCCGGAATTCACCAATGGAAACCACCACGCTTTCCTGGGGGTTAATGTTGCGGCTGACGATGCTTTGCAGGGCGGTGACGATGTGTGCGGCGGCGACGATGGGGTCGTTGGCCAGATGGGGGGCCGCGCCATGCCCGCCAAATCCATGAATGGTAATGGTAAAGACGCTGGATGAGGCCATGCATGGCCCTTCCACCACACGCACTGTGCCCACCTCTTCCGGTGTCCAGATGTGCATGGCAAAGGTGACATCAGGCTTCGGGTTTTCCAGGACGCCATCAGCAATCATGGCAAACGCACCGCCCAGCCCTTCTTCGGCCGGTTGGAAGACGAATTTGATACGGCCGTGCATCTCTTCCCGGTACTTCGCCATAATTTTGGCCAGTGCCAGCCCCATGCTGGTGTGCCCATCGTGGCCGCAGGCGTGCATGACGCCCGCATTTTGGGAGGTATAGGGTACGCCGCTCTCTTCCTGAATGGGCAGGCCGTCCATATCAAAACGCAGCATCACCGTTGGTCCGTCGTGCGGCCCATCCAACAAACCGACGACGCCGGTTTGCCCAATCCCTCGCTGCACTTCAAAACCCAATTGGTCTAACTGTTCGGCCACAATCCCGGCGGTGCGGAATTCTTCAAATCCCATTTCCGGGTATTGGTGTAAGTCCCGCCGTCTGGCAACCATTTCGTCAAACAGAGATTCCGCCTCTTTACGAAAATCCACTTGCGGCATGTAATTTCTTCCTCGCCCGACAATGGCTCCCCTATCGCCGAAAGGCATTCACCAATAGGCAATCACCGATAGATGGGCTGAATTATACTTGACAAGGTGACAAGGTGACAGGGTGGCAAGGTGAGGAAAATCGCACCCCGCGTAGCGGCTTATGAAGATTAACTTTTTAATTCGGTAATTTGGAGAATTGGAAAAACGGTAATGTAATCGGAGAAAATGATGATTTAACGGGAAAAAGTTGTTATTTAACAGGTAGAAATGATATATGAGAGGAAAAAATGATAAATCAACGGGAGAAAATGATAGATGAGCAGGAAAAAGTGGCCGATTAGCAGGAGAAAATGATAGTTGAATGATCAATTGCCATTTCTGCCTCTTGTTTTATTGTTTCTAACTGCTTTAGGATTGTTTTAATGCAGCCAGAATAAATGTTACGGCCGTACTCCACTCTACCACTCGCCCCAACAACTGTTGCCGATAGATTGTTTCTACTTGAGATGTTTCTTTTTTGGTTAGCCCGCCCGCTTGCAAGCGACGGCCGTACCCCAGCCGTTCCCCTTCCCCCTCACCAAACCAGCGTCCTAAGTGCGCCTCTGTAATCTGGCGCTGGCTCGTTTCTGTTTCCAGTTGCGCGTGGATGTGGGTGAAACCAACGGCCGTCAGCGCCGTCTGCACATCCGCCTCATCCCAATTCACCAGCGGGTCACTCTCGTCGTGGTAAATAGTCTCCTCGGCCGCCGTCACCTTGTCGCGCAGTTTCGCCTGCCCACCCCACTCCACCAGTCGGTACAACCGCTGCCCACGCCGGGGGACTGTTTGAATGAGGCAGAGACGGCCGTCGGGGAGCAGCCAATCTCGTAGTTTCTCAATTTCTTCGTAATCCGTCATCCGTAATCCGTAGTCGGTGAAGAGGTTGCGGGCCAGGATGCGGTCGAATCTCAGGTCGGTTTCGCCGCGCAGACCCAGCAAGTAATCCAGTTCAGAAAACGGGCCGATGAGGATGGACGGCCGTTCCATTTCCGCCAGCTTTTCCGCCATCTGCCGCAAAGCATCACCCGCCTGGAGATCGGCCGTCAGCGCCCACACGCCCCCCTCCGGCGCCCGCCGCACCGCCTCCCACGTCAACAGCCCCGACCCGGCATTGATGTCCAGGATGAGATGGTGCCGCTGCACCCCTGCCAGTTCAAACAACCGATCCCGCTGCTGCCCCAAATTCCGTCCACTATTACTAATCGTCCGCTGCAACCAGGCATCCCGCGCCCGATTCGTCGGACTGGTCGTATAAATCTCCCCCATCTCTAATCGCCAATCGCCAATCTCCAACATCCCCGCAATCTGCTCCTCCCGCCGCCGCGCCACCTGCTCCCGAATTCGTTGTTCATATCCCTGGTCAGAGGGCTGGTAAAACAATTTGCCTTGCAGCGCCGCCGGGAGGTACTGCTGTGCCACCCAATGGTCGCGGTACGCATGGGGATACAAATAACCCGCGCCATGCCCAAACCCCTCCTTATCCCGGTTTGCGTCGCGCAAATGGTTGGGCACCTCCGCCTCCTGCTCCTTTTCCACCGACCCCCGCGCATCAAAAAAAGCAAACGCAGAATTAGACTTGGGCGCGGTGGAAAGATACAGCGCTGCCAATGCCAGCGGGAATCGGCCTTCGGGCAGGCCAATGCGTTCAAACGCCTGCCAGCAGCTTAGCACCACCGTGATGGCATTCGGATCGGCCATACCAATGTCTTCCCCGGCCAGAATCGCCATGCGCCGGAAGAGAAAACGCGGGTCTTCCCCGGCGTAGTCCATCTTTGCCAGCCAGTACATAGCCGCGTCCGGGTCGGAGCCGCGCACGCTTTTGATGAAAGCGGAGATGGTATCGTAATGCACATCCCCTTCTTTGTCATAGAGAACGGCGCGGCGCTGGATGGATTCTTCGGCCACTTCCAGGGTGATGTGCAGACGGCCCGAAGCCGCTTCGGGTTCGCCGTCCCCACCCACCTCCGTCGTCTCCACCGCCAGTTCCAACGCATTCAGCACCCCCCGCGCATCCCCATTGGCCACATCCACCAGGTGCGCCAGGGCATCGTCATCAATGTGAACGGGCAGACGGCCGTAGCCCCGCTCCTCATCCGCCAACGCCTGCCGCGCAATTTGGGTCAGGTCTTCTTCCGTCAACGGCTTCAACTGGAAAATCCGGCTGCGGCTGACCAGCGCCTTGTTCACTTCAAAGTATGGGTTCTCCGTTGTCGCTCCAATCAAGATAATGGTGCCATTTTCCACCCAGGGTAGCAGCGCATCTTGCTGCGCCTTGTTCCAGCGATGCACCTCGTCTACAAAAAGGGTGGTGCGCTGCCCATATAAATTGCGCCGCTCCTGCGCCGTCTCAATCGCCTCCCGGATCTCCTTCACTCCCGCCAACACCGCGTTGATGGTGATGAAGTGGCTGCGCGTGCTGTTGGCAATCACCATCGCCAACGTCGTTTTGCCCGTGCCCGGCGGCCCATAAAAGATGAGCGAGGAAAGCTGGTCGGCCTGTATCGCCCGGCGCAGCAGCCGCCCCGGCCCCAAAATGTGCGCCTGCCCCACGTACTCGTCCAGGGTACGTGGGCGCATCCGGTTGGCGAGGGGAGATTCCTGCTGAATTTGGGCGGCACGGCCGTGTGTGAATAGGTCCATGCGCTTACAACGTCGTGTCCATAATTGCCCGGATGTTCATCATGAACTCACCTGGCGTTTGAATGAGCAAGCCACTTTGGGCGGCCACTGCCGGCGTAAAATCTTTGGCGTTCAGGGTGAAAAAACGATCCACCCTGGCGAGTACGGCCGTTGCCAAAATCGGTGCATCTTTCGCTTCAATGATTCCTACCCATCTGGCCGTTTCCGAAGCTGGCGGGTCAGGCACAATTTCCAGTTGGAGACGGCTCATCAGCGCCACAAATTGCGGGTAAACGCCAGGAAGTTTTTTGCGCATGTTCCGGTCAGCCTCGTCCAAAACCTGCCTGGAAACCACCAACGTGTACATGCCAAACTCGGCCATTTTCAACACCGCATGGCTGGCGCCGTTATCTGATGCCGCACCGGCAATGAGTACATTGGCGTCGGCAAAAATCCTGTTTTTCATTCCCCTACCGTTTCTGCCAGACGTTCATCTGCCAGGCGTTCACGCCAGATTGCTTCACGTTCCTCTGCCAACCCTTCAAGCAAATCGGCCAATGTCACCCCTGCACGTTCCATTTCTGCTGAAATCTGTTTTGCCAGTTCTGTAACATATAATTTTTTAGGCGTCAAAATTAGCATGTCATCAATTTGTACCAGGGTAAGCATATCCAGAGCATCGGCAGCTTCGGCCAGGCTTTCGCGCACGGGCTGGGGTAAGGTAAGCTGGCCGCGTTCCCGCAGACGCACGGTGTAGGTTTTAACTTCATAGTCCATCGTCATCTTCTCCTGAAATCGTATATTCGCACAATCAGATTTTATGATAATGAGCGCGGCTTGTCTATGATGAATCTTTTTGCAAACGGCCGTCATCTGGTAAAAATAGATATTGAGGATATGGGGATATTGGCACTTCAATATCCCCATACATTGAAGGAATAACCATGAGTCTAAGAAAATTCATTGAGCAAACGGCCGTGACTGGCGACCTGATCACCATTGATACCCCTGTAGACACCACCTATGAACTGGCCAACGTCGCCCATGCTTTGAAAGGGCGGCCTGTCCTGTTTAATCAGATCAAGGGACACCCCGGCTGGCGCGTCATTGCCGGGCCGTGTGCCGACCGGCGTTACTTTTGCCTGGATTTGGGCGTGGAACTGCCCCATTTGCTGGATCATCTGGCAAACGCGGTGGCGCACCCGGTTGCGCCGGAGATGGTGGAAACAGCCCCCTGCCAGGAGGTCATTTTAGAGAAGTTTGATTTACGCGACCTGCCCATTTTGCTGCACCTGCCGGAGGACGCGGGGCGGTATATTGCCAGTAATGTGGTGATTATAAATGACGTGGAGTACGGCCGTAATATGTGCTACCACCGTCTGCTGCTGCTGGATGACCGCCACTTTGCCGCCCGCATCATTGAAAACCGGGGCACCTACAACGCCATGCAAAAAGTGGCGGGCGACCTGCCCGTCGCCATCTGCATTGGCGTCTCCCAGGCGGTGCATCTGGCGGCCTCCATGGGGCCACCGCCGGAGGTGGATGAACTGGCCGTCGCCAACGCCCTGGCCCCCACGCCGCTGGTCAAATGCCTGACCAACAACCTGGCCGTACCGGCCCACGCCGAGATTGTGCTGGAGGGGCGCATCACCCGCCGCACCACCAGCGAAGGCCCGTTTATGGACTTGACGGAGACAATGGACATCATCCGCGACCAGCCCGTGATTGAAATTGACCTGATCACCCACCGCCGCGACCCCATTTTCCATGCGCTGCTGCCCGGCGGCCTGGAACACAAAATCCTGATGGGCATGCCCAAAGAGCCGACGATTTTTAACGAGGTGAACCAGGTGGCAAAATGTACGGGGGTAGTGATCACACCCGGCGGTACAAGCTGGCTGCACGCGGTGGTGCAAATTGAGAAGCAGGGAGAGGCGGACGGGAGAGGGGCCATTCATGCCGCTTTCAAAGGGCATGGCTCCCTCAAACACGTCTGGGTAGTGGATACGGATGTGGACATTTATGACCCGGTGCAGGTGGAGTGGGCCATGGCCACCCGCTTCCAGGCCAACCGCGACCTGATCATCCTGGAAAACCAACCCGGCAGTTCGCTCGACCCCTCTGGCATTCATATGCCGGGACAAAAGAGCCGGACGGCGAAAGCCGGTTTTGACTGCACCATCCCCTGGGGCGCGGATAAAAGCAAATATATACGGGGGGAGTACGGCCGTGTAGATTTACGCGACTACGGTATCACCTGATTATTCTGCCGGCCGAAAACGAATGGCCATATCCCTGAGCTGCGTAAAACTGACCGGTTTGAGCAGCACCAGATTGGCATCATCCCGCATTTTTTCGGCCAGCAAATGATCGGCCGTCACCAGGAAAACACAGGTATCCGCCAGACGTGGGTCAGCACGCACGGCCGTCAAAATCTCCTCACCGGCCACTTCCGGCAAATGCAAATCCAACAAAACCAGCGTGGGCACAATGTCACGCAAACGATCCAGCGCGGCACGGCCGTTGCCGATCACTTCCGATTCATATCCCGCCACCCGCAAAGCCTCCGTATACACATTGGCTACCGAGCGGTCATCCTCAATTACGATGGCCCGAAATTGACTCATACAACGCTTCCCTCAACTAAAAGCAGCGGCAGCGTGACCGTAAAAGTGCTGCCCTGCCCCATGACACTTTCGATCTTCACTTCACCGCCCATTAAAACCGTTAACTCTTTGACAATGGACAAACCCAACCCCACGCCAACAGCGCTGCCAATATGTCCATTTTGCGCTCTTTCAAACGCCTGGAATATACGTTCCTGGGCTTCCGGGGGAATGCCGTCGCCCGTGTCCCCCACCATACACCCCCACTGCTCATCCTGGCGGAAAATGGTCATCTCCACCTCGCCCCGCTCGGTAAACTTCAAGGCATTGCTGACCAGATTAAGCATGATTTGCCGCAACCAATATCTGTCACCTAAAACCTTCTCCGGCACATTATCCGCCACCTGACAGCGAAAGGCTAACCCTTTAGCGGCGGCCAACACCGCCACCTGAGGCCGGATTTCTTCCACAAATTCGCGCGGGGCCAACGGCTTTAACTCCAGCTTAACTTTGCCCGCTTCCAACTGTGCCCGGTCTAACAAATTGGCGACAAATTCAATCAACACATCGGTACTGCGCAAAATCTCGACCGTGGCTTTCCGATGTTGTGGTGTGATGGGACCATACACCCCTTCTTCCAACATCTCGGTATACCCCATGATGGCATTCAGCGGTGTGCGCATGTCGTGGCTCACATTGGCCAACAATTTACTTTTGAATTGCGACGCCGCCATCGCTTCATCCCGCGCCTGGCGCAGGGCAACTTCGCTGGCCTGCAAATCGTGATATTGCTGGCGAATGATGCCATCCGCCCGGCGTACAATAAAAAACAGGAGCAGGTATAAAACCGTCAAAATGAAAACCACGCCGATCACGATAGTGCGCTGCGTTTGTTCCAACTGCTCCACCAGGGGCGTCACGTCGTCATACACTTCAAACACGCCTTCAATATCCCCATCCGCGCCATAAATGGGTACATAACTGGAGAAAACATTCCGGTCTTCAATCGTCTGCTCAAAGGCGCTAAAAGTATCGCGGAAGGTCAACTCGCTGGCCACCACGCCGGAACGCGCCGAAAGATAACCGGCGTTGTCTAGCTTGTTTTCGCCAATCTGCGCCCGTTCGGTGGAAAAGACCGTCAGCCCATTCAGGTCATACACTTTGATTTTGACCACCGATAAACCGGCCAATTGGGCCTGGATGTAGTCATAGAGTTCTTGGGTGCGGGGATGGTTTTGCAGCTCTTCAGTATCTATCGTCCCGGCTTCGCCCACAAACGAGGCAAATTCCGGCCAGAAGAAGTTGGAAAAAGTCTGGGTGAGGGCCACATTTTTGCTCTCACTGGCAGCAATGAGATCGGCTACCGCCTGCACACGAAAAAAGTAGCCCAATAAAACAGCAATGAGGACAAAAGCAACCAGACTGGTAATGGTGAAATATCGTTGTAATCGAAACATAGTTGTGTTCTATTGTATATGGTGCGCCACAAGCGCAAAATATGGTGATGTGTTGTGTACTACCAGCTACCATATTGTCAGGCAAACGCCAGGCAATAAGATATAGCGAATTTGTCTTACATTATTTCTCGCTTTGGTTGGGGATGGGCAACGGCCGTAACCACGCTAAACTTATACCCACACTGCTCACTGCTCACTTTTTACTGCTCACTACATATAAGGAGAACCCCATGTCCGCTACCCTTGTCCTCACCAACGGCCGTATCCACACCATGCACCCGCAGCAGCCCCAGGCCACGGCCGTGGCCATCCGCCACAATCATATCCTCGCCGTCGGCGATGACGACGCCATGCGCGCCCTGTTGGGGCCGGGTGGTGAATGGGTGGATTTGCACGGCCGTGCCCTCACCCCCGGCCTGGTAGACGCCCACGTCCACTTCCAACACTTCGCCCTCAGCCTGAAACTCGTCAACCTGGATGGCGCCACCTCCCGCGACGACGCCCTCACCCGCATCCAGCAACGGATTACCGATCACCGATTACCGATTACCGATAACTGGCTCCAGGGAAGAGGCTGGCGCATAGACGACTGGCCCACCCGCGCTTTCCCCACCGCCGCCGACCTGGATCGCCTTGTACCCGACCGCCCCGTTTGCCTGCGTGACAAATCGGGCCATGCTGCCTGGGTCAACGGCCGTGCCCTGCGCCTGGCTGGGATTGATGCCGGTGGAACCGCCACACCCGACCCACCCGGCGGTCAGATTCAGCGGGACGCCGCCGGGCAGGCCACCGGCATCCTCTTTGAAGACGCTATGGAACTGGTAACACGGCACATCCCCCGCGAGACGCCCGCCCAAATTGCCACCGCCATGCAAGCAGCGCAGACTTATTGCTGGCAGGTGGGGTTGACGGGGCTACATGATTTTGACGGCCGTGACTGTTTCCTGGCCCTACAACTCCTCCGCGAACAGGGGGAACTGGGCTTGCGCATCGTTAAAAACGTGCCTGTCTACCGGCTGGAACACGCCATCGGCATCGGTCTGCACTCCGGTTTTGGCGATGATTGGCTGCGCATTGGCAGCGTCAAAATTTTTGCCGACGGCGCGCTTGGCCCGCGCACCGCCGCCATGCTCGCTCCCTACGAAAACGACCCAACCAACACCGGCATCGTCGTCACCGACAAAGAAGAGATGATGGAAAAGGTCAGCGCCGCCAGCGCCGCCGGTCTCAGCGTCACCATCCACGCCATCGGCGACCGCGCCAACCATGACGTGCTGGACGTATACGAAGCCGTCCGCGCCGAGGAAAAATCACGCACCACGCATCACGCATTACGTCACCGCATCGAACATGTGCAAATCATCCACCCCGCCGACCAGCCCCGGCTGGCGCAGTTGGGCATCATCGCCTCCATGCAGCCCACCCACGCTACCTCAGACATGGAGATGGCCGACGCGCATTGGGGCAAACGCGCCCGCCATAGCTACGCCTGGCGCACCATGCTGGACAGCGGCGCATTGCTCGTCTTTGGCTCCGACGCGCCCATCGAGAAAATTGATCCGCTGCCTGGCATCCACGCCGCCGTCACCCGCCGCCGCGCCGACGGGTCGCCCGGCCCCGCTGGCTGGTTCCCGGAGCAGAAATTGACGATGCAGGAGACGATTTTTGCCTTCACCACCGCCGCCGCCCTCACCAGCGGGCAGGCCGACCGGCTGGGTGTCATTGCCCCCGGTAAACTGGCCGACCTGACGGTCTACGGCCGTGACCCCTTCACCACCCCGCCCGACGAATTACTAGACATAACGATTGACGGTACGCTGGTAGACGGCCAGTTCAAACACCGGACGTTTTGAGGATGGGATCACGGATTTGACGGATGTGACCATCGGATGAGATTTTGTTCACGGCCGTGCCCATTACACTACAATTGTCACAAATAACACAAACGTGGTGTTTAGAGGGGTGGAATTTGCAGACACTGTTTGTAGTAGGCGATAAATCGCCTGCTGACGGCACTAAAGCGCCGACTACAAACCAATACTAAAAAGGAGAATCCATGAAACGAAACCGCAAAATCCTCATTTTTTTGGCGGCCTTATTGATTCTGGCCAGCACGGCCGTGGCCGCCATTGCTTTGCAGCCCTCCGCCCGCGACCTGCTGGTGGAAGCCGCCGAATTGACCGAAACGGTCAGCGATGGGCACGCCATCGCCAGCTTTGAGTTTGACGCCCAGGGCGAAAAGGGCAGTGGCACGGTGGAAGTGTGGGGCAAGTTGGGCATGGGGCCAAACGGTGAACCCGCTTTCCGCGCCGAAGTGCTGGACGCCAGCCTGGGTGAATTTGTGGGCATCACGGCCGTGACCGACGGCTACACCTTCTGGCTCTACCACCCGCAGCACAACACCGTCCTCACCGGCACATCCGACGAGGCGGCCATCCTGCTGGCCGACTACATGGAAGGTAAGGAATTCGAGTCCCCCGACCACGACTTCAACACCGAAGAAATGCCCCAAACGGCCGCGGAAGCTGTGGACAAACTGCTCACTTACTTCACCGCCGAACGGCAGGGTTATACCAACCTGGACGGGACACGAGCGATTGCTCTGCGCCTGCTACCCATCCCCGACCAGATGCCGGCCGAAGTGCGCGCCGCCGGTGGTTATGTCAACATCTGGCTGCGCCCGGATGACCGTGCCCCGCTGGGGGCCGAACTGGCGCAAAGCAGCGCCGGGTATGGCAAAATCACGGCCACCACACTGGAAATTAATCAGGGTGTAGACGAGGCGCTCTTCACCTTTGCCATTCCTGAAGGGGCAGAAGTGATTCACATCGCTGACCTGGAACTGCCGCAAAAAGAGGCGGTTTCGTTGGACGAGGCATTGGCACAATCGGATATGGTACTGCTGACGCCCGCCACATTGCCAAAGGATGCCACACTGGTAGACACGGCCGTGGTGCGGGGCGTCATCGTGCAGCAATACAGCCTGCCCGAAGGGGCTGCTTTCACCGTCGCCCAGGGCAAAGCTACCGAGAGCTTTACGCCAGCCGCTGGTGAAGGCACGGCCGTGACCGTGCGCGGTGCAGATGGCCTACTATTTGCCAGCGACGAAGCCAGCCGTACCTTACTCACCTGGACAGAAGGCGACATCCAATTCTGGATCGGCGGCGACCTGACGGCTGAACAAGCAACCGCTATCGCTGAATCCCTGAAATAAATACGTGATGCGTAATTCGTGAGGCGTGACCCGTGACGGATTACACATCACGCCTCACGCCTCACGCCCTCCCCCCATGCCCAATCCCATCCGTATTTCCAACCTGGAACGCCACTTTATGCGTGGCGAGACGGCCGTGTACGCTCTGCACGGCGTTGACCTGACTATCCAACCGGGCGAATTTGTGGCCCTGGTTGGCCCTTCCGGTTCCGGCAAATCTACGCTGCTCAATTTGCTCGGCGGGCTGGATCGGCCCAGCGGCGGCGAACTGTGGCTGAACGGCCTGGCGCTGCACAGCGCCGACGACAAACAGCGCACCCGCCACCGCCGCGAGCAGCTAGGGTTTATCTTCCAGAGCTTTAATTTGTTACCCAAACTAACGGCGCTGGAAAATACGGCCGTGCCCCTGATGCTCAACGGCGTGCCCAAAGCAGAGCGAGAGGCCCGCGCCGCCGCCCTGTTGGAAAAGGTGGGGCTGGGCCACCGGCTGCACCATTACCCCACCGAACTGTCCGGCGGCGAACAGCAGCGGGTGGCCATTGCCCGCGCCCTCATTCACAATCCAGCGCTCATCCTGGCCGATGAACCCACCGGCAACCTAGACTCGGCCACCGGCGCCGAGGTCATGGCGCTGCTGCAACAACTGAACCAGGAGCAGGGCATTACCCTCATCGTCGTCACCCACGACGAAGAAGTAGCCGCCTACGCGCACCGTATTGTGAAGCTGCGCGACGGCCGTGTGGAAGATGACAGGGTGACAAGGTGGCAAGGTGACAAGGTGACAGACGACAGTTCCGTCACCTTGTCACCCCCTCACCCTGTCACCTTGTCAACTCCCGGTCTTCCCTTCCGCGACATCATCCGCAGCGCCCTGGGCAACCTGCGCCGCCGCCCGGTGCGCAACGTGCTAACGGCGGCAGGTGTGGTCATCGGCATCATCACCCTGGTGGCGATGGTTTCTTTTGGCGTGGGCGTGCAAAAGGAAGTGCAGCGTAATTTTGAGACGATAGGGCTGGAAAACATCTTCGTCAATCCACTGTTTGCGGAGACGGACGAGTTTGATCCTTTTGCCCCACCAGAACCAGAGCGGGCGCTGACGCCTACGGCCGTGAGCGAAATTGCCCAACTCCCCGGCGTCAAAATCGTCACCCCCATCCTCGACCTGCCGCGGGGCGTGAATGTGACGCTGCTTATGGCCGATGAGCAGGTCATCCCCGTGCGCATTACTGAAGGTGGTGAAGGGCGCTTTAGCTTTGGCGGCACAAACGATTTACTGGCCGGACAGAGCATTGACGAAGGCGAAACCCAGGGCATTGTCCTCTCGAATGGACTGGCCGACACTTTACTGGCTCCGGAACAGACCTATGCTGATCTTATTGGACAGGCTGTGGCGTTGCAGGCAGAACTGCCACGGGGCGAGAGCCAGCAATTTCCCAGCCGCATCGTGGGTGTACGCGAAAGTTTTGGCAGCCGCACTATTGACCTGGGGCTGGCGGAACGAGCGGCCATTACCACCTGGTGGTTCGGCCAGCCGGACCTGCTGGAAACGGAGGGGTATGACCGGCTGATTGTGCGCGCGGAGAATTTGGGGAGTGTCACGGCCGTGATCGAAGCCATTGACGAGATGGATTTTGCGCCGCAATCGTTTGAGGCCATTTTGGATGTGGCCAATCAGGTGCTGTCACTGCTGCAAGCCTTATTGGGGTCGGTGGGGGCGTTGGCACTGTTGGTAGCGGCCCTAGGCGTGGCCAACACTATGCTCATGGCCATTTATGAGCGCACACGGGAGATTGGTGTGCTGAAAGCGTTGGGCGCATCACGCCGCGAAATCCGGCTGCTGTTTATGGTGGAAGCCGGGCTGATTGGCTTGATTGGCGGTTTTGTGGGGCTGATTTTGGGGGCGCTGTTGGGGCGATTGGTAGATTACATCGCTCATTGGTATTTGATTGAAGAAGGGGTAACGGGCGTGGGGTTACTCTCCGTGATTCCGCCCTGGCTGGCGCTGGGGGCGCTGGCCTTTGCCGCCCTCATTGGCATTCTAGCCGGGCTGTACCCCGCCGCCCGCGCCGCCCGCCTCGACCCAGTCTCCGCTCTGCGGCATGAGTAGGAGTTGTCGGGCAGTGCCAGGCAAGGGGCAAAACCACCCTGGGTGGCCGGAGGTATTAAGCCCCTTGCCTGGCACTCTCCGTCCAGATTACAAAACCAGGCCCGTTTGAGGTAAACTTCCACCTGTAGTATAAACAAATCACGCATTGGCAGCAGGACAATCTACCCCTTCAATCCTTTATCTTTTTCTCTTTGCGCCTTTGCGTCAAGTTTGATTGAGGAGGAATAATCATGCAGCCCAGTTTGTTTGAAAAGCGTCCTACCTATAACACGTCGCTGGATGAATTGGTGCAAAAAATGATGCAGATGGATGATGACCCGCTGGCGAAGGCCGGGACCAATGTGGTCATCTATCGCGGCAACCCAAAGGCCAGACTGATGATTGTGGGCGAAGCGCCGGGGCCGGAAGAAAACAAGGTGGGTAAACCGTTTGTGGGGCGAGCCGGGCAACTGCTGGATCAGATTTTGCAGGCGGTAAACTTTGACCCGGAACAGGATGTGTTTATCACCAATTCGGTGTTTCGGATGCCGCCGGGTGAAGATGGGGCCAATTTCCGCAAGCCGACCAATGAGGAAATTGAGGCGTACAAGCCGTATGTGCTGGAAATTATACGGCTGGTTGACCCGGTAATCATGCTGCTCACAGGCAATGTGGCTACGCAATCTATTCTGGGGCAAACGGGGATTACGAAGCTGCGGGGTCAGTGGTTTGAGTGGCACGGCCGTAACGTTATGCCCATCTTCCACCCCTCTTACCTGCTACGCAACCCGGTGCGCACCCCCGGCAGCCCCAAGGCCCTCACCTGGCAGGACGTTCAGGAAGTGCGCCGGAAGTATGATGAAGTAAGCGGTAAGCAGTGAGCCGTGAGCGGTGAGCAGTTAGCCGTTTAGCGAAGTACAGCGGGCAGGTAGATAAACTGGTCGGTAGGCATGATGGTAATGGTGTCTGTGTAAACGGCCGTATCCCCCTCCATTGCTGTTAATGTGATGTTGTACATCTCATAATTGGTCAGGCCGGTGAGCGTAAAGGTGCGTTGGTCGGCAGCCAGACCGGTAATGGGTGAAGGTTCGTTACCAGGAGTGCCGGTGTATAAAATCTGCCAGGTGGCCGTAGGCGGCAGCGTGGTATCCAATTCCCAAAAAAGTTGAATTGTCTGATCACCCGGCGCGCCGCTCAGGCGCAGGGTGGGCAAAAATTCATAAGCGCCGATATCGTAAGCCACGCCATACGGCCGTGACACCCCCTCTTTGTCCACATACACCCCAAATACAGAAGCATTCAGACCACCATCCACCGCCGGGGAAACGGCCGTCAGGTGATAATCATCAGCTGCCACATCCACAAAACCCACTGCCGCACTGGTGGCGGCAAACAGGTTGTTCGCCATTTCCAACGGCACGCTGTTATTGAGCTTCACCACATATTCGCCGCTGCCAGGGTTCACAATGATATTGTTTTTGATGTGGTTCATCTCCATCAGGTCGGCATAAATGCGAATGCCATCCAGCGCCGGATTGACGATGGTGTTATTGATGAACTGGTAACCGGTACCCACCGGATCGCCACGTTCATCACAAAAAATCCCGTAAGCACCGGCATTAACAATGACATTGTTAAAAATGACGTTATCCCCCTGGCCCATCATAATCAGGCCATTGCCAGGGCCATCTTGAATCCAATTGTTATAAAGTAGCCCCCCTGTGCCCGCGCCAATCTGAATGCCATTGTCCTGGTAATTGGCAAACGGCCGTTGCCCATATAACTGCACCACATTATCGTGAATCTCGGCCCCCACCGGCGCAGACCCCACCTGAATGCCCTCGGCGCCGGTATCGTATGTGATGTTATTGTACATTTTCAACCCTTCAATCACGTGGCCATACACGGTTATAGTCTGGTCATCGCAGGTGATGTCATAGCCATCGTAAAAGGTGAACCCGACATAAAAGCCTTCACCGTCACCTGTATGGTGTACATAATTATCATGCAGCGACACATCATACATGGTGAAATTTTCGCGCCAGGTAGCTGGATCACAAGTCGGGTCTGTCTTCACCATAAACCCGGCAAAACCGGCGGCATACACTTCCACATGATCGATCTCCACATTGGTGGTGAGATCACCCGCGCCCACAGCGCCGCCTGCACGGATGCCGTAAAAGTGCGCCGGATCGCCCGTGCCCGTGAGCCGCAAATGGCTGCTCAGGCCGATGCTAATGCCATATGGCCCTTCTTCAATTTCCAATGGGCCGCCGCAGTTTTTGATGCTCACCGGGGCCTGCTCGGTGCCATGCACATTCTCAATGCGCATCCGTGCCCGTGTGCCTGCTTCCAGGCAAACCGTGTCCCCTGGCTGGATGTTGGCAGCGGCGCCGTCCAGCTTCCACACATTCAAGGGATGGGTATGGTCACAGCCACAACCACCGCCCATTGTGGTTGACGGCCGTGCCGCCCACACCTGGTACTGCGTCAGAGAGAACAATAGGGTGAGAATAGTGAGGGTAATGATAAGGGGTTGTTTCATATCCTGCTCCTTGCCTACAGCCAAATTCTGCTCCGGGGCATTATAGGGGAGGGTACGGCCGTTGTACGTGGGAGAAATTTCCCATCCCTACCCGCCCATTTGTTTGATTCGCCGCCTATCTCTACGCAGGGTAAAATGCCCATTGAAACAGCTAAATTATTGACATAACAAAGGATGCAAATTGTCTCACTCCGAAAAAGCAGCAGAGCGCGGTGAACCCGGTTACGTCTGGCGCTCCGGGCAGGAGCGGCGGCTGGCGATGATCCGGCGCTGGATTAACCTGGAAGGCGCGGTCATTCTGGATAATGGCTGCGGCCTGGGCACCTATCTCAACCATTTTGCCCCTCACACCCCCCACCGCTTTGGCCTGGAAATTGAACATGACCGGGCGGTGAAGGCGCTGCCCACCGCTGGCGGCATTGTGCAGGCTACCGGCGAAAAGCTGCCGTTTGCCGACGCCACGTTTGATTTTGTGTTCAGCAATGAGGTGATTGAGCATGTGACGGACGACCGGCAGGCGGCGGCGGAGATGGTGCGGGTGGTGAAGGGACACGGCCGTGTCCTCATCTTCTGCCCCAACCGCTGGTACCCGGTGGAACAACACGGCATCTACTGGCGCGGGCAGTACAAATTCGGCAACATCCCCCTGGTCAACTACCTGCCCAACCCGCTGCGCAACAAGTTAGCCCCCCACGTGCGCACCTACACCAAAGGCAGCCTGCTCAAACTGTTTGATGGCCTGCCGGTCAAAATCATTCACCACTCCCGCATCTTTGGCGGCTACGACAACATCGAATACCGCCTGCCCCGGCTGGGCAAAACGATCAAAAACAGCCTCTACGCCGCCGAAAAAACCCCCTTCGCCGTGTTGGGCATCTCCCATTTGCTGGTGTTGGAGAAATCAGCACATTGATACACCTCTGTTTATATGGCAAAATAGGTGATGTACAGGTGTGTATAGCAAAACTGGTTTATTTATGTCAACTTTAGCCAAAAAACCGTTCCAAATTTATTTGCGCGAAGACCAGTTAAGTGCCTTGCGGCGGATTGCTGACGAACGTGGCACCTCGGTCGCCTTGTTGGTGCGGCAAAGTATTGATCAATTGATTATGTCTTTGCCGGTAACAGAGGACCCTTTGCTGGACATTGTGGGGTTGGGCGATTCCGGGTTAAGCGACCTGGCGGAAAATCATGACCGGCATCTGGCAAAATAGGAAACATCAGATCACCGCCAAGCATTTGCTAGAAAGATACACCGACCAAAATTTTAGCCCAGAAGATACTGTTAGCTTCACGGTCATGCCCTAGCATAAGTTATTATTTCTTGACATTATTCCCAGGTCATGAGTTTCTGACGTGACATCAGTTTAGTGGACACAACAATAAATCAGATTGCGCCTTTCTCGC